>JAPPCX010000037.1 GCA_028875655.1 Chloroflexota bacterium | reverse complement strand
CAGGCTTGCTCACAGTCTACACCCCAACCGGCATCCCGACTTTTGAGACAGGCTCAAATGGGAGGTCGCACTTTATCCCCATGTGGCTGCGCGACAATTCCCTGGGACTCGGCAGCGATGGCGCCCAGCGCAGCCCCAACCTGTCCCCGGCCGCGCAAAACTACCTGGACCGGCTGGGCTTGAGCGTGGACGACCTGTTTCACCACGTCATCGCCGTGCTGCACGATCCCCAATACCGCGCCGCCAACGCCGGCGCCCTCCGCATGGAGTGGCCGCGCATCCCCCTGCCCGGCTGGCCGGATGGTAATGGCAACGCATCGAGCGCGGCGGACGAACTGACCGCATCGGCGGCCCGGGGCCGGCAGCTGGCCGCGCTGCTGGACTCCGATACCCCCGTCGCCGGCATAACGTCCGGCGCGCTGACGCCGGCCATGGCAACCATCGCCGTCCCATCCACTAAGCATGACGGCAACATGGCCGGCGACGACTTCGCGGTGACGGCCGGCTGGGGCCACCACGGTTCCGGCGACGCCGTGATGCCCGGCCAGGGCCGCGTAGTGGAGCGAGACTACACCGCCGCCGAGCGGGCGGCCCTGGGGGATGCTATCGTCGGGCTGGGCGACACCACGTTCGACGTGTATTTGAACGAGCGGGCTTACTGGCGCGACATCCCCGCAAACGTCTGGAACTACCAACTGGGAGGCTACCAGGTCCTCAAAAAGTGGCTCTCCTACCGCGAGCAGCGCATCCTGGGGCGGGCGCTGAGGGTGGAGGAAGTGCAGGCGTTCG
Source organism: Chloroflexota bacterium (assembly GCA_028875655.1). Classification (GTDB taxonomy): domain Bacteria; phylum Chloroflexota; class Dehalococcoidia; order Lucifugimonadales; family UBA3495; genus Bin87. Next base: position 16,894 of record JAPPCX010000037.1, on the reverse strand, counting down.
CCGAGATGGGGCGGCGCGTGGCGGGGATATTGAGTTTGTGAAACGACATGTGAACGGCGAAAAGTAACCGGGTTTGTCCCAATTGCTAATCTGTGACGGTATCACGCTGTGATGCCTCCCGACTCCATCCCGTCCGAGATCTTTATCACGTGCCGCTGCATAATCTCAACCAAGCGTGCGCTCATGGCTTCATGGCTCTCGTTGTTTAGCGTTTGGGAGAGGTAATCCAGCGAGTAAAAATATCCTAGCCCAAGCCGGTGCAGCCTCATCGAGAGTTGCTCTAATGCCCGCGTCTTATCATCGCCCGAGATACCGGAAGCAAAGGTGTAAAATAGGTTGTACCCCGTGGGGTGATCATACATTCCAATTTCGTCCGCCTCTCGTTTCCAGTAGTCTTGATACCATTCGTAAATCTCATCCCTGTCCGGCAATTCATTCCATACCAATTCCATTTGCTTGAAAGCGGCTCGAAGGTCAGGAGCTATAACGTGCTCTACATCATCACCGATTTCCCAGCCGGTGATCGCCCTCACGTGGTACAGTATTTTCCGTAAGCGCGCGACCCAACTCGGTTCGTCCGCTTGCATAACGCGTTCAGGATGGTCAATTTCAATGTGGACTTGAGCTAGGTCCGCAAGCAGATCCAGACCATGTACGCACACAGATTGAATAAAAACTCCGAGTTCTTGCTGGGACATCACTCCCTCTGCGCTTTTACTGCCCATGACCTTCGATTTCCTCGCTTATGCGTTCCCGGAATCCTGAAATGTCGTCGATCGTGTTGCGTATTTGGTCAACTGCGTTCTGGACTGCTGTAGTCCACGAGCCTTCTGCTAATATTGTTCCAGACATGTTCATCTTGGCTGCTTGTTCGACCAGATAGGCCATGAACTCAGCGAACGTGAAATTGTCCCAAACAGGGTTTCTTAAGGCGACGCTGCCTTGACTTGGTAATCCTTCAAAAACTGATTCAGTTCCACAGAAATATTTGCCCAAAAGGTGGTACCAAACTTTGCCGTCCCGAAGAGATTCCGCTTTACTCTCATGTCTGAAGCTCTTGGGCTTAACTCCGTCCATTCCAAATTCCTTTCTCATCTCGGCAATCTGAGAAAACAATTGGTGCTTGCTTACAGATCCCTTGGTCACACGGAGCATCGTGTCGGAATAGTACGTATCAAGGCGGGCAAGGGCCTTCTTCCCGCCGTGTTCAAGGCCTCCCATCGCAATCAAGCCCATGTCATGGGCTTGCCCCGCACACTCGAGCACTGGCCTCATCTGTACAGCCAGCGAATGTAAGTTATCCGTCTCGTTGGCTCGATACGCGCCGACCATATGTATTTTGCCCTTGCGAAGCAGCAATCCGCACGTGGTGCAGTGCATTCTGCGAGCTTTCTCACTGGTGAGTTCGGATTCCAGGTCAATACTGTCAAGATCCAAACCTTGTGCAGACAAACTCCGTTCTGTCTCTGCCACCATCCCGGCTAAGTTTGCCAAGGAACGTGCCATACCTTCACGGTATCTGCGAACCTCCGCTGCTAATGAATTGTCAAGGACCATGTCCTCCACCTCGCTGTCGTAGGTCTAGAAACTCTTTTCATTCAGATGGCCAAGAATGGGGCTGTATCCGGGGCTTATCCTGATAGCGGGAGAGGTCTATCCAACTAATACTTGTGCTACTCAATTATAGCACCAAGGCTGACGATACCCTTGACGGCCCTTATCAGAACGGCGCACCAGAGGGGTTTTGCTTTTGGCGCCGCAAAATCGTTAGAATCAAGATTCATAGGATTATCGGGATTGACAATGTCCCGGCACAATCGACTCAATCCTGTAAATCCATGAATCCGGCAAATCCTGATTCTGACGATTCCCCGCCGGCACGGGAGGAATACTATGCCAGCCAATCAAACGCTGCTCGCCCGCATCACCGCTCGCTCCGACGTATTCGGCGGCAAGCCCATCATCCGCGATATGCGCGTGTCGGTGGAACTGATCCTGATCCTGCTGGCCCAGGGCGTCGCCCAGGATGACGTCCTGGACGACTACCCCGACCTGAAGCCGGACGACCTGCGCGCCCGCATCGCCTGAGCCCACGCCATAATCTCAGGCGACACTAAAGCCGTTCGTATGAATCGGGCATCCTTCGACAAGCTCAGGATGAGCGGAATTGGATGCCTCAGCTACTTTGAAGAGGTCTTAGACCGGGGGCCTGGGGTTGTGCGTGGGGTGGCGAAAAAGTGGTAACCTTCCGGTGAGGCCACAGCCTTAACCAGCCCATGATTTAAGGATTGCCAAGCCATGACTATCGCCACTCGAATGAGCCGCCTGGGAACCGAATCCGCCTTTGAGGTGCTTGCCAAAGCACGCGCCCTGGAAGCCCAGGGACGGGAAATTATCCACCTCGAAATCGGGGAGCCGGACTTTGAAACGCCCGATCACATCGTGCAGGCCGGGATGCAAGCGCTGAGGGACGGGTACACCCATTACGGCCCCACGCCGGGCCTGCCGGAACTCCGGCAAGCGGTGGCGCGCAACAGCCGCGAGGTTCGGGGAATCGACACGGACTGGGAGCAGGTGGTGGTTACGCCCGGGGCCAAGCCCATCATGTTCTACGTGCTGCTGGCCCTGGCGGAAGCGGGCGCGGAAGTGATTTATCCCAACCCGGGCTTTCCCATCTACGAGTCGATGATCGAGTTCAGCGGCGCAAAGGCGGTGCCCATGCAGTTGCTGGAAGAGGAAGCTTACCATCCCGACCTGAGCCGGCTGCCCGAACTGGTCAACGAGCGCACGCGCCTGCTCATCATCAACTCGCCCGAGAATCCGTGCGGTTCGGCGCTGACGCGGGAGGAGCTGGAGACCATCGCCGACGTGGTACGCAGCCATCCCGACATGTACGTGATGTCCGACGAGATTTACAAGGACATACTGTATTCGGGCGAACACCACAGCATCGCGGCGCTGCCGGGAATGGCAGACCGCACCATCATCCTGGACGGCTTTTCCAAGAGCTACGCCATGACCGGGTGGCGTCTGGGTTACGGCATAATGCCGGAGGAGTTGGTGCCGCACATTTCACGGCTGGCCACCAACAGCGTGTCGTGCGCCGCGTCTTTCAGCCAGATAGCTGGGGTTGCCGCGCTGGACGGGCCGCAGGACGCCGTGCAGGAAATGGCCGCGGAGTTCGCGCGCCGGCGGCGTCTGATCGCGGACGGGCTTCAGGCGATTCCGGGCATCAATTGCCCGGAACCCGAGGGGGCGTTTTACGCCTTCCCGAGCATCAAGGAGACCGGGCTCACCAGCGCGGAGTTTGAAGAACGGGCGATGCAGGACGCCGGAGTTGCGCTGCTGTCCGGCGCCGCGTTCGGAGAGTTTGGCGAAGGCTACGTCCGGCTGTCATACGCCAACAGCCAGGAAAACATCGGCAAGGCGCTGGAGAGCTTGGACGCGATGGTGAGGGCGCTGTAGCGGGTTCGCGGTCAGGGGGACGCCGCCGGGCTAGTCGTCCGCGAACTTGGGCATCACCTTTTCGCCGAACATCCTGATGGATTTTTGAACCTTGTGGGTGTCCATCTCGCCCACGTTGAGCTTGAGCATCAGGTTGCGCACGCCGACGTCGCGCATGGCCGCCACCTGCTCGGCAACCTGCGACGGCGTGCCGATGATGAAGGAATGTTCCAGGACCTCGCCGGCGGGTAGCGGACGGTTCGGGTCGGGCGGTGGGAATCCGCCGGGGTTGTACAACTCCCGGGCCTGCCGGAAGTGGGTGCGCTCGCGTTCAAAGCCCGCGGCCGCGACTTCCAACGCCTCGCTGTGGCTGTCGGCGACGAAAAGGTCGCGGGACGCCCAACACTGGTCGAAAGTAGATTCGGTTTCAGTTTCGGTGAACCCGGCGTCCAGCATGGTCGCCTGATATCGTTCAAGGCGGCTGCGCAAGGTGTCGAGGGTCTGGATGCCGATCATTACGGGGCGGCCGATTTTCGCCATGGCAATGGTGGACGCTTCGCTGATGCAGGCGCGGATCAAGGGCGGATGCGGTTTCTGATACGGGCGGGGCCGCAGCTGCGGGAACTTGACGTCCCAGACTTCTCCGCTGTGGTGGAGAGGCTCGCCGGTCCACGCCTCCACCAGCAACTGTTCCGCTTCGTCAAGACGGGCGATGCCATCCTCCATGGTGATTCCGAAACCGAGGTATTCGTAGTGGTTGTAGGCCGAACCGCGTCCGGTTCCCACGATGAGCCGCCCATGGCTAAGGTTGTCCAGCAGCGAGGTCTGAACCGCCAGCCGCACGGGATGGTGGAACGCCAATTCCACGACGGCGAAACCGATCCTGATGCGGCTGGTGCGGGCGGCCAGGGCAGCGCCCAGGACGAGCGGGTCCGCGTGAGCGGCAGCGCCGTCGAAGTGGTGCTCGGTCAGCCAGACCGAGTGCATACCGATTTCCTCAGCCAGGACCATTTCATCGAGGGTGCTGTCAATGACTTCCGAGTCACGGTGAGGATCATGGCTGACGGGGAAAACAAAAGAACCGAATCGCATTTTGGCCTCGCATTCAATCAGGGTTGGGAGTGTATGATGATTATAGACCATGGCTCACGGTATATCCGCACCCGCTGGGCCGGCGCGCTGGGGGCTGCGTGGCATGTCGAAGTTGCTCAAATCGTTCCTGAGGATTGGTTCGCCGGCGGCGGCGCTGCTGCTGGGAGTCACTGCCAGCCTGGCAGCCCTGGCATGCAGCGCCACGGCTTCACCCGACGACCCGCTGGCACAGCCGCCTGGAGGGCCGCCGGTCAGCCTGGTGGTGACCAACAGCGACCTGGCGGTGGGGGAAAACCGGGTATCATTCGGGCTGGTGGACCGGGATTACATGCCGGTGCGCCCCGAGTCGGTGGAACTGCGCGCCGTCTATTACGAGCCGGGCGCTCCCACCGGCCAGGTCCGACACCGCACCGCCGCAGAATTCCTGGAGTGGCCGCCGGAAGGCCGGCGCGGAGTGTTCGTGGCACAGGTGAAATTTGACCAGGCCGGCACGGCCACGGGGGACACTCCCGGAATCTGGGAGCTGCACGCCACGTTTGACTATCCGGAGGAAGAAGTTTTGACCATTGGAACCGTGGTATCGGTGGCTTCCGAGCACAGGGTTCCATTCATCGGCGACCCGGCGCCTCCGTCCAAAACGCCCAATGCGGCCACCGTTGAGAATCTTCACACCATCAGCAGCAGCCCGGAACCGGACCCCGCGCTTTATCAACTATCCGTTGCCGAAGCCGTTGAAGCAAGCAAACCGGCGGTGATTACCTTCGCCACGCCCGCGTTTTGCGTGTCAGCCACCTGCGGGCCACAGGTATCCGACCTTTCGGAATTGGCCCGCGCATACCGGGGGCGGGCCAATTTCGTGCATGTGGAAGTGTACCGAGACCCTCACATGATTGAACCGGCGGACCCGTCGCGCGAACTGGTTCCGGCAGTGGCGGAATGGGGACTGGTTTCCGAGCCCTGGACTTTTGTGGTGGGTAGCGACGGGACAATCGGCGCCAGGTTTGAGCAATACGTGCCGCCGGCGGTCCTGGAATCCGCATTGCTGTCGGAGTTGCGTCCATAATCGGCGGATGTATGTTATGGTGTTTGAGCGCGTGGCAAGGCTGCGCTATGCCGCTAATTCAAGGGGTTTCCTGGATTTCCGCTTTCGCGGGAACGACGGAAGTGAAGCAGGGCATGACGGAAGTGAACCTATCACTGACGTAATTGAAGCAACGGCGGAAAACCGAAGGTTTCTGGGTCAACGGGAGTACGATCTTGACAAAAGTAACGGTTGCCATCGAGGGCGATATTGATGAAGTTATAGCTACTCTAAGGGGGATGGCGGGCCGCGGCTCCGTGGAACCGCCCGCCGCGGCGATAACCCCGCCAACCGATACTTCGTCAGAGTTGCCGGGAGCGACGGAGAGCGAAGCCACGGTGGAACCCGCGACAGAGGCGATCCCACAGCCCGAGGCGCCGGTTTGGAATGCCAGTTACGTCCATACCTTCTGGCGGAACCTTTCCGATACGGCCCGGCAGGCGATGGTCAGAGTTTCACGCTCACCGAACCAGACCCAGAAGCGCGCCCAATTGATGCACACGCTCCAACTTTCGCAACGGGAACTCTCGGGATCGCTCTCCAGCCAGGGCCACAGCCTGAACCGGCTGAAGCGGCGTCGCGGCGACGTCAATCTGCCCCGGCCGCTGACCTACGACAAGGCCAACGACGCCTACGTTCTGGACTCGAGCTTTGCCAATGCGCTGAAAGAGATCGGGTTGAGCTAGGGTTGGTCCTAAAAATGGACTCCCCGGCCGCCTCCGCCATCCACGGCAATGGTCTGGCCGGTAATGGCCGAGGCGAGGTCTGAACAGAGGAACACGGCCAGGTTGGCGATGTCGTCGGGCTCGATCATTCGCCCGATGGGGATTTCCGCGACGGATTGGGCCAGTTCGTCCTCGGGAGTGATGTTGCTGCGGGCGGCGCGTTCTTCGACCAATCCCATGTAGCGCTCGGTGCGGGTGCTGCCCGGATGGATGCAATTGACCAGGATACCGTCGGCGGCCACATCATCCGACAGTGCTTTGGAGTAGTTGGACATGGCGGAATTGGTGACTCCTGAGCCCGGGTTGGTTGGGCTGGAGTTGCGAGCCGCCATGCCGCCGATGTTGATGATGCGTCCGCCGCCCGCTTCGATCATGTGCGGCACGGATTCCCGGGCGCAACGGATATAACCCATGACCTTGGTGGTGATGTGATTGAGAATCACGTCGTCGGGGATGGTGCTGGCGCGATCGCTGGTGCTGTTGACTGCATTGTTCACGAGAATATCCAGCCTGCCCAGACCGGACACCGCCGCGCTGACGAGATTCACGATATCCTCGGGAACCGTCATATCCGCGCGAATGGGTACCACGCGGGCGCCGGTAGCGTCGCCGATTTCCGCAGCGGCAGCCTGCAGGTCCGCCTCGCCGCGGGCGCAGATGGCGACCGAGCAGCCCTCCCTGGCGAGGGCATAGGCGATGGCCTTGCCGATGCCTTTGCTCCCGCCCGTAACCAACGCGGCCTTGCCTTCCAATCCTGGCAGCATTTCAAAGCTCCTTGAGTTATTCGAGCGTTACGGAGTGGCGGCCCCGAGCAGCTCGTTGACGTCGGCGGCGCTCCAGACGCGCCTGGCGGCCAACACTATATCTTCCAGCCTGGCGTCGGGCCAGTCGATCAGCGGGAACAAAGGGCGCAGGCGGTTGACTTCCTCGTCCAAACCCCACTCCAGTTCCGTGCCCTGGTATTCTCCCCGGTAGGCCGTTCCGCCGGCCACCTCGATGGTGATACGCGGGGCGAAAGCACGGCGGTCCTGGTGGCCCACCGTTTCCACCTTGTGCATGAGGCGCAGCACGGCGTCGTGGTTTTCGGCGGTGGCGGTTTGCTCGTCTTCGCCCGGGTCGATGCGGGTGCGCAGCGGAGGGTATGAGCCGTTGACAGCGACGTAGGCCGTAAAGTAATGGGTGCTGCCTACAATGGCCTGGCCGCGCGACGGGTTGGGGAATTCCGGCGACGGGTAGAGGGTTTCCAGCCAGTTCATGTCCACCGTGATCTTCTCGATGTCGTCCACGTTGAAATCGTGGGCGCGGCGGATGTCGGACATGAGCTCGATGACAGGGCAATTGTAGCCGGCGGTCGGGTACATCTTTATGACGGTGTGCAGTAGCTCCCAGCGGCTGCCCAATCCCTCGGTTACGGGGGCGAAATCAACCTTGTCGGGGCCGGTGAAAACGTATGACAGTTCACCGCGATTGTTTCCGGTAAAGGCGTTGTAGAACCCGGCCGGGCCTTCAAGGGCCTCTTCCGAGCCACGGACGTCCTCACGTGCGAGCAGGGCCGCCATGATTCCGCTGCGGGTGGATTGCGGCTCGTGAAACATCATCTCACGACCGCCGGAACGCGGGCCTTCGTTGGTGCCCGCGGTGAAAGTACAGGCTAAAGCGATGGCGGTCACCATCTGATCCTCGGTCAGGCCCAGCAACTTGCCGGTGGCGACGGCCGCTCCCAGGGTCCCGAAGATCGGGCTGGATCGGAAGCCTCTAGCCTGGGTGGACGCGATAAAGTCGCCGGCGATCCGGGATTCCACCTCGTACCCGGCGGCCATGGCGGTGATCAGCTCGGCACCGGTAGAAACACCCAACTGGGCCGAGGCCAGGGCGGCCGGTATCACGCACGGGCCCGGGTGGGTAAGCATCCGGTAGGAGTCGGCCTGGTTGGTAGCATGCATCAGCTTGCTGTTGGCGAAGGCGGCGCCGCAGCGAGTGGCGCGGCCACCGTTGGCCAGTATGGTCGCGCCACCGGGGGACGATTCCTCGCCCAAGGCCAAATCGACGGCGGCTTTTCCATGATGGGTGCCGGCGCCGATTATGGAGACGACCGTGGCGTGAAGAAGCGAGGTCTGCATCTTGTCGATCACAGCCGGGGGCAGGTCTCGCGCGTCCAGGTTAACGACCCAGCGGGCCAATTGGCGGGACAACGAGTCGGGCATTGCGGTACTCCTAAACGTCAGTCAAGATCGCGCAGGGCGCGACGGAAGATCACTTTGCCGGCGGCCAGCATCAGGACAGCGGCAACAAACAGCAACACAAGCGTGTATTCCAAACTTTGCAGGGCAAAACCGAGACCGGTGGCGGCGGCCGGCGGATGCTCGGTGTCGGTGGCGGACATGAGCAGGATGACGACGCCCAGGGTAATGGCAGCAGCGATATCGGCTGCCACATGGTGACTGGCATCCGCAACAGGAACCCATCCGGTATGGAATAAGATGAATGACGTGAGAGCGCCAACAGCCAAACCAAGCAGATGCCCTCCAACCAAGTGGCGCAAAGCGGCGCTGCTGGAGTTCGGATGAACGAAGACGATCACCGCGCTGGAACCCAGACCGGCCGCCAGCACGGCATCGGCGATGGAATCCACCAAAAGCAGCACACCGAGCATCACCAGCGCCGCCAACATGGCCTGCCAGAGATACCGGCTCCTCAGCCGGAAAAACTGGACGTTGTAAAGGGCCAAGAAAAGCGGGAGATGATACTTGCGGCTGATGCGCCGGGGCAGCACCTGCAACTCGCCACGGGCCAGAAGGTGGGCCAGAAAACCGGCGTGATAGCGGCCCCGCCGGTCGCGGACGTGACGGCGATAGTAGCGCCGCGCGTTCAACTGCGCGCGGCGCGATAAACTACGGCGGCGTGGTGTCCGTCCGGTCTCTCCTGTTGCCCGCTGTCCCCCGATGTCGCCGGATTCGGCGTCGGCGCGCTCCGCCATAGTACCGAAAGGCGCTAGCTCAAGCTGCGAGCGAAATCCAGCCAGACCCGGGCGCACGGGACGGGGAGGATGTGCTGGACAAACCCGGACACTCCGGGGAATACAACGGCCCGGCCGTTCGGGAACACGTCGGCGGCTCCGCGGAAATCCCCGAGCACTTCCTCGCGCAGGGAAGCCGCAGCGATGATCAGCGTCGGCGTTTGAACTTCCCTGAGGAGGGGGCGCAGATCACCCGACGCCTGGGCCTGGAAGCCGGCGACCACATGGGGCGCCGTCGCTTTCATCTGCTCGGCGTACCAGCGGGTGTAGGCAGGGTCAACAATTTGGGGATCCAACCGGCGGCCGATGCTGCTTTCGACCCAGGCGCCGATGCCTTCCTCTTCAATCTGGACCGCCGATTGGGCGTGGTGCGCGTCATTGAACGAGGTTGGCGAGGTGCAGGCGGTCAGAGACAGCAGACTTTCCTGGCGCATGGTAGCGTACCGCATGGAAATGCTGCCGCCCACCGTTTCCCCGAGGAGGTGGAACCGTTCCAAGCCTAACTTGTCCACGAACTCGGACAGGTCGTTGGCGAAATTATCCACTGACCACGGGTAGCCGGGCTCCGGGACCGAGGATTGACCCATGCCCCGCATATCGAGGCGGATCACGCGATAATGGCGGGCGATAATGGGAACCCAGGCGAACCACATCTTATGGTTCTTCGCCATGCCGTGATGCATGACGACCGTTTCCGGCTGGGTCCACGGGTCGGTGAAGTCGTCGATGGTGTAGAACAGCTCGCAGCCGTCGTCGAGGCGCAGTTTCATCAGGTTACAGCTACCTCCTCTTTACCGTCGCGGCGGCTTGTCGCGCAATCGGGCGCCGTAGTTCGAGTTCCCTGAATCAGCTGATCCCGAGCTCGTTGAACACGGAACGGGCGATGCGCATGGCGGTGCGGGCGTTGACGTACCCGCCGTACATCGAAAGATGTATGAAGATTTCCATGATTTCATTCGGAGCCATGCCGACACCGACAGCGCCGCGGATCCGCCGCCTCATTTGAGCGTCATAGACCCCCATGGTGGTAAGGGCCGCCAGTGAAATGATGGCTCTTTCCTTGTCGTTGAGCAGCGAACGGCTGTAGATGGCTCCCCAGTTGTACTCGTCGATGATGCGCTCCAGCTGAACTTCGGGGCTATCCGAATCCATGCCGGTTTCGGTGAGGGATCCCATGTGGCGACGGTGCATCTCCTGGCCCAAAGCGAACAACTCATCGACGTGCCGGTTCGGATCGTATTCCAGGGCCGGTTCGTATTCAATTCCCAGCTCTTCGAATATGTCCTTGGTCAGCCGCAGGCCGGACTCCACGGCGGGAACTCCGATGTAAAAGGTGCATTGCAAAAAGATTTCCACGACCTGGTTGGGGGTCAAGCCAACGTTGAGGCCGCGCACGATGTGCCTGCGGAGAAGGTTGAGTTCTCCCTGAGACATCAAAGCCGAAATGGTCGCGATGCAGCGCTGTTTGAGGTCCAGCCCCGGTCGCGTCCAGATGGTGCCGAACAGAGCTTCGTCAATGATGCGCTTGAGGTCTGGGGCCAACTGGTCAACTCCGGGAAGAGCGAAGTGGGAGGAGTCTCCTCCCGACATGGTTCTCCGCATTTCCCGTCCGGCTTGCAGGCGTTCATTCAGACTAGTCAACGCAGTATTCCTCCTCGCAAAATGAGAACGGCTCACAAAATGAGAACAGTTCCGATTATCTCAACGGTAATCGTCGGTCAGCGCCGTGCGCCGCCGAACGTTGGCGATTATAGCACACGGGAACCGCCGGAATCGTTGACACTGCGCGGGGCGGCTGTTAACGTATGCCGCCAATCAGGATGCCCTACTGCGGCAGCGGCGGCGGGCGTGGTTGCCGGTTCTGGCGGGCAGGGATTCGCTCTTGAGGGAGGGTCTATGTTGAATGTAAATAGATTGCGTTCCGCGGGACTCGGCGCCTGGTCATGGCGCACGGTCGTTGGTGTGGCCGCCATCGCCTTGCTGGTGCTGGGCGTGGCCGCGTGCGGCGGCGGCAGCGAACCCGAACCTGCGGCCGCGCCGGCGTCCACCGAAAGCCAACAAGGCGCCCAGGCCCAGGCCCAGGCTGCGCCGGCGGCTGCAACCCAGGAACCCGTTACGCTCCAGGTAGTGTGCATCAACCGTACTTTGCGGCCCTGCGAATTGATCGACAGCTTCTACGCTCCCCGGGTCGCGGAACGAACGAACGGCGAAGTAACCATCGAGATTTCGTCCTATCCCGAGCTGGGACTGGCTGGCCCGGACACCATCCGGCTGGTCAACGATCACACCCTCGAATTCGCCGAGATTTACTCCGGCTACGTTGGCGGTGACCTGCCGATCATCGACGTGGGCAATCTCTGGGGCCTTTCACCCAGCAACGACGCCCACCTGGCGCTGACCGACGCCATTGAGGACGATATGATCCGGATCCTGCGGGATTCCACCGGCGGCGAGCCGATCTTCCGCGCCTACTATCCGAACCAGTATGTCTTCAGCCGGGAACCCCTTCCCAGCCTGGATTCTTACGAGGGCAAGAACATTCGCCAGCACAGCACCATCTTGGGCGACCTGCTGGCTGGGCTGGGCGCCGAGGGGCAGTTCGTGGCTTTTGCGGACGTGTACACCGCTCTGGAACGCGGCGTCCTGGACGCCGGAATCACCGGCGGCACTCCGGGCTATGGCCAACGCTGGTACGAAGTCACCGACTATCTCTATGGCCCAATCGTCGGCTCCGTTGGCGTTACCTACGTGACCGTCAACGGGGAGAAGTGGGCCGAACTTTCGCCAGCCAACCAGCAGATTCTAAAGGAAGTGGGCCGGGAGTTTGACGCTGAGAACAGGCGGTTGCTGAAGGCCCAATGGGACCCGGACGGAATCAACCTAAACGTCGAAGAGGGGATGGAATACCATGATTTCCCGGACGACGTGAAGGCCCAGATGCGGGTCACCGCGCTGGAAACCATCATTCCCAACTGGGTGGAGCGCGCCGGCGGCCCCAACTCCGAGGGCGTCCAGATCTTCAATGAGAAGGTCGGGCCTATCGTGGGCGTGGTCATCAACTCCGACGGCACCGCCAGCGAAACCGAGGCGATGATGATGTCCGACAAGATGTCGGGTGTGGATTGCAGCGACGGGCGCAGCATAGGTGAAGTCTGCATCAACATCGTGGATTCGCCCAACGGTGGGCAGGAAGCGATTGCCTCCACCCAGTGCGACGGCGAAACTGCAGGGTCCGTGCCTGGCGCCCATGGCGGCGGCAGCCCGTCCGGCTGGTCGTGCGGCGTGGAAAGCGACATCAACTTCAATCTCACCCCGCTGACATCTTCCGGTGAGAGCTTCGAGTTCCAGATGGCCTGCATCAACCGCACCCTGGTGGACTGCGGCCTAGCCATCGGCAACTATGCCGAGACCGAGGACATCGGCTTCGTGGAGCGCGTAAAGCGGCGGACCAACGGGCAAGTCGTGTTCGAGATTTCGTCCTTCCCCGAACTGGGCATCGCCGGGCCGGACTCGCTGCGCTTGATCGAGGACGGCACGCTGGACTCCGCGCAGATTTACTCCGGCTACGTGGGCGGAGACTTCCCGATCATGGACATGAGCAACCTGTGGGGACTGTTCGCAACCCAGCAGGACCAGCTGGACGTGATTGACGCCATTCAGCCCAAGATGGCCGAGGTCACCCTGGATAACGGCGGCGTGCAGATCGCCTACATGATGACGGCGCACAACTACATCTTCGCCAAGCCGCAGGTTGACGGCCTGGAGGATTTGCAGGGTCTCAAAGTCCGCAGCCACAGCACGGTGCTCAGCGACCTGCTGTCGGGAATGGGCGCCGACCCGCAGTTCATCGCGTTCGCCGACGTGTACACCGCGCTGGAACGGGGCGTGATCGACGGCGCGATTTCCTGCGGTTCGTGCGGGCACGGCCTGCGCTGGTACGAGGTGTCCGACTACCTGGTCGGCCCTATCGTTTCCGTGGGCCACAGCTGGTTCGCAGTCAACGCGGAACGCTGGAACACGATGCCCCAGGACCTCCAGAACATCGTACTGGAAGAGGGCGCGCGCCACGCCTACCTCAACCGCCAGCTGCTCTTTGAGCACTTCGCTCCCAACGCCATCGCGCAGAACGTGGAGCAGGGTATGGCGGAGGTGGCGTTTACGCCGGAGATGCAGGCTGCCCAGCGGCAGTCCGCCATCGAGAACGTCGTGCCGGGCTGGGTCGAGCGCGTCGGCGGCCCTACGTCGGAAGCCGCGATCATTTTCAATGAAGTGGTGGCGCCCATCGTCAAGGTGCAAATCAACGCGGACGGTACAGCGTCCTCGACTGAATAGCCGGCCGTACGGCGATTTCGCTCATAGGCGGGGGCGGGTTTGAAACCTGCCCCCGCTGCTTTATTGCGAACACCGTCGGTTATATTACGACATACGTAAATGTTTACTACGTTTGACGACTGCATAATTTCGTTTGACAAGAATTAATGAATTTCTTAGACTCTGCCGGCGGCCATATAAGGGCGAAATATGGCGCAAATTTACAACGAGAAAGCCCCGCCAATTATTGGCGTCAGGGTCGGCGCCGATGGACAGGCCAAGGACATCAACTAATTGACATTTGTCTGCCCGGCAAATATAGTCCGCAATCGCCGGCCATGCCGAGCAGTGTCGCCTTTCGTAGCATTGGCATATCGACGCTTGGCGAAACGTCGGCGTGAATCGCGCCGAGCCACGAATACATCCGCTGGAGGCGTCAGTTGACTACTCAAGCCACCCCCACCTCGCCCGCGGTTGCACTGACCCAGTTCATTCACAAGATTGATCACGGGCTGGATTACGTGTACCGCGCCTTCGGGTACGTCTGCGGAACGCTGCTGCTGCTGCTGGGTATTTACATCACCTATCAAGTGGTAGTGCGCAAGTTGGGAGGGCCGGCGCTCGGCAACCAAGAGCTCATCGGCGGTTATATTCTGGCTTTCGCGGGCACGTGGGCCTTTTCGTATTCGCTGCGCACCGGGTCGCACGTGCGAATTGACGTGCTGCTGCCGCTGTTTTCCCGGATCCATCCCTATATGCGTTCGGCAGCCGACTGGTTAGCGCTGGGTTCGGTTGGGTTTTTCGGGTTGATTACCGCCTGGTACGCCTGGCGGGAGGTGCTGAAGTCGTACTGCATTCGCCACGATCCCACTTCACCCTCCAGCGGAGCGGACCGGTTCGTGATGAATTTAATCGGCGAGGATAATCCCGAAAAACTGGCGCAAGCCTGCCAGCCGGCCTTGGCCAACACCTACCTGATCGGGGAATTTCTGCCCGAACTCTGGATGTTCCAAATTATCGTTGCCGTAGGATTCACCATGCTGGCGTTCACGTCCGGCCAGTGGATGCTGAGCATGATCGCGAGGGGCTTGCTGGAAATCTGGCACAAGCGCGCCGGGGGCGACGTGGCCGACCTCGCTCCGGCAGCGGAGATCGAGCAGCAGGAAGGCGGCGCCGTGTAGCGAACGGAGTCGTCAATCACGGATAATTTATCCGTCGAACCCATCCCATAACCGCGACAACCCCCCGGAGGACCTCGGCAATGGCAATCATCACCGCATTCAGCATGATGGGAGTTTTCTTCCTGATTGGCCTATATGTCGCCGGCGCCCTCGGGGTGCTTTCGCTGGTGATGATGCAGGCGTTTTCCGACGCCAACCTGTGGAACATCCTCGGCAACAAAGCCTGGGAAAGCAACACCAACTTCATCCTGGTAGCGGTTCCGCTGTTCCTGCTGATGGGCGAGTTGATGCTGCGTTCGGGCATGGGCGAGCGCATGTACGGGGCATTGTCCCGCTGGCTGGTATTCCTGCCCGGTGGCCTGCTGCACACGAACATCGCATCCTGCGCGGTTTTCGCGGCCTGCTCCGGTTCCAGCGTGGCGACTTCCGCCACCATCAGCCGCGTGTCGCTGCCTTCGTTCCGACAACGCGGATACAGCGAACGACTGGTTATCGGGTCGTTGGCGGCGGGCGGCACGCTGGGAATCCTGATTCCGCCCAGCATCGGACTGATCATTTACGGGGTGCTGGTTGAAGAGTCGATTGGGCGACTGTACATGGGGGGATTCCTGCCAGGGTTCCTGCTGGCCTTCATGATGATACTGATGATGGTGGTGACTTAGGTCTTGATCCCGCGCACGGCGCCTATGGACGAAGAAGTGCGGCGGCTGTATCGGGCCTGGTTCAGCGGCTTGGGAATCCGGCGCTACACGGAGGAACAGCAAGCCGAGATGAGACGGGAGCAGGGTGTGGAAGCCGGGCTTTCGGACCCAACCGAGCGGGCCGCCTATCGGCGCGGACGCTCCACCCTGTCCTACGCCGAGGCGACCGCCGAATGGGGCAGGATGTTGTTTGAAGCCTTGATTGGCATGATCTCCATCGTCCCCGTTCTGGCCATTATCTTCGTGGTTCTGGGTTCGATTTACACCGGATGGGCAACGCCCACCGAAGCCGCCGCTCTGGGCGTATTCGGCGCTCTGATTGTCGCAATCGCCAACGAACTGTACCGTAAGATCAGCAACAACCGGGCCGCCATCATCATAATCGGGATTTTTCTGTTTCCGTTGGTGGTGTTCGCGCTGGATGACTACGTTCAACAGCAGCGCGGGAAACTGACGGCGGGAATCACAACCCTGGTACTGCTTGGCTTCGTTTTTCTGCCAGCGTGGTACCTGGCTATCTATCTCATTGGCAGTCGGGGTGAATTGCCAACGCCTTCCTACGGAGACTGGAACCGGGCGCGGGGCGCGGTGCAGGGAATGTTGCTTGACGCCATTATCTCCACGGTACGCACATCGTCGATGATCATGCTGATCGTGATGGCGGCGTTCACCTTGAGTTTCGCCTTCGCCCGACTCGGCATCTCGGCGGACATTTCGGAGTGGATAACCGGCCTGAACCTCAACGCGCTCCAGTTCGTCATCATCCTGGTGTTCTTCTATCTGCTGTTGGGAACCTTCATGGAAAGCTTCGCCATGCTGGTGACCACGATTCCGATCCTGACGCCGTCCTTGGAAGCGGTAGGGGTGGACCTGGTGTGGTTCGGCATCATCATGGTGATCCTGGTGGAAGCGGCCCTGATCAGCCCGCCCGAGGGCATCAACCTGTACATTTTGCACGGAGTACGTCAGGATGTTGACGCTCAAATGGCGGAGCAGACGGCAGCCGCCCAGGATGCTTTACGAGAAAGCACGATTACGGACGTGTACATCGGGGTATTGCCGTTCATGGGGTGCATGGCGCTGGTAATAGCGCTATTGTTCGTCTTCCCGGACATTGCCCTGTGGGCGCCGTGCATCATTTACGACGATCCGAGCCGGGATTTCCTGCAATCGGTCAACGTGGAACGGGAAGCCGCGGGATTCTGGGAAAACATCCGCTACTGCTCGTCCGAGTTCAGGCCACGAGCCTACCAGTAAAGGAAATGCTGATTCGCCACCGGGTCAAGCTGAACAGCGCCACCGCCTCATTTCCGGGCGGTGGCGTCTTTGTTGACCTGCCAACG
>JAPPCX010000057.1 GCA_028875655.1 Chloroflexota bacterium | reverse complement strand
GCTTCCCTTCCCACAGCACCACTGCAAGTTTCCAACAGTTTTTAGGATAGGCTCTAAAGAGGGGAGGCAGCAATCCTCCCCTCTTTGCTCCGCTGCATCCGGGGTCAGGTCAGCGAATCAGCGTCTCCCGGATCGCCGCCCCCACGTCCTCAACCTGTGTCACATCCTGCCACTGCCGCACCGCGTCCTCAACGCGATCCTCCGACAGCGCCATCCCGACGTTTTCGCGGAACTTGCCGGCGATGTTCTCCATTCCCCAGGGGTTGGCCTGGCTGCCCAGGATAGACCCGCGCGCCGTTTCATGCTCGATGACCCGTCCGTCCTTCAAGGTTACGCGGATCGGCACTCCCTTGGATACGGTGCCGCCACCTCGCTCAAACTTGGATTGCACCCGGATGTTCACCCGCTCCATCATGTCCGCCACGTTAGCGTCGGCAATCTTCTCGTCGGTGAACGTGTCGATGCCTATCCGGCCGTCAACCAGGGCCGCCGCCATGTTGTACTTGGCGCTGAACTTACCCTTGAGGTCGGTTTCCGGCTCCTCGTACAGCATCACCGTAGAGGCGTAGGACTGCACGATCTCGGCGTTGGCCACGTCCTCGTACCCGAATTCATGCTCCCGCATCAGCCCGAACACGCTGTCCAGCATGGCGTGGTTGCCCCCGCAGGACGGGTACTTCTTGATCATCAGCGCGTCCTGCACGTGGAAGGGCTTGCCCAGCTTATCTGCCGCTGCCTCCAGGTCGGTATGCTCGTCGCCGATAACGGTGGCGGTGAAGCCGACGGGATGCTCAAGGATCTGATCGCCGGCCGTAAATCCCCGTTGCGCGAGCTGGGCAGCCATTACGCCGTCGCGGCAGGTCATGCCGGCGTGCAGGGGCTTGGTCATGGTGCCGAAGTTGTGGATCACGCCGCCGGCCATGGAACCGGCCATGCCCAGGGCCATCGTTGTCTGCTCTTCGTCCAGCTTCAAAAGCTTGGCGCACGCCGCAGCAGCGGCAAGCCGGCCCAGGATGGCCGTGCTGTGAAAGCCCCGGTGCATCTGCTGGCCGTGGTAGTGGGTTGCGTAGTCCACGGCGAGGCCAACCTCGCAGCCGACGACGTAAGCCTCCATGAGGTCCCGGCCGGTCGCTCCAATGCTTTCACCCAGGGCCAGCAGTGCCGGGAAGATGGCGACGGTAGGATGGCCGAAGCCGCCGAAGTCGTCATAGTCCAGAGCGTGGCCCATGGTGCCATTGACCAGGGCGGCGTTGAGCGCGGAGGTGCGTTCTCCAGTGGCCAGTATGGTGGCCTCCTCGGTTCCGCCCAGGTCCCCCGCGTAGCTGCGGATGATGTCGCCAACCTTTTGGGTGGAGCCGGCCAGGATCACGCCCACCAGGTCGAAACAGGATTCGTTCGCCACCCGGATGGCGTCCGGCGGGATGTCTTCGTATGTCGTTTCGACGATCCATTTGGCTACTTTTTCAGTTGCGCCCATAGTGCGAAACCTCCTGATGCGGTGTGCTGTGCTGCTCCCCGGCAGTCGCGCCGATTATAGCACCCGGTTGCCGCTCGTATGGCCATCTGCTAGACTGCCGGCGTTGAACATGCGCACCCAGGAGGTACGGCTAAATGATTTACGAAGTCCGGACTTATGACCTCAAGCCCGGCGGCGTGCCCATCTTCGAAGAGGCTTTCGAAAAGGCTCTCCCCCACCGGGAAAAGTACTCGAAGCTCGCCGCCTTTTTCCACACCGAGATCGGCCCCCTGAATCAGGTCATCCACATCTGGCCCTACGAAAGTTTGGACCAGCGGAACGAAATCCGCGCCGAAGCCGGCAAGGACCCGAACTGGCCGCCGGACAGCCAGGGCACCATCTTGCACATGGAGTCCGAAATCTTCTATCCGGCGCCCTTCATGCGGCCCATGGGCGGCGGGCAGAAGCAGGGCAACGTGTACGAGATGCGGATTTACGAATACCAGAACGGCGCTATGCCCAAGGTTCTGGACATCTGGTCCGCGGCCATCGAGCACCGGGAAAAGTTTTCCCCGCTGGCCGCCGGGATGTACAGCGACATCGGCGGCCTGAACAAGTGGGTCCACATCTGGCCCTACCAGGACCTGGCCGAGCGCGACAAGATCCGCGCCGAGGCGTCGGCGACGCCGCATTGGCCGCCGCCGACCCGGGAATTCCTGGTCAACCAGACGACCAAAGTGCTGGTGCCGGCGAGCTTCTCACCGCACGCATGACGCTGGCCAAACTGGTGACTGCTGTAGGGGCGACGCATGCGTCGCCCCTACACTATAATGGCTGTCCAGGATTCGGAATCTAAGTCATCCAATTTTGAGGTCAACTAATGAACATCGGCATTGCAATGTTCGTTACCCCGTCTTCGATCGACGTCGCCGAGTTGGCGCAAGCATGTGAGGGGCACGGCTTTGAATCGCTGTGGGTTCCTGAGCATCCGGCCATCCCCGCCGGTCCTAAAACTCCCTGGCCAGGTTCGCCGGACGGTATCATTCCACAGATGTACTACGAGTGCGTCGACCCGTTTGTGGCGCTGGGTCGGGCCTCCGGCGTAACGTCCACGCTGAAGTTGGGTACCGGCATCTGCCTGGTGCCGGAACGGAACCCGATACTGCTGGCGAAAGAGATTGCCACGCTGGACTATTTCAGCGGGGGGCGGTTCCTCTTCGGAATCGGCACCGGCTGGCTGCGGGAAGAGACCGAGTTGTTCGGCGTAGAATTCGGGCAGCGGATTGGCTACACCCGCGAATCCATACTGGCCATGAAAGAGCTGTGGACCAAGGAAACGGGAGAGTTCCATGGGAAGCACATCGACTTTCCGCCGATATATTCCTCGCCCAAGCCGGCGCAGAAGCCGCATCCGCCCGTGCTCATCGGCGGCACTGCACCCAACGTGGCCCGCCGCGTCGTGAGCTGGGGCGACGGGTGGATGCCCAACCGCATCACCCCGGAGCAGTTGAACGAAACCCGCGAGGAAATCGTGCGCCTGGCCCTGGAAGCCGGCCGCGACCCGCACACCATAGAGGTGTCGGTGTTCGGGCAGCCGGCAGACCCTGAGATGCTGAAAGCCTACGAGGACGCCGGAGCCTCCCGCGCCATGGTATTCGCCGACAGCGCGCCGCGGGACGACGCTCTTCGGCAGTTGGATGATTACGCGCGCCGGCTGCTCGCCTGAATCATGCTGTCCGAAAATGCAAACATCCTGTCGCTGCGGGACGCCAACCAGCGGTTCTACGACGCTTTCGGATCGCTGGACCTGGAGCGAATGGACGCCGTCTGGGAGCAATCGGACCGGGCGTTGTGCGTGCACCCCGGCTGGCAGCCCATCGTCG
This sequence comes from Chloroflexota bacterium, assembly GCA_028875655.1. Taxonomy (GTDB): domain Bacteria; phylum Chloroflexota; class Dehalococcoidia; order Lucifugimonadales; family UBA3495; genus Bin87. Next base: position 14,345 of record JAPPCX010000057.1, on the reverse strand, counting down.
GCTGGCCCGACATCCGGCGCTCGTGGCAGGGCATTTTCAACGGGGCGGCGTTGATGCACTTCAACGTTCATTATGTGAACATTGCCATCGAGGGCAACTGTGGATTCGTTACCTGCGTTGAGAGCATCACTAGCGTGGTGGAAGGACAGGCGCAGGGATTCGGCGTGCTGGCCACCAACATATTTGTCCGCGACGGCGACGGATGGCTCGTCATCGCTCACCACGCCTCGCCGCGTCTCTGATTGGATACGGAGAGCGCCATGTCCTATTCTCGAACCGTCCCGGGCGACGTTTCCGCCACCGATCGAAACCTGTGGCAGGCCATCATGGCCGAGGCCATCGCCCACCTCACCTACACCGCGTACGCGGAGAAAGCGCGGGAAGAAGGGCACCCGGAAGTAGCTGAAGTATTTGAAGAGGTTGCCCGCGCCGAAACGCTGCACGGTCTCAGTTACCTGAAGGTAGCGGGTGCGGTGGACAGCACCGCGGTCAATCTCAGCAGGGTGATCGAAGGGGAGACCCGCGAATACACCCGCACCTACCCTCGCATGATCAACGACGCGGTAGCGGACAACCGCACCGAAGCGGTAGCGGCGTTCACCGACGCGATGGAACAGGAAAAGGAGCACCAGATAGCCTTCTCCGACGCCCTCTCGCGCCTGCACATCCAGCACGACAGCGGATCCTTCGCGGTTCTTGATACTCCCGCAGTGCCATATTCTCAGGCCGAGACGGGTCCGATTCCCGCCGGGGCCGAACAAACGGCTTTGCCGCTGGACCTGGAGAACTACATTGACGCGGCGCTGGCCCTGGACAAGGAACCGTTTCACGTTGCCAACCTGGGACGGCTTCGGGAAGTGGTGTTCGGCGCGCAGGATGGGATCATAAGCACCGTTGCCCTCACCACGTCGATAGCCATCGCGGTGGGAACAACCGGGACGGTGCTGGTGGCGGGTCTGGCTGCGGCCGCTGCCGGCATGATTAGCATGGCGGCGGGCGCGTACCTCGGATCGCGGGCCGAGGAGGACGTGCGGGAGGCAGCGATCGCCCGGCAAGTAAAGGACCTGGAAGAGAAACCGGAGGAGCAACTCGCGGAGTTGGTCATCCTGTTTCAGCGGGAAGGCAACACCTACGACGAAGCGGTGCGTCTCGCAAACCAGATAGCCGAAAACGAATCGCTGTGGCTGAGCACCTTGCTGGAGAAGAAGCTCGGCATCAGCCCGGACCTGGGCGGCAACCCGCTGAAAGACGCCGCCGTGATGTGCGTTTCCTTCGGCGGAGCGGCGATCATCCCGATCATCCCGTTCCTTTTCCTTAGCGTGGGCTGGGCCGCGATCGGATGGTCGGTCGGGCTTTCTCTGGCCGGCCTGTTCGTCTTGGGTCTGGTTAAGGGGAGGCTGGTGCAGAAATCACCGATCCTGCAGGGCCTGGAAATCCTGGGGATCGGAGCGGTGTCGGCCGCCTTGGGTTATGGCTTGGGTGAGGCGCTGCCGCGCTTGCTGGGCTTCTGAGGCCCTCGCACAAAAGCACGCAGGCGGGGCGGATTTCACACCCGCCCCGGCGTCTTAACGGGGCACACTCCGACCTAATCGAACCGGCCCAGAAGTCCCTTCACCGCTGCCAGGAACTCGGGCGGGTTGTCGCCCTGTACCAGATGACCGGCGTTGGAAACGGTAACGGTTGTGCAGTCATGATGCTCCGAGGCCATGCGCTGCATCGTTTCGTCGGCGAAAATGTCGCTGCGCGCGCCGCGAACTACCAGCGCGGGGCAATCGATTTTGCGCCATCCTTCCCACAGCTGTTCGGATGTCCAGGCCGGAGGGCGGAACCCACGCACGCGAATTACCTTGTCGTACTTCCAGGTCCACTTCCCGTCGCCGCGCTGCCGAATGCTGTACTTGAGCGCGCCCAGGGTCTGCTCACGGGTACGGCCCGTGTACTCCATGACCCGCTGGGCGAATTCTTCCAGGGTATCGAGCTCGTCGGGCAGTTCGCGGAACCGCTGGATGCGGTCGGAGCCGCGGCGCTGGGTTTCCGGGCCGGTGTCCACAATGGTCAGGGACTTGAGCGCGCCGGGATGGAGCGAGGCCCAGGCCAGGCTGTTGCGTCCGCCCATGGAATGACCGACCAGGTGAAAATCCTTCAGGCCGAGTTCCCCGACGAGACTGTCCACATCTCCAACGTAGGCATCTGTCGAGTAGTCGCCGTCGGGAGACCAGTCGCTGTCGCCGTGGCCCCGCTGGTCAACCGCTATGATACGGTAGTCTGTCGAGAGGGGCAGGCTGATAAAGTCCCAACTGTGCGCCTGCTGCTGGATTCCATGGAGCATGAGGATGGTTGGCTTGTCGGGATCGCCCCACTCCAGGTAGTGGAGATTGAGGCCATTGGCCTTAACCTGCTTGTCCTCGGGTTCGTTCTCTACGGTGAACGGAACCCCAACCTGCCTGGCCGCGTCGTGCAGCGACAGTCCCATGGAATGTGACGCCATCCTGGTAACCTCCTAGTAGTGCCTGCACGCCATCATATCACCAAGACGGCAAGGCAGGTTATTGTTCGTCCAGCAACCCCCGGATGGTGAACATGCGCTGGAAAAGCGTGAAGCACGACACGCCGGCAATGACCCATAGCACCCACACCATGATCGGCACGGGGGCCAGCCCTTCCACAATCAGGCCCACGCCCAGAATGACGACTCGCTCGGTGCGGGTCATGATGCCCGACCGGGTGAACGCGCCCAAACCCTCGCCCCGGGCGCGCAGGTACGAGACCCCCTGGGAGAACACGAGGCCCAGCAGAACGGCCAGCATACTGAGCATGAGTTGGCCGGACCCAAGATCGCCCAGCAGATAATATACGCCCAGGCCAACGAACAGCGCGGCCTCGCCAAGACGGTCGAAAACGGAATCCAGGAGCGCCCCAAAGGGCGATGCCTTGTCGGTCAGCCGGGCCAGCGCGCCGTCGAAAAGGTCTAAGAAGCCTCCGAGCAGAAAAACGATGCCACCATACAACGGCCAGCCCGAGGCCACCACAACCGCGCCACCCACGCAGACCGAGAATCCAACCAGCGTAATGCTGTTGGGCGTCAGCCCGACTGCGTTGAATGCGCGGGCGCCCGGAATCTCCACGTAGCGCAGCACGGCACCCCGCAGTTCCTCTCTACCCGGCAGCGCCACGGTTGTCGGCCTCCTCGATACATTGCTGGTAATAGTCCTCAACCTGGGATGCCACCCGTTCCCATCTGAACTCGGATGCGGCGCTGCGCCCGGCTGTTGAGAGTCCAGCGGCCAGAACGGTGCTATCGAGTACGCGCCCTACGGCGCCGGCGATGGCGTACGGATCCCGCGGGCTGACCAGAAGGCCGTTCACGTCGTGCGACACGACATCGCGATAGCCGTCAATATCGGATGCGACGACTGGGACGCCAGCGGCCATGGCTTCCAACAGCACTATGCCAAAGCTCTCGCCCCCGGTGGCCGGGCTGCAGAAAACGTCGGCGCTGGCGTAGTACCTGGGCAAGTCTGCGGATGAGACCGGTCCGGTTACGGATACTGCATCAGGGTCGTGGGCCATGATGGCGTTTAATAAGGCCGCGCACTCGCGGTCGGGGTCGCCGGGCCCGACGACGGTGAGGCGCGCGTTGTCTCGCGTTTGCCGCAGGATGGAGAACGCCTGTAGCAGATAGCGCAATCCCTTCCGTTCGTCCTTGCGGCCAACGAAGAGGATGTTGGGTCTGCCGTCCCGTAGTTCAGGAAAAGGTTCCGCATCGGAAAAACGTTGAAAGTCAATACCGTTGGGAATCACCCGGTACGAATAGCCGGGAAAGTGCGGCGAAACGAAAGCCCGGGCCGCCGGCGACACGGCAATGCGCCCGTGCAGGCGCTTTTGCCATCTCCCCACGGCGCGGCGGGTCATGCGGTAGAGATGCTGGCGGTTGGAGTAAGCGTGGAAGGTGCCAACGTTGACGGCCCTGGAATGCTGCAAGACCATGAGCGGCAGCAGGGGCGCCAGCGGTTCGTGAAGGTGAACAACGTCAAAGCGCTCTCGGTCCATCAGCGCGCGCACCCGTGGATACAACCACCAGTCGAAGGTGACGCGGGCCTTGGAACCGCCGGCGGACAGGGGCACGGAACGACCCATGGGGATGAACTGATTCTCGAGCTGATTGTCAATCTGAGACTTGGACGGCGAATGTGGCGCGATCACGGCAACGTCATGGCCCCGGTTGCGCAATTCAGCGGACAATTGAACCACATGGGAGTTTACGCCACCCGGCCAGGCGAAATCATACGGCGAGACCATGGCGATTTTCATTGCCGCGCCCGCCTTCCCCGGAGCGCGGAGTGCTAACTTTGCGCCGTTACATGAACGGAATTGACCGAGGGGTCGGCGATGAACGCCTCAACCATCTCATGGGCCTCGGCGTCGGTGAACTGGATGGGCGGACTCTTCATGAAGTACGCGGAGGGAGCGAAAACGGCTCCGCTTTGCCCGTTGTCCATGGCCAGTTTGGCGCATCGTATGGCATCCACTACGACCCCCGCAGAATTGGGACTGTCCCACACTTCGAGCTTGACTTCCATTTTGACGGGCGCGCCGCCGAAAACCTTGCCGTCGATGTGGATATAGCACCATTTGCGGTCCTGCAGCCAGGGTACGTGGTCGCTGGGGCCGATGTGAATGGCGTCAGCTTCGGGTTCTTCGTCCATTTGGCTGGTGACGGATCCAGTCTTGGAGATCTTCTTGGACACCAGGCGGTCGCGTTCCAGCATGTTGAGGAAGTCGGTGTTGCCGCCGAAGTTGAGCTGGTAGGTGTTGTCGATTTCGGCCCCGCGATTCTCCATGAGCCTGGTGAGAACCCTATGGACGATGGTAGCGCCCACCTGGGACTTGATGTCGTCGCCAATGATGGGGACCCCACGTTCCTCAAACCGACCGCGCCAGTAGTCCTCACGGGCGATGAACACAGGGATGCAGTTGATCATGGCGCAACGGGCATCGAGGACCTGTTCCACGTACCACTTGGTAGCCATTTCGCTGCCAACGGGAAGGTAGTTGATCACAACATCCACTTCGCGTTCCTTGAGGATGCCGGAGATATCGGCTGTGCTGTGAGGAGACTTGACGACAACGTCGGACAGGTAGCGGCCAATTCCGTCGTGGGTCATGCCCCGTTCCACCGTCACGCCTAGATGGGGGACGTCGGCGAACTTAATGGTGTTGTTGGGCTCGGTGAAAATTGCCTGGGACAGGTCCTTGCCCACCTTGTTGCGGTCGATGTCGAAAGCGGCAACCACCTCAATGTCCTCGATGCGGTAGTCCCCGATTCGATTGTGCATCACGCCTGGAATCGGCTGATCGTCCGGCACCTCAACGTACTTGTGAATGCCCTGGACCAAAGACGAGGCGCAGTTGCCTACACCGATGATGGCAACGTTAATCTTGCCCAATTGAGATCTCCTTACAGCCTGCCGGTGACCGACTACTATTGCTTAAAGCAGTCCAGCCGGTCGTTTTCGCGTGAAGTAGTCTGACGGACAGTCTAACACACCCGGCCGGAACGCCACGAAAGTCACGGGATACGCGATGCGGACGGGGATGCGTTAACTTTCGGTGAAGAACCGGAAGATCGCAGTTTCGTCGTCGTGCCGGAACCTACCGCCCCGGAACCGAATGTCCCGGCCCTGCTCGATGTGCTGGTCAACCAGTGCCTTGACCCGGCCGGAGGCTTCTTCGGCGTCGGCTGATCCGCGCACGATTTCCATCAGTTCGTCGCCCAGCAGATTGTCGCTCACGCCGTCGGTGCAGGAGACGAGCCGGTCAGCCGGGGACAACGCCACCTCGGTGCGGAACACCGACAGGGTTGCTTCGGCTCCCACCGCTTTGGACACTCCGAGACGTATCAGGCCGCCCATGCGCCCGCTGAACTGTTCGTAGGCGTCGGGGCGGATCACATATATGGGACTGTCCCCTACCGAGACGATGTGCAGCTTACCATCGAGATACAACGCGGCTGAGGCGGTGGTCAGCAGGAAACGCCCGCCACCTACCTGGTGGAAATCGGAGTTCATCTCATTGAGTATGGCGACGATGTCATCCGGGCCTGAGATGTTGGCCTGGTTCAGGGCGTCGGCGACCGATCCGCTGGCCTCGTCGCCGCCATGCCCGGTGACTCCGTCCAGCACCACGTCCAGGAAGTTGCCGTCGCCAAGGTCTCTGGTGAGATAGTTATCCTCACCGTGTGAAGTGTTGTCGTGAAGAATTGCCAAAGAACCGGTCAGCATAGCGCTTCCAACCCTCGTTGCGATAAAGACTGTGATAATCAGGCAGACAAAACGGCGAGCTCGGCGTCCGCATCAAACTGATAGCGGGTCCAGTGGCTTTCGGCCAGCCGGTTTAAGGCCGATTGCCACGCTGCCATAGCGTCATCCCGTCCGGTCATACCCGCAGCATGAATAGTAATTTGCCGCAAACATTCCTGCAAGTCACCGGCGAATTCGGCAACCGAAGCATAGTTTCGGGCCCTGACTTTCCCGATGCACGCGGTTGCGGGTTCCCTGATTCTCTCGTCGGCGCCGGAGAATGCCCGATCCAGGTCATCGCACTCCTGCTCCAGCGAGATCACTGGACGCTGATTGTACGGGTCATAGTAACCAGCAGGATCGTGGGGCGCCGGATCCGGCGCGACGTAAAACTTGAGCGTCTCCAGGTAGAAATCGTGAACGTCTTGCGGCCCGCGATTGGCCACGGAGGTTTCAATACCGTGGCCCACCAGGGCACTGGCGTCGATCAGCGAGATGCGGCCTGACCCTGGCGAGTAGAAGACATTGTGCGGGCCGAGGTCCAGCAGGGCGTATCCGGCCGCCTGGAAAATCTCCTGCGCGGCCAGGAGTTGGGTCTGCACCGGCCATGGCTCCACGCCGGGTGGCAGGACCAACGGGTGTAAGGCGAACAGGTTTTGTCCCAGTCCGATGGGTACCCGTAGGATGCGGCTGCGAGGGTCGCCCACCAGGGGAATGCCGTCCGCGCGTTCTTCCACCCGAACCCGGTACGGCTGTCCTACGTCTTCGCCAAAGAACTCGTCATGGATGGCCGCCTCGGTGACGCCAAGAACCCTGGGCACCGCATCGCAATGCCGCCCGGCTCTCTCGTAGGCTTCCAGCGTTCGGGTAGTTCGATCCTCGATGGGGCCGTGCATCTGACGGCGCACCGCCTGGGGCGAAGGCCGTTTCAATACCACATGCTGCCCGGTTTCCCGGTCAACGGCCGCTCGAACGTCGTAATCGGCTCCGCTACCCAGCGGCCCGGTAAGTTCAAATCGATCCAGAGTCAGGGTTTCCATAGCGGGAATGAGTATCATCCGTGGCGGCAGAGGATGGTCAGCCAGTCCTCGCGTTGGCGGATTTCGTCAACAACGAGGCCGGCGTCGGTGACGGCGGAGTGTGCTTCGTCGTGTTGATCGACAATGACGCCGGAAGCGATGAACACCCCGCCGGGAGCAAGCAAGTCGGGAATCGCCGGCGCGACTATGCGAATCCCGCGCGCGCTGATATTGGCAACGGCTACGTCGTAGGTCCGTCCCCGAGTCACCGCGCCGGGAATGCTGCCGGATTCAGCGGATACGAGGTCGGAGATGCCGGTGCGGCGGAAGTTCTTTCGGGCTGCCCGCACGGCGTGACCGTCAATGTCCACAGCGGTGATATGCGCCGCGCCGAGCCTGGCGGCGGCGATGGCCAGGATGCCGGAACCGGTCCCCACGTCGAGCACGAGGTGTCCCGGCTTGACCAACTCTTCAAGGGCTTCGAGGCACGAGTAGGTGGTGGGATGGTAGCCGGTGCCGAAGGCCAGACCGGGATCGAGGTCGATCACTACGTCTCCCGCCCGCTCCTCGTATTCGATCCACGAAGGCTTGATGACCAGGTTTTTCCCGACGCGCAACAGGGTGAAGTGCTGCTTCCACGAATCCCGCCAGTCCTCATCCGCGCCCAGGGGCGTGATTTGCAACTCGCCCAGTTCGGCAACGCTGGAGGCCAGTTTGATGCCGACCTCGATATGAGCGAGTCGCTGGCGGGACAGGCTGGGGAGGTACGAACGCAGGACGGCGTGCTCGCCTGGCCTGGTCTCGACGCTCAAACCGTATCCGTAGCGTTCAAAGAGATAGGAGACGGGTTCCACGTACTCGAACGGAACGGTAATGCTGAGCTCGTGCCAGGACATCAGTCCTCGCCTGGGACGAAGGTTTCCTTGATGCGATCAAAAAGGCCCTTCTGCTTGTCCTCACCGGAGGACTCTTCGGCCGCTTCGGCGGCGGGAGTTTCGGCGGAGTCGGTTTCCGGCTCGCGCGCGGCGCGCGGTTTACGCTTCCCGTTGGATTTGGCCGGCGGAGCGTTGCCACGGTGATCGAAGGAGTATGCCAGGTCTTCCAGCAGCTGACGCTGGTACTTGTTGAGCCGCTGGGGAACGTTCACGTCCACCACCACCCTGATGTCCCCCCGCCGGCCGCTGGCGCGACCGTCGCGTCGCAGGCGAGGCACACCGAACCCACGCACGCGGAATACCCGACCAGACTGGGTGCCGGCCGGGATCTCAAGGTCGACCTCTTCGCCGTCCAGGGTTGGCACCTGCTTGGTGGAGCCCAAGGCGGCCTCGGCGATGTTGAGGTCCATGCGCAGCAGCAGGTCTTCATCTTCCCTGGCGAACATGGAGTGTTCCTGGACCCTCACCTGCACGTAGAGGTTTCCGGGCGGGCCGCCGTTGGCGCCGGCGTCGCCCTCGCCGGTGATGCGCACCTGCATACCGTCGTTCACGCCCGCCGGTATCGTAACGGTACGGGTCCGTTGGCGTCGTTCGTATCCACGCCCTCGGCAGTTGTGGCAGTGGGTTTCGATGTAACGGCCCGATCCATTGCAGGCGGAGCAAGGGGACGTTACGGCGAACTGGCCGAAAACGCTGCGCTGGGCACGACGCACCTGCCCGGAGCCGCTGCAAGTGCGGCAGGTGGATATGGGCGTTCCCGGCTCATTGCCGGCGCCGGAGCAGAGGTGGCACGGTTCGACGCGCTGGATGTCTATGTCGCGTTCGCAGCCGAACACGGCCTCCTCGAAGGTGAGAACAACCCGCTGGGCAATGTCTTCGCCGGTCCTGGGCTGGTTGGCCGTGCGGGTCCCGCCGCCGAAGAAAGTGTCGAAGATATCGCCGAAACCGCCGAACGGGTCGAAGCCGTCGAAGGGCCGGTCGCCGCCGCCATTCACTCCCGCGTGGCCAAACCGGTCGTATCGGGAGCGTTTCTCCTGGTCGCTGAGGACCTGGTAAGCCTCGTTGATTTCCTTGAACTTGTCCTCGGCGCCGGGCGTTTTGTTCCGGTCGGGGTGGAACTCCATGGCCTTGCGCCGGAAGGCGCGACGAATCTGTTCGTCGTTGGCCGCCCGGTCAACTCCAAGGGTCTCGTAATAATCGACTGGCATTACATTCAGGAAATCGTAGTCTGCCATGATTATAGCCGAGTACGGCAGAAATGCTCAACAAGCCTGACGCGCCGGTAGTGTCTCAGTTTGAAATTGAACCAATGCTTGCGTTTGTCAATACCTTTGCAGTATAACGGGGCTGGCTGCAATAGGAGGTCGATTATGCCTACCGGACCGAGAGGCGAAAAACGCCCGGCGGACGTGGTGGGGTGCGCGGTGATGGTCGCCAAGATAGCGACGGGCGAGATCGAGGAAGAACTGACAACGGAGCCGCAGGATACCGGGCCGAAACGCTCCGCCGGCAAGAAGGGCGGCAAGGCCCGGGCCGACGCGCTGACGCCGGAACGACGGGCGGAGATAGCCGCCCAGGGCGCGGCGGCCAGGTGGGGGAGCAACACCGATTCTGAGGCGGCATGATGCCGCCCCGCGCTCGCCGCCAGACTGCGGCAAAGCCAACCGCCGGCAAGCGCGCCAGGCGGATGGCAAATCTACCCCCCCCCCGACTAATCCTTACCTGGCAGGCAACGCGCTGGTCTGCGGCGATAACCTGGACATCCTCCGGGAACTGCCCGACGAATGCGTTGACCTGATTTATCTCGACCCCCCGTTCAATTCCAATCACAACTACGTCGCCGCTTTCGGCGACAAGGGCAGCGTTGATGCCCAACTGCGGGACATCTGGCGCTGGACGGTCGAGAGCGAAACGCAGCACCAGCGGTTGCCGGAAGGCCCGCTCCGCAACGCCATCAACGCCGTCCGACTGGTGAGCGGCGAAACCTCGCCAATGGCGTCTTACGCGCTGTTCATGGGGCGGCGACTAGTCGAGTTGCACCGGGTATTGAAACCGACGGGCAGCATCTATCTGCACTGCGACCCGACAGCCAATTGGTTACTACGGATGCTGATGAACGTGGTTATCGGCGAACGATATTTCAAGAACGAAATTATTTGGCACTTCCCTGACAACTTTCAGGGTAACGTCAAGCGATTCGCTGCCAACCACAACACGATTTTATTCTATGCCCGACCGGGCTTCACGTTCCATAAAATCATGGAGCCACTGGATAAGCCTAAAAGACGGGGCGGAAGAGTATGGAGCAAAGAATTAGGGAAAGTCGTAGCGGAAAAAGGATCGGATGGGAAACCTGTGTATCGGGAATACACGGAGAAAAAGGCGGATAACGTTTGGACAATAGGGCAGTCATCAGTAACCAACCCTCAATCCAGCGAGCGCGTCGGCTACCCGACGCAGAAGCCGCTGGCCCTGCTGGAACGCATCATCAACGCCAGCAGCAACCCCGGAGACTTCGTGCTGGACCCGTTCTGTGGCTGTGGCACGGCCGCGGACGCGGCGGCAAAGCTCGGACGGCAGTACCTGGGCATTGACGTCAGCGCCATCGCCGTCCGTGTAATGGAGCAACGGCTGGCGTCCAGAGGCGGGGCGGCGACGCCGGTTGTGTACCGGATGGGCTGGGAAGATTACGAGTGGGACACCTTTGAGCAGCGGGCGTTGCAGCCGGCGGCCGATGCAGAGGATGGCCTGCCCGGTTGGGCATGGGCGGAGGATAAGGTAGCCGGCTTGCTCAACGCTGTACCAAACAGCAAGAAAATCGGCGACGGCGGCGTTGACGCCCGGTACTTCACCGAGGCCGACGAAGTAATCCCGATCCAAGTGAAGATGCACCAGGGACAAATAGGCCGGCCCGATATGCAACGGCTGATTGGTGTTCAAACCGAATGGCAACGGCAGAAAATCAACGCGCCGATGTCATTGATGGTTACTCTCTACCCGCCCCGTGAGTCCTTGCGGGTGTATGCGGCGCAGCAGGGGCGAGTTGTGCTGCGGGGCGACGACTACCCGCGAATGCAGGTGCTGAGTGTCCAGGAGATGCTCACCAAGCAGGAACGACCCAAGTTGCCGCCGGTTGACCCGCGCTATTTCGTGGGCGATACGCAAACCCGATTCGCTATTTCGTAGTGAACTTTTGCTTGACAGATTGACCTAATTGCCCTACAATTCGGGCATGGTAAATCGACTGTCAGCCGACAAGCAGGGCCAGATACTCAACCTCCTGGTGGAAGGTTCGTCCATGCGGTCAATCAGCCGCGTGACCGGCGTGTCCATCAACACCGTCACCAAACTGCTGGTGGGCGCCGGCGAAGCCTGCGCCGCGTTCCACGACCAGGCCGTCCGCGACGTTCCCAGCCGCAAAGTCCAGTGTGACGAGGTTTGGAGTTTCTGCTACGCCAAAGAGAAGAACGTTGAGTACGCAAAGGCTGCTCCCGCCGAGGCCTGCGACGTTTGGACCTGGACGGGCATCGACGCGGACAGCAAGTTGATTGTGTCCTGGCACGTCAGCCCAAGCCGGGATTCCGACGCGGCCATTGAGATTATGGACGATATGCGGGAACGGCTGGCAAACCGTGTCCAGATCACCACCGATGGCCTGAAGTCGTATCTGGAAGCCGTGGAAGGCGCGTTCGGCGGCGACGTGGACTATGCCCAGCTCATCAAACTCTACGGGCCGTCGCCAACGGAAGACCAGCGGCGGTACTCGCCCGTCGAGTGGGTCGGGTCGCGCCGGGAGAAAATCACCGGCAATCCCGATTGGGACGCCATAAGCACGTCATACGTTGAGCGGCAGAACCTCACCATGCGGATGGGGATGCGGCGGTTCACCAGGTTGACCAACGCTTTCAGCAAGAAACTCGAAAACCACTGCCATATGCTCGCGCTGTACTTCGTTCATTACAACTTCTGCCGGCCCCATACCACGTTGAACAAGCGGGCGGGCGGATACAAGACGACGCCGGCGATGGCGGCGGGATTGACCGAGCGGGTGTACGATATGGCCTGGCTGGTGGACCTGGTGAACGCCAATCAGCCCAAGCCGAGCAAGCGCGGACCCTACGGCCCTCGCAAGGCCGCAAATTCAAAGTGAGACACTACCGACGCGCCACCGGAACGGACCCAGGTACGACGCATGGCGAACCCAGGGTTTGATAGAATCCGGTGATAGGCTCAAACTTTCAGACGAGGAGGCTCCCCATGCCAATAGGCAGGCTTCATACCGGTGACGACGGCCAGGGGCACACGACCCGCGCGGTGGGCGACGGCCCACGGCTCACCGCGACCGTCCCGCTGGACGGCTGAGGCCGGCACGACGGGTGGACACAGGCGCCTCAAGGCGGTTTCGCATGACATCCGCCCCGGTTACATATCCACCGAGGCCGGTAGTTGACCGTCTCACCCTGCCGCCGGGGCCGCGAGAGCTGCCCATCGTGGGGCAGACGTTCCAGTACATGTGGAACCCCATCAGGTTCATGGAGAAGGCGGCCACCTACGGCGATCTGGTCACCCTTTCCACCAAGCCGGCGCTGGTATATCTGGTCAATCATCCCGACCTGATCAGAGACGTCATCATCACCAACCACCAGAAGGTTGACCGAGGGCCCAACACCGAGGTGATGAAGCTGCTCACGGGCAACGGATTGATCACGGCGACGGGCACCGACCACCTGCGCCAGCGCCGGCTGATCCAGCCCAGCCTCCAGCGGGCGCGCATTGAGCGTTACGCGGAGACGATGCAGTCATACGCCGAATCGCACCAGGGCAATTGGGCGGACGGACAGCGGGTTGATCTTGGGCGGGAGTTGTCGTTACTGACTTTGCGCATCGTGGTCAAGACGCTGTTCGGGACGGAACTGGCCGACGAGGTACGTCGAATCGGAGCGGCGTTCGCGCTGAGCAACAGCTACATCACCACCCGTGCCAATCAACCGCCGCGGATGCGGAAGCTGTTTCATAGGCTGCCGTTGCCGTACAGCGTGCGGTTCAAGCGGGCGCGCGCCGACCTGGACGAGATCATCTATGCCCTGATCGCAGAGCGGCGGGACTCGCCCAAGCAAGGGGAGGACCTGCTTTCGCTTCTGATGGAGGCCCACTTTGCCGATGAGGACGGGGAGTCGTCCGGGGCCGGACTGACGGACGAGCAGGTCAGGGACGAAACGGTGACAATGTTTGCCGCCGGCCATGAGACCACCGCCGTGACGCTGATCTGGACGTGCTATTTGCTGGCCACGCATCCCGAGCTACAGGCCAGGTTCCACGCCGAGCTGGACCGCGTGATTGGCGACCGGGCGGCTACGCTGGACGACCTGCCGAACCTCACGTTCATGGACCAGGCGCTGGCCGAGGCGTTGCGGCTCTATCCGCCAATCTGGTTCTGGGGTCGGATGGCGTTTGAACCCTTCGAGCTGGGCGGCTATCACATTCCGGCCGGGGCGTTCATCCTGGCGCCGCAGCTGATCGCGCAGCGCGACCCGAGGTTTTTCGACGCGGCGCTCGAGTTCCGGCCTGATCGGTGGACGGGGGAATTTCGCGCAAACCTGCCCCAGTTCGCCTACTTCCCTTTCGGCGGCGGGCCGCGCCGTTGCATAGGCGAGGGTTTTGCGATGATGGAGGCCAAACTCATACTGGCGACCATCGGGCGGCGGTGGGCCATGCGCCATGATCCCCGGCACAAACCCGAAGCGCTGCCCCTGATTTCCCTGAGGCCGAAGGGCGGGATGCCGATGTTCCTGGAACGCCGGGGTTGACCCGGTATGCTACTGGCTGCCCCGCCTGGGCTCGAACCAGGGCTTACAGCTCCAAAGGCTGACGTGCTACCGCTACACCACGGGGCATTCGGGTAAATTATAGCATCCGGTAGATTTGGGGGTTGGTCGGTTGGTGGGATTGGTGTTTACTGGGATTGCTCCTTTGGGGTTTTGGGTTGGTTGGCGGCGAGAGGCAGGTTCTTCGCATCGTTGTCAGCATACGGCCGGTTGGGTACGCAAGCATTTTGGACGGTCGTTCCGTGGGCACAAGACGGTGCTGCGACT
>JAPPCX010000085.1 GCA_028875655.1 Chloroflexota bacterium | reverse complement strand
ACGAGATCGTCAGCCACTTCCTGTCGAACTCGCTGATCTGTCTGCTGTCGCTCCTGTCCTGCGGCACGGGCATGTGGATGAAATCCAGCGGTCGCTCCAACTCCGCAGACAGGCCGTTGGCGATCTCTACCAGGATGCCCATGTCCTTTGGCATCACCAGGTGCTCGTCTCGGGGAGATCCGTAGCACAGGTGGTAACCTAAATCCACCGACTCCGGCACGGCGGCTCCCAGGCGGCCCAGTTCGGCGAATATCCGTGCCTTGTAGTCATCCGGCCGGTGCGGAAAGTAGTCCTCAAAGATCAGGACTTCCTGGCACACGTCCCACTGGATGGACAACTTGTCGTGGGGAACCGAGTCCGTAATCTCCGCCAGCCCGTCCAACAGCGACCGCTCGTATGCGGAGATGTAATCGTCGCGCGCGCCGGGACTCACGTACATATACGCCGTGGCCATGGGCGTCGGCAGCGACACCTGGAACAACGTGTCCCATTCTATCACACCTTCGTCCTGCAGGCGAACGTACCGGTCGAACGACTCCAGCGCCGCCTCGGCGTAACCTGTGGGAAACTCAACGGCCGCCGGGTCAACTCCGGCCCGGAACCGGATGTATGGCGTCTCTCGCAGCAGTTGGCCATCCCACTGGTGCAAGGCGTAAGGAGGTTCGTCGGTGTCCACCTCCATGTCAGGATGCTCCAGCAGCATCTCCCGCTGGAACCAGATCCACCGACCACGGCGCCCGGTCTCGCCGTCGGTGATGCGGCGGAGGTATGGGTTCAACGCGGCGCTCACGGTCCTGAAAACCGATTCGGCGTCGGGCAACGGGATGCTGCCCACCAGATGGATGCCGCTGGTCATCATAGTCCCTCCGGAACGCCGGCCGCGATGGCCCGCGGAAAGCATAAACTCGTTCAGTCGAACGCGCCGGCGATGGCGCAATCCTCAACCTCTTCGTCGGGCATGCCCAGCAATTCCCGCAGCACGTAGGTCATGTCCGCCGCGAAAGCCGGCGCGCCCCTGGTGACGCTGCCCGGCGTCCGAGACAGTTTGTAAGGCGCGCTCTCAATCGTTCGATGCTCGCCCTGGTGGTCCGGAACGCGTCGGAAGAACCCTCGCTCTTTCAACTGCGGGTCGCGCGACAAATCTTCCCCGGTCTGCACCACCCCGGCGGCGACGCCCTTAGCCTGGAGTCGTCCCATCAGCTCTTCTGCAGCGTGCTCGATGGTCCACGACTCCACCAACGCGTCCAGCGCGTCGGCGTTGCGCTCCCTTCCCTGGGCAGTCGCGAACCGCGGGTCGTCAGCCCATTGGGGATTGCCCATAAGTTCCACCAAGGCGTCCCATTCTTCATCGGTGAAAACGGTGATGGCCACCCACCGGTCTTCGCCCCGGCAGCGATACGCGCCGTGGGGCGCGCCGCCTCCGTGGGGCGGACGATTGCCCGTGCGAGTCGAAACCGCGTCGGCTCCGTTCACGCTCATGTCCAACACCAGCGTTTCCAGCAGGGACGACAGCGACTCGAATTGCGAAACGTCCAGCCACTGTCCGCGCCCGGTCCTGGCCCGGTGCATCAGGGCGAGGAGCACCGCCTGCGCGCCCGCCATGCCGCCCACGGCGTCGCTGTACGCGCTGGCCGGCCCGCTGGGATCGGTATCCGGGAACCCCGTCAACTGCGTGAACCCCGACCAGGCCTGTAGCGTCTGGCCGTAGCTGACCCGGTCTCGCCACGGTCCCGTGCGTCCAAAACCCGACATGCTCAGCATGATGATGCTGGGGTTGATTGCCCTTATGGAATCATAATCCAGGCCCCACGACAGCATCACCCGCCCGCTGAAGTTCTCGGCAACCACGTCCGACAGCGCTGCCAGCCGTTTGGCGATGTCGATACCCTGCGCCGTTTTCATGTTCAGGGAAATGGACAGCTTGCCCGCGTTCCAGTTGTGGCGCTGGCCCAGCCCCCGGGCGGTGGCTGACGCCGGCCCGCCGATCACCGACAGCGCGTTGTTGGACTCAACCTTGATCACCTCCGCCCCCTGGTCGGAGAGGATCCGCGTCGCCGATGGCCCGGCGTGAATCCAGGTGAAATCCAGCACCCGTATTCCCCGCAGAGCAAGACCGTTCTGATGCGCCTCGCAATTCAAGTCCATACAACCTAATCCTTATCGCCCGCTCATCCTGAGCCTGTCGAAGGATGCCTGTCGGTCATCAGACAGAAAGCCGTTCCACATCTGCCGCAGACAGACCCAATATGCCTGACAACACCTCGACGTTATCCTCCCCTGGGGCAGGCGCAGCCCGACGTACCGGCAGCGGGAACTCGGATAAGCGGTACGGATCGCCCGGATAGACCAGTGACGGCCCGTCTGGTGATACGACCTCAGTGAAGTACCCCCGGCCCCATAGCTGCTCGTTTCCCAGGATTTCATCAGCCGTGGCCGCCGGCCCCCATGGGTGGTGGTTGGACTGGCCGAACTCGGTTATCTCCTGCCGGGTGTGCAGCAGCGCCCAGGCTTGCACCAGTTCCTCGATGTGCGCCGAATGTTCGCCCCGCAGCACAAAGTGGTCGTTGTACTGCGCGTCCATCAGGTCGCCGGCCATGCCGTCCCGCTCCATCCAGGCCCGCAGGTCGTCCCACGCCGCGCGCGTGTTGGTGGTGATGCTGGCATAGCCGTCCTTGCACCGCCACGTTGCGACGAACTGCCCGCCGTGCCGGAACCCGCAGCGCACCGCCGACTCGCCCGTGTAGTTGTAGGTCGTATTGACGTGCTCGGTGGTGGCGGCCACCGCCTCGTGCATGGACACGTCGATGTACTGACCCTGCCCTGTCATCATGCGGTGGTACAGGGCCAGGAGGATGGCGATGTAGGCGCGGTTCGAGGCGGTATGGTACGCCTGCGAACCCCATAGCTTGTTAGGCGGGGCATCAGGCCAGCCGGTGACGTACATGTACCCGCCCATGGCAAAGCCCACCAGGTCGGACGCCTTGTAGTCCCGGTAGGGGCCGGTCTGCCCGAAGGGCGTAATGGATGCGTACACCAGCTCCGGCGACTCTGCCGCCAGGCTCTCGTATCCCAGGCCCCCGTACCCCGGTCCCAGGGAATCCATGTACCCCGGCGGGCCGGTCTCCAGCAACACGTCTGAGGCCAGTGCGAGTTTGCGCAATGTCGCCGCCCCCTCCGGGGTACTGATGTCCAGCGTAATGCTGCGCTTGTTGGTATTGAAGTGGAGCCAGTACAGGCTGCGGCCCGGGCCGGGCTGCCCGCCGATGAAAGGGCCAACATCCCGCATGGGATCGCCGCCCGGCGGTTCGACCTTGATCACGTCCGCGCCCATGTCAGCCATCAGCTTGCCGCAATATACCCCCATGGGGCCGGCCAGGTCCAACGCCCGGTAACCGCTCAGCGGCAGGGATGGCTCGGTATTCGAGATTTCGCCGGGGATGTTCATTAGACGCGCATTGTAGCATCGGTCCGGGATAGCAGTGGTTGGTATGGGCCTTTGCTCTTTGTCGGCGCCGTCCCGAAAATCTTATAATCCTGCTAATCCTGATTCTGACGTTTTCCCAGAGGACTACTACCATGAAATACGATGTGGCAATTGTGGGGGCCGGCTCTGCCGGTTCAGTCCTGGCGGCCCGGCTGTCGGAAGATCCACACTGCTCGGTACTGCTGTTGGAAGCGGGGCCGGATTACCCGGACTTCGATCGACTGCCAGATGAGTTGAAGTACGGGTTCGCCGCCGCTCCCGCGCCACCGCCGGCTCGCACAGCCAGCGGCCACCCGGTCTCTCTGGCGACCAGCCCCCATAACTGGCAGTTCACGGCGACTGCAACCAACCTGGCCCCGCCGATGCTGGTGCCGCGAGGCAAAGTTACCGGCGGGTCCAGCGCCATCAATTCCTCGGCTTTTTACCGCGGGGTTCCCGAGGATTTCGACGCCTGGGCGGCCCGTGGCAACGACGAGTGGAGTTACGAAAACGTCCTTCCCTTTTTCCGCAAATTGGAAACGGACGTCGACCGGGATGGCGACTATCACGGCTCCGAAGGCCCCATCTTCGTGCATCATTCCAACCCGGCCGCCTGGGACGCCACCCAACTCGCGTTCTTCAACGCCTGCCGCGCCGAGGGTTTTCCGGAGACTCGCGACCATAACCATCCCGACGCCAACGGGGTCGGCCCGGGCGTGTCCAACAACCACAACGGAGTCCGGTTCAGCACGGCCCTGGGTTACCTGGGCCAGGCCCGCCATCGCCTCAACCTGACGGTGCGGTCCGATTGTCAGGTTCGACGGATAATTTTTCAAGGCAAGCGCGCGGTCGGCCTGTCGGTGCAGAGCGGCGGGGAGACCTTCACCGTTGCAGCCGAGCAGATTGTCCTCAGCGCCGGCGCGGTCGGCTCGCCCCACCTGCTGCTGCTCTCCGGCGTAGGCCCGGCGGCCCAGTTGGAGGCCCTCGGCATCCCGGTGGTTCATGACACGCCGGGCGTGGGCCGGAACCTGAAAGACCACCCGAAGGTTTACGTTACCTGGGAAGTCGGCGACGGTTTGGCGTCTCCTTCCAACCGGGGAGCCGGGAGCGCCGCGCTGCGCCTGACCGCTCCCGGTTCCCCTTTCAGGAACGATCTGAGCGTCAGCTTTTCCGCCCTGGTCTCACCTCGGATCAAAGGGGTCGATCCGGCGTCCCAGGTTCAAGGGCCGCTCGCTGGGGACGAGGGAACTGCCATTCGGTACGTCGAAATGATGGTCGCCCTGCTGCTGCCCGAAAGTCATGGAGAACTGACCTTGACCTCGTCGGACTACCGGGTGCAGCCGGCCATGCGCTACAACTACCTGGCCGAATCCTTCGACCGGGCGCGGCTGAGATCCGGCGTCCAGTTGGCCTTGGACCTGGCTAACCGTCCCGAACTGGCCCCAATGCTGGGAAAGCGCATTGAGCCCGGTGATGAAGACCTGGCAAGCAACGAGGCTTTGGACCGGTGGCTGTTGCGGGAAGCGACTACCTTTTCCCACATTTCCTGCACCTGCAAAATGGGGCCGCTCGAAGACCCCCTGGCCGTGGTCGATCAGTTTGGCAAAGTGCGCGGCATGACCGGGTTGCGCATCGTTGACGCGTCGATTATGCCCGACCTGGTGCGGGCTCCCATCAACCCGGCGGTGATCATGGCAGCGGAACGAGTGGCGCACTTTATACGGAGCGGCCGGTAATCGCCCCCGCTCCATGTTTGCTAAAATGCCCTCCAACTGACCCACCCTGGTCCCAACGCCGCAAGGAGCCGACATGACCACCACGATCTACGATGCCGAGCGCCGCGATATATCCATCGCTGTTGGCGGCGATGCCATGATTACCCGCCGGATGCGGGCTTTCCAGGAGCCGCGTTTCCTCAAGTTGGTGGACATCCTCCGCGCCGCCGACGTGTCGCTGGTCAACCTGGAAATGCTTTTCCACGACTACGAGAGCAGCTGGCAGTGGAGCCGCAACACCTACACCCGGTCCGACCCCCGCAACCTGGATGAGTTGAAGTGGATGGGTATCGACGCGGTGACCACGGCCAACAACCACTCCTTCGATTTCTCCGAGGGTGGGTTCCTGACCACGCTTGAACATTGCCGGGAATTCGACCTGCCTCACGCCGGGGGCGGACGCAACCTTGACGAAGCCCGCGCCGCCGCTTACGTGGACTCACCCCGGGGCAGGGTCGCCGTGATGAGCGCCACCAGCACCTTTAGCGAGCAGTCCCGCGCCGGCGCCGGCCGGCCCGACTTCCCCGGCCGCCCGGGGGTCAACGCCCTTCGCCACGACATCACCCACCACGTCCAGCAGGATGTATTTGACGCCTTGCGCAAAGCCAACCTGGAGCTGGGGTATGAGGAAGAACACGCCTTCATGCGCCACTTCGGTTTCCGCGGAGTCGAGAGCGCGCCCGACGACAGCGCCGAGGTTGAGTTCCTGGAGCACAAGTTCGTCCTGGACGAGACCTTCGCCGTCCGCACTGCCCTGAACGAAGATGACCGGCTGGGCATCGGCAACTGGATCCGCGGCGCGCAGACGCAGTCCGATTGGCAGGTCTATGGCGTCCACTGCCACGAGAGCGGACCCGACGGCGACTTCCACGGCCATTCGCGCCTGTCGCCGCCCCACTTCCTGGTGGATTTCGCCCACTGGGCCATCGACCAGGGCTGCGCCGCCTTCGTCGGCCACGGCCCCCACTTCCTGCGCGGCATTGAGATTTACAAGAACCGGCCCATCTTCTACAGCTTGGGCAACTTCATCTTCCAGAACGAAAGCGTCCTCTGGCTGCCCCACGAAGCCTACCGCCGGTTCGGCCTGGACTTCAACAGCACGCCCGGCGACTACCTGGACACCCGTTCCGGCGGCGGTACCCGCGCCTTTGCCGCCGACCCGGTGTTCTGGCAGAGTGTAGTCGCGGTATGCAACTACGCCGGCGGAGACCTGAAAGAGGTCATCCTGCACCCCATCGACATGGGCTTCGGCCGTCCTATACCGCAACGGGGCCGCCCTGTGCTGGCGGAGGAACCCATGGCCCGCGAAACCCTTCGCTGGCTACAGGAGGTTTCCCGCCCCTTCGGAACCGAAATCTCCATCGAGGAAGCGGACGGTGACGTCGTGGGAGTGATACGGATTTAAGGCGTATTGAACTGCACCAGTATGCCGTCAGGATCGTACACGTAGATGCTGCGGATGTCTCCGTCGGCGTTCGTGAACGACTCGATGGGCCCGGCCAGTTCGACGCCCTTGCCCAGCAACTCTTCCGTCAACTCCTTCACGTCGGCCACGCCAAACGAGATGTGGCTGATGCCCACCATGTCCAGTTTGATGGGCTCCCCGTCGGGTTCGTCGCCCGGATGGCTGGTGAGGGTCAGCGTGGGTGTCGCCCCGTCGCCGTAGGCGAGGCTGACCCAGCGGCGGGCCTGCCGCTCTCGCAGATAGTTGTGCAGGCGACCGCCCTCCGTGGGGTCGGTCATGCGGTCGCCCAGCACCGTCATTCCCAGTGTGTCCCGGTAGAATGCCAGCGACCGGTCCATGTCCCTGACGCAGATCCCGATGTGGGTAACGCAAGTTGCGTCCATGTGAGGTAGCCTCCTAGTCCATGGGCGGCTTGTGCAGCCAGCCCGGCTCCGAAATGTCCAGGACCTGCCCGTTGGGGCCGGACCACTTTTCTTCGGCACGGGGCGGGCGGGGCTGGCCGTCCGCTGCCACTTCACGGCGGACGATTTCCTCGCCGTTAATTTCCCGTAGTTTCGCCCCAGTGTCCTCCAGGCTGTCCACCTGAAACCCGATGTGGTGAATGCCATCGTAGTTCTCCCCGTTGGGGCCGACGTCAGCGTCCTCGTTGGTCTTCCACTTGAGAATGGTCAGGTTGATGTCGCCGTCGGAAAGCTGGATCTGTCGGGCGTTGCGGGCGACTTCAAACAGGTCGAACCCTTCCTTGTAGAATTTCGCCACCGCATCCGGGTCCTCACAGGTGATGGCAACGTGCTTGATTTTGGCCATAGTGGCACCCCCAAAATTGGTTGAGCGCATTATACTCTGTGCAAATGGTTTCAATCCGGTAAATCATATAATCCCCATAATCCTGGTTCCGACGATGTTCCAAGAGGTAGGCATTCCATGACCACAACCCGCACCCTGGCCGAGTTTATCGCCGACACCGACTTTACAAACCTGCCCTCCCCGGTGGTGGAAGCGGCCAAAATCGCCATCCTGGACGGGGTGGCCAACATGGTCGCCGGTTCGGTCCAGGAACTGGCCGACATCATCGGCCGCTACGTGCGGGACGCCGGCGGCTCTCCCCAGGCCTCTGTGATCGGCTGGGGCTACCGGACCAATCCGCCGGCCGCCGCCTTCGCCAACGGCGTCTTCGGCCACTGCCTGGACTACGAGATCCAGGGATTCCCGCCCACCCACGGCACCTCCTCCTGCCTGCCGTCGGCCCTGGCCCTGGCGGAACAGCATCACATCCCCGGCAACCGCGTCATCACGGCCTACGCGCTGGGCTGGGAAATCCAGGGGCGGTTGCGTGCCGCTTCAGCACCGGCCACTCGACCCGGCTATCACCCGCCGGGACTGGTCGGCCCCTTGGGGGGCGCAGCGGCATCTGCCAAGACGCTGGACCTGGACGCCGAACAAACCCTGATGGCCTTGGGCATCGCCGCCTCGCGTACCGGCGGCCTCACCGCCAACACGGGCACTATGGTCAAGTCCACCCACCCCGGCAACGCCGCCCGTATGGGAGCCGAGGCCGGCATCCTGGCCGGCATGGGCTACACGGCCAGCGACGAGGCGCTGGAATCGCCCGTGGGGTTTGCTGCCGCCCTGTTCGGCGGCGAATTCGATTGGGACGTGGCCACCGGCGGCCTGGGCGCGTCGTGGCGTCTCGTTGACCCAGGCTTTGACATCAAGCGATTCCCCGCTCAAGTCTATATGCAGAACGCCATCGAGGCCGCGCTGAACCTGCGCGAGCAGAACGGCCTTGACCCCGCCGACATCGAGCAGGTTACCATTCACCGCCGGGGACGGGGTCATTCCGGGCCGACGCCTCGCAGCGGTCTGGACGGCAAGTTCAGCGTGGAATACTGCGCCGCCGCCGCCCTGCTGGACGGGCATGTGGGCATCGACACCTTCACCGACGCCCGCCGCTTCTCCCCGGATATGGAGGATATGCTGGGTCGCATCGGCGTGGAACCGGAAGGTCCCGAATCGGGCGCAACCCTCGCCACCGCTGTGCTGAAGGACGGGAGGACGGTCAGCGCCGAATGTTCCGCTTTCAGCGGGTCGGCATCCAACCCCATGTCCCGCGACCAGCGCCTGGCAAAGGTACGCGACTGCTTCCGCCGCGCACTCTCCGAGGCCGACACCGAGCGCGTGCTGGACATGCTGGAAAACCTGGAGCGTCTTGACGACGTGAGTCAGCTGATGGAAGTTCTAGGGAAGACGGCGCTGTGCCCTTCCGCCTGATTTACCAATTTAGATTCGCGTCGTATATGACGCCTGCGCTAACCGGCAGCTACACCGTCGGTCAATATCACTCCCGAATTCAGCAGGGTTTGGTACCGGCTTCCCAGGCCATGTTCGTCCAGGATCTCCCGGGCGTGGGAGCCGGGCTTGGGCGCGGGTATGCCCGGCCGCACCGGGGTTCGCGAAAGTCGCGGCGCGGGTCCACAGGTGGTCACTGGTCCCAGTTCGTCGTGCTCCCGGGTGATGCTGAGTCCGTGAGACACTACCCAGGGGTCGGTCATCAGTTCCCGGACGTTGGTGATGACCCGCTGCGCGCCGACGCCGGCGGCGGCCAGTCGCTCCACCCAGGACGCCACGCTGTTCCCCTGGAACCGCTCTTCCAGCGACGAAGCCAGGGCATCCCCGCCAAGGGAGTCGATTCCGGAGAGTCCCTCCAAGCCTGACAGTTTTGGCAGGGCAGATTCCGGGGCTCCGAGGAAGAACCAGCCGTCGCTGGCCTGGTAGGCCCGATGCAAGGGGCCTGTCCCCAGGGCGTCCTGCCCGCTGGTCTCGTTCCACTCCTTGCCCTCGTACATCTGCATGAAGGGCGATTGCAGCGTCATGGCGGTGTAAGCCAGGGCCGAGTCTATGTGCTGGCCCTCTCCGGTGCGCTGCCGGTGCAGCAACGCCAAAGCCACGCCGTAGGCGCCCATGAGACCCGTGCCATAGTCGTTCACCGGGTTGGGTTGTGACTCAGGCACGCCTTCGCCGCCGAAGCGGCGGGTCATGCCGGCGGTGGCCTGTGCAAACCCCTCGTGGCCGGGGCGCTCCGCCCAGGGGCCGATGTGCCCGTAGGCGTTCAATGAGGCGTAGATGATGTCGGGCTTGCGCTTTTTCACCTCGTCGTAGCCCAGGCCCAACCGCTCCAGGCTGCCGGCCCGGTAGTTCTGAGCTACCACGTCGGCATCCTCCAGCAGCTTCCAGAATACCTCGAGCCCCTCTTCCGATCTCAGGTCCAACAGGATGCTGCGCTTGCCCCGGTTGATATCATTATGCCGGGCCACGGTGGATCCGCGCCTGGGGTTGTCAATCTTGATGACGTTGGCGCCGTACTCAGCCAGCGTCCGGCCCATGGTCGGACCGGCCAGGATGATGCACAGGTCCAGCACCTTCACCCCGTCAAGGGCGGCGCGGATGGTGTCTTCATGGGCCGACGCCCCGGCAGCCGGCGCCCTGGAAGCAGAGCGGGGCTTTAACTCGGCCAGAATTTCTTCCCGATGCTGGTCGGGTGTGGGAGCCGGGCCGCGTACTTTGCCCGGCGTCAAAGACATCCGGGCGTTGATTCCTGGTTGCAGCATCTTGCCATAGGTGGGGTCGTCAACCTCCACCACCATCTGCGAGGCCCGGGTGTGGGGATGGTCAAACCACTCAGCGCTGGTGCGACAGACTGCTCCCTCGCTGCCCGCCTCGGCGATCAGGTCTTCCCATTCCTGCGCGCTACGGGTTAGGAAAAGATCGCGAATCCTATTCTGCGCTTCGGCGCGGAATTGGGGTTCGTCCAGCGGATGGTCGAAGTCGGTCAGGCCCTCGTCATCCCACGACGTGATCCCCGCGGCTTCGACAAACTGCCGGAAGTTCTGGTTGCCGGGGCCGCCGAATCGCACGTACTGGCCGTCGCTGCACCGGAAAATGCCGCCCCACAGCTCTCCCAGCATCGGGGTCGCCGGCGGAGCGTTATGCACCCGCACGCCGAAACGCCCGATGGACTGGAACATGCTGTCAAAAAGCGGCACTTCGATGCGCTGCCCGGCGCCGTCGCGTTCCCGGACATTCAGCGCAACGGTGATGGCCACCACGGACTGGAAGGCCCCATAGACCGAGGCGATGGGAATGGCCGTGTAAACCGGGCGCTTGCTATCGGGGTTTGACGGGCGGAAGCTGGCCGACGCCGCGCCCACAACTCCCTCATAAGCCGGCATGGCCGCCCTGGGATCGTCGGCCGCGAATCCCGGTATGGAGCAGTACACCAGGCGCGGGTTGGCGCGAGTCATTTCCTCGTGCCCCAGCCCCAGCCGTTCCATCGTCCCAGGCCGGAAGTTCTCAATCACCACGTCGGCGCTCTCAATGAGAGACCGGGCAATGGCAGCGTCGTCCGCCCGCTTGAGGTCCAGGGTTATGCTGCGTTTGCCCCGGTTCCACGTCGAGTTCGCCGGAGTGTCCCAGCGGGGCCCGCCGGGAGGTTCAACGCGCACCACGTCCGCGCCTTGATCCGCCAACAACATTCCTGCCAGCGGCCCTGAAATGTACTGCCCGAAGTCAATTACCCGAATGTGTTCCAGCGCTGCCGCCATGTCCGGACCCTCCGCCTGATTGCCATAAGATTTGCTTCGTCGATTGAACGCACGCTAACACTGAGGGTATGAGCGGTCAACTGCCGGCGACGACACGTAACTGTTCAGCGTTGAGAAGTCCGGCTTCTCAAAATTGACCCTCTCGGTATGCGTAACTATAATCGGCAGCGTCCACAACAGTAGCGGGTCTTTGCCCACGCAACGGAAACCGCGACTGCCAGGATCACTGACTACGCGAGGAGAACTTTCATGGTTACACAACAGGCAGCAGTGCTGAGCCCTGAGGCTATGGTCGAGGAGTTCCAGAAGAACGGCGTCACCCACGTGGTGACCATTCCGGACAGCGAGACCAACTACCTGTACGAGTTGATGAAGGACCAGCCCTGGCTGGATGTCGTTCCGGCCTCCCGGGAGGGCGAGACCTTCGCCATCGCCCTGGGTCTGCTGGTTGCCGGCCAGACGCCGGTGGTGCTCATCCAGAACACCGGCATGATGGAATCGGGCGACTCCATCCGGGGCATGGTCCTGGACGCCGGGTTCCCGCTGGTCATGGTGGTGGGCTATCGTGGTTGGAACCGCCACGGCGTCATCACCGACTCGGCGGCCCGCTATACCGAGCCGTTCCTCAACGCCTTCCGCATCAACTATTACCTGGTGGAGCAGAACGACGACAGTCCACGCATCTCCACGGCCTTTGAGGAAGCTCGGGCCACCAAGCGGCCGGTTGCCATCCTCGTGGGCGACGAATACCACGGGTTCAACCGCTAGGTTTCCCGTCATTCCCGCGAAAGCGGGAATCCCGAGAGTCAAGATCAGCATAACGGAGGCAAAGAATGATTCATGCCGAGGACGTATTCCGAGTATTCCAGGAGCACCGAGGGGATGCCATCGTGATTCCCACCGGCACTTCCGGTCGCCGCTGGGGGGAATTCAGCACCAACGAGAACCGGGACCTGAACTTGGGCGGCGCAATGGGCCAGACCACTTCGGCGGCCCTGGGCCTGGCCCTGGGCCTGCCCGACGAAAAAGTGGTGCTGTTCGATTCCGAAGGCGCGCTGCTGATGAACATGGGGATACTGGCGACCATCGCCGGCAAGAAGCCGCAAAACTTCTGCCATATCCTGCTGGACAACGAGTGCTACGCCACCACCGGAGGGCAGCCGGTTCCCAACGCGCAGGAGATCAACTACGCCGGCGTGGCCAAAGAATCCGGTTATTCCTCGGCCTACAGCTTCGACGACTTGGAAGAGTTCGCCACCAACGTCGAGGAGATAATGCAGGCAACCGGCCCGGTCTTCGTCGCCATCAAAGTGGTGCCGCAGATCGAGAACGAGCCGATAGGCATGCGGGTGCGTCCGCCGACCCGCAGCCGCGCTGAAACCATCCGGGACTTGCAGTCCGAGTTGGGCATCAGCGCCGATTAGCGTTAGGAAGGATATTTCCCCAGCATCAGCCAACCGCCGCTGCTGGGGGTGGTAAAGGCGCACAGAGCGGTCTCGGCTCGCACCGTTACCTGGCGGTCGCCGGCGGTGCCCCGCAGTTGCTCGATGCTGTCGGTGTACATGGCGGTGCGCGTGCGGCCGTTGCCCAGGTTGCCGCCGCTGGAACTGAAGGGGTGGGGGCCCTTGACGCTGATGTCCCCGGCGTAGAAGGAGAGGGCCTCGCCCCGCTTGACCCCGTGCCACTGGAAGCCCTCCAGGAAGAACTGGGTCATTATCGAGTAGCCGTCGTAGGGGTTGAAGATGTCCACGTCGGCGGGGCCCAGCCCGGCGCCTTCATACATCCGGGCGGCCTGCCGGTCGGTCCACATCTCCACTTCGTCCAGGTCGGGCTGGGTGGTGCGGAACCGGAAGTTGTGCTGGGAGTGGTTGAGGACGTACACGGGCTGGGATTTCAGATCCTGCGCCCGCTCAGAGCTCGTGAACAGGTAGGCCGCCGAGGCGTTCACGGGCCGGTCGCAGTCCCAGATGCGCAGGGGATTCAGGATTGGCCGGGAACCTATGTAGTCTTCCACCGTTATGGGCTGGATGTTGTGAGTGGCGTTGTAGCCCCATGGAGTCAGCAGCCCGTTCTTGTGCTGGTTTCGGACGAAGTGGACCAAGTCCTCATGCTCGCCGCCGTACTTCATCAGGTACTGGCGATGGGGAAAGATGTTGATGAAGTCGTTGCCGCCGTGGTTGCCCCAGGGCACCGTCCACTGTCGGGCTCCCCGGGCGTAGTCGTCGGCGTTCTCGCCGCCACGCCGGTAGCGGCCTTCCAGGTTGCCGGTGGGATAGATGACCAGGCAAGTAGAGCAGACGCCATCGCCCACAGCCTGCGATGCCATGCCCACCATCTCGCCGATGGTCGGCACCCCGGTGGGGGCGAATTTGACGTTCTTGAAGCCCATGGTGTCGATGAGCCACTGGGCGTTGATCAGGGTCAAGCCGTACTCCGAGTCGTAAGGCGGGTCGAAGTAGGGCCGCGGCGCCCACTGTGAGGCGGTCCCGCCGCTGCCGCCGGCGATGTGGCTGTCGCAGCAGACGATGCCGTCCACCTGGTCGATGGTGACGCCGGCCTGTTCCATCGCCTTTTCGCAGGCCATGATGGTGTACGCGCCCAGGGAAGTGCCGAGGTTCTTCTCGTCCCACCGCCGGTCCACCGGCGAATGGCCGTAGCCGACGATGGCTACCTGGCCCCGGTGTTCCCACACGCCCAGGCCGTCCCGATCCCTGCGCCACTGGAAGTTATTGCTGCTGGTCATAGTCCGTCCTTTTGTCACTTTTTCCGCAGCTTGTCATTGCGAGCGCAGCGTGGCAATCCCGCTGCGCTCGCAATGACAAATTGGGTACACGTGAGCTAGTCCACCACCTGCCACTCGTGTATCAACTGGCCGGGGGCTACTTCCTCGAACGTCACCTCAACTGCCGCGCCCACCGGCACCTCGTAGGGCGGGACGCCCGGCAGGTTGGAGTAGAAGTTCACGGTAGGGTCCTGGTCAAGCGTCACCAGCGCCAGGTTGTAGGGTTGGTCGGGCATACGGCGGTTGAGGCGTCCGTCCTCGATGACGATGTAGGCAGCGATGTGGCCCTTGCCTTCCACCTCTTTCCACTCCAGACCGTCGGCGGAGTCGCATACCCGGCAGTCCATTCCGGGAGGGTACTGGAGCTTGTCGCAGCCAGTACAGTTCTGGACCACCAGGCGATGTTCGTTCACCGCGTCCCAGAAGGGCTGGCTCAGTTCATCAGGCACCGGGATTATCTTGGGCATTCCTTGTCTCCACAGTAAAAGATCCCACACGACTCCGACGGTACGGTTCCTGGGCGTTCAGATGTGGGATGTATTGGTACCCCTGGAGGGACTCGAACCCCCGACGCGCGACTTAGGACGCCGCCGCTCTGTCCAACTGAGCTACAGGGGCAGGCAAAACATGATGGTGGAGATAGCGGGGCTCGAACCCGCAACCTCGGCATTGCGAACGCCGCGCTCTCCCAGTTGAGCTATATCCCCACTTGCGCCCGGCTATCGCACCATCCTTGATGCGAAAACCGCGCAATCATCGTAGCCAACATAGGCCGCAACTGTCAAGAAACGCCGCCGGCCCCAATCCCGGTTCGCTTCGGAACTAGGACACTACCCGCACCCGGTGGTTGTTGCTGTCGGCGACATAGATCGCGCCGTTAGCGGCGATCCCGCAGCCGTGGGGCCGGTCCATCCCCGCTTCCGTGGCCGGGCCTCCGTCTCCGTCGCCGCCCAGGTGTCCGCCGGCGATAGTGGTAACTATGCCGGTGTTGGCGTCGATACGGCGGATGGCGTGGTTCTCCGTGTCCACCACGATGATGTTGTCGTTGGCGTCGCAGCGCAGCGCTTTGGGCGCGCCCCAGGCGGCGGCCAGCGCCGGCCCGCCGTCGCCGCTGTATCCGCGCTCGGCGTTGGCGCCAGCCACCGTGCCCATGATGCCGCCGGCAGTCACGATGCGCACGCCGTTGCCCTCGCGTTCGGCGATGAACGTGTTGCCCCGGCTATCCATGCACACGGCCCGCGCGCCCAGGATGCTGGCCTGGCTGGCTGGCATCCCGTCGCCGGAGCGTACCTTTTCGCCGTTGCCGGCAAAGGTGTCTATGGTCCCCGTGGCCAGGTCAAGGCGGCGGATGCGCTGGTCCTGGATGTCGGCGATGAGCAGGCCGCCTTTTCCGTCAAGAAAACAGTCGTTGGGTTCGCGCAACTGCGCCTCGTTGCCCGGGCCGCCATCGCCGGAATAGCCGGGTTCCCCGGTGCCGGCCACCGTGGTGATGATCCCGGTGGCTCCGTCCACCCTGCGCACGGACGCGTTCAGGCGGTCAACGATGTAAATCGTGCCCTCGGCGTCAACCTCCAGCGAGTAGGGCTCGTAGAGGGTGGCGTCAGTGGCCGGGCCACCGTCGCCCGTATAACCCTGCTCGCCGTTGCCGGCTACCGTGGCAACGATGCCGCTGGCGGCGTCCACCCGCCGCACGACGTGGTTGCGGGCCTCGCAAAAGAACAGGTTGCCGGCCGGATCAAAGGCGCAAAGGAAAGGTTCCCGCAGCGTAGCCTCCGTAGCGAGGCCGCCGTCGCCGGCGTAGCCGGCCTCCCCGGTGCCTACGACGGTGCGGATGGTTCGGGTTTGTTCGGTTGTCATGTCTGCCTCCGCAGAATCCGGGTTCAAAGATGGTATCGGCGCGAGTCGCTGCTACTATAACAGCCCCTTTGCCCTGACTTTCGATCAGGAGCGGTCCAATAGCGCGGCTTTGATGTTGTTGACCGATTGGCGGAGGCGTTCGTCGCCGGCGACGCCGTTGCGTATCCGCTCCACGCCGTGAATCACGGTGCTGTGGTTGCGCCCCGAGAGCGCCCGGCCGATGGTAGTGGGAGGCATTCCCAATTCTACGGCGAGCAGATACATGACAACCTGCCTCGCCTGCGCCACCGTGGCGGTGCGCCCGCGCCCCAGAATCTGCTCAACGCTCACGCCAAAATGCCGCGCCACCGTGTCCAGGACCTGCTCCGGCGTTATGTCGGCGCGCGGATCAGGGCCCGCGATGCCGTCCAGCTGCTCCGCAACGGATTCGGGCGTGAGCGGCGCGTTCATCAACTGCGCCATCGCCATGACCCGGTTGAAGGCTCCCCGCAACTGGCGGATGTTGCGGTTAACTCGCTGGGCGATGAGGTCCAGAACCGCATCCGGCGCATTCGCCCTTTGAGCGGCAGCCCACGCGCGCAGGATGGCCAGCCGCATCTCCGGCGACGGCGGCCGGATGTCCGCCAGCAGACCCCACTGGAACCTGGACCGCAACCGTTCCTCAAGGGGCGCGATGGAATGGGGCGCCCGGTCGCTGGTCAGCACAATCTGCGCGCCGGCCTGGTGCAGGTCGTTGAAGGTGTGAAAGAGGCTTTCCTGCGTCTGTTCCTTGCCGGCGAGAAACTGCACGTCGTCCATCAGCAGCAGATCCAGCCCCCGGTAGCGGTCGCGGAATTCGCGCATCGCCCGGCGGTGGATGGCAGATACGAACTCATTGGTGAACTGCTCGGAAGTAACATAAAGAACCGAGCGGTTCTGTTCCAGCGCCCGATTGCCCACGGCATGGAGCAAGTGGGTTTTCCCCATGCCCGAGCCGGCGTATATGAACAGCGGATTGTATCCCCCGGACGATCCGCCGTCCCCCGCCGCTTTGCCCACACCGGCGACGGCGCTGGCCGCGTGGTACGCCAACTGGTTGCTCTCGCCCACCACAAAGTTCTCAAACGTGTAGCGCGGGTTGCAGGTGGCCGCGTTCACGAAATCCCAGTCATATTCGCCGGCAGTCGAAGCGCTCCGTCCCAAGTCATAGCCGTCAGGCACCGGCGCCCGCGTCCGGCGCGCCGGCGCTGCGGTTACAGACTGGACTCGAACGCGGTCAACCTCCTCCGCAGTCCCGTTGCTCGACGCTACTGACGGCATTGCCCGGTAGTGAATGGCCGCTTCCCGGCCCAGCGTTTTGGTCAGGGCTTCCCGGGCCATCGCCAGGTGCAGGGGCAACTCAAGCCACGACACGGCGAATGAACTGGCGGCGGCTACCACCAGGGCCGGGCCCGCTCCTGATGCGGAGTTCGCGTCATGCCAACTGTGTCCGATGCAGGGACGCAGGAACGTATTGAAATGCTCCTTTGGCATCTCCATTTGCAGCCTGCCGAGCACGGCTTGCCAGACTGACGCTGGGTCGGGAAGGTTGGCCATAATCAATGAGTTCTCCAGTCGTATAGCCGACTATGTTAGAGGGGTGATTAGTCCAACCGCTAGGCGGCTTTCTAGATATCCCGTTCCGCCTTAATTTATTGAAATGACCAATTTCATGCGCGATTTGAAAATTCGTGTACGCCGCAATCGTAGCGCCCGACCGGTTCGTCGCATGGCGGAAGGGAGTTCCAAAACCCTGAGGGGAACTCCGGGACAACCCGCCCCGGTCTCTCCGAGGGCGACATAACAACATCTGGTAGATAGCCGTTCCGGGCTAATCCGGGTTGCTGTTTGGCGGTAGGTTTCCGGGTACGCGGGAGGGTGAGTCAGGGCTTTACCGCGCCGATCACGTATTCGGTGTATTGCCGCAGTTCAATGCCGCTGGCGGTTTCGGCCTGGCTGCCGCGTCGGGCCGGCATCATCCGCCGGTCGCGGTCCAGATTACGGGGCTTGACGTCCACTACACCAAGACCGGCGGCGGCGGCGATGTCGGCCAGGCATTGGTGGGTTGGGATCAACATGCCCCGCATCATGGAGGGACCGACTACGATGACCGCCGCCGCGCCGGGCCGCAGTACGCGGGTCATCTCGCCAATTGCAGCGTGCATATCGACGAAGTAGCGGCGCAGGACGCGGGACTTGGGCGCATCTTTCTCGGCCAGGTCGTCAACCACGGCCTGAACGAGTGCGGGCAATTCGGCGGGAGCGGACTGCTCGGCCCGTTTGCCCGTTGATTCCGAGCCGATGTACTGTGCCCGCAGGTCGGTAAGGCTGGGAATCGGATCCCCCAGCCACGCCAGCGAAAACTTGTGCGCGCGCATATAGTCCAAAGCGTTGGCGTAGGGCGGCGACGTTACGATCAGGTCAACGCTGTCGGTGGGCAAGGGTAGGTCGCGGGCGTCGCCGGCAACAATGCGGCTTTCGCCCACGGCGTCGGGATTGACAGCGGCGTATGCGTTGGCAGCGCGGCCCACGAGGTTTGCGAAAACACGGATGGGACGTCTTGGCGTTTTGTCGGCGACGCGGTGGGGTCGCGTGTGCGCCAGATCCCGGGCGCGCGAAACCCCGCCGGACTTGGTCACGATGGTGGAGGAAAAAACCACCTCCAGCAGGTTTCGTAGGTTGTCATCCGGCTCGGCGCGGATGGCTAAAATGAGAGCGGCCAGCTCCCGTTGAGTTTCCGGCAGAAACCA
The DNA here is from genome assembly GCA_028875655.1 of Chloroflexota bacterium. Classification (GTDB taxonomy): domain Bacteria; phylum Chloroflexota; class Dehalococcoidia; order Lucifugimonadales; family UBA3495; genus Bin87. The sequence goes on along the minus strand of JAPPCX010000085.1, from coordinate 94,242 downwards.
GTAATCCAGAAATTTCCGTGTAGCGTCATCCATGCCGCCGCGGATAACGTCGAGAGGATTTGCCGGATGGCTGGCGCCGGCGTGCAGCTCAGCGGCGCGTTCCAGCGCGGCGCGGCCAGCCGCTTGCGCTGCCTCGGCGTCTAGCGCCATGGTGCGGGCAGCGCTCTGGCGTCGGGCCAGCGGATCGAGGTCAACGCCGATAACGAAGCGGCTGGCCTGCCAGCCCTCCAGCAGGGTGATGCCGGAGCCGCACATCGGGTCCAGTACGGTGTCTCCGGGTTGGGTCAGGCTGTTGATGAAATAGCCGGCCAAACCGTGCGGGAAGCGCGCCGCGAAGGGGTGCAATGCGTGCAGCGGGTGCGCTTCGCCCGCTGGCGCTTGAAAGGCAAGATTGCCGTAGAGCAGGTCGGCAAGGCGCTCGTGTGTTGTCAAGGACGTGGAAGTCAATGCAAATTACAATGGCTGTGTTCGAGTGGGAAAGCGGCACGGATATCCGGTACGATGCTACCATAGCGCAGGTTAGGGAGCTGCCCATGACTGACAACCTTATTTTCCGCCCTTTGACCCCGGAGTTGATGGATGACTTCGGAACCGTCCTGCGGGGCAACTTCGGCGCCGGCTGCTGGTGTATGTTCCCCCGCATTACGGAGGCCGAAACCCGCGCGCTGCCGGGTGAAGGTTCCATTAGCCGACGACGCCGGGCGGTGATGACGGAGCTGGCCGAGCGGGATCCGGCGCCGGGCCTGCTGGCTTACGATGGCGATGAACCCGTGGGCTGGGTTGCCGTCGCGCCACGCTACGAGCTGAACCGCGTCGAGCGTTCCCGCGCCACTCCGCGAGTTGACGACACCGACGTGTGGGTGATTCCGTGCGTGACCGTCAGAAAAGACGCGCGCGGACGCGGGATTGCCGTGGCCTTGATACAAGCAGCGGTGCAATATGCCGCGCAGCACGGCGCCCCCGCCGTTGAGGCGTATCCGCGAGCCGGCGGCGAGCGCACCGGCGACGACAACGCCTACTTTGGCACCGAGCCGATGTTCCGCCGGGCCGGGTTCAGCGTGGTGCGCGGCCCTCTGGAAAATCGCCCCCGCAACTGGATCGCCCGACTGGCGATGCGGTACGGCCTCCCGTAGAGGCAAAAGACTGCTAATCAGCCGGCTCCGGCGCGACCGTTCCTCCCTGCGCAGCCCGAGCCTGCCGGGCGCTTTCGCGTTCCTGCTGTAGCCGCAGCCGCCTAGGAAGGGGTGGACGAGGCAGGAACCAGTAGCCGATGGCCGCGGCGATGTACAAAACCACCAGCGGGAAAAGTGCCCAGTAGAAGCTGCCGGTGTAGTCGTAAACCGCTCCCATCCACATGGCCGTCCACATCGACGCCAGCTGGTCCGGGAGATGTTGCCAGCCGCGCAGCGTGGCGTAGGCCCGCCGGCCGAAGAAGTCACCCATGATCGCCCAGTTCAGCGGGTTGGCGCTCTCGGCGAAGGCCAGCAGCAGGACGAACAGCACCACCTGCCACATCTCCCCGCTCTGGGTAATCAGGGAACCCAACGCCAGCGCTCCCGACACCATGCACGCCGCGCTCAGCTTGCGCCGATCCACCCGGTCGCCCAGCCATCCGACGCACGGGTTGAACACCATGTTCAGGAAGGAAAACCCGCTGACGAATGCGGCCGCGATAATGATGAATCGTTGCCCCTGTTCCGACAGCGGGTCAACCGGCACGCCGGCTTCCATAAACCAGATTATCAACGGGGCCATCAGGAACGACGCCCCGGAGTGGACGATGTTGCGGAACCCGGTAGCCATGACCAGGAGCCAGTAGGATGGTGTCCGCATTGCCTCCCCGGCCAGGAAATCGGTTTCCCCAACCTGGCTGCCGCGACGGCGCTGGAGTCTCGCCTGATTGTCGGACACCGCCGCAGCGGACTCTGGCGGGTCACCGTCGGGCAGGAGGCCCATATCCTCCGGCGCGCGGCGCAAAAAGTACGACAGCGGGATGACCACCGCCAGGATGCAGAACCCCAGGATGGTACAGGCATCCCGCCAGCCCACCACGAATATCAGCAACCCCACCAGGTACGCCGACGCTCCACCCAACCCGTTGCCCATGCTGACCACTGACATGGCCAGCCCGCGCCGCCGCCGGAACCAGTTGTTCACCGCCGCGATGGAAGCGTTGTTGTAGCCAGACCGGAACCCCACCGACAGGAACACCACAAACACCAGCAGGAACCACCAGAAGTTGGTGGTGCGCGCCAGCAGGATGAACCCAAGGCCCGACATCAACCCGCCAAAGGCCAGCATGACGCGCGGCCCGAATCGGTCGGTACAGTACCCCATCAGGGGGCCCTGTATGCCGCCCATCAAGCGACCCAGGCCCTCGGCCAGTCCCAGCATCGTCCTGGATTGGGCGTTGAATCCCAGGACGCTGTTGGGAAACACGATGGAGTTTTCAACGGGTACGTAGAACACGGTGAAGCCCCGGTTGAAACTGCCGTGCTTCATCCCGTCGGCGATCAGGCTGACCAGTACGATATACCAGCCGTAGAAGATGTTGGGCCGGCGCAGGCGCATCAGTACACCACCTGCTCGTCGGAAAGCCGGCGCACCGTGGCGTCATCCATGCCGAGCAGTTCGGTCAGCGCGTATTCGTTATGCTGACCGAGCAGCGGGGCCGGCGCGCGAACCGAGCCCGGCGTCCCGCTGAACAACCAGGGCACTCCGTACAGCATCTCCGCGCCCACGCGCGGGTGGTCGATCTCCACGTAAGTACCGCGCGCGTTCAGGTGCGGGTCGGCGAACTGGTCGGCAATGTTCATCACCGGCATGGCGGCGACGCCGGCGGATTGCAACAGGCGGGTCGCTTCCTCCGGCGTCCTGGTTCGGGTCCACTTTGCGACGAGATCATCCAATGCCCGCCGATGCTGCGAGCGGGATGCTGAGTTGCAGAATCTGGGATCTGTGTTCAATTCTTCGCGTCCTAAAACGTCAACCAGCGCGTCCCATTCCGAATCATTGCCCACCGCGATGGACACCCAGGCATCCTCGCCCGCGCATGGGTAGTTGTTGTGCGGCGCGAAATCCGGGTCGTCATTGCCCAGGGGTGTCGGGACATCGCCCGTCATCTGGTACTGCAACATCGGAACGCCCAGCAGGGCCGCCGTTCCCTCCAGATGCGCCGCTTCCACGTACTGGCCGCAGCCGGTGCGGTTGCGGTAGCGCAGGGCAGCCACGACGCCCAGCGCGGCGCACATGGCCGCCACCGTGTCGCTCCAGGCCGCCTGCAATTCTCCCACCAGCGGCTCGCCCTCCTCCGGCCGATATCCCACCAGGCTCATCATGCCCGACATGGCCTGTATGATGGGCGCGTAGGCTACCATATCGCTTAACGGCCCGGTGTCCCCGAAAGCCGGCATGGCCGCCACAATGATGTCCGGATTAACCCGGCTCAGGCTGTCATAGTCCATCCCCAGGCGTTGCAAGACGCCGGGCGAGAAGTTCGACAACACCACGTCGCTCACCGACACCAACTGTCTCAACAGGGAACGGCCTTCTTCGGTGCGCAGGTTCAGGGTAACGCTGAGCTTGTTGCGGTTTAACCCGTGAAACACCGGCTGTAGTTCCGGCCACAGCCCCCGGTCGCCGCCGGACAGGTCCTCCCCATGATCGGGAATGGGTATCATGGGCCGGCCCAGGCGCATCCCGTCCACGCGGGCGCGGCTCTCCACCTTGATGACTTCTGCGCCCATATCGGCCAGCAGTTGCCCGGCCATCGGCCCGGCCCACGCGGAACCCAGGTCAACGATGCGGACTTCGTGCAGAGCGGCCGGCGGAATGCAATCGTCGGACGATTCCCTCCGAGCGGCTCTCGGTTTTGGTGGACAGCGAGCTGCCGGATCGGCCAGCACGTCATCGTTGTGCTCTCCCAGCATCGGGGCCGGGCCGGATACTCTCAGGGGCGAACCGTGCAGACGCATCGGCGGCCCGGGATATTTCAGTGTCCCAACCCGCGGATGATCAATCTCCCGGAACCAGTGCCGGGCAAGGAGGTGCCGCGACTGCAATACTTCATCCATGGTCAGCACGGGCGCGCAAGGGATGCGGTTTTCCAGGCACAGTTGCAGGATTTCGTCCTTGTCGTGCTCCTTGAACCAGGGCGCGATCAGGCTTTCGGCTTCCTCGGGGTACTGGTCGCTCATGGCGCGGCGGTCCCGGTAGTGGGGGTTGTCCATCCAGTCGGGGTTGCCAAGCAGGTTGAGGAATCGCTGATACTGCTCCAGTTGGGGAGCGTCGATGCACACGTAGCCATCCCGGCAGGGCAGCACGCAGTTGGGAAATAATCCCAAACGCATCCGGTTTCCAGAACGGGAGCCGGCAATGCCACGATAGATAAACGTGGGCAGGTGGTAGCCGGTGAGCAGCGTTGCGATGATGCCGGAGTCCGCAACGTCGATGTACTGTCCGGCATCCCCACGCCCATCCGCGTCAGCAGCATCGCGGGCCAACAGCGCAACGATGGCGGCGAACGCGCCACCCACGCCGGACAGGAACGCCGCCTGTTGGTCCGGCGTGGTCAGCGGTTCCCGGTGAGTGTGGCCCGTGCCAAAGCTCATGCCGCTCAGCGCGTTCACTTGCAGATCGTAACCGGCGTACTCCCGGTAGTCTCCGGTACGGCCATAGGGAGATAGCGAAACCGCGATCAGGTGCGGGTGGCGTTCCGCCAACTGCTCGGCGGAAATGCCGACTTTGTGCAGGCCGGCGTAGGGCTGGTTTTCGACGAAGACATCGGCGGTTTCCAGCAGGCGATGCAGCCGGACGACGCCGGCGTCGGTGGCCGTGTCCAGGGTTATGCTACGCTTGCCCTGGTTGGCAAACAGGAACAGGCCGCTGCTTTCAGTATGGGAAACGCCATCGGGGAATGGGCCGCGTCGCCGGGCCGGATCGCCGTCTGGCGGCTCAACCTTGACGACATCGGCGCCCAGTTCGGCCAGCAGCTTGGCGCAGAACGGAGCGGAGACCATCTCGCCCCACTCAACGACGCGAATGCCCTCCAATGGCGCAGAGGGCAACGTTGAAATAGTCGGCGCTGATGTACCCGTATCCGGCAATTATCACCCTGAGCGGCAAAGGGCCGACGCTGCCGCGCCGGCAATGATGACGTTGCCGCAGTATAGGCTTGGCGGCGGCGTGGGCGCAAGGCAGGTTGACGACATGGGCGGACTAGCGTAGCATTCCTGTTGACCCCCCCACCCTACTTCGCGGGGTGGGCAGCGAACCGCCCCCTTGGGCGGTTACGCATTTAATGGTTGCCCATAGGCAATTTGCCGCTTACTGACTGAGAAATGGATTGAGCAATTCCACGTGGAATTGCTCAAAATCGCGCACATTCCTAGTGGCAACTATGAGTTCATTTACGATGGCCGTGGCTGCGAACATGGCATCCGCCGCCAACGTATTCGACCGACGGTGTTGCAGACGGGCCCACTCCCGGAAAGCGGGCCCGTCCATTGGCAAAACGTTGTAAGCATCCATCAATTCGGCGAGCCACGTCTCGATTTCGATGGCCTTCTCCAAATCCTGCTCACGGGTTATCTCTATGCCGGCTTGTATCTCTCCGATGGTCACCGCTGACAGAAATAACTGATCGTGTGGAATCCCCCCGATCCGCCTCAAAACTGCCGGATTGGGACGGCTGCGACGAAGCTCCGAGACGACGTTCGTCTCAAGCAAGTGCATCAGGCTAATCCAGCGTGGGCGGCTCTCGGAACGCCATCTCCGAGCGGGGCGGCGTCAAATTTTCGGTCCGTGCTTCCGGAGCAAGCAACAGCTCTTTGATGTTGCGTTTGGCTCTCTTCTCCATGCTGCGCCACTGGGCGATGGGGACCAGTACGGCAGTTTCCACTCCCCGCCTGGTGACGATTTGCGGGCCGTCACGTTCCGCCGCCGCCAGAAACTCGCTGAATCTGGCTTTCGCTTCCTGAACTTGCCACGTTTCGCTCATATGCCCTCCTGTGAAACCTTTCGGTAGGAACGCCGCCTTGATCAGTGGTTCTCGAAGTCATTAAAGCCGACTTGACCTCGACCCCGTATCGTTCCCAACTCCAGAGCGGCATAGACTTCAAATACCGCTTGCTCTATCGGGTCGGTTACTTCAACGACGCGGATGCCCATCTTGCTCACGATCTCCTTCGTCGTATCAAACCATTTTTCAAATTCTGGATCATCCTGCAACGCGCCCCTGGAGGAGGCATCAATTGAGTCCATCCCCTGGCTTTTTGCAATACGGAAAGCCATCGCAAAAGCTAAGGTGGCGGAATTGTGTCCGGAGCTAGGCCGGCCATGTTCCTGCAATCGCTGACGCATCCGGTCAGTCCTTCCCACGTAAAAGGGCCTATCTCCGTGGTAAAAAACATAGATGCCGCGTTCAGGAACCTGCGGCAGTTGCCCGCGTCGGTCTCGATGCAAAAGTTCGCAGGACTTTAGCGTTGCGAGAAGCTCCGGCATTCTTTCCGATACCGATTCCCAAGTTTGGAAATTTTCGTTTGGTGTAGTCATGTCAGCAATCCACGTGCATTTGCGCGAAGTAGGGGCGACCGGCCGGTCGCCCCTGCGCGATTGGAGTTGTATCGGCCAAATTACCCAATCGGCCGGTTCGTAACCTCCCGGTCGATCTTGCGCGGTATCCACTGGCCGCGGCCCGCCTGTGCAGTCAGTTGGCCGTCTTCCACGGCGACCTGGCCTCGCATGATCGTCATCACCGGCCAGCCCTCGATCTCGAAGCCTTCCCAGATGCTGTAGTCGCTGATGTGGAAGTCGTCCATGGTGAGGCGCTTCTTGATGGACGGGTCAATCAGCGTGATGTCGGCGTCGCTGCCCGGCGCCAGCGCGCCCTTGCGCGGGTACAGCCCCATGATGCGCGCGCAGTTGGCCGACGTAACGTCCACGAACCGTTGCAGCGACATCCCGCGCTTGGACACGCCCTCGCTGTAGGTGATGCCCACCCGCGTCTCCGCGCCGTTGTGTCCGCCGGTTACGTCGCGCACCGTCTTGCCCTGTATCTTCAGGTTCCAATCGGTGCAGTATTCGTCCGTCGCCATCGTGTGCAGCCCGCCCCACGCTATGCCCTTCCACAGCATGGCCGCATCCTCCGGCGACTTGAGGGACGGGTACGTGTGGTACTTCATCCCGTCCTCTTCCTTGTAATTGTTGGCGTTGAAACAGGCGTAGTTGTGCAGCGTCTCTCCGTAGGCCGGCACGCCCCGGTTGCGCGCCTCGCCGATGGCGTTGATGCCCTCGCGCGCGCTGACGTGGACGAAATAGACGGGCGCCCCGGTCCACTCGGCAACCCGCAGCACCCGGCGGAAGGACACGTCCTCCGACTCGTTGCTGTGCACCTGCGGCATGTTCCACCACTCGTTGCGCTCCTCGCGCTGGAGCTTCTCGTACATGTACTGCACCATGTCGTCGTCCTCGGAGTGGACCAGCAGCATGGCGTCGTTGCGCTGGATTACTTCCATCAGGTCGTGCAGGTGGCCCATGCCCACCTTGCGCGGCTCGCCGGACATCTCCGGCGGCCTGATGTTGGTGGTGAAGATCTTGACGCTGGACCAGCCGCCCTCGATGTACTCGTGCAGAGATTCCAGAGTGCGCTGGGGAATCTCGCCCAGCAGCATCAGGTGGTGGGCGTAGTCGGCGTAGGAGTTGCCCCGCCAGGAGTTGGTGCGTTCCTGGATGGCCTCGTCAATGGTGTTGCCGGGGTGATGGATGGCAAAGTCCAGCAGCGTCGTGGTACCGCCGAACAGCGCGGCCCTGCTTACTTGCTCTGGCGGCGCGGTGCGCAGGTTGCCTGGCCCCATGATCGGCGCGTCGATGTGCGCGTGGGGCTCGATGCCGCCGGGCACGACGATCTTGCCCGTGGCGTCAATTACCCTCCCCACGTCGTCCGTCATTGTGTTGGGCGCAGTGATGGCGACGATCTTCTCGCCCTGGATGCAGACGTCCCAATCGCCCACGCCCCAGGGCGTGACCACCTGGCCGCCGCGAATAATCAAGTCCAGCATAGTTTATGTCCCTCCGTAATCAGCTCTGCCGGTGCAAATTGCGCACACGACGGTTACGCCGGTTGGATGGCCGCAGTATAGCGCAAATTCGCCGCAGCCATGGGGCTAACCGCTAACACAATATCGGTTTACAATGCCGGATACGAAACAAGACAACAACCGGAGGCTATCTCATGGCATTCAAGCTGGTGATCTGCCCACCCAACTACCAGGAACACTGGCCCGACCTGCTGCGCCAGGAAATACCCGACATCGACGTGCAACTCTGCCCCACCGTCGGCGAGGCAATGGAAGTCATCGGTGACGCTGACGCCGCGTTCGGCGACATCAGGCCGGAGCTGCTGGAACGCGCCCACAACCTCAAGTGGATCGCCTGCCCTCAGGCCGGCCCCCGCGCCGGCTACTACCATGACTCCCTGATCGACAGCGACGTGGTGGTCACCAACACGCGGGAGATCTACAACGACCACATCAGCGCGCACATCATGTCCCTGCTGCTGGCCTTCGCCCGCGGATTGCAGGTGTACATCCCCCAGCAGGTCGCCGGAGTCTGGCAGCAAGGCTACCCGACTATCTACTTGCCCGAGGCCACCGCCGCAATTGTCGGGGTAGGCGGCATCGGCGGCGAAACTGCCCGCCTCTGCTCCGAGTTCGGCATGACCGTCCTCGCCGTTGATCCCAGGTTACCGGAACCCACGCAAGGTGTGGCCGAATTGCACCGGCCTGACGTTCTGCTGGACGTGCTCCCCCGCGCCGATTTCGTAATCGTAACCGTGCCCGAAACTCCCGAGACCCAGGGAATGTTCCGGTTGGAGCAGTTTCGGGCGATGAAAGGCAGCGCCTTCTTCATCAACATCGGGCGCGGCGCAACCGTCATTCTCGACGACCTGGTGGGTGCGCTGCGGGACGCCGAAATCGCCGGCGCCGGCCTCGACGTGTTCCAAGTGGAACCGCTCCCAGAGGGGCATCCGTTGTGGAGCATACCCAACGTGCTGATCACACCCCACGTCGCCGGCAACGGCCCTTACCTCGAACAGCGGCGTACCGAGCTATTCATCGACAACTGCAAGCGCTTCAACGAGGGGCGGGAGCTACGCAACGTGGTGGACAAGGCCAACTGGTTCTGATTCAGCGGTAGGGGCGAATAACTATTCGCCCCTACTCAGTTTCTGGGTTCCCGCCCCGTATCAAGTACGGGGTGACGTTCTTTCGCGGGAATGAAGGTATTTTTGCGCGTTAGTTGGGGAACCACATCACCGATGAGATCTCGCTGAACTCCCGGTCAAACTTGTTCCAGGAATTGCCGGCGTCGTCCGACTGGTACAGGTAGCCGTACCGGCTGCCCGCCAGCAGGAAGTCGGGGTTCTGCGGCTGTGAGTTCACCACCCACATCGCCGTGTTCGGGGCCACCGGCAGGTCCAGGCTGTTCCACGTCGCGCCGGCGTCGTCCGACCGCATCACCACTCCGGTGGATCCGGGCGTAGTGTCGCCGAACGTCGTGAAGATAGTCTGGGGGTCGTCGGCTTTCACCTTGATGCCGCGCGGGTATCCTAGCGGGAAGTTCTGCCGCACGTCCAGGTTGCGCCAGGTGCTTCCGTCGTCGTCGGTCAGGAACACGTCGTCGTTGACCATCACCACTACCCGGTGCGGCGGCCCGGAGGTCACGGTGACGTTGTGGATGTCCAGGTTGGGAATGTCCTGGTGCGGCACGGTTTCCCAAGTATCGCCGCCGTCGGAGCTGTGGCGCAGGCCGTCCACCTCAATGCCCACCCACACGCTGTTGCCGTTGGTGGGGTCGATGGCGATTCCGGTCACGCGCGGGACGCCCACGGCGGGACACTCCGCGGCCACTTCTACCGGGCGCAATTCCCACGTCGCGCCGCCGTCCTTCGAGCGGTAGATCTGGCACGGGTCCGGCGTGCCGGTGCCCGCAAAGGCGATCAGCGGGTTGGACGGGTCAAATGCGATGGCCCACACCGCCGTCCCGTCCATGGGTGTGCTGATGCTGCGCCAGGTGTCGCCGTTGTCATCGCTGCGGATGATGCCCCGGTCACAGCCGGCGAGCACGCTGCCCCCCGCGCCGGGTATCGGCGTCAGACAACGCACCACTGCGTCCGAGTGGATGCCTTGTGTAATACCGACGCGCCGCCAGGACTGGCCGCTGTCGATGCTGCGCATTACGCCCTGCCCGGCGGTGCCGACCAGGATAGTGATTCCGTCTGCCATGGTAACGCCTCCTCAAGTTGGGGGTTTGGTACGATTGCTGCTATCATACCGCCGGGAGGGAGTGATGGCTAGCCGGCAGTCGCGTCCCCCTCCGCTTGTCGTATCAGCGATTCCACCAAGTCAGCCAATGTGTTGACCTCACCGGCAATGTATTGCCGGTCCATGGTCGGGTTTTCGATCTCTTCGTAAACGTACTTCACGGCGTATGGCGTCAAGCTGGCGAGATGAGCATAGGGCTGGATGGCGGCTACGCCGGCGTCAACGAGAATTGTCAGCAGATCGAGAACGCTGTGCGTGCGCTCATATCGTTTCCCCGCCAGGCTGATCCACGCTTTGAGAGCCAATTCGGTGGCGCGTTGTGCGTGAAATCCGAATATATTCTCATTGAATGTTTCGACATCGGTGGCCATGCCGATCAGGGCGCTGACTTGCCCTCGACACATCCGCATCAACTCGTGCGCGTTTTCCCGCTCCGACACTGTTTCCTCTCCCGGCAGCGTTTTGTGAGTTCCGTAGATTATTTCTCCTTCCCGCCAGGCCCGCCCGGCCACGTGGTTTATGGAGCGCTTCTTGGTACGGTATTCGCTTTCCGTCCATACGATGAGGTCTATGCGACGGAAACGTCCGTCGGCCACTTCGGCAGCTACGGAGTGAGCCCGCTCTCGGAGGTCGAATCGCTGCTGCGCGTCCAGATCCGTTTGCGTGGCAATCATCGCCAGGTCTAGGTCGCTGTCAGGGCGGTGATCCCCTCTGGCTCGGGACCCGAACAGGATGACGCACTGAGCGTCCAACGCCCGCCCTATGGCGCCCCCTATCTCCCGGATAACGCTCGCATGAGCAGCAGGCACTGTCAGCGCTGTCGATTCGATTGGAGTGGCCATCATCGCACCTGCATACGATGATAACAGTGCAGTCCGAATCAGTCGTCGTTGCCTGAAGTAGCCGGAGCCGGCGACGCGCCGGCCGGCGCAGGCGACGCGTCCGGGCTCGCTTCGGTCGGCAGTTCGTTCTCCCATTCGGGCAGTTGGTGCCGGTGCGTCGTGGGCAGGAACAGGATGGAGACCACGCCAATCAGGCTCATCACGAACGACAGCGCCGCCGTGGCCGCGTAACCGCCGGTGACCGCCAGCAGCAGGCTCCCCACCAGCGCGCCGCTTGCCATTCCTGCGCCGGCCCCCATCATCTGGAATCCATACGAGGTGCCGATCGGCGCGTTGCCGTAGTATTGCCGGTTGATGATCGGGAACGCGGACATCTCTCCGCCGAACCCTATTCCAAACAGCACCGCGAAAAGGTAGAACATCCAGATCACGGGGTGGAACAGGATTCCAAACAGCAGGATCAACACCGGCGCCACCTGGAGGAAGAAGCAGACCGCCATCACCCATTTGCTGCCCAGCAGGTCGGCGGCGATCGGCACGCCGAACCTCGTAAAGGTACTCACCAGGCTCATCACGGCCGCCGCGCCGCCGCCAATCGCCGATGCCTTCAGCAATGCCGCCGAACGCGCAGAATCGTCGGTGATGCTATCCCACCCGCCTTCCGGAGCCAGCGAACTGATAATCATCGCGGGGAGGAAAACGATCACGATGCTGTGTCCGGCGCAACCCCAGTAGTGAATGCCGATCAGGTTCCAGAATGCGGGCGTCTTGCGCACCTGCTTCAGAAACACGCTGGCGCGCACCTTCGCCGTCGCCCCCGTGGCCGGAGCCCGGCGGGGCGGCGAATTGGCGTCGGCGCCCAACTGGCGCAGCCCGATATCCTCCGGCGTGTTGTAGAAGATGCGGATCAACAGCAGGAGGATGATCCCGCCCACCACGCCGGGGATCCAGAACGCCATCCGGATGCCGAGGATTTCAGGAGTGCCCAGCGGTATCCAGCTCAGCAGCGGCGAACTCAGCGCGCCCCAATTGAGAAGCTGGCCGCCGGCGCCCACTGTGAACCACGCCGCAATTCCCAGCATGATCGGGATTGCGATCACGGGACCCAGGCCCTGCGACCCTTGCAGCAGTCCCATGCCCACGCCCAAGTGCCTGCGGAACCACGAGGTTACGGACACCGTCAGCGGCACTTGGAAAATACCCATCGACGCGCTGAGAATGATGCCGAAGAACAGGATCAGGTGCCAGGGTTGGCTCATCGCCCCGGTCAGAATCATCCCGACCAGGTAGAGCGCCGCTCCGATCGTCATGGTCACCCGTGCGCCGTATCGGTCGCCCAGCCAACCTGCCGCCGGACCAAACGCCCCTGAGACCACCCACTGCAGCGAGAACGCAAGGGTCACCAGCCACACTTGCCACCCGAACTCCACCGCAATCAGCGGAATCAGCGCTGGGAATCCCATCCGGAACGACGACGATACCAGGCGCATCACCGACGTAATTGCTACGATCACCCACGCGTAGTGGATACGTTGCCCGGCAAGTGCGAACTCGCTGGGGCGAAGATTGATGGCCGCCATGTTCCTCTCCCTGAATTTGCGCAGTATGCGCCCGGCATCAACGCCATGTCAAGAAAAATCGCGGCGCTACTATCATTAATCGTTATAGTACGACCGATTCGATTGTGCGCTACACTACTAACCGATAAACCGCCTCTGCGCGACTGTTTCCAACTGACCGACAGGAGCTTGTCTTGATGACAGAGTCGATAGGGACAAAGCCGATTGGCCCTGATCTGTTTCGCCACCTGACCGGTGTGGCCGACCCTACCGTTATGCCGGACGGCAGCCGGTGCGCGTACGTCCTTTCCTGGATTGACGCGGAAACATCCAATAGCCGCTCCCGCATCTACCAGGTCAAATTGCCCGGTGGCGGCGACCGCCCGGAACCCCGGCCATTCACCCGCGGCAACTCCGACACCCATCCCCGCTACTCCCCCAATGGCGCCCTGCTCGCATTCCTCCGTGCCGATGAGTCGCCGGAAACCAAGCGCCAGGTCTGGCTCATGCCGGCCGACGGCGGTGAGGCTGCGCAGTTAACTACTCTCCCCTCCGGCGCGCGCGAATTCGTCTGGTCTCCCGATTCATCCCGGCTGGCGGTGGTGGCCGACGTTGGCGCTGACCAAACTGCATCCACCATCGATGAACCCAGAGCGAGAAACGTGCGCCGCATCCGCTACCGCCATGACGCCATCGGGTGGCGCGGCGATGCTCACTTCCACCTGTTCCTGGTGGACGTGCAATCGGGTGAAGCGACCCAGGTTACGGACGGCGACTGGGACGACATGGCTCCCGCCTGGTCGCCGGATGGCAACCGCATCGCGTTCATATCCGGCCGGTCCGGTTCCCGCGACGCTGCCGCCACCAACGAAGTGTACGTCCTGGAGATTGACCTGACCGACGATGCCTTGCCGGAACCGGAACTGTGGTCGCATGGCCTGACCGACGCCGCCGCGGTGGCTTGGTCGCCCGACGGCAATCGTCTGCTCGCCGCCGGTGGGGAAGGCGAGGGGTTGATGGTGCTGTGGCAGGCGTACCTGTACGTCCTTGAGGAAAACGAACCGCCCCGTCGCTTGACCGACGATGCCATCCGGCCGTGCCTCGGCTACCCCGGCATCTTTCCGCCCCTTGAACTGCGCTGGACGCGAAGTAAAGACGGCGACAACGACCGGATCGTGTTTCTGGCCGATGCCTCCGGTGAGACCAGGCTGTACACATTGGATGTTCTTGACAACTGCGATCCGGCGCAACCCGCACCGCTCACCGATGGCGGCGAATTGCTGTCCGGCATCGCCATGGACTCGTCGGCAGAGCGCGTCGCTCTCGTCGCCTCAAGCCCAACCGCGCCGTCCGACCTGCATCTCGTGAACGTGGCTGGGACCCACCGCCGGCGGCTCACGGCCCATAACGATGCCTGGCTTGCTGACCGCAGGGCGGCTCCCATGGAAAAGTTCACCATCGAAACCGCCGAATATGACATCGAATGTCGCCTCTATCACCCGCCCGATTTCGACCCAACCCTGAAGTATCCCTTGGTGCTTGAGATTCACGGCGGCCCCAACGGAGCCTTTTACGATTCGTTCGTGCCCTGGCACCAGGTTCTGGCCGGCGCCGGCTACTTGGCTCTTGCGGTGAATCCACGTGGGTCCTCCACCTATGGCGAGGAGTTCGTCAACGCCGTCCTCGGCGATTGGGGCGGCGACGACTACCGCGACCTCATGGCTGCCGTTGACTCCGTATGCCAGCGCGACTACGTGGACACGGACCGCCTGGGTATCCACGGCTATAGCTACGGCGGTTACATGACAACCTGGGCCATCGGCCACACCACCCGTTTCCGCGCCGCCGTCGCTGGCGCGCCCTGCATCGACCTGTGGAGCATGTACGGCACGTCCGACATCGCCACCAGCTTCGGCGAAACCCAGTGGGCCAACCGTCTGGCCGGCGGCATGTCCATCAGCCGCCCCCTGGTCAACGAACTGGCCGAGGGCGTGGACAGCCTCGCTTACCGCCTGCTCCAGCGCTCGCCCATCACCTTTGCTCCCCGGGTGGAGACGCCCGTCCTGCTGCTGCACGGCGAGGCCGACGCCCGCTGCCCCATCGGGCAGAGCGAGCAGTACTTCCAGGTTATGAAACGCCTCGGCAAGGAGGTCGAAATGGTCCGGTTCCCCGGCTGCTCCCACGGCTTCCTCCGCACCGGACACGTTGCCTTGCGCCAAGCCTATTTGGAACGGATGCTGGGCTGGTTCCAGCACTGGCTTTAGTAGTCGAATTGTCCTTGGGTTCCCGGTTTGACACTGCCGGCGTCAATCCGTATCGTACCTCCACCAACAACCGCCAACCCCGAAAGGGAGCCTTCCTATGCCTGAAACAAACGCATCGGAGATGCAGGTCAAGATGCTCGCCGAACTGGTAGGCATACCTATTGACGACGCTGAAGTCCCCGAAGTCGCCAACCGCTTTACCAGCCTCATGCAGGAGCTGGACCGTCTCCGCGACCTCGACCTCGAGGGCATCGAACCCGTCGCCATCTTCCCCGATACGGGGGAGTGAGGACCGATCGCTTCGGTTATTTCCCAACGGCGCGTAAACCGATGCCCCTAGACTTGATAAATTTTCAGGACGCCATCGCCAGTCTCGACGAGGCGATGTTGATCAGCCAGGACCCGGACCTGGACGGCGCTTTGAAGACGGTGATACAGGCAGGCGTGATCAAAAGGTTCGAGTTCACCTACGAAATGTCATGGAAGTACATCAAGCGATGGCTGGAAATCAACGTTAGCCCGAATACGGCGGACGGCGTTACCCGACGCGAACTTTTCCGCCACGGATACGAGCATCAGCTGATTCAAAGCGTGGATCAGTGGATGAAATACCACCTCGCGCGAAATGACACGTCGCATACCTACCGGAAGGAAACGGCGGACGCTGTGTACGCTGCCATACCCTCGTTCCTGACTGATGCCAGGCTGTTGCTGGCCGCCTTGGAGGCCCGAAATGATTGAGATGACCTCCACGCAATTGGCAGAGGTGGAACGCATACTCCGGGAACATGTCCCGGAATGCGAAGTTCGCGCCTTCGGGTCCCGGGTAACCGGCCGGACGAAACCGTGGTCGGACCTGGACCTGGCAGTGATCGGCCCCAAAGAGTTGGGGTTCCAACGCTTGGGGTTGTTGATCGAGGCATTCCAGGAGTCCACCTTGCCCTTCCGCGTTGACGTGCTGGATTGGCACGATACGTCGCCCGACTTCCAGGCCATCATTGCCCAACAGTACGCAGTCATCCAGGCCAGCCAACGTATTGGAGCTGTCTAATGGCAACAAATTCTGTCCCCGACGACATCGTTTTCCTCTCCGCCGCCGCCACCTCCGCCGCCATCCGCGCCGGCGAGTTCACCGCCACCGATGCGGTCAACGCCTACCTGAACCGCATCGACGCCATCGACGGTGACATAAAAGCTTACATAACCGTGACGCGAGAAGAGGCCCTGGGCGCCGCGTCCGATATCGACGACGCCTTGCGTCGCGGCGACGACAACCTGATCAACGCCCCACTGTTCGGCGCGCCGGTAGCCATCAAGGACCAGTTCAACACCGCCGGCATCCTCACCAGCAACGGCTCCCGCGCCTACGCTGAAAACGTCCCATCGGACGATGCCACCGTCGTAGCGCGCCTGAAGGCCGCCGGCGCTATCCTGCTGGGCAAGCTCAACCTCAGCGAGCTGGCCATGGGCGGCACCGCCGACCCGCCCTACGGCACGCCCAACAACCCCTGGCGCTTCGGACACACCCCCGGCGAGTCCAGCAGCGGTTCCGGCGCGGCCCTGGCCGCCCACCTCTGCGCCGCATCCGTCGGCGAGGACACCGGCGGTAGCGGACGCGGCCCCGCCTCCTACTGCAACGCCGTCGGACTGCGTCCCACCTTCACCCGCATCAGTCGCCACGGCATCACCCCCATGTGCTGGTTCCTGGACGCCGCGTCGCCTATGACCAAGACCGTGGAGGACTGCGCCCTCGTCCTGGGAGCCGTCGCCGGCTACGACCCCCTCGACCCCACCACCAGCCACCGGCCGGTGCCCGACTACCACGGGATGCTGGACGGTGATATCCGCGGTATGCGCATCGGCCGCATGACCGAGCTTTGCGACGCTCCCGATATGCACCCCGACGTGCGCCGCGCCACCGACGCCGCCCTGGAAACACTGGCCGGCCTGGGGGCGGAGGTCTCGGAAGTATCCCTGCCACTGACCGAAATCGCCGGCGCGATTTTCGTGGGCATCGCCGACACCGAGGGAGCCGGCGCCCGCGACGATCTCATGCGCCGCGCGCCCGAGCTGCTCGATCGCGCTTCCCGCACCCGCCTCCAGTCCGCCGCCCTGGTGCCGGCCAAGGCGGAGAACCGGGCCATGAAGGCCCGCGTCCTGCTCCGCCGGCAGTTCGAAGAAGCGTTCCGTCAGGTTGACGTGCTGGTGTGTCCTACGGCTCCATATCCCGCGCCGCGCCACGACGCGCTCACCGCGCCCTTCGAATCGGCCGACGATGTGCGCCAACGTTTCTTCTTCCGCCGCTCCTACACCGGATGCTACCCGCTGGCCGGTATGCCGGCCGTATCCATCCCCGGCGGCTTCACCGACGGCGGGCTGCCCATCGGCCTGCAATTGGGCGGCGACTCGTTCGCCGAAGCAACTATCCTCCGCGCCGCCTACGCCTACCAGCAGGCCACCGACTGGCACACCCGCCGCGCGCCGGTGTAGCGGTCCGCGCGGTGCAGTTGAAAGGGCTCTGCTTGGTGTTCCCCCAACTCCCCCTTCGATCAGTTTGACATGGTCAAGAAACGTAAACCTCTGGCAGATGGCATGGTCATTACCATGTTGGTCGAATCTAACCCAAAACGCCGGTGGGGAACTGCTTACAATCGTTTCGACCTTTACCGAGAAGGTATGACGGTCGGAGAATTTCTGGCCCTCGGTGGCACGCGGGGCGATTTGTGGTACGACCAGGATCATGATTTCATTCGCGTAATTTAGCAACGGGTTAGTGCGGGCACGTGTCACCCGTGGAACGCTTTCTACTGCTCTCCCTCCCCGTGTGTCTTCACCCATAACGATTCGCCGTCGCTGATGTACTCCACCGTCCCGTCCCGGGCCGTCAGAAACACTTGCTCCGCTCCTACTGACGATTCCAGCCGCTGCAACACATCGCCGTGCGGATGACCGTATTGGTTCTCGCGTCCCGACGATATAACCGCGCTGCGGGGATTCACCAACTCCAGAAAAGACTGCGTCGTGGAAGTCCGGCTCCCGTGATGGCCGACTTTGAGCACGTCTGCCCGCAGTTTGTCTCCAGCGACCGCTACCAGATGCCTTTCCGCGTCCGCCTCGATGTCGCCCGTCAGCAGAAAGGACACTTCCCCGTAGTCCAGCCGCAGCGCCAGGCTGCCGTTGTTGGCGTTCTTTTCTATCCCGGCCGGCAACCCTTCCGGCGGTGGGTATAGCGTTTCCAACGTCACGTTCGCCCCCAGTTCGATGCTATGGCCGGCATGGATCCCCGCCGTCGGATGCTCCCGATCTCTCAATACCGCCTCCCACTGCGGACGTAAAGCGGATCCTTGTGGTGTGTCCGCACCCTGTAGCACGACCCCGGCCTGGTATCTATCCAGCACGCCCAGCAGCCCGCCCACGTGGTCGCCGTCCAGGTGCGTCGCGGCCACTACGTCCAGCGAGCGATCCCCCGGAGGCATCAGAGATGACACGGCCGCCAGCGTAGTCTC
The DNA here is from genome assembly GCA_028875655.1 of Chloroflexota bacterium. Classification (GTDB taxonomy): domain Bacteria; phylum Chloroflexota; class Dehalococcoidia; order Lucifugimonadales; family UBA3495; genus Bin87. The sequence goes on along the minus strand of JAPPCX010000085.1, from coordinate 75,749 downwards.
GGCGTCAGGGCCGCCGTCCACCAGCATCTGATGCCCCCGGGGAGTGACCACGAATATCGCGTCGCCCTGGCCAATGTCCAGCGCATACACGTGCAGCAAGCCGTCGGATTTGGCGCTTGCGAATTGACCGAACAGCAGCAGAGCCGCGATAGCCGTTGCTGGAACCACGCCGGCCAGTAAAGCCGGCAATCCGGTCGGACGCCAACGGGGGCGCCTCCGCAAGCCCGCAACGGCGCGGCGCGTCCGCCCCGACGCCGCCAGAACCGCCAACAGCCCGGTCATACCCAACCAGCCTGCCGCCACCGGGGCTGTCAGCCACGGCGCCGGCAACAGCATCGGCGGCATCGCGTCAGCCACCCAGATCATCCACGCCAACGGCGCCCAGGCCAGCGTGCCCAGGACCGATGCCAGCGGTTGCGCAAACAGCCCCGCAACGGACGTAGCCGCGGCGCCCAACAGCGCAGCCGCCATTGCTGGCATCGCTAGGACAGTCGCCGGAACACTCATCACCGGGATTTCGCCAAAATGCCACGCCACCAGCGGCAGCGTCGCCAGGGTAGTTGTGGTTGAGATCACCACCGACGCAATCAGCAGCGACAACCCATAACCTCCCCAGCGCGCCGGCCCCGATTGCGAACCAGACAGCGGTGCGGACACGGCGGCGGTCAGAGCCGTTATCAGCGGCAAACCCAGGATCACGCCGGCCATGGCCGTGAAGCTGAGTTGGAACGACAGGCTGCTGAACAGGTGCGGGTCGATCATCAGCATCACCATCGCGGCCAGCAGCAGCGCCGTCAAGCCGCGCATCCCTCGCCCCAGCAGCCCTTGAAGCAAAAACAGGCTGCCCATAATCGCGGCCCGCACCACCGGCGGGTCCAATCCCGATAGGACAGCGTAAGCCCATACCACCAGCGCGGCGAACAAAATCGCTCCCGGATTGTTCCGACCCGCCAGTGCAGACCCCGCTGCCATCGTCAACGCCATGGCGATGCCCACGTGCAGGCCCGAAATCGCCAGCAGGTGCGACATTCCCGCCGTGCGAAAGGACTCCTTAACCGGCTGAGGCAGTTCCGACCTGATGCCCAACAGCAACGCCTGCGCCAAACCGGCCTGTGGTTCCGGTATCGACCGCTGGATCGCCGCTGCCAGCGAAGTCCGGATGCGATGAAGCGCCGCCGTTGCTGCTGACCCGCCGTCCGTTGCCACCAACTCGACCTGTCGCGCCCACATCACGCCGGCGATACCCTGGGATTCCAGCCACGCAGCGTAGTCGAAATCGCCAATGGGTTCCGGACGCTCCACGCTGCCGGACACGCGCAGGGTATCGCCGTAGCGCAGAAATGGCCGGCTCCGCTGCGCCACCAGTGCATCCGGCGGCAATGCATAGACCAGCAGGTTGGCGCCCACCGGAAGGCCACTTGCCTCGCCGCCGGCGTCCGCCACTACCCGGCCCCGAAAGCGGTACCTGCTGCCCGAGGTTTCCTGCGCGTCGGCTACCTGCACGGTGGCGGCGATGCTTGATCCGGTCGGGATCAAGGGCAGCGGCGACGCATCCGCTGACTCGGCTCGCCAAACCCCGAAGATCAATACGCCGGCCAGCAGCATCGGCCCGGCCGGCAGCCCGAGCAACCTGGAAGCGAGCGCGAAGCCTAACGCCGCCAGCGCCAGCAGAAGCAACGGCAACGCCGAGGTTTGCGGCCAGTCGAACCAAACGCCAACCCCAACTCCGGCAACCAGGGCGGCCAGGATCAGATCGGGTACCAGCCGCATGGCAGGTCAGGAGCCGTTAGGCGCGGACGCTAATCTCGCGCTGCTCTTTACGAGTACCCACGTTCTTAAGCTGTCATTGCGAGCGTAGCGTGGCAATCTCGTTCGGACGAGAAGGCTGCTACTTTGGCGAGATTGCCACGGCGCATTCGCGCCTCGCAATGACAAAGTGAATACACCCGTACCAGAGCATCACCGGCTGTTGACGGTAATCATGTCGGCGATACGCCCGTAGATGCCATCGCCGATGCCCGGTACGGCGGTTATGCTGTCGGCGGTGACGAATGGTCCTGCCTGATCCCGGTGGGCCACGATGGACTGCGCGCGAACGCTGCCGATGCCGGGCAGCGTTTCCAAGCATTCCGCGCTGGCGACGTTGATGTCAACGGGAACGGCGCAGGTGGCAGTTGACGGAATTCGGCTTGTCCCGGATCCATTGGTATCCGAAACCGCGCCGACCATGCTGTCGTCGGTTGCCCCCTTGGCTGGTATCCGATAATGGGCGGCGTCCGATACGTAGGCCGCCAGGTTGACGCGGCCCAGGTCGGCGTTTTCGGTGGGGCCTCCGGCCAGATTTACCACGTCGGTCAGCCGCTGCCCCGGAGCCACTGTATAAACGCCCGGGTTGATTACCTCCCCCGTCAGATACACGGCAATATCAACCGGGACGGGCGTTTCATCGTGTCGGGAGACGATAGGGGCATCAGTGCCGATGGAAGTGTCCGCGTTTGCGGCATCCACCGGAGGTACGATCCGCACGTCGGCGTCAGCTTGCGGGCCGCCGCCATTGTTGCCCATCAGCATCCACGCCGCCACGCCAAGCACGACTACGGCGGCCAGGACGGACACCACGGTTGCCAGAAACTTCCTGGAGCCTACGGATACCAAGGTCAACACCTCTATATTTTGAACGTTATGTTATGTATCCATTGTAATTCCGCAGAGGTATGCCTGCAATCGGCTGCATCTGCTACAATCCCGCCAAACCTGCTCGCTCATGCTGAGCCCAGTCAACTTTCCCGCTCATCCTGAGCTTGTCGAAGGACCACCTGCAAGGAGAACCCCAATATGTCCTGGCGTTTCAGCCTCCTCAACCGTTTTGAAGACCCGCCCGGCGGCATCACCGAAGGCCCCGCCTGGAACGGCGAGGTCGCCCTGTTCACCCACATTCACGCCAGCCGGATCTACGCCTACAACCCCAAGTCCGGTGAATTCTCGGTGTTCCGCGAAAACACCAACCGCACCAACGGCTTGGCTTTTGACGCCGACGGCCGGCTCTTCGGGTGCTGTCAGAACGGCCGCGCCATCGTCCGTTTCGACCCCGACGGCAGCATGGTCACCGTCGCCGACAACCTGGACGGCGTGCCGCTGAATACCCCCAACGACCTGGCCATCGACCGCCAGGGACGCATCTGGTTCACCAACCCCTGGAACGCCGGCAACATAGACCCCCATGAGGTGGAACAGCTGGACCACCGCTCCGTCCTGTGTGCCGTGCCCCAGGCCGACGGTTCATACCAGACTGTCCGCTCCACCTGGGACACCACCATGCCCAACGGCATCCTGGTCTCCCCCGACGGCAGCACCCTGTACGTCGCCGAGAGCAACAGCGACGAGATCGGCATCGACCGCGAGTTGCGCGCCTACCCCATCAACGCCGATGGGTCTCTGGGCAGCTACAAGACGCTGCACACCTTCGGGCGCGACGCCAACGCTGTCCACCGCGGCATCGACGGCATGTGCCTGGACACCGACGGCAACATCATCGCCACCGCCGGCTGGCCTAGCGGCGGCCCCGGCCCCATGCTCTACGTGTTCTCCCCCACCGGCCGCGTCATCGAAACCCATCCGGTGGCGGCCACCCGCCCCACCAACGTCTGTTTCGGCGGTGCCGACAACACCGACGTTTTCGTGACTTCCACCGACGGCCACTTCTTCCACGCCAAAACCGACACCGTCGGCTGGGCCATCTACCCGTAGAGTCGCTCGATTACTACCGCCATTCCGGACTTGATCCGGGATCCAGAGCCTTATGAAAGTAACGACATTGCCGGTCACTAACGGTTTCTGGATTCCGGCTTTCACCGGAATGACGGTAGTTGTTAACAGGCGAACAACTGGCAGTTCCTGCCGGGCGGGATCCGCAGGCGTTCAAAGAGCAGCTGATCTCGGAGTTCTGCGGCGAGTCCAGCCGAGTCCGCGACGATTTCATCGAAGGCATGAGCCGGTGGCTGAGCGAAGCCACGCAATAGCAAACACAGTGCGACTTCAGGCGGTTCCATCATGCAGCACAGACGGTTGAGCAACTACGGCATAGGCCGCGACCAGATTCGCCAGGGCGGCGGACGCGGCAACGGCAACGACCACTTCGACGAGCTGGTGGGCAGCACCGAGTTCTACGTCTATCAGACGCCCGGCCGGCGCGTGAAGGGATTCGACAGCCTGAAGCTCTACGCCGAGGCCGAGGGCTGCGAACTGCTCTACACCGCCGAAGCTCCGCCCGAACTGGCCGACCACGAAACCCTGCGCATCACCAATCCGGGAGGGCCGGGCCGCAGTGCCGAACCGATACCCGACGCCGTGCTCAAGCGCGCCCACTCCTGGGCCCACCGCAACAACTTTCTTCACAGCTTCTTCAAGCCCATGTACCGGTGATGACCGTGCTGGTGCGGGGAGCGCAGTCCGCCTGAGGCGGATGGCAATCTCGTGACGACAATTCCCTCCCCGGCGGAACGGGCCATCCGCCGCCGCATCGCCCGCCACGGCCCGATCACCTTCGCCGAGTTCATGGCCGCCGCCCTCTACGGCCCGGGCGGCTACTACACGCATCCCGCAGCCGGCTCTGACTACTACACCGGCCCCCGCATTCATCCCGCCTTCGGCGCACTGCTCGCCGTTCAGCTCGTCCACCTCTGGACGTTGCTGGAACGCCCCGATCCGTTCAACGTCCTGGAACCCGGCGGAGGCGACGGCTTGCTCTGTCGTGACATCCTCACCGCTTCTCGCCACCTGCCCGGCGGTTTTGGCGATGCCATCAGGTACACTGTCATCGACCCTTACCCGGCTTCCGGCTGGGAAACAGGGTTGCCCAACGCCGGGCGCGTGGTCGCCGACATCCTTTCGCCCGATCTGTCATCGCTTCCTTCGCCTGTCCACTGCGTCCTCTCCAACGAACTGCTTGATGCCATGCCCGTCCATCAGGTACGCATGGAAGGAGGCCGCCTGCGCGAGCTGTACGTCGCCATCGAGTCCGACGTCGCCGACGGCTACGAGGGCGCACTGGTCGAGCTGCCGGCAGAACCTTCAACGCCGGATCTGGAATCTCGTCTCTCAGATCTGGGCATCACCCTGGCCGACGGCCAAACCGCCGAAATATGCCTGCTGCTGGATGTGTGGGCCGGAGTGGTTGCGTCAATGGTAGATTGCGGTTTCGTCCTTATCCTCGACTATGGCCGCGCCGCTGCTGACCTCTACGACCCGGCGTTGCGGCCCCAGGGAACCCTCGTAACCTACCGCGCCCATCGCCAGACCGACGCGCCGCTGCTCTACGTGGGACGCCAGGACATCACGGCCCAGGTCGATTTCACCTCCGCCCAACGAGCCGGTGAGACAGCCGGCCTGGCCACCGTCGGCAACGTCCCCCAGGGCTGGTTCCTGCAGCGCCTGGGCCTGCAAACCATCCGCCGCAACGCGCCGCCTGTCGACGCCGGCGGCCCGCCTTTGGCGGGCTGGATTACCCTGCCCGTCGGACCCAACGGCCTGCCCCCCGAAACGCTGCCCGATGCCCTCCAACCAGAACCCGATGACACCCGCGCCTGGCGTACCAACTTGACCCACTTGGCCCAACCCGGCGGGCTTGGTGATTTCCGCGTCCTGCTCCAGGCCAAAGGAGTCTCGCAGGAACGCGCCGCAGCAGCACTGTCGTGGCTGGACGGCCAACCCGCCGGGCACGGCTACACCCCGTCATCCCTCGCCGCCATGATCCCGCCCGACATGCTGGCTCTCGGCCCCGAACGTATCCGCCTCACCCAATAGCCCGATGCTATAATAGGCGACACTCAAAACCGCCCCGATTGCCCGCCTAGCCACCGCTGCAATAGCCCTATGCCCGGCCCCCTCCACGGCATCAACGTCGTCGAATTCTCCACGATGATCGCCACCCCCACCGCGGGGATGCTGCTGGCCGATATGGGCGCCAGCATAATTAAGGTCGAACCGCCTTGGGGCGACCTTTGGCGCTATGCCCAGGCCGTCCTGCCCACCGACGGCCGCCCTTTCATGGCCTACAACCGCGGCAAACGCTCCATGACCCTGGACCTCACCAGGCCCGAAGCCGCCGACGTGATACGCCGCCTCACTGGGCAGGCCGACGTCGTCCTCGCCAACAACCGGCCCGACGTTGCCGGTCGCTTGGGCATCGACTACGAGACCCTGTCCGCCATCAACCCGGCCATCATCTACTGCGAGGGTTCCGCCTTCGGTTACGAGGGCCCCGACGCCTACCGCCCCGGCTACGACATCATCATCCAGGCCATGTCCGGCATCGCCACCGCCGAGGGCAAGGTCGTCAACGGCGTTCCCGAGCAGATTGTCGCCAGTCCCCTCGTCGATTCCGCCTGCGGATTGGCCCAGGCGTGGGCCGTCTGCGGCGCGCTGTTCGCCCGCGAACGCAACGCCGTCCCCGGTCAAAAAAGACAAGGCCAGAAGCTCGAAGCATCCCTGCTTGGAACCAGCCTGCTCATGCTGGGGATGCGTTTCGTCCGCATCGACTCCCTGGACCTGGAACCCCACCGCGAGGTCCGCGCGTCCGTGGACGCCATGCGCGCCGCCGGCACACCCTATCCCGACCTGCTGGAGGTGTACCAGGCCCAGCACTTCCAGTCCCCCGGCAACATCTACTACCGTTTCTTCCAGACCGCCGACGGCATGCTGGTGGTCGGCTGCCTAAACGCCGCCCTCCGCCTCAAGCTGCTGGACGTGATCGGCCTCCACGACATCCGCTTCGACGAGGGCTACGACCAACATTCCCGGGAAGCCGCCGAGTTCGGCGCCCAACTGATGACCGACGCTGAGGCAATCTTCCGCGCCAAAACCAACGGCGAATGGCTGACCTTGCTGGACACCGCCGGCGTCCCGGCCGGCCCGGTGCGTTTCGTCGAAGAGCTGTTTGACCACCCCCAGGTCGAGGCCAACAACTTCGCCGTGGACGTTAACCACCGCGACCTCGGCAACGTCCGCATGGCCGGCCCCCTGGTAGCCTTCAGCGACACCCCCCTCCAGGCCGGCGACCTCCCCGCCCTCGGCGAACACACCGACTCCGTCCTCACCGACCTCGGCTACCCACCCGACACCATCGCCCAATGGCGTGAATCCGCCGTAATTTTGTGACATCGTCGTCCGACCGCCGCCGCTCCGGAGCAAGCATCCGATGACCACGCCCACCTATCCCGACATAACCGTGTACGGCGCCCTCTGGTGCCCCGACTGCCGACGCTCCAAGCAGTTCCTCGCCGAGCATCGCATACCCTATCGCTGGATCGACATCGAGCAGGAACCGGACGCCCAGGAAACCGTCCGCCGGCTCAACGACGGCCGGCAGATTATCCCCACCATTGTGTTCCATGACGGCGGCCCCGTCCTGGCCGAGCCCAGCAACGCCGAGCTTGCCGCCCGCCTGGGCATCATCCCCCAGGCCAGCCGGTCCTATTACGACCTCATCATCATCGGCGCCGGCCCCGCCGGACTCACCGCCGCCATCTACGCTGCCCGCGAGGGCATGGACACCCTGGTCATTGAGCGCGGCGGGGTAGGTGGACAGGCCGGTTCCACCGAGCGCATCGACAACTACCCCGGCTTCGCCCAGGGCATCGCCGGCGCCGACCTCGCCGACCGTATGCGCGAGCAGGCCGAACGCTTCGGCGTGGAACTCCTGGTCGCCCAGACCGTCGCGTCCATAGACACCTCTCTTCCGGAGGGAGAAGAGTCGGGAGTGCGGGCCGTGTCCCACACTGTCGCCACCGAATCGGGTCAGCAGTACCGCGCCCCGGCCCTGTTGCTCGCTCCGGGAACTCGCTACCGCCGGCTCAACGTCCCCGGCGAGGATGACTTCATCGGCGCCGGCGTCCACTTCTGCGCCACCTGCGACGGCCCCTTCTACCGTGATCTGGACACCCTGGTGGTCGGCGGCGGCAACAGCGGCATCGAGGAGGGTCTGTTCCTCACCCGCTTCGCCTCCCGCGTTACAGTTCTGGAGGTAGGCGACCGCCTGCGCGCCAGCCAGGTGCTGCAGGACAAAGCCGCCGCCCATCCTCAAATGGACGTCCGCCTCAACACCACCGTCCGCGAGTTTCGCGGCAATGGCAAGCTGGAGTCCGTCCTGGTGGAGGACCTCAAAACCGGCCAACAGCAGGAACTCCACCCCGCCGGCGTCTTCGTGTTCATCGGCCTGGACCCCAACACCGGCTTCCTCTCCGACGTGGTGGAGCTGGACCAGCGCGGATTCATCGTAACCGGCTCGGCCCCGGACGCGTCCATGATGGAAACCAACCGCCACGGCATATTCGCCGCCGGCGACGCCCGCGCCGGCAGCACCAAGCAGGTGGCCGCCGCCGTCGGCGAGGGCGCCGCCGCTCTCATCGGCATCCGCGCCCACATGGAGGACGAAATCCCCAATCGCGGCTACTCGGGCGACTGACCAGCATCTTAATAGCCCTCTCCCCTCGCGGGAGAGGGCTGGGTGAGGGGGCGCAGCGCGGAAATAAACAAAAGGGCCGGGGACATTTCCCCGGCCCGACCAGCGTTAGCCCGCCTTCAGCCTGCTGCGCTAAGCCGCGCGCGCGAAGGTGTAGTACCGCACGCCGGCCATGGGAATCCCGTAGCCGAACGTCATCTTGGGTGCTTCAATTACCGGCTCGGCAGGCTGGACGCCGAACTCGTTCAGCACGTCCGCCATATCCTGCTTCACCTGGTCCCCAAGGAGGGCGGCGCCGCGACTGGCGTTCTTGGTGGTGGGGCGTTCATTGAGGGTAACCATCGTTGCTTCCTCCCTGTAGTGGATTATCGTTGCCTGAAAGTTGATACGGTTTGTATCATAGGTGCAATATCCATGATAGTCAATATCACAAACGTTAAAACCGTATTAAAAAACCGGCGAGTCGTCTCCGCTCGTCCTATCACGCCCGCCACCAGCGACAACAAGCGGGGCGACCCTGATGGCCGCCCCGGGACGCTGCGCCGTTTCTCTCCGCCGCTAACTCTCCGGTACGTAGGTGTAGTACCGCACTCCGGCCATGGGAATGCCATAGGCCAGGCTCGGCGGCGGGATGTGCCGGACTCGCTCCGGCGCGGCGTCTTCCATCCGTGCCCCGAACTCGGTCAGCACGTTGCTCATGTCCTCTTCCACCCATTCGCTAAGCAACCCGGATCGCCGGTCAATCTGGTCGTTGATCGTTCGCTCGTTGACAGTAACCATCGTTGCTTTCCTCCCTGCTTGATTCACCGAATCATTACCGATTGCGATTTTCATTATCGTAATTGCGAATGTGCCGCCTGTCAACCCCTTCACTAGGCCAATCTCCGCTCACTCCCCAGCCACTGCTCCATGCCGCCCCCGCTCGTGGCGAGCGTGTCGAACCACGCTCCTCCTTGCTTGCCCGCCCGTCGGCGGGTGTGCTACCATCGTCGTGCCATGCTACGCGACGCCGCAGCGGACATTCGCACTTACTGACGCGCCGGGCGCTCCTGACTATCTGCGGCCAACGTTACGTCCGTTCATTCAATTCGCGGCCAATCTGCAGCAATGTCAACTCCGGAAAACCCTGCTCCCCGCGCCCTTGACGGTGGCAGTTTTCGCCAGGCCCTTGCCGACGCTGCGCCTCCGCCCGGCGGGGAAACCGTCATCACCATCGGCGTTTTCGACGGAGTCCATCGCGGCCATCGCCACCTGCTCCAGCGTATGTTCGAGTTGGCCGCGCCGTCGCTGATCCCCACGGTGATCACCTTCAGCAACCATCCCGCCGAGGTGGTCAACCCCGACCGCACCGTCAACAAGATCATCACCCCCGAAGAAAAGGTGCAGTTGCTCTACGACGCCGGCGTGGGCCGCGTCATCTGCCTGGAATTCACCAACGAACTGGCCAACCTGGACGCCAACGAGTTCACCGCCCTGCTGGTCGATTGCCTCAAGATGCGTGGCATCGTCACGGGGCCGGATTTCGCCCTGGGCCGCAACCGCAGCGGCAACCTGGAATACTTGCACCGCCGCGGCGCCTCCCTGGGCTTCTGGGTGGAAACGGTGGCCCCGCTGGAACTGGAAGGCGAGGCCGTCCGCAGCCGGCGCGTGCGCAACTCACTGGCCGACGGGAACGTGGACGGCGCCGAGTACCTGCTGGGCCGGCCCTACGCCACCGACGGCGTGGTGGTGCATGGCGCCAAGATGGGGCGGCAGCTGGGTTTCCCCACCGCCAACATAATCCCCACCCAGAACTTCGTCATCCCCGCCGACGGCGTGTACGCCACCTACGCCACAGTCAACGGCGTGCGGCACCTGGCCGCCACCAGCATCGGCGTCCGCCCCACCTTCGGCCTCAGCCAGCGCCTCATCGAGGCCCACCTGCTGGACTTCTCGGATGATATCTACGACGAGAACCTGCGGCTGGAATTCGTGTCTCGGCTTCGCGGCCAGGAGACCTTTGACGGCATCGATGCCCTCATCACCCAGATGAACCGGGACGTGGACAACGCCCGCAGGATACTTGAAGAACACGACCGGCTGGACAACGCGTAACCGGCCGGGACGACGGCGAGGTTAACAGCGTGACCAGTCGAGTAGAGATTCCCGAAAACCTGTCCCCCATCACTCGGCGGGGCGTCAGCCGCATCATCTCCGAGGATGAGTTCACGGCGATGCTCCGGCGAGGCCAGCCGCTACGCCTCAAGATGGGCTTCGACCCCAGCCGGCCCGACATCCACCTCGGCCACGTCGTTGGGTTACGCAAGCTGCGCCAGCTCCAGGACCTTGGCCACCAGGTCATCCTCATCGTCGGCGACTGGACGGCGCAGATCGGCGACCCCTCGGGACGCTCGGCAACCCGCACCATGCTCAGCCACGCCGAGGTGCTGGAAAACGCCGAGTCCTACATGCGCCAGTTCTTCAAGGTGGTGGACCGCGACCGCACCCAGGTGGAATGGCAGAGTCAGTGGTTCGGCGAGTTCACCCTGGCCAACGTCATCGAGCTGACCAGCCGCTTCACCATCAACCAGTTCCTGCACCGCGAGGATTTTGCCAACCGCTACTCCCAGAACCAACCCATCGCCATCACCGAAATGCTCTACCCGCTGATGCAGGCTTACGACTCGGTGGTCATCGAGTCCGACGTGGAGTTCGGCGGCACCGACCAGATGTTTAACCTGCTGGTGGGCCGCGAGCTCCAGGGCATGATGGGCCAGACTCCCCAGCAGTGCTTCATGATGCCCATTCTCGTCGGCACCGACGGCGTCCAGAAAATGAGCAAGAGCCTGGGCAACTACGTCGCGCTGGAAGAGCCGCCCCAGGAAATGTACGGCAAGCTCATGTCCTTGCCCGACAACCTGATAACGTCCTACTACGAGTACCTCACCGACGTGCCCGACGCTGATATTGCCGAAATGCAACACTCAATGGAGTCTGAAACCGCCAACCCCATGGACTTCAAGAAGGGCCTGGCGCGATACATCACGGCAGTGTTCCATGATGCCGACGCCGCCAGCGCCGCAGAATCCCACTTCGAGAAAGTGGTCCAGCGCCGCGACCTCCCCGACGACATGCCCAAAGTCAGCCTGTCAGACATCGCGGAGCTGCCGATGAACCGCCTACTCGCCCAAACCGGCCTGGCCTCCAGCAACGCCGAAGCCCGCCGCCTCATCACCCAGGGCGCCGTCGAAATCATCCACCCCAACGGCGAGCGAATAAGCGTAACGCCCGGCGACGCCCCGGAACTGCGCGCCGGCGACGTGATTCGCGCCGGACGGCGGCGCTTTGTGCGTCTGGTCTAATAATCGAAACATGTTTTTGGATACCAACATGCACTCATATTCTTGGGTTGTAACCGACGTTGAGACTGAACAAGCCATTCCTACCGCTGTCGAAATGACGGCGGCTTGCTTATCTATGGAGTCAATTCTGGATGACCCTAAGCAGGAGCGGATTGGTTGGTATGTAATCGGCGGTCGTTGGAATGGACAGTTGGCCCCGGAACTTGTTGATGACATACCCCTGCCCCATGACATGCAAAACGAATGGTGGAGGGACGTTCCGGGAAACGTGACGGTGGTTCGACGGCTCGATCCTGACGAACGAGGCTGGCCGTCCGAAATTTTCACGCCAGTTGAACGGCTGAACTTGATGCGCCACGTTTACGACATTTTTCATCCGCCCGACCCGGCGAAAATACCGCTTGCCCGCGATTTATTGACCAAATACCCTAACCACATCATCATGGCAATAGACATCCATGATTAACAGGAGCCTCCCCATGGTTCTCTCCAACGAACACGATAACGACGCCATCCAGCAGCGCACCGCCCAGTGGCAGCAGCGCGCTGATGCCGCTCCCGGCCGGAAGTCCGTCTACAAAACGCTGAGCCAGATCCCGGTCGCGCCGCTGTACGGGCCGCCGGAGGTCGCCGACAGCGACTACTTGCGCGACGTCGGCCTGCCCGGCGAGTATCCCTACTTGCGCGGCGTGCATCCCACCGGCTACCGCTCCCGCCTCTGGACCATGCGCATGTTCGCCGGGTTCGGCGAGCCGGCCGAAACCAACGAGCGGTTCCGCTTCCTGCTGGACCAGGGCGAAACCGGCCTCAGCGTCGCCTTCGACATGCCCACGCTCTACGGCTACGACCACGACGACGAGCGGGCGCGCGGCGAGTTCGGCAAGTGCGGCGTCGCGGTGTCCTGCCTGGAGGATATGCAGACCGTGTTCGACGGCATCCCGCTGGCCCAGGTCACCACCTCCATGACCATCAACAGCCCGGCCGCCATCATCTGGGCCATGTACATCGCCGCCGCCGAACGTCAGGGCGCGAAGATGGCGTCTCTGGGCGGTACCCTCCAGAACGACATCCTCAAGGAATACATCGCCCAGAACGAGTACATATTCCCGCCCGACCCGTCCATGCGCCTGGTGGTGGATACGGTGGAGTTCGCAACCGACAACATGCCCCGGTTCAACCCCATCAGCATCAGCGGGTATCACATCCGCGAGGCCGGCAGCAACGCGGTGCAGGAGCTGGCCTTCACGCTGGCCGACGGTTTCGAGTACGTGCGCCACTGCGTTGAGCGCGGCATGGCGGTGGACGACTTTGCCCCCCGCCTGAGTTTCTTCTACAACGTCCACAACGACTTCTTCGAGGAGATCGCCAAGTTCCGATCCGCCCGCCGCATCTGGGCTCGGGAAATGCGAGAGACCTTCGGCGCGGAGAACGAACGCTCCGGCTGGATGCGGTTCCACGCCCAGACCTCCGGCGCGTCGCTCACCGCCCAACAGCCGGAGAACAACGTGGTGCGCGTGTCGTTGCAGGCCCTGGCCGCCGTCCTGGGCGGTTGCCAGTCGCTGCACACCAACGGCAAGGATGAGGCGTGGGCGTTGCCCTCGGCGGATGCCGCCCTGCAAGCCCTGCGCACCCAGCAGATCATTGCCCACGAGACCGGCGTCACCGACACCGTTGACCCTCTCGGCGGCAGCTACTTCCTGGAGGCGTTGACCAACCAGGTGGAGGCTGGCGCCTACGACTACTTCCAGCAGATTGACCGCCACGGCGGCGTGATACCGGCGTTGGAGTCGGGTTTCTTCCAGCGGGAGATTGCCGACGCCGCCTACATCTACCAGCAGGAAGAGGATCGCCTGGAACGCATCACCGTGGGCGTCAACGAGTACGTGGATGAGAACGAAAGCCTCAGCATCCCCATCCTGCGCGTTGACGAGGCCGGCGAGCAGCGCCACGTCGCCCACCTCAACGAGGTGCGCCGCCGCCGCGACGGCCGCGAAGTCGCCGTCCGCCTGCGCGCCCTGGAATCCGCCGCCCGACAATCCGGCAGCGACGCCAACCTCATGTACCCCCTCATCGAAGCCGTCAAAGCGGAGGCCACCCTGGGCGAGATGATGGGCGTCTTCCGCCAAGTGTACGGCGAATACCAACCCACCTGGGGCTTTTAATCAGGCAGGGCGGGTTTCAAACCCGCCCCTGCTTGATTCCTGCTTTCGCCGGAATGACGAGTTAGGCGGAGTTTACGCCGTCGCCGTCTCCTTGGCCTGCTTGGCAGTGTCGATCACCCGCTGCTCGATGTTCTGCGGCACCTGTTCGTAGTGGTCGAACTCGAAGCGGTAGGAGCCGCGCCCGCCGGTCATGGAGCGCAGGTCCTGGGAGTAGTGCTGCACCTCGGCCTGCGGGACCTCGGCCTCAATCACCGTGTAGCGGGTCTCGGGGCTCATGCCCAGGATGCGGCCCCGCTTGCTGTTCATGTCGCTGATGATGTCGCCGGTGTAGTTCTCCGGCACGGTGACGTACAGCCTCAAGATGGGTTCCAGCAGCACGGGCGACGCCTTCTGCATACCCTGGCGCAACGCCTGGCTGCCGGCGATCTCAAAGGCGATGGGCTTGCCGTCCACCGGGTGGGTGCTGCCGTCGTAGATGACGGCCTTCAGGTCCACCACCGGGAAGCCGGCCAGCACGCCCTCTTTCAACGTGTTGACCACGCCCTTCTCCACCGCCGGAATCAACTCCCGCGGCACGCGCCCGCCCACAACCTCGTTGCCGAACTCAAACCCCTCGTCGCGCGTCATGGGCTCGATGCGCAGCAGCACGTGGCCGTACTGCCCGCTGCCGCCGGTCTGCTTCTTGTGGCGGTACTCGGAGTTGGTCACCTGCGTGATGGTCTCGCGGTAGGGAACCACGGGCAGCTTGACGTTCAGGTTGGCGCCAAACTTGCGGGAGATGCGATCCAGAGCAACCTCGATCTGTACCTCGCCCAAGCCGGTGAGCAGGCTCTCGCTGGTCTCCGGGTTGCGGGTGAACTGGAGGCTGGGATCGTCTTCCACGATGCGAGCCAGCGACGTGGACATCTTGTCCAGGTCGGCCTGGGTGGCCGGCATCACCGCCAGCGAGTAAAAGCCCTTGGGGAACTCCACGCCGGGCAGCGTCACACGGCTGTCGTTGGCGCACAGCGTGTCGCCGGTCAGGGTGGCGTTCAGCTTGCCGATTGCGCCGATGTCGCCGGCCACCACTTCCGCTACGTTGTCTTGGTTCTTGCCCTGCGGCAGGTACAACTGGCCGAGCCGTTCGGACTCTCCCTTATTGTTGTTATAGACCTCGCCGTTGGAATGGGCCGTGCCGCGGAAGACGCGGAACATGGACAGCTTGCCCACGAAGGGGTCGGAGGTGGTCTTGAAGACCAGCGCGGCCAGCGGGCCGGCAGCGTCGGCGGCGATGTCGGCGTCGCCGGAGGTGGTCGGCAGATCGGCCGGTGAGGGCAGGAAGTCCCGCATCACCTTGACCAACTCCTCCACGCCGATATTCTGCGTTGCGGAACTGACCAGGATGGGCGTCAGATCGCCGTTGCGGATGGCCTCCCGCGCGCCGGCGGTTACCTCAGCGGCGGTGATCTCTTCGCCCTCCAGGTACTTGTCGGCCAGCGCGTCGTCGGATTCGGCGACGGCCTCGATGAGCCGTTCTCGCGCGGCGTCGAAGTCGCCCACCACGCCGGCGGGGATGTCGGCCGGCGGGTCGATGACGCTCACCAGGCCGGTGAAGTCCTGCGCCTCGCCGATGGGCAGCTGGAACGGCACGCACTGGCTGCCGAAGACGCTCTGGATCTCCTGCACGTTGCGCTCAAAGCTGGCGTTCTCCCGGTCCATCTTGTTGAGCACGATGGCGACGGGCAGGTCCCGACCCCGCGCCAGGTCCCACGCCCTTTCGGTTCCAACGTCCACGCCGGTCGGCGCGGCCACCAGGATCATGGCCGATTCCACAACGCGCACGGCGGACACGGCCTCCCCGAGAAACTCGTCGTAGCCGGGAGTGTCCAGCAGGTTGACCTTATCATCGCCTTCGGTGAACCGGAGCAGGCTGGTCTGCACGCTGGCGGCGCGCTTGTTCTCTTCAGGCTCGTAGTCGGAGACGGTGTTGCCGTCCTCAACCCGGCCAATGCGGTTGATCACCTTGGCGTTGAACAGCATGGTTTCGGCAAGGGTAGTCTTGCCGGCGCCGCTGTGAGAAAGCAGCGCAACGTTTCTGATGGTACTGGCGGATACAGCCATGGCGATTACCTCTTCCGGTTCATTGGGATGTGATTCCCCGATTGTAGCGAAACTGTACTATCGGTTGCAACCGAGCGGTCCGGTGGGTACAATCATAAGCCAGCGACCGGCAGCGAGCCGCTCCTTCAGCGGCTCCCCCTCGGGACCGGCCGCTCCTTTCATGCCTGTTCAGTTCCCGTCATTCTCGCCTGCTACATCTTAACTCCCGTCTGATACACCGTTATTCCCGCTGATCACACCGTCATTCCCGCGAAAGCGGGAATCCAGCCGGCGGGTAGCCAGGGTCGGCGGGCAGGTTGTCACCACGTGCCGCCGCGGAAGCCAGCGCATCACACCGTTCGTTGTCCGGGTCGCCGCTGTGCCCGCGCACCCACCTGAACTCGGCATTGTGGCGTTCCAGCAGATTCAACAGCCGTTCCCACAGATCGGGATTGACCGCCGCCTCGCGCTTGTTCCGCATCCAGCCGTTGCTGCGCCATTTGACCGCCCAGCCCTTGCTCACCGCGTCCACCAGGTAACGGGAATCGGAGTACAGCGTAACGTCGCAAGGCCGGTTCAACGCCTCCAGGCCGACAATGGCGGCCAACAACTCCATGCGGTTGTTGGTGGTCTGCGCGTAGCCGCCAGACAACTCCCGGCGCCGTCCCTGGTGTTCCAGAATCACGCCGTAGCCGCCCGGCCCGGGATTCCCCAGGCAGGCCCCGTCGGTGTGGATGGTTACGTTCGCGGCCATTGGAGGCTACGCAGCCGGGTGCCTGGCCACGCATTCCATCATAGTGCGAGTGAGGCCCACGCACTTGTCCCGGACTTTCGCGGTCCATTCGTCCTGCACCGCCGCCAGCCACGGTTCCGAATCGATCACCGACGGGCTGGTGATGCGGTACATCGCCGCGTACTTCTGGAGGCCATCCAGGTTGGTGGTCTCCACCCGATACCGCCGCGCGCTCACCACCCCGTCAACTTCGCACAGGCCCGACAGGTGTACGGTGTCGTAGAGGTGGTTGAACTCGTCCTCAACGTCGGCGGCAATGTCGGTCTGCACGATGAAGAGATAGCCGGCATCGCCGGAAGCGTCGCCGGAGTCGGCGATGCGCCGGAGGATGGTATGCGTGCGATTTGATGCGTGGGGCCGTATCTTGGTGGCCCAGTCGCCCTTCTCGCTCTCGACCTGCCAGCCGGCGGAGGTTGGCACGCCGGGGACGTCTATGCCGTACAAGGCGGCGTAGCGGGCAAACTTGGGCGCGTCGGTGGACTTCAGCAGGAAGCGGTCGCAGGAATGCACGCCGGGCGCGTTGGTGATGTACTTGGCGTGCTCGGTATCGTACACGCGGTTGAAGTCAGCCTCGTGCTCGGCGGGTATGTCCATCTGGACGAGGTACGCGTAATCGGGCATGGTGAGCCTCCGTGTCTAGTGTGGCGGTTAGAGAGGTCAGTCGCTGCGAACGTTGGTCAGAATGTGTATGGCGAGATCACGGCGTATGTCGTCTGGGGTTTGGATGAAAGCGGCAATAGCGTCTTGAACCCGGTCGATTAATTCGCTCACGTCTGTGGCGGAGAATTCGCTGTGGGGATCGTAATCGGCGGAATGGCGCACACGCTGAACGTCGGCAAAAGCTACGCCGAATCGGCGAATTGCTCTGGGGAACCTGCCGCCCAGGCTGGCGCTGCTTAGTTTGTTACGGGTAGGGCGATGGTCGGCGGCGCGGTAAGTTTGCTGCCAGGCCCAACGCTGTTGATCAGCCGGTGATGCTCCAATCAGGGTGTTGGCGTTGCTCAGCGCCAGGGTATGGAACATGGCATAGTAGGCGCAACTAACGGCGCGACGCAGTTCGGTTTGGGTAGCCGAATCAAGATCACCTGCAATAACACCGTCAACCAGGACACGGGCCAGGGCGATTAGTTCGAGCGGATTCATTTGAGCAATTTCTCATGTATAAGATCCCATTCCCACTTGGCGACGTAGTGCTGATGAACGCTCAGATTGACGCCCAGCTCGTCCAACTCCGGCTCAATGTCTAAGGGTAGGTCATTGATACGGGAATGGTCCATGTAGTCGTGGTTTCCCTCCCACACAATCCACGCTTCCAGGTAGTCCTCTCCGTACCAGTCGTCGTAGCGTTGCCGGACGACGATGGGGTCGAAGTTGAGATGGGGCTGAAACCAGCCGTTGAGCGTGTCGCCGATGATGGCGGCCACCTGGTCGGTGATGTCTTTCGTAATCGTAGCCATAACGGTTCCCCCGGGCGGTTCACGCGGTTCACTCTGGCATGGTATTATCGCGCGCGGCTTGGCGGCAACGACGCACCGCCGAATGTCCCGCCATCATTCTTGCAGGTCGGCAACCATCATGCAAACAAACGAGTCCGAAACGGCAAAACAGATTGCGGCGCTGGAGGGCGTGGCCCCTGACTTGGAACGGTTGGAGGTAACGCTGGCTGAAGGGAATCAGGCGCAAATTGCTGCGCTAAAGAAGTTTGCCGTTGAACCAGACTTGAAACGGCTGCGCGACCTGATTGAAGAACAGCGTGCCGAGTTCGACGCTTTGGATTTTCTGAGGCTATCGAATGATGAGGAATTTCATTCCAATTTTCTAGCTTGGCTGCTGGACCCTAATCAGAGCCACGGATTGGGAGATTACTTCCTCCGGTCTTTCCTCCTCCAAACCGGAGCCCAAGCTGAGTTTCATACCATTGACTGGTCAAGGACAAGAGTGCATCGGGAATGGGTCAATGAGGTGGATGGTCAATGGGGATATCTGGACATACTGGTTTTGAACCACACAGAGGAATTCCTCTGCGCAATCGAGAACAAGATATGGTCGTGGGAACACAGTGAGCAGTTGACGCGCTATCGTGAGGCTCTGAAAGAGCGCTATCCCCATTGGCGCAGGCATTACGTATTCCTGTCACCCCGGGGTACGCTACCTTACCGGGAAGAGGAGCAGAAATACTGGACGGCAGCTGACTACAAGATTGTTCTGCAACTGGTGGAACAAACCATCTCAAACCCCGCAAACCCTGTCAAAGAAGACGTGCGAGCCTTCTTGCAACAATACGCCACTACCCTACGGAGAAATATCGTGCCCGACGCCAATACTAACATTGCACAACTGGCCCGCAAAATCTACCTGGAGCACAGAGAAGCGATTGAGTTGATATATCAAAACAAGCCAGATTACCGGGGGGATATGAAACGGATACTCAAGCAAGCGATCAGCCAACTCGATGGCTGGATTCTGGATCGAGAGGATCCAGACTACATCCGATTCCGCCCTGAGGATTGGGACAAGTACGGAGCCCAGCAGACCGGGAGATACTGGGAGGAATCAAACCCGTTGCTGCTTTTCGTTTTTTATTGTCCACAGAACCCTGTCAATGCTGGTGGACCGGCTTTAGCGCTGCTTCCTGGAACAGACGAGGAAATCAGAAAGAAGTTATTTGAGAATGTGAGGCAAAATCCGCTGGTGTTCAAGCCTAGGGAATCCAGTTTGCAAACTGGCGTAACGCATCTGCAAGAATACAAGTGGAATATCCTGGACGAATCAGACTTCGGGAATTGGGACGACCCTTCTGTGAAATCCAAAATTGAGGGACTCGTGTCATCATTCGTTCAGAACGAGTTCCCCGACATGAACGAGGTAATCGTCAACTGCCTCAGTGAATTCGAGCCAGAGCAAAACGGCGGCTAGTAGGTCAAGGCATCCGCCGTCCCCTCCGGCAGCTCCACCGCCAGCGCTTGCAGCGAGTGGGCGAGGCCGTGGTAGTACGCCACCACCACCAGCATGTCCACGATCCCGGCATCGCCCAGGATGCCGCGGACGGCCTCGAAAGTGGCGTCGGATACGCGGTGCTGGCGCAGCAGTTCGATAACGAAACCGGATATTGCAGCGTCATCGCCCGACAGGCCGTTGGGCGCGCGGTACTCGTGGATGGCTGCGATGTCGGCGTCGGTGAGTCCGGCGTTGCGGGCGGCCGGCTGGTTCACTGTCCAGACGTAGTGGCCGCACGCTTCCCGCGCCGCCGTCAGCACGGCTACCGCCTTTACCCGTGGGTCCAGCGGAGTCTGGAACCGCACATAGCCGCCCAAGTGGGCGAAGTTGCTGGCCGCCTGGGGGTTGTTGAGAATGGCGGCATAGTTGCGCTGCACGCCGCCGCGCGAAGTTTCAATCTCGTCCCAAACCGCCTGTCCGGCGGCGTCCATGTTGTCTCTGGTGGCGAAAGGTACGCGGGCCATTGTGATGTTACCTCGTGGTGTGGCAGTGGTTTTGGTGGCTACCCGACGACGTTGGATACTATGAGGGCAACCGTCACCGCTGTGAAAATGCCGATTACTGCGTAAAGCATACGCGGGATGCTCGACGCCACCTGATCGATGCGGGTCTCCAGCCGGTCCATGCGGGTCTCCATCCTATCGAACCGAGCGTTGACTTCGCGCCGGTGCTCCCGCTGGTCTTCTTCGATCTTGTCAAACCGAGCGTTGACTTCGCGCCGGTGCTCCCGTTGCTCCTCGATGAACAGTGTCATCACAGCTTCTAGCGTTCCCATCCGTGACTCGAGGTTAGCCATACGCTCCTCGATGCTGGGCGTCGCCGCTGTTGGTGTCGTCATGTTGTCCTACTTTACGGATACCGGCGACGATGTAAAACCGCCGCCGGCAATTGTGCTCTATGACGGCAGAGAGCCTAGTCGCCATTCTTCTCCCACAGCTCTTCCAGGATGGCGCCGGGGGACATGGGCAACTGCTCCATACGCACGCCGATGGCGTCGTGGATGGCGTTGGCGACGGCGGCCATTGGGGGAACGATGGGAACCTCGCCCACCCCGCGCACTCCGTAGGGATGGCCGGGGTTGGCCTTTTCCACGATGATGGTGTCGATCATCGGCAGGTCCAGGCTGGTGGGCATCCGGTAGTCCAGGAAGCTGGAGTTCACCATGTCGCCCGAGTCGTTCATGAAGTATTCTTCGTTAAGGGCCCAGCCGATGCCCTGCACGGCACCGCCCTGCATCTGGCCCTCCACGTAGCTGGGGTGGATGGCCTTGCCGGCGTCCTGCACGACGGTGTAGCGCAGCACGTCCACCTTGCCGGTGTCGGGGTCAACCTCCACGTCCACCAGGTGAGTGCCGAACGCGCCGCCTTCTCCGCCGGGACTGACGCTGACCTGGGCGGATATGGGGCCGCCGGTGCGGCCCAGCTGCGCGGCCAGTTCCTTGAAGGACATTTGCAGGTCTTCGTCGGAGTTGTGCTTGAAGATGCCGTCGGCCAGGTCAATTTCCGAAGGATCCTTTTCCCAGATCTGGCCGGCCCGGTTGATCATCTTGGTCTTGATTTCCTGGGCGCACTCGTATGCGGCCCATCCCGTCGCGAACGTGGTGCGGCTGCCGCCGGTCAGGAACGTGTAGCCCACCGAGTCGGTGTCGCCTACCTGCGGGCGGACGTCTTCGGCGGGGATGCCGAGAACCTCGGCCGCCTGCATGGCGATGGACGCGCGGGAGCCGCCGATGTCCGTCGAACCCTCCACCAGGCCGATGGTGCCGTCGGCGTTCACGCTGATGCTGGCGCTGGACGCCAACCCGATGTTCATCCAGTATCCGCTGGCGATGCCGCGCCCACGGTTGGGGCCCGACAACTCGGACTTGTAGTGGTCGGAGTCCCTGGCCGCTTCCAGGGTTTCGATGTTGCCGATCACCCGGAACTGCGGGCCGTCAACCCTCCGGCTGCCTTCCTTGCTGGCGTTCTTGAGGCGGAACTCCAGCGGGTCCATGCCGCACTTGGCCGCCAGTTCATCGACGACCTGCTCGCCGCCGAAGGCGGAGATCGGCGCTCCCGGGGCGCGGTAGGCGAAGGATCGGGGCTTGTTGGTGACCACGTCGTAGCCCTCAACACGCTGGTTTTCGAGATCGTAGGGCGCGAACACGCACTGGGCCCCGGCGGACACCGGAGAGGACCCCGGGAAAGCCCCCGCCTCGTAGATCAATACCGCGTCTGCCGCCACCAATGTGCCATCCTTCTTCGCGCCCATCTTTACCTTCACGTGAGCGCCGGCCGTCGGCCCGGTGGCCTCGAAGGTCTCGGTGCGGCTCATCTGCATCTTCACCGGGCGTCCCGTCTTCTTTGACAGCAGCGCAGCTATCGGCTCCAGGTAGATCGGAATCTTCCCGCCAAATCCGCCGCCGATCTCCATGGGCACCACTTTGATCTGGGACACCGGTACTTCCAGCACGCCGGCCAGGGCGTCGCGCGCTACGAACGCGCCCTGCGTGCTCGTCCATACCGTAAGGTGCCCGTCCGCGTTCCACAGTGCGGATGCGTTCTGCGGCTCGATGTATCCCTGGTGCACCGTGCGCGTGTCGAACTCGCGCTCCACCACGTAGTCGGCCTCCGCGAACGCCTTTTCCACGTCGCCCTGCTCGTGCACGAAGCGGTTGGAGACGTTACTGCGCTTGTCGGTCTCTTCGCCGAACTCAGTTGTGGTCATATCCTCGTGCAGCAGCTCGGCGTCGTCCTTCATGGCGTCCAGGACGTTGGTGCTGGCAGACAGGACTTCGTACTCCACCTTGATCAGCCCCGCCGCTTCCTCGGCGACGTGGGCGGAATCGGCGGCGACGCCGGCGATGGGATGACCGCGGAACAGCGCCTTGGCGCCGGCGAGGACATTGTCGCTGGCGGCGCGGGCCGACAGGGGCGGGTTGTCCTTGGCGGCGATGGGCAGGTCGGCTCCCGTAACCACGGCGCGGACGCCCGGCAGCGCCTCGGCTGCGGAGGTGTCGATGGACTTGATGCGGGCGTGGGCGTGGGGGCTGCGCAGCACCTTGCCGAACAGCATCCCGGACATCTCAAAGTCGGCGCCATACTTGGCCCGGCCGGTAACTTTGTCGGCCCCGTCGTGGCGGATCGGCCGCGTACCGACGACATTGTAGTTGGTATTGGAAAGGACGATATTCGCCATGCGGCACCTCATTTGCTGGTGTTTGTTGCGGCTGATTTTAGCATAGCCCAAGCCGCGCCCCAACCCTGATGTCTAACCAATGCGAACGCTCACGTCAGCGGCAGCGGCGGCTGCCACCACTTCCCGGTGTCGTTGACGGTGATGGCGTCCACCCACTTTACCCAGTCGTAGCCGCGCTTGTGCGGCTCCACCATGCGGGCCGGGAACCCATGCCCCGGCGACAACGGCGCCCCGTCAACCCGGCTGGCGAGAATGGCCCGCTCGGACTCGGCCAGCGAATAGCGCCGGAAGTAGCCGGTGCGCGAACGGATGGTGATGCTGGCCGCCCCGGGTTTGGGTTGGGCGCGAGCCAGTAATTCGCTAACCGATATTCCTTCCCACTGCCGCGTGGTATGCCAGCCCCCGGTGCAGTCCAGAGTGGCGGTCAGGGCGTTGTTCCATCCTTGCAATTCGGCGATGCCCATCTCGAAGGGCTGCTGCACGTGGCCTTCCACCCGCAGACGCCAACTGTCGGCGTCCACATAGGGCACCTTGTCGTTCAGCCACATGGTCACGGGAAAGTCCGGCCCGTCTTCGGGATACGATCCGGTGTAGCGCCGGCGCGCGCCCGGACCGTCAGACAAGATGCCCGCCAACTCGGCGGTGCGCCAGAGCATCAGTCCCGCCAACGCCAACCCGCCAACGCGCAGTAGGTTGCGTCGGTCGGACAGGTAGCGCGTCCGGAAGCTGATCCGGTGACGCAGCGAGTGCCAGAGCAGCAGCGGTATCAGCATCCACGCCAGGTTCATGTGGATGGTCGTGCCGGAGAACCCCAGCCAGTGGTAGCTGCCCAGGTGGCTCCAGGACAACCCCAACCCCAGCACGATAAGCAATCCCGCCAGCAGGACCAACGACCAGACCATTTCCCGCCCTGACCGCCGCCAGTTGTAACCGGACTTCAGCGAACCGAGTATGTTGCGGGATTTCCAGACAAACAGGGCGAGAATGGCGAAACCAAAAACCCGGTGCAGGTGCATCGCCGCAATCCACTCCGGGTTGTTATGGGTCAAGCCCAGGTATCCGGTGACCAGCTCCGCCGCCAGTAGGACAATCAGCGCAATGTTGGCCCACGGAAAACGCATAACTGAAGGTTAGCACGTATCGATTGGGCTATACCGGCTCATCCCAACACCTCCACCCGTCACTCCCGCTCCCTCAGGCGTTCCCACCTGGCACAACCCATCATTGTGAGCGCTGCGCGGCAATCCCGCCCCCTCTCGTCATTCCCGCCTCTCTTACCGTCATTCCCGCGCAGGCGGGAATCCAGAAAATCCTCAAATCCGGCAAATCCTGATTCAGACAATTCCCCCCAATGGTCCGCGCGTGAGTGACACCCGCCCCTTGACCATCCGCACGTCCGTTCTCTACACTGTATTCCACGTCGGACGCCAGGCCCCTGGCCAGGGCCCAACGCCCGACACCGGCCAATCCAAAATCGGGTCATCAGAGGTTCAGGTTCACGTTGCGCCCCGGCGCAACACTACGGTCAAAACCAGTCGGAATCACATGCACCGCCGGCTCGCGCCTGAGGACGGCCTATTAATCGTCATGGCCGGGACCGGTACGGCGGGTGTCAGCACCGCTCCGCGAGGGTCGCAAGTCCCCTCTCTCCTGGCGGGAGAGGGTTAGGGTGAGGGGGAAACCCCTCATCGACCAATACGGTCAGCACGCGGGAGACTAGGACTCAATATTGCATACCACGCTCCGGCCGTAGCGCCGACAACCCTGAACCTCCAAGACCCGAATCAATCATCCGGCAGCAAGGAAAAACCCGCAACCGTCAAAAAAGGAGCGTCAATCGAAAATGGGAACCCTGCCACAACCACGAACTCGCCCGCCTCCTGTCCCGTCCCACGATTGCGCGTCATAGGCGATAAAGGTATGATGTTTGCCATCATCCACGGGCGACACGCATGACATGACGACGGATCTTTCCCCCGCAGAGAACCTACGCACCACCCTCTACGACACCCACGTCGCCGCCGGCGCCCGGATGGTGCCTTTCGGCGGCTGGGACATGCCGGTGCAGTACCAGGGAACCATCGCGGAGGTGGAGGCGGTACGTCAGGCGGCGGGCATTTTCGACGTGTCGCACATGGGCCGGCTGAACATCAGCGGCCCGAACGCGGCCGGTTTGTTGGACATCCTGCTCACCGGCTCAGCGTCGGACTTGCGGGTGGGACGCGCCCGGTACTGCTTCATCTGCAACGAGCGGGGCGGCGTCATTGACGACACCATCTTCTACCGCCTCTCCGATGACGAGTTTTTGCTGATTCCCAATGCCGGCAACCGCGCCGTCGTGGTGCTGTGGTTCGACCGGCAGTTGGCGCAGCACTACGACGGCCGGGGAGTGCAGATAACCGACCGGACGATGGCCACCGGCCTGATCGCGGTGCAGGGGCCGCAGGCCGCCGGCATCGTCGATGGATTGTTAGAAGATTTCAGCCCCGGCGCGCGCTTGGCCCGAAACCCGGGCCGCGAACCGCAGCCGTCCCTGCTCCGTCCCTACACCTGGGGCCGGGGACACATCGACGGTCGTCGGATCTTTATCGGGCGCACGGGCTATACGGGCGAGGACGGGTTTGAGCTTGCGGTGCAGTCGTCCGACGCCGCGTTCATCTGGGGTCGGCTGACCCAGGCGGGAGCAACCCCCTGCGGTCTCGGCGCCCGGGACGTGCTGCGGCTCGAAGCCGGGTTGCCTTTGCACGGGCACGAGTTGGCCGACACCATTACCCCTATCGAGGCCGGGTTGAGCCGGTTTGTGCGCCGGGACGGCGGCTTCAACGGGGCGGACGTGCTGGACCACCAGCGGGTGTACGGTACGCCCCGGCAACTGGTCGGCCTGACCATGCCGGGACGAAGCGCCCCCCGGGCCGGTTACGACGTGCTGGCCGACGGCGCGGTGGTGGGCACGGTCAGCAGCGGCAGCTACTCGCCGACGCTGGAGCGCTGCATCGCCATGGCCTTCGTTGACGCGGCGTATTCCGAGCCGGGTACGGCGCTGCAAGTGGACATTCGCGGGCGCGCGGCAGACGTGACGACAACCGAGTTGCCGTTCTACCGCCGCGCCGCATGAAAAGTAAGATGGGGAACCAGGGCTTGTTGACATTACCGTCATTCCCGCGAAAGCGGGAATCCAGAGCGGGCTAACGGACCAACATGGAGGTTTTAGCAAGGTGAATCCCGACGACCGTAAATATACCCGGGAGCATGAGTGGGTTGTGTCCGAAGCCGGCGCCGATACGGTGCTGGTCGGCATCACTCACTATGCTCAGGATCAACTGGGCGACGTGGTGTACGTGGAGTTGCCGGCGGTGGGCGATGCCGTGGGCTACCTCGCCAAAATGGGCGAGATCGAGTCGGTCAAGGCCGTTTCCGACTTGTTTTCCCCGGTCAGCGGCCGGGTGACCGAAGTGAACGGCCGGCTGGCCCAGGAACCGGAACTGGTGAATAACGACCCATTCGGGGACGGCTGGATGCTGCGGGTCAGCATGAGCAACCCCGCAGAGTTGGACAGCCTGCTGGACGCCGCGTCCTACGAGGAATACATCGGGCAACTGTAACCTGCAAATCTGGACCGGACCTCGGTTTGCGTAGGG
This sequence comes from Chloroflexota bacterium, assembly GCA_028875655.1. Classification (GTDB taxonomy): domain Bacteria; phylum Chloroflexota; class Dehalococcoidia; order Lucifugimonadales; family UBA3495; genus Bin87. Next base: position 49,104 of record JAPPCX010000085.1, on the reverse strand, counting down.
GCAACCCTTGTGGTTGCCCTCGTTTTTTGTTGCGGCGTTGCCAGCATTGCCTTGGAATGGTATATTATCTCTATAAACAATAATCAATATCTCAATATCAAATGTGCAGGATTTCACAAACTTGGAATCGCAAGCAATCCATATAGAGGAGGTGCCGCGATGGCGCTATACGACAACATCATCGTTCCGCTGGACGGGTCCGAACTGTCATCCCATGCCTTGCATCCGGCCTGTCTGATGGCCGGTATCAGCGGAGCCACCCTGACCCTGGCGCGAGCCTATGACGGCATTCCGGTGTGGCACGCCGATGCGGAACATGGCCGCTTCAGCAGCACCATGGCCCTGGCTGAGCATGACCGGATCACGGCGTTTCTGACCGCGGAAAAGGGCCGTCTGCAGAGAATGGGCGTAACCACGCCTGTCCACGTCGCCGTTCACGAAGGGCCTGCCGACGAGTTTATCGTTGCCTTGGGCAATCGGCATCCGGGCGCGCTTATCGTGATGTCAACCCATGGCCGGGGCGGCTTCTCCCGTCTGGTGATGGGCAGCGTAACCAGCCGAGTGGTTCGCAGCGTCGTCAACCCCACGCTGGTGGTGCGGGGCTGGGGCCGGGGCGGCACGGCGGTCGGCAAGTCGCTGGACAACATAATCGTGCCGCTGGACGGCTCCGCCTTTGCCGAGCACGCGCTGCCCCACGCCGGCGAACTGGCGCGGGCCTGCGGTGCGCAGCTCATCCTGGTACGCAGCACCCACGACACGGACTACTTCCGCTCGCATACCCAGTGGACGCGGCTGGACGGCGAAGGCGGGTTCCATTTCGGCGGCCCTGCGGAAATGGCCGCCAGCATGGCAGCGCTGTCGCGAGAATATCTGTGGCGCAAGGCCGAAGCAATGGAAACGCAGTTCGGGCTTTCCGATGTGGAGGCGGTAAACTCCCGGGAAAATCCGGCGGACGCGGTGGTTGAACTGGCGGAACGCTCCAGGAACGGGTTGGTGGTGATGGCGACGCGCGGACGCCGGGGAGTGGAGCGGGCGCTGCTGGGCAGCGTGGCCGACCAGGTGGTGCGCCGCTCGCCGGCTCCGACGCTGCTGGTGCGAGGGCCGATGCTGACCGGGGATATGACGGAAGTGCGTCGGGAAAGCGAGTTCGCCGGGGTGTAACGCCCAGCCGGACGGTCGGGCGCGTAGGGGCGGGTTTCAATCCCGCCCCTCATTTTTGCCCTACCACTTCTGGATGACGGGCAGGACTTCCTTGCCGAAGAGGCCGATGTTCTTCATGGTGGCCTTGTGGTCCATGCGTGATTCCTGCCCGTAGAAAACCAGGTGCTCCATGCCCAGACGCTTGTGCAGGTATTCCAGCTTTTCCAGAACCGTGTCGGGAGTGCCGCAGACGATGTGGTAGTTCTCCTTCAGTTCCTCGAAAGTTTGCAGGTTGAGGGGCTTCAGGCCGGAGCGCCGGGCGGCGATGGCGGCGCCGGCCGCGGAACGGTAGCCCACGGGCGCCATGTACTCGCGCGGGCCGCGGACGGTGGGCCCCATGCGCCAAATGAAGTGCCTGGCCTGCTCGTCGGCTTCCTCCTGGGTGTCGCCGACGTAGCAGCACAGCAGGTAGCCGAAGTTGTCGGGCACGGCCTCACGTCCGGCGCCCTTGGCGGCCTGGGTGTACATGCCGAACAGCTCCTCGGTCACGTCCAGGTCCGTGAGGAAGGCCACGTAGGTGTACCCGTGCTGGCCGGACCACTCGGCGGTCTCGGGCGATGACGTGCCAGGCACCCAGATGGGCGGGTGCGGCTGCTGAATCGGCACCATCCACGGGTTGACGACCCTGAAGTTGTAATGCTTGCCCTCCCAGCGGAACGGGCCGGGAGTGGTCCACGTCTTCATGATCAAGTCGTGGCACTCTTCAAAACGTTCCCGATTGGCCACCGGGTTGTTGTTGGTGGAGACGGTCTCCACGCCGGTGCCGCGGACGAATCCCGAGATGAGCCGGCCGCCGGATATGACGTCGATCATCGCCAGTTCTTCGGCCAGGCGGACCGGGTTGTCGTGGATGGGCAGGATGTTGCCCAGCAGCAGGATCTTGGCCTGGTGAGTGATGCGCGCCAGGACGGCGGCAGACAGGTTGGTGGCTGCGTTCATGCAGGAGGGCGTGTTGTGGTGCTCGTTGAGCATGATGCCGTCGAAGCCCAGCTCGTCGGCATAGACGCACTCGTCAAAGTAGCGCTTGAACAGGCCGTTGGCCGTATTGGGATTGAACCAGGTGTTGGGGAAGGTGAGGCGCAGGGACGGGTACTTGTCGCCCTCTTCATCAGGGTATTCGTGGTACGGAAACTCAGAGAAGTAGTAGCTCTTCACGGGGTAGATGGCCTCCAGGAACGGGATGATTAGGAGTTGTGGGGCAATAATAGCACGGGGAGATCGCGACAAGGCGGAACAGCCGCGCTGCTATAATTCAGATAGCGACTGAGGGGCATCTATGACTATCGAGAACACCAGGGTACTGCTATCCGAAATTTGCGCCCAGATGGAGGCGAATCTAGTCCGGATGCAGGAAGACTTGACCTGGATAATAGGCCGCAGGGTTTACGACATTGTGCGCAATGAGGCGGACCTGATTGCTCGCGAGATGGGCATTGTGTGGGAGAAATCTCTGGTACCGGCCGACTTGCGTCGGCCGACCGAGTAGCATGATGTTTCTGACCTTACCCGCAACGACTTGAGAAGTTTCCATCGCGCCGACCTGGTGATGCAGGTTGCCGACGGCGAGGGCAACCCGCATTACATTGCCGTAGAAGCGTCCTTCACCGTGAACGGCCGAGATTCACGCCGCGCCCTGCGTAATGCCGAATTGATGACACGCTTCACCGGCCTGCCGGCAACGGCAGCAGTCGCCGGCGTCCGGTACGACTGGAATCTGAAAGAATCCGTGGAATCGGAGCGGCTCTATTGGTACGAGATACCGTCGGACGACTTGGAGGCGGGGTAGATGATGCCCGGTACTAGCGCACCGGGCAACCGGTATCAGGAAGCCGACGCCGGGTTGATGGGGCACCCCGCGCACATCGCCCCACGGCTGCCGGGGATGCACTCGTGACCGTCGTATGTTCCCCCGGCGTTGTACGTCGCCGGGGGTTCCATGATGCTGGACAGCTTTCCCGACTTGGGCGGTGGCAGTGTAACGCCAGCGGCCTCCGCGGCGCGGCGGTCGCTGGCCTCGCCGAACAGGTCCAGGCGCAACTGCTTGCCCGAGGGCGGACGCTGTCCGGGGAACACCACGTAAGGCCAGGCCCGCTTGCGGACCACGCCCATGGCCTGCAAATCGCGCCAGTTGTCGATGCTGTGCCGACGGCGGTTCTCCAGGATGCGGCCGGCGGACACTGGCCCGATGCCGGGGATCCGCAGCAACTGGTCCCGGCTGGCGGCGTTCAGGTCGATGGGGAAGGCGTCCAGGTTCTCCATGGCGATGACCGTCTTGGGATCCTGCTCCAGGGAGAGGAAACCGCCGTGGTCGAAGGCGAGATCTATCTCATATGAGGCGAAGTTATAGACCCGGCGTAACCAGTCCATCTGGTAGAGGCGATGCTCGCGGCCGGCGTGGACCGGTGGCTTTTCCTCCATGGGCGTGTGCCGAGCCGGACGGAAGGGCGGGTAATAGACGCGCTTGAGGTTCCAGTCGGTGTACATCTGGTCAACGCGGTGGTAGATCTGGCGGTCGGACTCGTCGGCCGCGCCGACTACGAACTGCGTTGCCTGCCCCACCGCGCCGCCGCTGGTTTCGCGGGTCAGGTCGTTGATCCAGGCCATGGGGTCCAGGATGTCTTTCTGCAAGTCCTTGTGGGGGCTGATGCGGCGCATCATGTCGGGTTCCGGCGTTTCGATGTTGACGGACAGGCGGCTGCCGAGCCGGTGGGCGCGTTCGACGAGTTCACGGGATGCGCCGGGCATGACCTTGAGGTGGATGTAGCCCCTGAAGCCGTGCTTTTTGCGGATGATCTCGACGGTTTCCACCATGCGCTGGGTGGTCTTCGTCCCGTCGCCTGCGATGCCGGAGCTGAGGAACAGGCCGTCCACGGCCAGGCGTTGGTGCAGTTCCGCGAAGGTATCGGCCAGTTCCTCGCGCTTGAAGGCGTAGCGTTTGCGCGGCACGTAGATGCTGTTGGGGCAGTAGGCGCAGTCCATCTTGCAGAAATCAGTGAACATGACCCGCATCAGGTTGATCTTCTTGCCGTTGGGCAGGCTGGCCTTGTAGATGCCCGGCGCGGGGTTCTTGCGCGGGTCGGAGTAGGCGACGCGGTTTCTGCCGCTCCCGATGGAACCGGCGGCGAACTTGCCGCTGAGGGAGTGGCCGCCGCGGTCGGCTTTGCCGGCGGTTAGGATGTCGTCGGAGGCAGCCATGCCGCCGAGGATTTGCAGCTTGTCGTAGCGGTCGGGGGTACTTTTGATGAGCATAGTCGTTCGCTCCTGGCCGGCGGCGCGGTATGGGAATTGCCGGCGTTGGAGAACGTATGTTCATTCACACTGTTGCCCTGCGTCAACGGGCAGGTGTCACCAAAATTTCGTGCCTGGATTCCAGCGAAAGCGGGAATCGCCGGAAAGCGTGCGCTAGCCCAACTCGGTGAGGCGATGCCGCGCGTCGGGGGTCATTTCGTAGCGGCGTGGCTTGTCGTTGGCCAGGACGACACCATGCTGTTCCATGACTGGCCAGAGTTGCCGGGCGAACCACGTGCCGAACTGCGCGGCAGTGTAGGACGCGGCCGGATGTTGGGGCTGGAGTTGTTTCAGGGCATTCTGAGCATCGGACGCTTTGAACAGGTCGTCAGTGATGCCAGTGGCGACGGAGTGGAGTCAGCGTTCGCTTTGCTCTGGCTTGCGGATTGGGGCTGCGGTTTGGCGATGGATTCCTTGGCGGCCTGAGTGATTTCGTAGGTGCGCGGTGAGCTTCTGCCGGGCATGGTTACGCCGCGCTCTTTCAGGGCCGGCCAGACTTCTTTACCCAGGAACTGTCCAAACTGGGCCGTGTCGCCGGAGGCCGCCGGGTGTTTTGACCAACGCTTTTTGACGATTTTCTGCGCGTCGGCCGCTTTGAACCTGCCGACAGGCAATTGCCGTATCAACTCCTCGGCAATGGCTTCGTTATCCGTGTCGGACTTGCCGAAGGCGGAGGCCGAGGCCAGCGCAGCCGGCTGGACCGGCTTGGGCAATGGCTGAGGTTCCGGATGAACCACCTCAGCAGCCGGCGTAGGGAGGGCGGCGGACAAGTCCCAGCGCATCCCGTCGGGGATGAACCGCTCCATTTCCGGCGACAGCGCCCCGGCGTCTGGGGATGTGATCCAGAGGAACGGCGTGTCCTCCAGGCCGGCGGAGTGTGCCATTTCTTTTATCTTCACGAACAGCGCGCCGAAGTCGCTATCGTTGCTGACCACGGCGACGGCTGCGGCTTGGCCGGTGACCAGGTCGGCCACGGCGTCGGCGGTGATGGCCAGGTCCGCTGAATTCTTGGCCTTGTGGTTGCTGAAGTGCTGGACGCCGCGCACTCGTACCCGCAAATCTGGGTACGACGATTCGGCCCACATTTCCCATACCGCGACTTTGTCGGCCCGCACGTATAGAGATACGCTGCCCAATGGGAGGGGGCCGGGCCAGTCTGCGATGATCTGAGCGACGATGTTCTGCGCGTGGTCGGAATCCCGCAGGTAGGTTCTCCGTATCAACATAGATAGCCGCGCCGGGTGATGGCGCGGCGAGATGGTTGCCGTTGGTGTCGGACCTCATTACAACCACCCTACACGAACTCCGGCTGCTCGAAACTCCCGCCCACCACCGGCTTGGCGTCCAGACCGAGCCACTGCTCCACCAGGGTGCCGTACACGCCGCGAAAGTCAGTGTTGAACGCGAGGTCGCCCTCGACGAGATCGCCCTCGGCCAGGGACGGGTAGGCGCCATACATGCCGCCACGCACCGGGTCGCCGATGGCGAAGGCCACGCCCCCGCTGCCGTGGTCAGTGCCGCTGCCGTTGTCCTTGACGCGCCGGCCAAACTCGGTGAAGGCGAACATCACCACGTTGTCGGCGGCGTCGTGTTCGCGCAGGTCGGCGTAGAAGTCGCTGACGGCGCGGCTCAGGTCGCCCAGCAGCTTGGGATGGACGTCGGCCTCGCTGGCGTGGGTGTCGTAGCCGCCCTGCTGCGTGTAGAAGACGCGCGTGCCCAGATTGGCGGTAAGCACCTTGGCGATGCCCTGGAGGTTCTTCGCGATGCCGGTGTCGGCGTACTCCACGGACGACGTGTACATGTCGGGGGCGGCCTTGAGTATGTCAGCGCCCTTGAGGGCATCGAGTCCCGTCTGACCCAGGTAGTCCATAGTCGCCCCCAGGCCGACGGTGGGCGAATACATGCGGGCGAAGATGTCGAGAGCCTGTCCGCGTTCCGGCTCGCCCTGGATTCCGGTGAGGACGCCGTAGGTCTCCAGCACGGCCACTGAGGCCACGGGCACACCGGAAAGGGCCATGGCCCGAGGCAGGCCGCGGCCGAAGTTCACTCCGGTTAGCACGTTCTCGGCGTGCGGGTCGATGTCGCGTATGACGCGGCCCAGCCACCCCTCAGTGCCTACCTTTTCCGGTTCGCAGGTATGCCAGATGTCCATGCTGCGGAAATGGGAACGGTTGGGCGTCGGGTAGCCAACGCCGTTGATGACTGCGACCTTGCCGGCGTCGTACAGGGCCTTGATCTCCGGCAGGGCCGGATTAAACCCGTAGGTATCGTCGATGGGCAGCGCCCGGTCGGCGTGGATGCCGACGGTGGGCCGGCTGTCGTGGTAGCGGCCGTCGTCGTAAGGAATGACGGTGTTAAGGTAGTCGTTGCCGCCCGTCAGCTGGATGACGACGAGGATGGGGTCTTTGGTAGTTGTAGTCATGGCGTCAATACTCCGTGGAGTGGTGATGGCCGTAGTTTAGCACAATGCGCTCATTGCCTGGTAAGTCCCGTAACCGAGCTACGTCGATGGTACAATGCCGTTGGCCCGTTCATCGCCTGCATCTCTGGAGAACGTCATGACAACGACGCATACCCGGGCGCTACGCCAATTCAACGCCGCCGAGAGGGAGGCGATGGTCGCTTGCGGGATTGTGCCGGAGGATGCAAGCCGGCGTTTCACGGTGGACGAGTACTTGGCCCTGGGTGCCGCCGGCATTTTGGCGAAAGAAGAACGTGTTGAACTGCTGGACGGAGTGATAATCCAAATGGTGCCCATTGGCAACCGACACCTGAACAGCGTTGACTGGTTGGCTGACCTGATGCGCGTTGCCCTGGGAGATAGGGCTATGGTTCGTGTGCAGGGTTCCATCCAGCTGGACGACGTCAGCGCACCCCAGCCGGACATCGCCGTCATTCGGCGAGGTTCCATCAACGAGATCGGGCCGGTTCTGCCGTCCGACGTGTATTTGCTGGTTGAAGTTGCCGACAGTTCGCTGGAGTTTGACTTGGGCGAAAAGTTGGCCCGCTACGCCGCTGCCGGAATACCGGAAGTGTGGGTTGCCAACCTGCGGACCGGGGAGTTGGTGGTCAACACTGAGCCTGAAGGGACGGCCTACGCCAACGTCCGCGTTGTTCCGCTGGACGGCGCTATAAGTCCGCAGGCGTTCCCCGACGCTGTGCTGGCGGTGGCCGACTTTATTCCGGCCGTTGGCTGATGAGTTGGCGCTGGCTCATCGTCGGTCTTGCCGTTTACTATCCTTTTGTGCTTTTTGGCGGCGCGGCGCTGAAGGCTGAATACAGCCACGTTAGCCAATACATCAGCGAGCTCAATGCTACTGGTTCGGACTGGAGTTGGCAGATAGGCTACCTGGGGTTTCTCCCCTTGGGTTTGCTCGGCCTCTTGTTGCTGCTGGCGGTCGCGCCACGCGCAAGATTGAACGGTATCAGTAAAGTCGGCTGTTGGTTGCTTATTGCTGAACCGGTGGCCTATGCTGGCTCGGCTTTTGCGCCCTGCGATTTGGGGTGTCCTACGATGGGCAGTTTTACCCAGAATGCGCACAATTTCCTGTCCGCAATCACGCTCGTCATGACCACGCTCGGGTTGGTTTTGCTGTCCTGCAACAGCAGACTCTCGGCAGTACGGCGAGTGGCCTGGTTGGTGTTGGCCGCAACCTTTATTACGCTCTACTCATTTGCGTTGGTACCTGACTTCGCTCAATGGCGAGGTTTGCTGCAACGTTTCGCAGAGGGGATCCTCTATGGCTGTTTGTGCCTTATCAGTTGGCGGCTATTGAAGGATCGTAGCGATGGTAACAACAGTACGGAACGGGGTTCCAGTTGCTGCGGCTTACACTCACCGCAGAGGGGAACCCCGTGAACATTACCGAGACACGCTTTGAGCGTGGCCGGTGACAGCCTACTTGAAGTGCGGAATCACATCCTCAGAAAGACACTTCAGGGTTTCCATGACCACCTCGCGCGGCACCGAAGAAGTCCAGTTGCACTCGAACATGATCTCGTCGGTGGTGAAGGCCTCCCGGAACATGTGGATCTTCTCGACCACCTCCGCCGGCGTGCCGAAGAGGTTAACCTCCTCGGTGGCGTCGGGTCCGGCGCTGCCGGCGTCGGTGCTGCCAATGGCGACACGGCCCGCGTAGTAGATGCGAGCGAGGTTCATGAGGTCTTCGACCCTGCGGTCGGCCTTTTCTTGGGTGTCGGCGACGAGAGTGGGCACGCGCACCACCGTGGTGGGATCACCCTCATGCCCGGCGTCGATGTACGCCTTGCGGTAATCCTGAACGTCTTGACGGAGTATGGCGGAGCCGCGCAGGTTATGCGGGGAACTGCCGGCGCCGATGGCGATGCGATAGCCACGCTCTCCCATGGGCACGAAGCTCTCCTGGCTGTCCACGGGAAGCAGCATGGGCATCGGCTTCTGCACCGGCTTGGGAATGCTCATGTAGTTCTCGTAGAAGGCCGGATAGTTGAAATACTTGCCCTCGAACCCGGAAAAATGGTCTTCGTCCCAGAGCTGCTTGAGGAGCTCGAGGTACTCGTAGAAGTACTCCCGCCGCTCGTCGGAACCGCGAGTCCGAGCCCCCGGGCCGTAAATGAACCGGCCTTCGCTGACCTGGTCCACTATAGCTACCTGTTCCGCCACCTGGAATGGGTCTTCCAACTGGAGGTTGTCGAAGGCGTACCTCTCGTGGGGCAACGCCCGCTCCGATACGGTTTCGCCGGGCAATCGCAGGGTCGGACGATGAATCGAGGTGCCAATCCTGATGTTCTCGGTGTGGTTGGCGATGACGGCGGACAGCATCAGGGACTGCGGGTCCATGCTGCCCTGGGTGGAGAAGTGGCCTCCCCCGAACCAGACATAGTCCCAGCCCGCGTCCTCGATGTGATCGATCTCCTTGAAGTTCTGCTTGTAGGCTTCGGCTTCCAGGAGCTTGCCGCCGGCATATTCAGGGTCCCAGGGAACCTTGCCACCCTCGTACACGGCGTTCCAAGTGGTGAACAGTCCAAAGTCCATCTTGGCCATTTCCATCCCTCCCTGGCTGCGGTTATCTACCCCGTTTCGTAGTCGCCAATGTAGCACCGTGACCGGAAGAGCGTCAACGCCGGCCATTGGCAACGAGAATTTGCCGGCTAACGATTTCGATTCAGGAATATGACGTCGATCAACGCCCTGAGGGTTTGTAAATCCACCTGGCCGGTGGAAAGTCGCCAGCCCAACCACATCACGAAGCCGATCAGCAAACCGATCAATGTGAAAAGGAGGACGAGCCCGGCCGCGCCCGCGCCCTGCCAAACCAGGATGACGCCGAAAATTAGCCCACCCAACAGACCGGAAACTATCAAGCCGGGCATCGGATCACCTCGTTAATACCGATTGGTCGCGGTCGCCTTGGTAACGGGCGCGAACCGGAACGTCGATGACCTGGAGGCTGGTCAGGCGCTCGATCACCTCGCGGACGTCTTGCTGAATTTCGGCGGTCACCGCCGGAACGTCTGCTCCCATGCGCAGGCCGGCCGCGCATTCGATCACAAGGCCAGCCGCCGTAACGCGGACGCGGCAGCGCATGCTGCGCACCTCCCGGTTGCTCTGGGCGGTGCGCTGGGCCAACTGTACTATGCTGTCAATGGACATACGAACCGATCCGTTGGACTCGGAACTGACCAACACCATGCCGGGGGCGGCGGTGCGGGTCACCAACCTGGCCTCCAATGCCAGCACGATCATACCAACGACAATGAAACCCAGGGCGATGCCGACATCCCGCCACCACGCGCCGCCGGTATCCTGAGCCATGATGGTGAGTTGCTGCCGGAGCGGGGATACGGGAACGGCCTGTGAGGCCAGGGTATCGGTAACCACCAGTAAAATGAGCACCCCGACGGCGATGCACGCCAGGGCGCCCAATGTCACCAGAAAGCCGTTAAAGGCATTCATATATGGCGCTTCAAGGGCGGCTAGAGCACGCCGCGGGACGGGGCGTTGGGCGGGAATTCGATCCCAACCACGCCCACGTTGATTTCCTTGGCGACCAGGCCAATCTGATCGAAAAGCTCCTGAGCTACGGTCTCGCGGATTTCCTGCACCACGCTGGGAATCCGGTGGCCATACACCATGACCACGTCCAGGTCGATGATGGCTTCTTTCTGGCCGGCTTCAACTCCGACGCCCTGCGCCCGGGCCGAGGCTGGGGAGCGTACCGTGTCGGCTACTGCCCGCAGGATGCCGCCGGGATTCCCCAGTCGGTCCACGCCGGACACGGCGCCAACCACATGCCCCACGATGGCGGCGACCACGTTGGGCTCAATCTTCGTGTCGCCGGGCACGCCGCTGGGGTTGTCGGTAGAGAATGGAAATGCGTCGGGATGGAAAATTTCCGCAGCCACAATTTCGCCGTTTGCCATTAGTATCCTCCTGTTTTCCGAATTCGCGGCGAGATCGGTCGCCGCTGGAATTTCCTATTGGTGTATGGTATCACGATTGTACATGCGGGCAAATTGAATCGGCAAAGAAGTTCCTGTACTATCTCACGACGGTATAACGGAAGAGTTCAAACGCGACGATCGGCAAGGAGCGAATGTGGCGGCGGAAAAAAGCATTCTGGAGACACTGCTTGCGATTCCCGGTTGGGACTATGCACGATCCCGTCAGGTCGAGTTTTCGGGCGGAGTTGACCCTATATTGCCGACGCCCTTCCGAATCGGGGAAACCGCGTCGGCCAGCTTGGCGGCCGTGGGCTTGGCCGTGTCGGACCTTTGGGAACTCCGCACGGGGCGTCGTCAGGAGATTGCGATCAATGCGAGGCGGGCGACGGCGTCGCTTCGCAGCGGCCAGTATCTGAAACTCGGCGGCGCGCCGGTGGCTCGGGAACGCCCTTCGGTCATGGGGGTGTATCCTGCCAAAAACGGGCGTTGGAGCTACCTCCACTGCAATTTCCCCAACCACCGGGACGCCGCCCTGGGTGTGCTGGGCGTGCCGGAAGACCGCGATGCAGTGAGGCGTGCGGTGGCCCTGTGGGATGCCCTGGAACTTGAGGAGGCCATCATCGCCGCCAGGGGAGCCGGCGGGATGGTGCGATCCATGGCGGAATGGGCGCAGCATCCGCAGTCCGCTGCCGTGGCATCGCTGCCCTTGCTGGAGATTGACCGGATCGGGGACAGCCCGCCGGAGCCGTTGCCCGAGGGTTCCAGGCCCCTGTCGGGGGTGCGGGTCCTGGATTTGACGCGAGTGCTGGCCGGGCCAACCTGTGCCCGTACTTTGGCGGAACACGGGGCGGACGTGTTGAAAGTTACCGCCGCGCATCTGCCCAGCAGCGGGATACAGGAATTTGATACGGGGCACGGTAAGCTGTCCACGCACCTGGACTTGCGCGATGCGGATGACCTAGAGGCTTTGCGAGAGCTGGTTCGGGAAGCAGACGTGTTTTCCCAGGGATACCGTCCGGGTGCGCTGGCGCAGCGCGGTCTTTCTCCGCAGGATCTGGCCCAACTGCGGCCTGGTATCGTGTGCGTGTCGCTATCCGCCTTTGGCCGCGTTGGGCCGTGGGCCGAGCGCAGGGGCTTTGACACCGTGGTGCAGACGGTAAGCGGCATAACCCACCGTCAGGGGGAGTTGTTCCCCGGCGCGGAACCGGGCCCGCAGTTCTACCCCGTTTCGGCGATTGATTATCTGACCGGATACTTGATGGCCTTCGGTACGACCCTGGCATTGGCTCGCAGAGTGCGCGAAGGAGGCAGTTGGCTGGTGCGAATCTCGCTGGCCCAGGTCGGCCGGTGGCTGGTGAACCAGGGCCAGGTCCCGGAAGACAAACTTCGCCACGTGTCCCCCGAATTCATGCCGCAGGAGATTGAAAATTGGTCCACGGAGACCGACGTACCGGCCGGTCGGTTGAGCCATCTGGCGCCGGCGCTGGAGTTGTCGGAAACCCGGCCCTATTGGGTGCGACCGACCGTGCCTTTAGGATTCCACGACCCGGTTTGGCCCGGTCGGGACTGACTAACTCGGCAAGGACCAAGCCGGCCATTTCCCAAAGTGAGGCGAAATCGCGGTTGCCGCACTGTACATGACAATAAATTACCCGTAAAATCGCAGTTACCGTTTCTCGTGCCATCGGTATTTGGCCGTTCCATTCGCTTTTGAAGCAGCTGAATGCAATACAAGGTGGCGCTGCGCGGTAAAGACATCACCAATTTGACAGCAGAGGATCGAATCATGCCAATAGAATCACGTCGGGACGACGGAACGCTGATCATTCACACTGAGGAGCGCGTTGACAGCGCCAACGCCCAGGCTTTTTATCAGGAGTTGGAATCTGCCATCGAGTCGGATGACCGAGCCGTGGTGATGGACATGGAACGCCTGACGTACATTAGTAGTGCGGGCCTCCGCGTGATCCTCCAGACGGCAAGGAAATTGCAACAGCAGAATGCCAAGTTCGCAATTTGCTCACTTACGGGCACCGTCCGTGAAGTGTTCGAGATCAGCGGTTTTGACCGAGTGATCGACATTCACTCTTCGCAGGCAGACGCCGTCGCCGCCGTGAACGGCTAACCGGGACCCGGGCGCAATCGCGTCCGTCCTTGCAAGCCACACGGCAACAGATAATCGCGGAGGATGGAGTCATGGGTGACACGGCAGGCGGATACCGAATACTGGTAGTGGACGACGAGCCGGACTTGGAACCCCTGGTCCTGCAACGGATGCGCCGTAGCATCCGGTCCGGGCAGTACCAGTTCGTGTTCGCGCAGAACGGCGTCGAAGCCTTGCAGAAACTGGGACAAGACGACGCCATAGACATGGTGCTGTCCGATATCAACATGCCCCAGATGGACGGCCTTTCGCTGCTGGAGCACATACCCGAGGTGGCTCCGGACACGCGCTCGGTCATCATTTCGGCCTACGGCGACATGAAAAACATCCGGGCGGCAATGAATCGCGGCGCCTTCGATTTCGTTACCAAGCCGCTGGACTTTGATGACCTCAGGGTCACCATCGAACGAACGCTGAACAATCTTGAAGCGTGGCGGGAAGCCGAGTCTTCTAAGGTTCGGCTGGCGGCAATCGAGAATGAGCTCGACGTAGCCAGCAAGATGCAGCAAAGCATCCTTCCTACCGAGTTTCCGGAGACCGATCATTACGACGTGTTCGGCAGCATGACTCCCGCTAAGGAAGTCGGCGGCGACTTTTTTGATATCTTCTCACTGGAAAACGGAAACATCGGATTGGCCATCGCCGACGTTTCGGGCAAGGGCGTGCCGGCGGCCTTGTTTATGATGGCCAGCCGCACGCTGCTGAAGGGAGCGGCCATCGGGTTGAAGGACCCGGGCAAGGTTTTGCAGGAAGTGAACGACCTGCTCTACGACGACAACGAAGCGATGATGTTCGTCACGGTTTTGTACGGAGTCTATAACCCGGAAACCAGGACCCTGACTTACGCCAATGGCGGCCACAACCTGCCCATTATCGTTCATGATGACGGCAGCAGCAGCGTGATACCCAGCACCAACGGCGTCGCCTTGGGCATTTTGCCCGGCGGGGAATACGAGCAAAGCAGCATCACCTGCGCGCCCGGTGATACGGTGGTATTTTATACCGACGGCGTAACTGAGGCGATTGACACCGAGGAAGAAGAATTCGGAATGGAGCGGTTGCAGGACACCTTCGATCGCGAACCCGAAGACTGCCGGAAAGCCGTCCTGTCCATTCTTGACGCGGTGAGCGACTTTGCCGGCGGTGCGCCCCAATTCGACGACATCACCTGCTTGGCGCTGAAGATTAAGTGAGGTCCGTGGCATCATGGAATCAATTTCCCTGAAAATAGCCCCGAGCTTGGACCAGCTGGAGCGGATCACCGCGGTGGTGGAGGACGTGGGAGAGCGGGACGATTGGCCACCGGACCTGATTTTCAAAGTCAACCTGGTTCTTGATGAGTTGTGGGTCAACGTGGTGCACTACAGCGGCGCCACGGGAGACATCGAAGTTTCGCTGGACACGAATGCAGATGAGGTCAGGCTGGAGATTGCCGACGACGGCCGGCCTTTCGACCCTCTGACCGATGCCGTTGAACCGGATCTTGACGCCTCGCTGGAGGAAAGGCCCATCGGCGGGCTGGGCATCTTTCTGGTGCGCGAGATGATGGACGAACTGCACTACAAGCGTGAAAACGGCAAGAATCGCTTGGCGATGGTAAAGCGCAAAGGCGGATGAGGGGAACACTCGGCCAACTGAAGGGCAGGCTGTTCAGCCTCGCCGCCGTCATGCTTATTCCCATTGCCTTGGGATTCGCGGGCTGCCAACCGGCCGCCGAGGGCACCTCCGTTGACGGTGACGGTACGGCGACTCCATCCGTGGGGAGTCTGGCGCCTCCTACCCAGGCCGCCCCGGGATCAGGCTCGCCCGGAGTATATCAAGACCGGGTCGTATTCGGGCAATCCGCGGCGTTCAGTGGCCCCGCCAGCCAGTTGGGTTTGGGCATGAAGCTCGGCATTGAGGCGGCGTTTGCCGAAGCCAACCGGAACGGCGGTGTGCATGGCCGTCAACTGGAGTTGACGTCGCTGGACGATACCTACGAGCCGGAGTTGGCCATCGCCAATACTACGGAGCTCATCGAGGAAGGGGTTTTCGCCCTGATCGGCGCCGTCGGCACCCCTACCTCCCGGTCTGCCACTCCCGTTGCTAGAGACGCGGAAATTCCCTACCTCGCCCCTTTCACTGGCGCGGCCTTTCTGAGGGATGCGAATGTCCTTCCCAACGTGGTGAACATGCGCTCTTCCTACAACCAGGAAACCGAGGCGATGGTGGCGCGGCTGACCGAAGACCTGGGCATAACGAAAATCGCCGTGATGTACCAGGATGATTCATTTGGCCGGGCCGGGCTGAACGGCGCTCTGGCCGCGCTGACCAAACGGGGCATGGAACCGGCCGCGGTGGGTCTGTATCCGCGCAATACCACTGCAGTGAAAACCGGACTGCTTGACCTGCAGCAAGGCGACCCGGAGGCCGTGATTCTGGTGGGAGCCTATCGTCCGCTGGCGGCGTTGATCGCATGGGCGCGGCATGTTGGCAAAGATTGGGAGTTCATCAACATATCCTTTGTGGGCAGCAACGCCTTGGCCCAGGAACTCAGCGAACTGGACCCGGACCGGGGCGCGGGCGTATTCGTGACCCAGGTGGTGCCCTTCCCTCACGACGGCTCTGTTCCCGTTGTGGCCGCTTATCATCAGGCTTTGGCTGAATATGATTCCGAGGCGCAGCCCGGCTTCGTTTCGCTGGAAGGCTACCTGGCAGGACGGCTGGCCATCGCCGGACTGGAACGGTGCGGCGCCGAACTGACCCGGGAGTGTTTCATGGCCGGTTTTCGCAACTCCGAACCGGTTGACCTGGACGGCTTTGAACTCCGGTACGGAGCCGGCGACAACCAGGGTTCCGACACCGTTTTCCTGACGATGATTGACGAGAAAGGGGAGTATGTTGCGATCGACTCCTTGGACGCTCGTCGGAGGGCTGGCGGATGATCTCTCTAGTGCAAAGGCTGCTGGAATATCGCTACCGCATTTCGGCGCAACTGTACCTGGCCCTGGGCGGCGCGGTGGCTCTTACCTTTGCCGCCAGCCTGGTGGGGTGGTTCTCCTTCAACCAGGTGGGCGAGGCGCAGAGCCGGGTCAATGAACGCAGCGTTCCCGAACTGGCGTCGGCCTTCGGCGTGGCCCAGTACAGCCAGGATCTCGTGGCGTCGGCCGATACTCTCACGGCGGCGACTACGCCGGAGGAAGTGGCCCGCGTCGGCGATGAAATCGCGACTGCCCATCGGCTGTTCAACGAGCAATTGGCAGTTTTGCGAAGCAAGGGCGGTGAGCAAGAGCGCTTCGAGCGCATAAATACCTACTCCAACGCGCTGATTGACAACATCGCCGGCTTGAACAGCAGTATGTGGCAGAGTTTCACCCTGAGCGATCAAATTGACTCGCTGCAAGAGGAACTTGAAACGCTCGCTCTTGACCTGGACACCCTCATCGTTCCCGAAATCGACCGGCAGTTCTTTTACATCCAGACCGGCTACACCGAGCTCGACCAACCCCGGGCTCCCCGTACTGAGCATACTTCCGAAGATGAACAAGCCCAGTATCGTTACCTGAGTGAGTTGCAGTCCAACGCCAAAATTGCCAGCCAATTGATGGCCGGCGCGTACATCGTCTCCGACAGTTCCTTGATCGAGCCTTTCCGGGAAAGGTTTGAGTCTTCGTCCGGCAACATCAGGACCAACCTGTCCCACTTGCAGGGAACCTCATCCTACGATGAGCTGAAGCCCAGTTTTGACCGCCTGCTGGAGATGGGATTAGGTAAAGATAACGTATTCGACCTGCGGGCCAAGCAATTGGAACTGGAAGACCGGCAAGAACTATTGTTAACCAACAACCACAGCATAGCCGAGTTGCTGGTGGACGAGGTGGACGGTCTCGTGAGCGCCGCCGAAGCGGGAGCGCAGGAGGCCACCATCGCCTCAGAGCAGGCGATTCTGACCGGCCGTACGCTACTGCTGGTCATCAGCTTCATCAGCGTCGGCGGAGCGCTGATCATCGCATGGCTGTTTGTGGGCCGTGTGCTGTTGCGCCGCTTGGAGCTCATTGCCGGCTGGATGCGCAGCCTGGCCGCCGGCGATCTGGACACCAGGGTCGAGGTTGGCGGGCGGGACGAAGTGGCGGAAATGGCCGCGGCGCTGGAAATTTTCCGACACAACGCTCAGGAAGCCATCAGGTTGAACCTGGTGGAAGAACTCGCCCAGGAACTGGAAGGCAAAAACGCCGAGCTGGAAGGCATCAACGCTCGTCTGGATAGCCAGAACCACGAACTGGACAGCAAGAACGCGGAATTGGAGAACATCAATGCGCGGCTGGACAGTCAGAACCATCAGCTTGAGGAGGCGATGACCAACCTGACCGCCGCCCAGGATCGGATCGTCGCACAAGAGAAACTGGCCTCGCTGGGCCAACTCACGGCCGGCGTTGCCCATGAAATCCGCAACCCCTTGAATTTCGTCAAGAATTTCTCCGAGTCATCCGAGGAGTTGCTGGATGAAATGCGCGAAACGTTCGAGGAGAATGAAGACGGCCATCTGGACGATGAGCAAAAGGAACTAATACAGGACATTTTCGCTGATCTGTCCGAAAACATGGAACGCATCCAGATGCACGGGGAGCGGGCTAATCGCATCGTGCAGGACATGCTGCTGATGGGCCGCGATTCCGTGACCCATGAGATGAGCAACATTAACAACCTGCTGGACGAACACGCCCGCCTGGCCTACCACAGCGCCCGGGCCCTGGATTCCGAGTTCCAGCTTGACTTGCAGTACGACTTTGAGGAAATGGAGGACATTGAAGTAAATCCCCGCGACATCGGGCGCGTGTTCCTGAATATGGTCAGCAATGCCTGCTACGCCACCGACGAAAAGCGCCGACAGCTGATGGAATCAGCCGACGGGGACGGCTATATGCCCACGTTACTGCTCACTACCCGTCGGAACGAAGACCAGGTCGAAGTACGGATCCGGGACAATGGCAGCGGCATGCCGCCTGAGATTATCGAACAGATTTTCAATCCATTTTTCACCACGAAACCCACCGGGCAAGGTACCGGGCTGGGGTTGTCCATCTGCAACGACATAATCAGAGAGCACGGGGGAACGATTGAGGTAATGTCCGAGCCGGGAGAATTCACCGAAATGGTCATCGGGCTGCCGTTGGAGGCGCCTCAGGTACCCGAACTGAACCTGGACAGCGAGGAAGAAGAGCCTGTTGGTGCGTTTGCCGAGGGAGCCAGCCTGGGAACGGAGATCTAGTCATGGCCAACCAATCCGCGGCTGGGGAACCTTCTGACGCCGATAACCGCCTGGGCACTCGCATTGAGCAGGTGCTGGTCGGGCCGCCCCATGAAGGCGACGCCGGTGAAGGTCTGGTAGTACGCACGACGCGGGGCGACATCCCCGCGATTCTGCACGCTGCCCCGGACGCCAAACGCGCCGTCATCTGGGTTTGCGGCGCTCGGGGTGGTTTCGGTGGCCCGGCCAGCGGCCTGTACGCCGAGTTGTCGCAGGAATTTACCAACCAGGGAATAACATCGCTCAGGATGGATTACCGCTATCCCAACGAAATCCAGGAGTGCGCTCTCGATCTGCTGGCCGGAATCAACTTCCTCAGGGCGATGGAATACGGGCCTGCGGTGGTGGTGGGACATTCCTTCGGCGGTGCGGTGGTGATCGCTGCCGCTGCGTTCAGCGACCACGTGGCGGGCGTTGTGTCGCTGTCGCCTCAGACCTATGGAGCACAGGGCGCGGGAATGCTGTCGCCCACCCCGCTGCTGGTGGTGCACGGCAAGGCTGATACCCGCCTCCCCTTCTCGTGCGCGGTTGCGATACACGACTGGGCCAAGGACCCAAGAGAGTTGGTACTCTACGAGGGCGCGGAGCACCGCCTGGACGAATGCCGCGCCGAGTTGATGGACCTACTCAGAAGTTGGATACCTGAAAAACTGGCCGCCGTTGCCGTGTGATAGGTTGGGCGTCGACGAGCGTATCGCAACGGCGTGGGAGCTGTTTCGGAGATATTCCCTTTTTGACAGTAGGGGCGGTTAGCGGTAGCATACTTGAGTCACCCTTCCCATCGGGAGAAACGCCTTGACCAGCCCGACCAACAGCTCTACCGATCGACCCGATGGCAAGTCGCCGCTGGCCGGTCCGGATATCGTTCCTGAGTTTGAAGCGGCCCTGACTCGCCTGTGTGAAATCGCGCGACGAGGCCAGCGCCCCGACAGCACCCTGTACAATCCTTCCGAAGATTGGATTATCGGCAACATGCCCATATTCCAGGACCTGCCGGCCGAACGGCAATCGGAGTTGCTGGCGCAGGCGCAGGAGCTGGAGGCCGAAGGGGTTGAAGCCAACGCGGCTGGCCGAGCCTCCAGCAAAGTGTGGCCGGAGACCGTGTTCCGGCTGGACAACGGCGGCTTAGCCTTTTTCAGCCAGTTGGGCGTCGTTCGACGTCCGGACCTGACGCAGTATTTTGTGGAAGGGTTCACCCGCAACCGGGACGCGCTAGCATTTTCCGAAGACAACCAGCGGCTGTTCGCGCCGGTATTCCATAAGGTATGCGACAAGATGGAAGCCGACTTCGCCAGCTCGAACCCCGATATGAAGAACGGCATCGTGCAGACCGACCGGCAGATTTGCGACGCTCCCGGCCGGTCTTTTCACGCCCGCCAACTGCTGTTTGGTACCCGGTACATGCAGGCGCCGTACATGTGGCGCCGGCTGACGTTCGACCTGCCCCAGGATCTGTGGCAGGAATCGCCGGACATCCTGGAAGTGTCCGTACCGCACTGGATGGACGATCTGGGTTTGGATGACAGCCTGAAAACGCAGTTGCGCGACGCTGGCATTACCCAGCTGGTGTTCAAGGCGCCGACCCGCGGCTTGTCCCTGCACTTTGGGTTCGATTACGTGGGCGAGCACAAGATGGGGCCGCTGTCTATAGCCATGCACCAGGTTAAACAGAACAACGGCCTCGCGGTGCAGGCGGCGCTGAGCATGGCGCGCGCACGAGCGTTGGATGGTGAAATTACCAACACCGCTCTGGTTACCGTCGGCCCCTCGCTACATGGCAAGAGCACGCTGACCATCATGGTTGAGTTGGCCAACAGCGAACTTGCCGGCATCCTGAATCTCCCCCAGGATCCCGAGGAAGGGGTCTATCCCATGAACGACGACATTGTGTTGCTCCAACCGCTGGACGAGCCGACCCCCAGCCGTCTGGATGGCAGCAGCGCGTTGATCTCTCACGCCATCGACGGCACGGAAAACAATTTCTACGCGGTGCCATTCGGCCTGACTCGCGAGGACGACCCCATCACTTACGACGTGCTACGCGGCGCGCCCGGTGTTACCACGGCGGATGAAACGTTGGAAAACGTTCCGGTCAAGGTGGAAAGTAGGGAACCCAACTACCTGGAAAATCCGGTTCGCAACATGCGCATGATCCTGTCCCGTCGCGGGTTGCTGCAGCGCAAGGGGGCCCAGGGGCTGATCGAAAAGATCACAGGCGGCAGGCTGTCAGACTCGGTCCACGTACCCATGGAGAACACTAACCGGGTCTTC
Source organism: Chloroflexota bacterium (assembly GCA_028875655.1). Classification (GTDB taxonomy): domain Bacteria; phylum Chloroflexota; class Dehalococcoidia; order Lucifugimonadales; family UBA3495; genus Bin87. Next base: position 28,471 of record JAPPCX010000085.1, on the reverse strand, counting down.
TGGCAGGAGGTGATGCGGCAGAACACTGTGATCCCGCCCCTGCGCCGCCTCAGCCTGGAACAGTACATCCGCGTGCTCATGTACGGTGAGGCTGTCCAGATGGGCGCGGCCATCGGGGCCATCGGCCGGCCCTACGTAGAGTATTTCTCTGACCCGTTTATTATCGGCTTGGAGGACGAAAACGCGAACTTGCTCTACCACGTGCTGCAACAATTGTCTTGGGGCGGGATGCCGCAGGAATACTATGCGTTCAACACCGGCGGCGTGGGCGCGGACACCAATGACGAAGCGGCCGGTTCGCGCTACATCAAGATACCCCGCGAGTTGACCATGCTGCTGCAGGAAGCCCTGCTGCGCAACGCCGTCAAGTTCGAGTACGATGGGGTGCTGCGCTCCGAGGTGGCGGTGGCAGTAGTCGATGCCAAGGGCAACGAGGCGGTCAATCTGCGAGAGAAGTGGCTGCCCGCCGTCATCTATGGACAGTATGACTACGCTGAACGAGTGGCGGAGTTAATGCACCGGCGTTACTACGGCAGGGATCAGCAGGACAAAGCCGGCATCCTGCGTTACACCAAGGTGGTCAATACCGTGCTGGATATCTCGGATATACCGGCGCCCGCCAACGAACGGGAATTATCCTGGCTACTTTCGTTCTACTGGTCCATGGACCAGGCCTACGAAACGCTGGCGGAGGCCGCGGCGCACCGGGCCGAAGGGATGCGCCCGGTGGCGTACCAGCTCAACGAGTTGCAGCGCAAGTACCGCGATGGATTACAGTCGAACTTGTCGATAGATGCGGCCGGCCGGCGGCGTCTGGTTGAGCTCGGGCTATCGGCAGAGTAGCAATTGCGATGGGATAGACAAACATGGCAGATAGCAAAGTTCAGATTCTCGGCCCCGTGCCGGCGCAGCACGCCGAAGTTGTTACTGACGACGCCCTTGGGTTTGTCGCCGAACTGCACCGTCACTTTGAAACCACGCGCCGGCGGTTGATGGATGCTCGCAAGCGCCGGCAGACGGAGATCGACGCGGGCGCCACGCCCGACTTTTTGACGGAGACCCGCGCGGTACGCGAAGGCGACTGGCGGGTGCAACTGGCCCCGGCCGATCTGACCAACCGGCGCGTGGAGATCACTGGCCCGTCATCCAGCCGGCGTATGGTGATTAACGCGCTCAACTGCGGCGCCCAGGTCTATATGACCGACTTTGAGGATGCCCATTCCCCGGCCTGGCTGCCTACGTTGGACGGCCAGCTCAACGTGCGCGACGCCTATCGCCGTACCATTAGCGATGAGGCCGCCGATGGTCGCCAGTACCGGTTGAATGATGAAACCGCCACCCTCTGTGTGCGTCCGCGTGGATTGCACCTCATGGAGCGTCACGTGCTGGTGGACGGCGAACCCGTCGCCGGCTCCTTTTTCGATTTCGGCCTGACCATATACCACAACCGGGTCGCCCAGCAGAGCCATGACACAGGACCGTACTACTATCTGCCCAAGCTCCAATCGTATCTGGAAGCGCGTTTGTGGAACGACGTGTTCAACTACGCCGAGGAACGGCTCGACATCCCCCGCGGCAGCATCAGCCCTACGGTGCTCATTGAACACATCCTGGCCGCGTTCGAGATGGAAGAGATCCTCTACGAATTCCGTGAGCGGCCGGCGGGCTTGAACCTGGGCCGCTGGGACTACATTTTCAGCGTCATCAAGGTGTTCAACAACCGCCCCGATATGGTTTTCCCCGACCGCGCGCAGGTCACCATGGCCACGCATTTCCTCACGTCGGCGGCGCACCTGCTGGTGAACACCTGCCATCGCCGCGGGGCCCACGCGTTGGGCGGCATGTCCGCTTTCATCCCGCGCCGCGACGACGAGGCGGCCAACGAAGCCGCTTTCGCCCAGGTGCGTTCCGACAAGCAGCGCGAAGCCGACCAGGGCTTCGACGGCGCGTGGGTAGCCCACCCCGGCCTCGTACCTCCGGTGCTCGACGTTTTCCAATCCGCTTTTTCCACCGATAACCAACTGTCCGTGATCCCCGAAGTGCGCATCGCGCCTGACGACCTGCTGGCGGTTCCGGAGGGCCAGATCACCGAGGCCGGACTCCGCAACAACGTCAGCGTGGCATTGCAGTACGTTGACGCCTGGACCCGGGGCAACGGCGCCGTGGCAATCTACGGCCTGATGGAAGACGCCGCCACCGCCGAAATCTCCCGCTCGCAGCTGTGGCAGTGGATACGACACGGCGCGTCGCTGCACGACGGCCGACCGGTCACCACCGAGTTGTATCGGCAGGTGAGGGCTGAAGAGGCCGCCGCATTGGTGGAACAGCGTGGGCAGGAGAACGCCGGCTCACTCGATAAAGCGGTGGAACTCCTCGACGAGATCGTCCTGTCCGAAGACTTCATCGAATTCCTGACCCTGCCCGGCTACCGCTACCTGGACTGACCCAGCAGGGAGGTCCCCATGGCAACCACCGCCGCCCGCAAGCTTGTCGCCACCTAACCGCGGGTGGACGGCGACCCCGTTATGAAGATTCACCTGGTTGACGGGACCTACGAACTCTTTCGGGCCCACTACTCGCCGCGGCCGGGGCGCGCTGCCCCCGATGGCAGGGACGTCAAGGCGACGCATGGGCTGGCCCAGTCGCTCATCGCGCTGCTCAACCAGCCCGACGTTACTCATGTGGGTGTGGCGTTTGACTCCGTAATCCGTTCCTTCCGCAACGAGCTGTTCGATGGGTACAAAACCGGCGACGGGGTGGAACCCGATTTGCTGGCGCAATTCCCCCTCGCGGAGCAGATGGCCTTAGCCCTGGGGCTGACGGTGTGGCCCATGACAGAGTTCGAGGCCGACGATGCCATCGCCGCTGCCGCCGTCCGGTTCGCCCAGTTCGACGCTGTGGAGCAGGTGTTGATGTGCTCTCCCGACAAGGACCTGGCGCAGGTGGTGTCCGGCCAGCGGGTGGTGGCGTTGGACCGCCGCAAGGGTGAGGTGATGGATGAGGCCGGCGTCATTGAGAAGTTCGGCGTTACACCCGCCGCTATTCCCGACTACCTGGCGCTGGTGGGCGATTCCGCCGACGGCATCCCCGGCATCCCCCGCTGGGGGGCGCGTTCCACCGCCACCGTGTTGAGCGAATACGGCGCCATTGAGGCCATACCGGCGGACGCCGGTGATTGGGGCTTGAAAATCCGGGGCGCGCCCGCGCTGGCCTCCGGGCTGGCGGAGCGCATGGACGACGCCCTGCTCTATCGTCAACTGGCGAGGCTGCGGCTGGACGTGCCGTTGCCGGAGACCGATCCGGAGCAGTTGCGCTGGACGGGCGTCCGGCTGCCGGAGCTTGAGGAATTCTGCCAGTCACTGGGGCTGGAATCCCTGCTCGATAGGCTCCCGTAGGGGCGAATAATTATTCGCCCCTACGGGCTTGTTTTAGCCGCAGTCCAGGCTGGACGCGAGGCGCTGCAACTCGGTTGCGCTTTCGTCGGCGGTGGGAGCCCAGGCAGCCCTCGCCCGCACCAGGAGTTCGCGGGATGCTTCGGCGCTGCCCTGCACCGCTTCGGCCTCCAGGCGTCCGTACCAGTAGGTGTCCCTCACTGACGAACGGCGGGAGAGGCGCTCGTCCAGCATATCCTTGGCGTCGTCGTAGCGGCCGGCGCGGATGCAGGTTTCGAGCAGGGTGTCCTCGAAGACCTCCCGCTGAGCATGGCTGCCGCCGATGCGCGCCAGCATGGGGTAGGTCGGCCCCATCAGGTCGGCCGCCTCGTCGTAGTCCCCGGCCACGAATGCCGCCGCGCCCAGGGCGATGGGCAGCGTCATTTCGCGGGAAAGGTCGTCGCCCTTTTCACCCTGCGACGTGAGGCGGTCCACCAGCCTTTGCGTGGCCTCGGCATCGCCGGCGCCGGCGAACGCAAGGGCGGCGTGGCAGTCCCGGAAGGCCGCGCCGGGGCCATCGGCGGCGGGCAGCGCCATGTCTCGAACCTCGTCCCACGGCTTGGCCGGCTGTTCGCCCGAATAGATCTGCAACCGCCACATCAGCGACGCCGCGTCCTGCAAGTTCGCCAGATTGCGGGCCTGAACGCCGGGCCTGATGTGGGTCTCGTACAGGTCCAGCGCCTGGTTGTATTTGCCCTGCGCCAGTTCAAAGAGGGCCAGGTGCCAGGAGAGGTGGGTGTTGTACGCCGCGCGGCGGTCGAAACCATCCAGCCAGTTGGCCAGCCAGGCGCCGCCGGTGGCAGCGTCGCCCTGCTCGAAGTAGGAATGGGTTACGGAGTGGGAAGCCACCGCGTTCTGCGGGTTGCCGTCCAGCGAGCGCAGCGCCAGGTCCATGGCCTTTTCGGGCTGGTTGGTCTCGTGGTGGGCGAACGCATACTGACCCAGGAACGCCCAATCCTCGCCGTTGGCGGGGGCGACCTTGTGCATCAAGGCCATCAGGTGACTGGGGAAGTCCGGCACGCCGGCGCCGAAACAGCCCAGCATGTAGAGCCGCTGGGCCACGCGCATGGCCAGCGTGTCGGTGGGGAACTCGGCAAGATGCTCGTGGATGAGTTTGATGGCCTCGGCGCCCTTGCCGTGGGTGAAGCAGTGCATAATCTGCGCCGATTGTCGCTCTTCCTGCGAGAGACCAGCGGACAGATCGACGGCTCGATTCGCGGCCTCGCGCGCGGCCGGCACGTTGGTCTGCAAGTGAAGGGAGTAGGCCAGCACGACGTTGGCCATGGCAAAGCCGTCATCCGCGTCAATGGCGGCCCGAATCTTTTCTTCCGGCCCATAGTTCTGCGAAAGCACCAGATCAAGACCTTCCTGATACAGGTCGGCCGCGGCTGGGGACGAAGTGGTAACGGTCAGGCCGTTGCGAGTCTTTACCATGGCGCACATTGTGCTTCTCCTCCAAGAATGATGTGGTCCGGCAAGGTTACCACAAGCAGTGATAACCGTCATCACCACTGGCGATAACGGAGGTGATTAGCGCGTGGGGCTTCAGGCGGGGAGTTCCCAGCGGAAGAATGCGCGGTAGCGGTCTTTGCCGGCCCAGGGCAGCAGGTCGAGGACGATGCACTCAGGCTCGGGTACATCACCCTGACGTATGGTGTCGTCGAGGTAGCGGCGGAGTCGCATGAAGGTGGGCAGGCGGAAGCCGGCTTTGGCGACGCGCTGGATGACGTCGTGGGGCTCCGGGGGTTGGTCGGGGTCCCAGTCGTCGCTGACGGCTTGGGCGAGGCGGCGGAGCCTGATGATGGCGAGTTCGGGGGCGAACCGGCGGTTGAGGGCGTTGACGCGGCGGCGGATTTGGGAGATGGTCATGGGATTACCTCGAGAGGGGGAGTTTTGCATGGATGAAACCGCCAGAGGCGGACCTGCGGCAGGATGGATGGGATTGGGGATTGGGAATGGCAGGATTTGGGGTTCAGGGTTGTTGGAGGAGGCTTACGGCGGTTTCGAGGTTTTCGAGGTTGGAGCGGAGGTTTTCGAGTTCGGCGGCGCGGAGGTTGAAGGACAAGACGTAGTTGACGGCGCGGAGGCGGATGGCCGGGTCGGGGTCGCGCATGGCGTCGGCGAGGACGGAGACGCAGAGTGGGGTGAGTTCCAGAAGTTTCCGGCGGGCGAGGTTGGCGGACTGGCGGCGGAGTTCGGCGAGGCAGCCGCTGAAGGCGGGGTCGGTGAGCCAGCGTCGCAGGGTGGACTCACCGACCCCAGCGGCGCGGGCGGCCTGGACGATGGTGGGGAAGCAGGCGACGATGGGAAGAGCGGCCTGCTGGCGAGGGGAAAGGCTGGAAAGGTCGATTTCCCGCTCGTTTCCTCTCACTTCCGCTAATGCAGGAAGGACCGAGGGCGGGTCGGGAGGATGAATGGGCGCCGGAAGAGGCGTTTTGAGGGCGTTGTCAGTGGCTTTGACGGGCAGATGAGCGGGTTTGGGTGAGCGATGTTTGCGGTGTTTGGACGTGGGCATTGAACGGCTCGCGGCCTGGGTGGCGGTAGGATTTGGGATGTTAGTTAATATGGTACGGACGAGGGAGCGCTGGCGGCAAGGGGGAAGCGTCACCGGAATGTCGTCCGCCGGATTCGGATTGAGCGGGTGTGCATTTGTGCTAAAATCGGGCCATGACGACGCCTAATTTTGCCGACAAGACCGTCTGGACGGGCGATAACCTGGACATCCTGCGGGGGATCAACTCGGACTGCGTTGACCTGATTTACCTGGACCCGCCGTTCAACTCGAACCGGAACTACGCCGCGCCAGTGGGTTCGGCGGCGGCGGGCGCGGCGTTCAAGGACACGTGGACGCTGTCGGATTTGGACGTGGCGTGGATGGGGTTGATTGCCGACGAGTCCGCCGGAGGCGGAGCGATGTACCAGGTATTGCAAACGGCGGGCCTGACGCACGGCAAGGGGATGCAGTCGTACCTGTGCATGATGGCGGTGCGGTTGCTGGAAATGCGGCGGGTGCTGAAGGATACGGGCAGCATCTACCTGCATTGCGATCCGACGGCGAGCCACTACCTGAAGATGCTGATGGACAGTATTTACGGGCAAAGTAACTTCAGGAACGAAATAGGTTGGAAACGGACCGGCTCTCATGGCGGTTCCAAACGGTGGGGGCCGATCCACGACACGATTTTGTTTTATTCGGCATCCGACGGTTACTTGTGGAACCGCGTTTATCAGGAATACGACATTGCCTACTTAGACCGGTATTACCGTTTTGAAGACGACCGGGGCCGTTACCGGTTGGTTACGCTAACTGGAGCTGGTACACGTACCGGCGATTCGGGAATGCCTTGGAAAGGCGTTGACCCAAATGTTTCCGGGCGTCATTGGGCAGTTCCATTATCTGCGTTGCAATCCGCGTATCCTGAACTTAGCCTGGGAGCTCTTTCTACTCAGGAAAAGCTGGACCTGCTGGACGAGGCAGGGCTGGTGTACTGGCCAGAGCGCGGCTCAGTCCCGCAACAAAAGCGATACACGCACGAAGGCGAAGGTGTCCAGATTCAGGACATTATCACGGACATCGCCCCTATCGGTGCCCAGGCCCGCGAGCGCATCGGCTACCCGACGCAGAAACCGCTGGCGTTGCTGGAGCGCATCATTCGGGCCAGCAGCAACGAGGGCGACGTGGTGCTGGACCCGTTTTGTGGGTGCGCTACTGCGTGCGTGGCCGCCGAGAACCTGGGCCGGCGCTGGATTGGGATTGACATATCGCCCAAGGCCGTGGAGCTGGTCAATATGCGGTTGCAGCAGACCATGGGGGAGTTGTTTCACAACCGGCTGGTTACGGCGCGGACGGATATTCCACGGCGGACGGATATTGACGCGCCGATTCCCTACCGCCAGAACAAGCACGTGCTGTTTGGGCAGCAGGAAGGGCGGTGCAACGGATGCCGGTCGGCGTTTGAGTTCCGCCATCTGGAGGTTGACCACGTCATCCCACAGTCCGGCGGCGGTACCGACCACATCGACAACCTGCAACTGCTGTGCGCGCACTGCAACCGGGTGAAGGGGGACAGGCCGCAGGAATACCTGGTGGCGCGGTTGCGGGAGATGGGGATGGCGGCGTGACGGAGCATCTGCAAGCTGAGTGTTGAAATACACAAGAAACAGACCTTTGGCGATTTGATGAGGTAAATTGTGTCGCAAAAGAAAATATCCCAAGAAACAAGACAGCAGGCAGAGTTGCAATTCGCTGAAATCATGGGTAGGCTTCAAGCTTGTAAGTATTTAGAAGATGCCACAGTGCAGATTGAAGATCATAGAGTCCTATACGGATGGAATTTGCTTACGCAAGAAGTTCTGATACGGTTGGCGGAGGCGGCGCTGAAACTGATCTACCAGATCTACTTTGACGATAAGTCACCTTATGGACACAGCCTGAAGGATCTCTGGGGTAAAATCCCTGTGGATGCACAGGAAGAGATTGAAGCGAAACGGGGCGAATCTCTCAACTTTATCGAGTACGACGGAGGCACTTTTCAGGATGTCAGGTATTCTGCCGAACGTCTCAAGGGCGGCCAAACCGTCAGATTCGAAATGCGGCGACTCTATCTTGATTCATTGGCTGCTACGTCGGTTGCAGAAGATTGGCTTGGTGATGTGAGGACTTGGCCATGGGCGGGCATCTTGGACATGTCCATAGCCGGAGCCGGGTATCAAATCTTGCCCCTTGACGACGGCCGTTTTGAAGTCTGGATAACGGATCCAATCGAGCCCATGGATTGGGCGGGCGCTATCATCACGGCCAAAGAAAACTCGTATGTATGGACGCTGTACTTCGGATTTGTCGACAAAAACGGCGAAAGGAAAGGATATGAACTCTCCGCCCTATATTACCCTTGGCCTATTCAGGAACTCTTCGCTAGTTCCGTAGCTGAGTGTGTCGAAAAGATATACAAGGCATATCAAGAGCCGGCACCTGCCCTCATAGAGGCATTGCAAGATGCGCGTCGTGGGAAGTGGCCTGGGGTGGCGGTTTGAGAACCGGGTTCAGGCCATGAACGTCAAATACTTTGCGGATACCGATACTCTGTACATCGAGCTTTATCCGGCCGAGGTTGATGAAACCCGCGACCTGGGCGGGGACACGCTTTTGGAGTTGGACACCGCCGGCCGTCTTTGCGCTCTGACCATCGAACACGCCAGTACCCGTATGGCTATTCCGGCGTTCTCTTACGAGCAGATTCCAAGCGGCTCGGTTTCTCCGACTGAGACGCTGCCTCGCTGAATCAGGGTCGGGCCGTTGTGCTGGGCGGCTACTGGATTCCCGCTTTCGCGGGAATGACGGCCCTTCGACAGGCTCAGGGTGAGCGGTAAGCGGAGGGGGAATCTGCGACGGTGGTGGACGGGTGGTTCGGCGGTTTGACACTGCCATGGGCTAGTGATAACTTTCACATAGCATTTTACGATTTCCGTCGGGAGTAACTTACCCATGCCCGTGAACATTTGCGTGCTGGCCAAGCAGGTCGTTGACCCGGAAATGCCGGCCGCCGCCTTTCGCATCGACCCGGACGCCCGCCAGGTTGTCCCGCCGCCGAACATCCCGCCCGTGGTCAATGGCTTCGACGAGAACGCCGTTGAGGCCGCGCTCCAGATCAAGGACGAGCAGGGCGCGAACATCACCGTCATATCCTCGGGCACTACCTTCGCGCTGGACGTGATGAAAAAGCCGCTTTCGATGGGGGCGGACGAACTGGTGCTGCTGCAGGACGACGCGTTCGCCAACTCGGTGGACTCTTTCTTTACCGTCCAGCTGCTCACGTCGGCCATCAACAAGCTGGGCGGGTTCGACCTGATCATCTGCGGACGGCAGGCATCGGACTGGGACAATGCCCAGGTGCCGTTGGGCGTGGCCGAGACCCTGGGCATGGCGTGCATCACGCTGGGCAAAAAGGTGGACGTGCAGGATAACAAAGTGGTGGTCGAAAGGCTCGCCCCCGACGGATTCGAGGTCGTTGAAGCCGACCTGCCCGCGCTGGTCACGGTAAGCAACGAACTGGGCCAGCCGCGCTACCCAACGCTGCGGGGCATCATGGCCGCCACCCGCAAGCGCCCCACCGTCTGGACAACCGGCGACCTGGACCTGGACGACAGCCAGCTGGAACCTCGCGTCACTCTGCACGATCTTTTCGTGCCGGAGCGCGAGCAGGACTGCGAGATCATCGAAGGCGACGACGATGCTGACGCGGCGCGCAGGCTCGCCCTGAAACTGCGGGAAGACCGTTTCATCTAACCAACGGATTCCGGCGAAAGCCGGAATGACGGGGAGATTTGTTACACACCAACCTACGGAGACTGCAAGATAATGGCAGATGCTACCGGAATTTTAGTATTCGGCGAGGCGCCCCAGGGTGAACTCTCCTCGACCGCCCAGGAACTGCTCGCCGCCGGCCGGACGCTGGCCGACTCGTTGGGACAGGAACTTGCCATCGGACTGATCGGCGCCGACCTGGCCGGCGCTCCGCAGCAGGCCATCGCCCACGGGGCCGATAGAGCCTACGCGGTGACCAACCCCAGTCTGGGCGAATACCACCCGGACCTGTACCTTGCGGCGATGCAGACCCTGGCCAGCGAGGCCAATCCCAACATTATTCTCATCGCCCGCAACAATGAGGGGCGCGAGTTGGCTCCCCGCCTGGCTTTCCGGATGGGTGTGGGCCTGGCCCAGGACTGCCTGGAGGTGTCCGCCGACGCCAGCACCGGCAAGCTGCTGGCCAACCGCCCGGTGTACGGGGGCAGCGCCGTCGCCGTGGTGAGTTGCAACCAGACGCCGCAGATCGCCGCCATCCGGCCCAAGACGTACGAACCGCTGGGCGCCGACGCGGGCCGCAGCGGTCAGGTGGTGAATTTCCCGGTGGAAATCGACCCGTCCGCAGCGAAAACCCGCGTGGTGGATGTGGTCAAAGAAGAGGCCGAGGGCATCAAGCTGGAGGACGCGCGGATCGTGGTGTCCGGTGGGCGCGGCCTCGGTGGACCGGAGCCTTTCGCGCAGTTGGAGGAGTTGGCGAACCTGCTGGGTGGAGCCGTTGGCGCATCCCGCGCGGCGGTGGACTCTGGCTGGGTCCCGGCCAACTACCAGGTGGGATTGACCGGCAAGACCATCACGCCCGACCTGTACATCACCGTGGCCATATCCGGCGCCAGCCAGCACATGGCCGGTTGCAGCGGGTCCAAGGCCATCGTCGCCATCAACAGGGACGCGGACGCCAACATCTTCAAGGACGCCCGCTACGGCGTGGTCGGAGATTGGGAGAAGGTGATACCGGCGCTCACTGAAACGGTGCGGGAACTGACGCAGTCGTAAACCGGAGGAATACCATGGCCGCTTACATCATCGCCACCATTGAGGTGACCGACCCGGAGCAGTTCGAGGTTTATCGCGGGCAGGTTCCGGCCACCATCGAGAAGCACGGCGGCCGGTACCTGGTACGCGGCGGCGAGGTGTCGGTGGTGGAGGGCGACCAGCCCGAACGCCGCACGGTGGTGCTGGAGTTCGACAGCCTGGAGAAGGCCAAGGGGTGGTACTACTCCGACGATTACGCCGGCCCCAAGGAGCTGCGCATCGCCTCCACCATTTCCAACGTGATGATTGTGGAGGGGGTCTAGCCCGCGAAGTTCACGCCGACGCCGACGATTTCGACCTGCATGGAGCGGATGTCCGGCGCGCCCTGGTCGAAGGTCACGCCGACCACGACGTTGATGCCCCGGTCAACTTCGGGCGCGCCCGGAATCTCGAAGCTGGCGTCCAGGTTGTCGCCTTTAATGGCCATTCCGAGATGTTCGGCGATGATCTTCTCGCCGTCGTACACCAGCACTTCGGCCACGCTGGCGTGAGAGCGGGCGCGGAAGGAAACGGCCACCGACTCGGCCTTGGTGCGGCTGCCGTTCTGCACGGTGGGCGTGGGGATTGCGAAGTGGAGCCACGTATTCTGTCCCTCGTTGCCCTCGATGCGCACGAAGGGGCCGCAGTGGCGCACGGAAGTGATGCGGTTGAGATACTCCCCGGTCATCGCGGCGCCATGCACCCACGAAGTAAATTTTTGCCCTGCCATGGTGGAACCTCCTGCCGACGGCGCGGTTGGATAGGGTTGTGTGGATTATAGAAGAACGCGCTGCTGCCGTTCCAGTTCAAGCAGGCGCGCCTTGACGCCCACGCCGCCACCGCCGTAACCGTGGAGGCCGCCATTGCTGCCGACGACACGGTGGCACGGGATAACCAGCGGCAGGGGGTTTTTCGCCATGGCCTGCCCGGCCGCGCGGGATGCCTTCGGATTGCCGGCCGCTTCCGCGAGCCACTGGTAGGATCGGGTTTCGCCGGGCGGGATTGAACAGCAGGCTTCCCATGCCGCGCTGAAGAAGGGAGACGCGCCGGTAAGGTCCACCTGGATGCGAGCCAATGCGGACGTGTGGCCGGCGAAGTAGTCATCAAGGGCGGCCAGGGTGTCGGCGAACACGTCGGGTCTGTCCTCGGCGGACTCCGCGGCCTCGCCCAACCCGGCCAAGGCGTCCTGAGGCTCGGGTTGCAGGCTCACCCGTTGCAATCCTTTGCCGGTTCCCAATAAGGCAATCCAGCCTACCGGAGATTCATGGAGACAGCGGTAAAGAGGGCTGCCGTTGCTCATGGTCACGTCCGAATTGTGGCGAAACCGTCGGATCGGATCGCCGGTTTATGGGGCTACGCTTCGCGGCGGCGCAGAGCATACCACAGCAGGGGCAAGCGGACGGAGCGCCAGGCGTCCGCGACGTGGTTGCAGGCCGACGATTCATCGGATGCGCGCCCCGAATATGTGCTGAGAACGTAGGCATCAACGATGCGCAGCACTTCTGCGCGCTGCTCGGGCAGAGCCTGCAGAACCGTTGCGGCCCACTGGTGCGGAGTCTGATGTTGCGCCGGAGCCAACGAGGCGAAGCGGCCCAGCCGTCGCAAACGCCGGTAGGTTGAGGCGGCATTGGCCGGGGTTGCCAACAACCAGCGCCAGACGGTCCACGCGGAAACCGCCAGGATCATGAGGACGGCGCCAATCGCGATGACCCAGGGCAGCGCGGCGCGGACGGCGTTCCACAGCAGGGTCGTTCGGTCTTCGGGCACAGGTATGTCGTCGGCGCTCAATGAGATGTCGGCCTCTTCGCAGTCCTCCTCGATTTCGCAGGGCAGGTCGCCGGAGCCGTCGGAGTTGGTCCTGAGCGCGGCCATCGCCGCTTGCTCTTCCGGCGGAATCACCACCGGAATTTCCCGGCCGGGGGTAGGCTCAAAGGGTATCCAGCCGTAGCCGGGGAAATAGACTTCGGCCCAACCATGGCTATGGCGGTCGGACACCAGGTACAGGTTCGAGCCGTCGATTAGGTTGCCGGTGGTGTAGCCGGTGGTCATCCGCGCGGGTATGTCCACGCTGCGCATCAGGACGGTCATTGCCGAACCGAAATACTCGCTGTAGCCCTCCCGACTATCGAAGAGGAAGTGATCGACACCGTCGGCGCCGAAGGGAGGGGGATCGATGGCGAGGTTGTAGGTGATGTTGTCCTTCAGCCACGCTTCGACCGCTTTGGCCTTGTCGTAGGGTGTATTGGCATCAGCGGTGATTTCCCGGGCCAATTCGGCGACGCGAGGCGGCATATCCTCCGGCAGTTGGGTGTAGCGAATCCAGGCCCAGGTGGGGTATTCCTGGCCGGCCAGGCGCAGGTCGTCGGGACTGGCTGACGACACCGAGGCGGTCAGCTGGTATGGGTCTCCCGAGGCGGCGTTGCCGCCGGCGGCGCGCACCGCCAGCACATCCGGTTCGGAGGGGATGATTTCAGCGATCACGGCGTTGACAACCCGGCCGTCAGCTTCCCGTTCCACCGACTCCAGCTTGAACACGCCGGGAATGGCGGATACGATGGCATCGTCGGACACGTAGGGGTCGGTGGCGACCTCATGGCGGACGCCGGCGACGGCCTGGCGCAAGGCGGACGGCAGATCGTCGGTGGAGCCGTCCAAGTGCGGGTCGATAACGTAGCGGGGCGAGTCGAACGTTTCGATGCGGATGTCGCGGTTGGCGCCTACGGTTTGCCCGCCGGCGAACAGGCTGCGGCTGTCATACTTGGGGATGACTTCAAAGGTTACGTTGAAGCGCTCCTGCTCAGGGCTGGGCGCGCTGTAGTCGGGTTTCCAGCCCGGTTCTTTGAGTACCGTGCCTTCTGACAGCCAGCCTTCGTGGGTGTAGGTGGGGTAGGAGCGGGCTTTCCAGTAGAGGGGCACCGACGAGTTGACCTGGAGCACCGGGGTATTGGTGGGATTGATGGTGCCCTGGAAGGCCATGGTGTCTCCCCAAATGCGATAGGGCAGGGGCCGTCGGGCCGGCAGGCCGGCGAAGAGACGGTTGAAATCCTCTTCCCAGTGGATCAGGGGCGAGCGCGTGAAGTTATACACGGAGTTGGCCGGACCCCATTGCCCGCCGACCGGAATCAGGAAGGCGATGAGCAACGCCACGAATGCCACCAGCGTCGTGTCGCTGGCGGTGAGGAGACCCAGGTGTCCGTCGTACACGTGGCGCTCCCGGTCCCAGCGCTGTCTGGCCCGGACGGACTGAACCCAACCGACCAGCAACAGGCCGGTGAACAGATAGATCCCCAGGTAAACGCTGGCGTTTTCCGGGAGGAAGGTGAGGTTGGACAGGATGCCCAGAGACCCGAGGGCGAAGACTCCCCAGAAGTTGCGATACCGGAAGAATACCCAACCGGCGAAGAACCCAGACAGCCAGGAAGCAATCATCAGGCCAACGGCGAAGGGGAGCGGATCGACGCTGATTCCCTCGGTGCGCGCGGCCCGGATCCAGTCGCCGAGACGCTCGAAGAATTCCGGCGTTGAAGCGATTCGCAGTTCCTCCGGTGGGGCGGCGGTCATCTGCCAGATTACGACGCCCGCGCCGATCAGCAAACCGACGGGTATCAACGCGGCCGCCCATAGCCGCACACGAGTGAGCACCAGGGCGGTCAACACGGCGAGCAGGATCACCAGCACCAGCGGGGGAGTCGGCGCCCAATCCGCTACCTCCACCGACCACACGACGATGACCATGTTGAGCGCCAGCAGGCCGGCGGCGATCCAACCGTCGGGAGGCCGGAGGACATAGGCCAGCAAGAGCGAACGCTGGCCCAGCCAAGACCCAGCCCGCTGGAAGGCACCGTCGTCGGCGGCGGGTTGCGGCAGGGTGGGAGCTGCGGTCGTCGCGGTTACCATAAGCCAATCACGCCACGATTGCCTCGGCGCGGCGGCCTGCGTCCTCGCCGACGCGTTCAGCCGGCTCGGTCCTGGGAGCCAGCGGAAGCGACAGAGCGCGGTTGATGTCCTCGCCGCGGCGCGCCAGGTACACGGGGACATCGTGCTGGGCGAGGTAGTCGGCGGTGATTTGCCCGGTGGTTCCGGTCTGCGCTTCGCTGCCGTCGCCGGCGAAACCGGCGGGATCGACGTAACACACGGCGACGTTGACGCCTTGCCGGCGCATACCGACCAGGATGGAGGCCCATTCCGGCCGGCGGGACGGAGTGATGACCATAAGGGTGTTGAAACCGGAAAGGTGTGGCCGCAGGTCTTGAAGGAATCTTTCCATGGGCAAGACGCCGTCGGAACGGACGCCGGCCAATGCTTCCATGAGAACTCCCAGTTGGGCCGGCCGGCGGTCGGGCTTGAGAATCCAGGGCTCGGATCCGTTGGCGGCCAAACCTGCCGGGGTGGCCGTTTCATCCCAGTGTCGCACCAGAGAGGCCGCGATGGTGACGGCGAGTTCTTCCGTGTTGTCGGGCGGCTCGCCGACGTGAGAACGGCGTTCCATGTCGAGCACAGCCCAGGCCTGGGCGGAAACGCCGATGTCAAACTCCTTGACCATGAGGCGGTTCATGCGGGCGGTGTACGGCCAATGGATGCGCCGCAGGCTGTCGCCGTGGGCGTAGTCGCGGACGGTGGATGATTCCGGCGTGATGGCCGGGGTGCGGCGGGAGAAGACGCTGTCGCTGGGCAGGTTGGCGAAACGCTGATCGAGGTCCGGGAGCGGCACCGTTTGCGGAAGGACGGTGAAAGACTGACCATCGAGGAAAGTTCGGGTCAACCGGAAAAGGCCGAACGGGTCGCGGGCCGTTACGCGGAGCCGGCCGGTGCGATAGATGCCACGCCGGGACAGGTAGGTGGCGATGCGGAAGGACCGCAACTGCCCCTTGACCAGCGCCACGGTACGGCCGCCCGGCTGCGGCAAATCGGTGTCCTCGACGACTTCCAACCAGGACTTGGGCATCCTGGTGTGGTTCACCAGCTGGACCTGCCCGTCGAGGTACTCCCCGATGTGCCCGCGCGTGCCGATACGGAACAGGCGGACTTCCAGGCCGCGCAAATTGAGCCACGCCCACCCGTAGCCGATGACCACCAGGGCGATCAGCGTGAACAGCAGCCGGTAGAAGAAGGGGAAGCCGGTGCCCAGGGCGTAGAAAAGCACGGCCAGGATGAGCAGGCCGAAAAGAAGCTTGCGCCGGTGCTGGCTAACTGCGCGTCTAACCATCATAGGATGTGTCAGTTGGTCCAGAATTCGGGGTTGGTAAAGCGTTCCGGTATGTCGCCGTTCATGGCGTCCCGAAATTCGTCAATAGTCATTCGCAGCTGATGGGTGATGATGTCGCCCATCAATTCAGCTCTGATTTCATTGTTGCCATAGGATACGTGGGTACGCAAACCCAGTCCGGGATGGCGGTAACGCCAGTGGTCGTTATGGACAGTTTCAATAAATCCCATTTGAAGCAGCACACGACGCAACCTGCGGGGGCGAACATTGGCAAATCGCGGCATCAGACGCCGGCCGGCTCTTTGGCCGGGATAGAAACCCGATGAACCTTATAGTCAATGCCTTCCTCGGAAAGTTCTTGCATCACGCTCGCCATTTCTGCGGCGGCCATCTCAAAGTCAGCCAGACTAACTCCATCATCCCAAGGATGGTAGATGACGTCTGTCATTGCGGAGACGATGTCAGCCAGCGCTTTCTCTTCGGTCTCGCCATGTCCCCAAACGCCCACAACATACGAGCACCAGCAGGAGTAGGAAATAGAGCCGTCGGAAAGGGGGCCAGCCCAAACAATAACGTCGAAGGTGTGCATCACCAAACCTCGTGGAAACGGTGGATTCCCGTCCTGTCCAGAATTAGGACGTTAGCCATTACTCCGCTCTATCCGGCGCCCGGCACGGCTACCGTGTTGAGCACTTCGGATACGAGTCGCTCGGGTCGGATGCCCCGCATCCGGGCTGCCGGAGTCAACACGATGCGGTGGGACAATACGGCGACGGCCAGTTCCTTGATGTCGTCGGGCAGCACGTAATCCCGTCCGCGAATCAACGCCAGCGCGCGGCCGGTGCGGAACAGTCCCAGGGACGCGCGGGGAGATGCTCCCAAGGCGGCGTCCTGGTGAGAGCGTGTCGCTTCGGACAGAGACACCAGGTACTCGCGGACCAGGCTGTCAACGTACACGCTCTGAGCGGCCTGCTGCAACTGAATCACGTCTTCGGGAGACGCCACCGGTTGCAGTTCCTGGATCGGGTGGGAGAACTCCTGTTGCGCGATGATGGTTATCTCTTCGTCAAACTGCGGGTAACCGACGTTAACCCGCAAAAGGAACCGGTCAAGTTGGGCTTCGGGAAGCGGGAACGTTCCCTCATACTCTATGGAGTTCTGAGTGGCGATGACCAGAAACGGAGCCGGCATCGGGTGAGTGACGCCATCAACCGTAACCTGTCGCTCTTCCATGGCCTCCAGCAGGGCGGACTGTGTCTTTGGGGTAGCGCGGTTGATCTCGTCCGCCAAGACCAATTGGGCGGCGATGGGGCCGGAACGGAAGCTGAAATCCCCCGTTCCCTGGTTGTACACGGAAACTCCGGTTACGTCGCTGGGGAGGAGGTCGGGGGTGAACTGGATGCGCGAAAAGGTGCCGCCGATGGACACCGCCAAAGAACGCGCCAGCATGGTTTTACCCACGCCGGGAACGTCCTCAACCAGTATGTGTCCGTCGGCGATCAGGGCGGCGAGAGCCTGCTCGATAACGTCGTTTTTGCCGATGATGACGTTGGCGACATTGACCGCGATGCGACGGGCGACAGCGGCCGCATCAACTATGACCGGAGAAACTCCGGCGGTGGGGGTCTCAATAGTTTGCTGCACCAGCCTGCACCTGCCATTTCTGAGCGTTAATCGCAGTTTAGCATAGGATTCCCGTTATGGAACCCGCCAAGCCTAGCGATTGCGGAGACCTGGCAAGCCGAGTTTCCGCTCCGTGCCGTTGGCGATGCGCCGTATGTTATCCCGGTGCTGCCAGATGATGAGCGCGCCGCCCACAAAGGCGTACAGCGTGTACAGTTGGTGGTGTCCGATCACAAAGGTCAGCGCCAGGCTGATCAGAGCGACGGCCAAAGTACCCACGATGCTGCCCAGGGACAGTATGCGGCTGGAAAGTGTTACGACAAGGAACAGCACTCCGCCGGCTATTGCTACCCAAGGCGCCATTACCGACAGGCCGCCGAATCCGGGCATGATGCCACGTCCGCCGCGGAATCCCAGGTATATCGGCCAGTTATGCCCGCACAAGGCAAGCAGCGCGGCGGCAACTTCGGTTTCAACAGATCCGGCTGCAACGGACCCGGCGACGGCGCGCGCCAGCAGGACGACCAGAACGGCTTTGCCGGCGTCCAGCACGAACACGAGAGTCGCCGCCTTGCCGCCAGCCGTGCGCAGAATGTTGGACATCCCGGTGCGTCCGCTGCCGAAGTGCCGGATGTCCTCGCCCATCGCCAGGTCAACCAGCATGTAGCCCCACGACAGCGACCCAACCAGGTAGGCCAACACACACACCGCCGTGTACCGAAGGACGGGCGACAGCTGCGGAGCGAATACCAGGAGGATTACGCCGGCCCCGACCAGTATGGGCGTCGCCACGAGCATCACCCACGTAGCACGGCTCGCGCGTTGGAGTATGGTCATCGCCTGGCGCTGGCCCTTCGAGCCGGATTTGCCCTTGACGAACGGATACCCGAACGGGGCGTGCGTTCGTCGCGGTCGGGTCTGAAAATCAAACGCAGATGGGTGCGGTCGAACCCGAACCGATCGCGTATCTGATTTTCCAGATAACGCCGGTACGAGAAATGCACCAGCTTGGGGTCGTTCACGCTGATGGCAAAGGTCGGCGGATTGACACCGACCTGGCGCACCCGGCGGATGCGCAGGCGGTTGCGTATATTGCCCCGTTGCGACGGGGGCGTATGCGCGGAAACGGCGTCGGCCAACAGGTACTGCAACTCGCGGTAGGGCACTCGCTTCTGGCGTTCCTCCCAAAGCGACAGCGCGGTGTCCAGCAGTTCCTCAATGCCCTCGCCGGTCAGCGCCGAGGTAAAGCACACCGGCACGTAGGACATGAAGTGGAGGCGCTCCTGGACGCGGTGCAGGACGCGCTCCATGCGGAAACGGTTGCGGTTCACCAGGTCCCACTTGTTCACCACCACGATGAGGCCCCGGTTGGTGTCCCAGGCCAGGCCGGCGATGTGAGCGTCCTGGGCGGTGGCGAGTTCCGTGGCGTCGGTTATCAGCAGCGTGATGTCGCTGCGTCGGACCGCGTTGACCGCGCGGAGCACGCTGTAGCGTTCGATGCCGCGCTGCACCTGGCCCGGCCGGCGGATCCCTGCCGTGTCAACGAGGGTGATGATGTGATCCTTGTAGGCGACCTCGGTGTCCAGCGCGTCGCGGGTGGTGCCCGCCACCGGGCTGACGATGCTGCGCTCCTCGCCGATGATGGTATTGGTGAGCAGCGACTTGCCCACGTTGGTACGCCCGACGATGGCGAGACGCATTTCCGTGGGCGGCGCGGGAACCGCTTCTGCATCCGCCTCGACGGCATCCGGGTCCTCTTCATCCTCCCATTCTTCGTACCCTTCCGCAATCTCGCCTGCTTCGTAGTCCCAAAGCTCGGTTAGTTCGGGAGCGGGCAATAGCTGGATCACACGGTCGAGCAGGTCGTAGATGCCATAGTTGTGGTAGGCGGAGACGAAAGCCGTGTCGGTCAGGCCCAGCGCGTAGAATTCGCTGGCCGCCAGCTCGCGGTTGTCGTTGTCCACCTTGTTGACCGCCAGGATCACCGGCTTGTCGGTACGGCGGAGCCGTTGGGCCACGGCCTCGTCGGTGGCGGTGAGGCCCTGGATGGCGTCGGTGAGGAACACGATGAGGTCGGCGGCGCCCATGGCCATGTCCGCCTGCTGCTGCACGCGCTGAGGAATGTTGCCCTCGGGGTCGTCTTCCAGGCCTCCGGTGTCCACCAGCAGGAAAGGCCGGCCTTTCCAGGAGGCGCGGGAAATCAGTCGGTCGCGAGTAGTTCCGGCAACTTCGGACACTATCGCGTGCCGGCGGGAAAGGACACGGTTGAACAACGAAGACTTGCCGACATTGGGGCGTCCGATGATGGCGACCATCGGGGTCGCATCCGCGACAACCCGACGTTCCGGCGGAACCGGAGGCAACTCGCCGTCAGGGGAGAGCATGGTTGCGTCGTCAATAGTTGTCATAAAGCGGTGGGAAAACTGAGCGTAAAACGGTTGCCAATGACGGCCGTCGGATTTGATAACCTACTATCGCGGGCCGGCTTCGTCAAGTACGCTACGTTGTCGAAGGGGCTTTGAGTACGGAGGTTCAGCATGGTTTCATCTTCTCTGATTGCCATTCCCGCCCGACGGGGCAAGGCCGCCTTCCTTGGTCGAGGCCGGAGCGTGCGGGTCATCAACACCCATGGGCAGCAGGTGGTGGATACCTGGGCGTTCCGCCGCGACGACTTGACCGAATTCATGTCCATGGAGCATTCGCGAACGTCGCTGGGGCGCATCATGCCGGAGGTGGGTCAAGCCATGGTGAGCAACCGGTGCCGGCCCATTCTGACGCTGACAGAGGATACTTCGGGCGGGATTCACGATACCCTGCTGGCGGCGTGCGACCGCTACCGCTACGAACTGCTGGGATGCGAGGGATACCATGATAACTGCACCGACAACTTGTCGGCGGCGTTGGCGGAACTGGGAATGACGCCGCCGGAGACGCCCAGCCCGTGGAACCTGTTCATGAACATTCCGGTCGGGGCGGACGGCTCCGTCGGATTCGAGCCACCGGTGTGCGATCCGGGAGATTACGTGACGCTGCGCGCCGAAATGGACTGCTTCGTCGCATTCTCGGCGTGCCCGCAGGACATGGTTCCCATCAACGGCGCGGATTGCGTGCCCACCGAGGCCCATTTCCGGATCATTTAGATGGTAGCCGCCACTGCGGTATGGTATCGTTTGGAGACCATTCGGTAGAACACCCCCCCGCTTTTCAGTCGAAATGTACGTAATTGGAACGGCCGGCCACGTTGACCACGGCAAGTCCACGCTGGTCAAGGCTCTCACCGACATCGACCCAGACCGTCTCCCGGAAGAAAAAGAGCGGGAGATGACCGTTGACCTGGGCTTTGCCTGGATGACGCTGCCCAGCGGACGCGAGGTCAGCATTGTCGATGTTCCCGGACACGAGCGGTTCATCAAGAACATGCTGGCCGGCGTGGGCGCGATAGACCTGGCGCTGCTGATTGTCGCCGCCGACGAGAGCGTGATGCCCCAGACCAGGGAGCACCTGGCGATACTGGACCTGCTCCGCATACGGCGCGGGCTGGTTGTGATCACCAAGACAGATTTGGTGGATGAGGAACTGGTCGAACTGGTTAAGGCCGAGGTTGAAGACGTGCTGGACGATACGGCCTTCGCCGGGTGTCAGATGGTGGCGGTGTCGGCTTATAGCGGCGACGGCATAGACGAATTGAAGGCTACCATTGACGACATTTTGAACGATACCGAATCGCGCCGGGATTTGGGCCGGCCCCGGCTGCCGGTGGACCGCTGCTTTACCGTGAGCGGGTTTGGCACTGTAGTCACCGGCACGCTGATTGACGGCTCGGTGGCAGTGGGCCAGCAGATTGAGCTGGCCCCGTCCGGTACGCGCGCCCGCATCCGGGGCTTGCAGAGCCACAAGTCGCGCATGGATGCCGCCGCGCCGGGCGTGCGGCTGGCGCTGAACCTATCCGGAGTGTCGCGGGACGAGGTATTGCGCGGTGAGGTGCTAACCAACCCCGGCTGGCTGCGGCCCACGCGTCGCTTCGACGCCAACCTGCGGATGGTGAAAGGCGCGCCCCACGCGCTGAAGCATAACGAGGGCGTCACGTTCCATCTCTTCACCAGCGAGACCACCGGGCGGGTGCGATTGTTGGACGCCGACCGGCTACAGCCCGGCGCCGAAGGGTGGGTGCAGGTCTTGCTGGACGAGCCGATTCCCATGGTGAAGGGCGACTTTTTCGTGCTGCGCTCGTCGGAGGACACCCTGGGTGGCGGGCAGATCGCCGATCCAAACCCAACTCGCCGGCATCGCCGGTTCGCTCCCGAGGTGCTGGAACGGTTGACCATGCTGGACGCCGGCGCCAGTGAGGACGTGATTTTCACCGTCGCCGACCAGATGGGTCCGTGCGACCTGAGTACGCTATCGCAAAGGTCTAACCTTGCGGACGGGGAGGTGCTGGAGCGGCTGGGGGCGCTGGTAGAATCCGGAGAAGTGGTGGCGTTGGGCGAGATGGGCGTCCAGAACGACGCGGTGGTGTACTCCCGTAGGGGCTGGGACATCCTACGCAACCAGGCCCAGATTGCGTTGCAGGCGTACCATAACCAGTACCCGTTGCGGCGGGGCGCGCCCCCGCAGGAACTGCGCAGCCGGCTCCGGGTATCGCAGCCCGTTTACCTCCGAGCGGCGGGCCGTCTTGCGGAGGAGGGTGTGGTGGTCGATGACGACGGCCTGGTGCGTGCGCCCGAACACCAGGCGGAGTTGACCGAGCGGCAGCAGGCGGACGTGGCAACTTACCTTGCGGAATTGGCCGGCGAACCCTGGTCGCCGCCCACGGACAAGCCCGTTGACCCGGAACTGCTGGCGTATTTGCAGGAAAAGGGCGAGGTGGTGAAGGTCAACGAAACCGTGGTGTTCACCACCGAGGCTTACGACGATATGGTTAATCGCATTGTCGCTCACCTGGAGCAGAACGGCAGCGTTACGGTGGCCGCAGCCCGTGAACTATTCGGCACCAGCCGCAAGTACGTGCTGCCGTTGCTGGAATACCTGGACCAGCAGCGCGTTACCCGGCGGGTGGACGACGAACGGGTGCTGCGGTAGGCGCGGCGATCTCGCGCGATTTGGTCAGCATGGCCCTGGACTTTGGTCAAACTACCCGCCAACTGATGGCGGCTATGGATGGGGTCGCCGGTTCGCGGCGGAGCCGTCGGCAGCGATTTGCGGATACCCTGGATCGAGCGTTGGCAATCTCGCCGGCCGAGGCCGCCGAGCGCACCGCCGCCTCGGGCCGGCGTCCGTTCGTCTTCTCCCGAACCGGGCCGGAGGGCCTGCTCGGCAGCCGGGAACCTCAGGATGCTCCCAACGATTGGGTAGCGTTGTCGGTTGATGGCTCACACATTGACGTTGATCGGCACCTGCCCTTGCGCTGCCACCTGATTAACCTGGGCGGCTGCGCGATCACATACGGAGAGGAGCCATCGTGCAATCTGTTCAGCGAGCCAACCCTGGCCGTGGACGATGCCGACCTGTACCTGCGGCCCGATGCCGAGTCGCTGGACGAAACGCTGATAGCCGGCCAATTGCTGGGAGCGTTGCGCACGGTGCGTGAAGTCGAGCGTCTGGTGGAATCGGTGGACGATCTGGCCGCGGAGAGTCCGGTATTGGCGCTGCTTGACGGTACGCTGGCTTTTTGGGACGTGCAGCGCGGGAACTATCCCGGCTACGTGGTGGACTACCTGATTAACCAACGGCTGCGACCTGCCCTGGGCCGGCTGAGGGCGGCGTCCCGGCCGGGTCGTCCGGTGGCGGTGGCCGCCTACACGTCCAGGCCGCAAACCGCCGAGGTCGCCGGGGCGGTTCGCGTCGCGCTGTGTGGCAGCGGGGACGTCGAGTGTGCCCGGCGTTGCAGCGCCCGGCGATCGGATCTGATGCAGTGCGACGGCGCGGCGGGCTTTGACGACCGGGAGCTGTTTGAAGCGTTGCTTGAGCCGGGACAGCGCTCTCCGCTTTACCAGTCGGGAAGGCTCGCCTCGCGGTTCGCCGTGGGGTTGGCCCTGGGCGAGGAGTGGAGTCATTTCTACTACCTGCACAGCGGAACGGAGATCGGTCGAGTGGAGGTTCCCTCGTGGGTTGCTGACGACACGCCCCTGCTGGCATTGAGCCACGCGATGCTGGCGAAGCAGTGCGAGTTGGGGTTAGGCTACCCGGTGGTGGTTTCCGAAGCCCACGAGCAGGCGGTGGTGTCGAGCCGAGACCGGGAGGAGTTTCGCAAACTGGCGCTGATGCTCATGGAGCAAAACGGTTTGCCAACCCCGGAATCAGCCAAGACGATATCCAAACGGCTGCCCTGGCTGTAGGGCAACGCCGGCGATAAACACATTCGGAGAGGTTAACCAATGGGTGAATTGAACGATTTGGCGGCATCGGTGGCCGCATTGCTGAAGGAGCGGGGCGACAGCCTGGCGGTATCGGAATCTTCGTGCGGCGGGCTGATTTCGGCGGCGCTGGTGTCGATTCCGGGGGCGTCGGACTACTACGTGGGCGGTTCAGTGGTGTACACGCGCACGGCGCAGAAGGGGTTGCTCCAGGTTCCAGACTCGGCGATGGAAGGCCACCGGGCCAGCACGGAATACTACGCTCTGCTGAACGCGCGCACGTCTCGTGAAATCATGGGCACCACGTGGGCGCTGGCCGAAACCGGGGCGAGCGGGCCCACGGGCAACCGCTACGGCGACAATTACGGCCACGCCTGTTTCGGCGTCGCTGGCCCGGTGGAGCGATCCCAGACGCTGGAGACCGGCAGCCCGGACCGGGAAGGCAACATGTGGGTGTTCGCTCGCACCGCGCTGGCGCTATTGGAGGATGCCATCAGATCCGCCTGAGGTTGCGAGCCGTTGGGTTGCCGTAGGGGCGAGGCATGTCTCGCCCCTACGGGTTATTGCGTTTCACGTAGTCCGCCAAATCCTCGGCGCCGGTGAACTGGGCCGCGGTACGGAGAAACTCTGCCAGGGAAGGGCTCCGACGACGCAGTTCCAGGACCTGCTCGCCGATCACGCTGACGCCGGCGGCCCCGGTGGTGGCGTAGGCCCCGTGGAACGCGAAATACGCCTGGTTGAGCTTTCGGATCGGGTAACCTTCGGCTACGAAAATTCGACGGCGCGCTTCCATGTACGCCTCCGCGCCGTTAACGTCGCCGGCGGCCAGCAGTTCGTCAACCCGAATCCTGGTGGCTTGCATCTCGGCCTGAAAGTCGAACCGGACCGGATTGCCGGGAGCGGAATGCCCACCGGTGGCGGGCGGGCGGTAAGGATGCGCCAATGACGGGGGTTCAATCCCTTCCAGCCGGTGGCGGGCCAGTTGTCCGATTTCAATGCCGGCGATGGTGGCGACCGTTTCGTTCAGGGTGGTCAGGTCGCCGCTTTCAAAGTACCGGCGTCCCAAGGGTCGGAACCACAGCCATTGATGTACCCACTCGTGGGCGATGACCTCCAGGGCGTATTCCAGCTGGGTATCGTCGGAGACAATGGACGGGTACAAGGCGATGCCTCCAGTATTTGCTACCAGGGCCGACCATTCAGTCTCGGTTTCCACCCGCGCCTCGATCCGTTCCCGGGCATCGTTATCAAGCCCGGCGCTCATCAGTCCGCCTTCGATCCGTTCGATCCGCTCTCGTGGTGAAAGTATCAAGACCGTAGGCGATCCGGTCAGCGCCGTATCAACGGGCGGGAACACGCCGGTCCACGCTTTGAACCCCAGTTCCTGGAGGGTATCTGCCACCGCTGATTCCAGGGTTTCTTCTACACGAGGGCGTAAGGCGTTCCGCGTATCGGTCAGGTCCTCCCTTTCGCGCCGCAGTTCCGCAATTTGGCGGCTCGTTTCTGCGGTGGGTAGCGCGCCGGCTTGAAGAGTGATGAGTTGCCGATTAATTGCCTGCACCCGTTTTCCAAGCCGGAAGTAATGCTGTACTTGAGCCGCTTGCTGGCCCGGCTCAGGGCTATTGAGGAATGAGCGAGGGCCATTGACCGCGCGACGCACCCACTTGTCGGGCAGGTTACGCAATTCCCAGCCCACCACGCTGAACTCATAGGGTGAGATTGCCAGGGCGACGGCGCTCGGGCGAAAATCGTGAATTGAAAGCAGCGCCAGCCCCAGAAGGAACCAGAGGCAAATCTTGAAACGCAACGTAGTATGAACTCGCCAGTATGCTAAAATCTCCCAACCTAATGATAGCAAGAGTGCATACAGACTGGAGGCGCGCTGCGCGATGACCACTATCACCACACAAGCCAGCGACGACGACTTTGAGAGGGTAGAACAGGGTATCGACTGGATCGAACGGCTGGAACGGATCAGAGCGCAGCGCGACAAGGAAGCGGCGACCAGAGAAACGATCCAGTACGTGGACCAACTCCGGATCGCTATTACAGCTCTGGCCGGCGACTTTTCGGCCCATCAACTGGCAGCGCAACACGGCGCCGAGATCGCGCAACTGGTGGACAGCATCAGGAACGTTGACATCACGGACCCCTGGGCCGAGTACCTGCTGCCCTCTCTGCTTTCTTGACACTGGCCCGGCCTCGTAACATAATCCCTACGCCTGAATGCGCGATTTTCAATGACGCCGTTCCACACGGTCCGCCTGCCGGAGGCCCATTTTGTCCACCAATTCGTTCACTCTTACCGATGAAATGCGCGAACAGTCCATCGGCGTTGAAAGTGAGCCGGTCTCCATGGTGATTGAGCAGGGACACGTCGCGCGTTTCGCCGAGGCAATCGGCGACGAAAACCCAGCGTACACCGTGGGAACGCCTGAAACCGGCGGCATTGTCGCGCCCCCCACATTCTTGCGGGCGATGCGTGGCATTCGACCGGAACTTCCCTTCGAGGCGCCCTTCACACGGCTGCTCGACGGCGGCAGTGATTGGGAGTACTTTGAACACGTGCGGCCGGGCGACACCATCACGGCGGTGGGTCGCGTCGAGGACATCCGCGAGCGCACCGGCAGCATTGGACAGATGCTCATCGCCACCATCAAGATCACGTATCGCAACCAGCGCGATGCCGTTGTCGCCACCCAAACCAGCACGTCGATCCGTTACTGATCACACCGCAGTTTGAGGCAAATTATGTCTGAACAGATCTTTTTTGAGGATGTCAGGGAGGGCATGGAGCTGCCCGTTGAAGTGCGGAATCCCACTCCGCGCCAACTGGTGCAGTATGCCGGCGCGTCCGGCGACTTTTACGAAATCCATTACGACAGGAATTTCGCCCAAAGCACCGGCCTGAAAGACATCATCATCCACGGCGCGCTGAAGAACGCCATGCTGGGCGCGTACGTAACCGGGTGGGCCGGCCCTGCCGGTGAACTGCGCCGCCTGACGGTTCAGTATCGCGGGATGGACTACCCCGACGAGCCCATTACCGCCAAGGGACACGTTTCGCGCGTGTACCAGGAAGGGCAGTCCAACCTGGTGGACTGCACCGTCTGGCTGGAAAACCCCGAGGGACAGCAGACCACTCCGGGAACGGCGACGGTCGCTCTGCCCAGCCGAAACTAACATTGCCAACCGTCATTCCGGGCTTGAGCCGGAATCCAGAACTCACTGCTGAGAAAACGCTCTGGATTCCCGCTTTCGCGGGAATGACGGGATACGGACAAACCAAAGGACTCAATAGCAATGCCCAATAATCTGGAAGGAAAGGTAGCCATCGTAACCGGCGCCGGCCGTGGCATCGGCCGCGGCGTGGCCCGGCTGATGGCGGAAGAGGGCGCCAGCGTCGTTGTCTGCGACCTGGGCGGCAACGTGGACGGCACCGGCGAAGACATATCGGTGGCGCAGCAGGTCGTCAACGAGATCGCCGCGGCCGGCGGCAAGGCGGTAGCCTGCACCGAGTCGGTAGTTTCGATGGAAGGCGGCGAGAAAATCGTCCAGACAGCCATCGACACTTTCGGGCGGCTGGACATCGTGGTGACCTGCGCCGGGATCCTGCGCGACCGGATGGTGTTCAACATGACCGAGCAGGAATGGGACGACGTTATCGCCGTTCACCTGAAGGGCACCTTCACCGTGGTGAAGCACGCCTGCATCCTGTTCCGGCAGCAGCGCGCCGGGCGCATCATCACCTTCTCATCCGAGTCGGGACTCGTCGGCAACTCAGGCCAGGCCAACTACGGCGCGGCCAAGTCGGGCATCGCAGGTTTCACCAAGGTGGTAGCCAAGGATATGGGCCGCTACGGAGTCACGGCCAACGCCATCGCGCCCCGCGCCAACACGCGCATGATTGGCGACATTCCCGACAGCGCCGCCGAAATCCGGGCGCGCAGCGGCGTCGCCGCCATCCCCGGCGAGGACACGCTGACCGAACTGGACCCCACCCACATCGCGCCCTTCATCTGCTACCTCGCCAGCGACTATGCCCAAAATGTCAACGGCCAGACCTTCCTGGTATACGGCGACACTGTATCGCTGATGTCCCAGCCGCGACCGGAACGCTCCATCTACGAGCCGTCGGGTCACTGGGACATGGAAACGCTGGCCCCCCTGGCCCGCGACGTGCTGACCCGGGGCATCGTCAACCCGGCTCCGCCCGCCCCACCGCGGGAATAGGACAAAATGGTAACGCCCGAAGAACGCATCACCCGTCTTGAGGCAGTGCAGGAAGCCAACTCTCAAATGTTGAGAGAAGTACTGTCTCGCCAAGACCAAATTCTGAACGCGATTGAGGCGGCTCGCCAGGAATCGCGGGAGATGAATGAGGCGGCACGCCGGGAAGCGCGAGAGGAAACCAGGGCATTACGCCAGGAGACGCATCAATTGGTTGACTCAGCGCGAAGAGATGCCCGAAACCTGTTTATTG
>JAPPCX010000056.1 GCA_028875655.1 Chloroflexota bacterium | reverse complement strand
CGGTTGAGGGCGTTGATGCGGCGGCGGATTTGGGAGATGGTCATGGGATTACCTCGGGGTTGATTGTCTGAATCAGGATTTTCGGGATTATGGGATTTTCAGGATTTCCCGCTTATTTCCGCTCATTTCGGTTCATTTGAGTAGGGCGTTGGGGGGGTTATGCCGGTGAATAGGGGCGGATTGGGCAGGTTTTGGGGGTGAGAATGATGGTTTTGGCGGGCATTTGGGAGGATTTGGGGGTGATGGTTCGACAGGCTCACCATGAGCGGGCCGGGGCTGCATGAGCGGGAGTTGGGTGGTTGGATAGTTAAATGGTACGGATGGATGGAGGGTTGAGGCAAGGGAAAAGTGTCACCAGTAACATTCACCCCCGTGTTGCCAAAATGACGGCCAATCCTGATAATCGAATAATCTCGTGAATCCTGCCGCCTCCGGCGGATGACTCATTCGGACGGTGCCGGTTTGACACTCGGTCTCTGCGTTCTTGGTTGCGGCGACTTTGCCGCGACGTTCGCCCGATCCATCATGGAGTTACGCGGCGAGATCGACCTGTATTTCGCCAGCCGGGACTTGAGCAAGGCGCGGGACTACACCGCCCGCTTCAATGGCATCGACGCTTTCGGCGACTATGCCGCCGCCGCTGCCGCCCCACGGGTGGACGCCGTGTACGTCTGCACGCCCCATCACCTGCACCTGGAACACGTCGCCCTCGCCGCGAGTGAGGGCAAGCACGCCCTGGTTGAGAAGCCCATTGCCGCCACGCTGGACGATGCCCAGGCGATGATCCGCCTGGCCGATTCTGCGGGCGTAACGCTGATGGTCGCCGAAAACTGGCGTTTTCACCCCGCGATGCTGGAAACCAAGCGGCTGGTGGAGGCAGGCCGGCTTGGGCAGGTCAGGCTGATCCAGTTGCAGGAACAGTACCCTTTCCAGCCCACCGGCTGGCGCACCCGCGCAGAATTCAACGGCGGCGGCGTGCTCATCGACGGCGGTATCCACAAGGTCAGCGCGTTGTCGCACCTTGGTGGACGACCCAGCCGAATCTATGCCCACGAAGTCCCGTCAGCCCAACCCGGACTTGAGGGCGAGGACGGCGTAGTGGTGATGACCCAAACCGACGATGGCGTGGTTGGCATCATCAATCATTCCTGGTGCGTCGCTCCGATCAGACCCCATTCCTGGGTATCGATCTCAGGCACGACCGCATCTCTGTATTTTGAAAGGGGCCAGCCGCAGCTGAAGCTCGTGGATGCGGACTCCGAAACCCTCGTTCACCTGGACAACTACCCGGGCGGATTCGTTCCCATGGTGCGCGAGTTCCACAGCAGCATTCGGGAAGGCCGGCAACCGTCAATGAGCGGCGCAGAAGGCGCCGCCGACCTGGCCCTGGTTCTCGCGGCCTACGAGTCAATGGAATCCGGCCGGCCCGTGATCTTCGGCTAGCCTCGTTACTTTTATTGTAGAATCTCTGCGTACAACAACGCACCGGTTCAAGGAGTACCCATGAAGTACGACGTTATCGTGGTCGGTGGCGGCGCCGCCGGCTCCACCCTCACCGCTCGCCTGGCGGAAGACCCCAACACCTCAGTGCTGCTGCTGGAGGCGGGCAACGACTATCCCGATCCAACCGTCCTGCCCGACGACGTCAAGTTCGGCGGCACCCGGTACGCGGAGGCCCAGGACTCGATACACAACTGGGCGTTGCGCGGCACCATCACAGAGGAACAGGGCGAGATCCACGTTGCCCAGGGCAAGGTCATCGGCGGCGGTTCCTCGATCAACGGCCAGGCCATGCAGCGCGGGTTCCCCGAAGACTTTGACAACTGGGCCGCCATGGGCAATGACGAGTGGTCGTATGACAAAGTCCTGCCGTTCTATCGCAAGATGGAAAACGACATGGACATCCAGGACGACTACCACGGCACCGACGGGCCGATGCCCGTGCGTCGCCGGCGGTCGGGAACGTGGGCCGACATACAGAAAGCCTTCTATGACGCCTGCCTGGAAGAGGGCTACGGCCACGTAGAGGACACCAACGGCCCCAACCCCACTGGCGTCGGCGTGTCTCCCACCAACAACCTGGGCGGCATCCGCATGTCCGCCGCCATGACGCACCTTAACCCCATGCGCCACCGGCTCAACCTGACCGTGCGCGGCAACGTGTACGTGCGCCGGGTGTTGTTCGACGGCAAACGGGCGGTAGGCGTCGAGGCGGAAAGCGGCGGCGAGATTTTCACCGTAGAGGCCGACCGCGTGGTGCTGTGCAGCGGCGCTCTCCGTTCCCCGCAGTTGCTCATGCTCTCCGGCGTTGGACCGCAGGACCATCTCCGTGAAGTGGGAATCCCCGTCATCCACCACAGCCCCGGCGTCGGGCAGGGTCTCTGGAACCATCTCAGCGTCCACGTCACCTACAAGGTTAAGGACGGCAAGACCCTGACCGGCGATCTGGACGCTCCGCACTACGGCCTTCATTACAGCGGCAGCGCCGGTTACACCAACGACATGGTGCTGCGGAGCAACACCGTCGTGGATGAGCGCGAAGAAAAGGTGGCCGGCGTCCGGACCCGCTACAACACCGGGGACGTACCGCCCGACCGCGCGGCCCGCATCTCCTGCACCCTGGGCCTGCCGGACGGTTCGGGGTTTGTTCGGCTTCAGTCATCCGACCCCGATTTGCAGCCGGAATTCAACTATCGCTATCTACAGCATCCCAACGACACCAGGCGTATCCGAGAGGGCATCCGTCTTGGCGCGCGAATGCTGGAGTCCGACGCATTCAAGGATGTGTGCGATTTCCGCATCAACCCACCGGACGACATCCTGAATGATGACGATGCCCTTGACCTGTGGGCGCGGCAGACCGCAGGTACAGCGCGTCACGTGTCCGGCACCTGCCGAATGGGACCCGACTCGGACGCGATGGCCGTAACCGACCAGAATGGCCGAGTGCGAGGAGTGGATGGACTTTGGGTAGTGGACGCCTCGGTCATGCCCCGGGTTCCGCGCTCAGGCGGGATCCATCCTACGGTCATCATGGTCGCCGAGCGTGTGGCCGACTGGGTGGCCGCCGGCTAACTCCCCGGAGGGGGTTCGTTGAATTCACGACCATCGGCAGCAGCCTGGATGCGAGCTTCGTTCCACTGCTGCCATTGCTTGCGTTCTGCGGCGGCCCCTTCGGCTCTGCCGGTGGCTTGCCCTGTGGCCTCCCCGGCGGCTCTGCCAGCGGCTTCTGCGTCTGCCAACTCCTGCCGCCGCTTTTCCTTGTCCTTTCCGATTCGCGACAGTGCGTAAAACATTCTAAAGCCTCCTTCCACCAGCACCGCGACGACGCCGTAAGAAATGGCGCCCAGGCTGGCCATATCCGCCACCGCGTCCCAATGTTGCCAAAACTGCAACTGGCGCGTCCAGAACCAAGTCATAAGCGCAGCCCCGAACGGTGAGGCTGCAAAGTGCCTGACTTGCCAGCCTTCCGGTTGTATCAGCCAGTTCCAGAGGTGGCGCGGTATTGATTTGATTACGTTAAAAGTACCGCGCCACACCGTAGCCTGATTTTACCACAGTGCCCGTCATCCCAAGTCGGGCCACACGCCCCGGCTGGGCGACACGCCCTCGTAGGCGTGGGCGATGCGGAACAGGTTCCCCTCTTCCCACGGCCGGCCGATGAACTGCAACCCGATGGGAAGGCCCAGCTCGCTGAATCCGCATGGGATTGTGATGGCCGGGAACCCCGTCGCGTTTTCGGGACTGGTGTTGCGTGAGACGTGCCCGGAGCCCGGCCCGCGTACTTTCTGACGCTTGCCATCCACCTCAATAGTCTCGGCGTCGATGCGGGGCGCCGGCATCGGCGTGGTCGGCGTGACCAGGAAGTCCACGTCCTGCAATACCCTGGAGCGCTCTTCCTTGATGATGCGCTGCACCTTCATGGCCTTGGAGTAATCTCGTCCAAGCACGAACTGACCGGCCAGCGTGCGGTACAGCGTGTCGGGGCCGTAGTCCTCACGGTTGGATGTAATGTACGGTTCGTGGGTCACTACGCTGTCCGCCATGGCGGCGAAGCGGATCGCGCCAACGTACTGCATGTTGGGGAGGCTGACCTCTCGGCTTTCGACTCCCAGCTCCTCCAGCGCGGCAATGGCTCGCCGCACCGCCGCTTCAACCTCGGGATCCAGGAGGTCGAAGTAGTGGTTGGAGGGGATGCCCATGGTCAACCCTTGAATTCCCCGCTCCATCACCAGCGCGTAGTCGTCCACGGGAACCGGAACGGTGCTCGGATCCAGCGGGTCGTAGCCGGCGATGGCCTGGAGCACCAGCGCACTGTCTCGAACCGACCGTGTCATCGGCCCGATGTGGTCGCCGTTGAAACTGGTGACGAGCAGACCGCGCTGGCTCACCCTGCCAAACGTCTGCTTCAGCCCGACCACTCCGCAGAACGCGCCCGGCAGCCGCACCGACCCTCCCAGGTCGGTTCCCAGCGACGCAAACGTAACGCCGGCGGCAACGTTGGCGCCGCCGCCTCCACTGGAGCCGCCGGGGACGTGGTCCAGGCCCCAGGGGTTATGCACTGCTCCGTAGTGGGGGTTGTTGGACGTCGCGCCGGCGGCAAATTCCTCCAGGTTCTCCTTGCCCAGGATGATGGCGCCGGCTTCTTTGCAACGGCGCACTACCTCGGCGTCTTCGTCGGGAACATAGTCACGTAGTACCTTCGTGCCCAGCGTCGTCCGGATGCCGCCGGTGGCGATATTGTCCTTGATGCCGATGGGTATGCCATGCAGCGGCCCCCGGTATTCGCCCCGCGACAGTTCTTCTTCCGCTTGCTCGGCCTGCTCCATGGCCTGCTCGCGCATGATGGTGATGAACGAGTTCAGCGTAGGCTGGCGCAGTTCCGCCTCCGCCAGCGCCGCCTCCGTAAGATCTACCGGGGACACCTCCCGCGCCTGAATCATCGGCGCGATTTCTGAAATCGTGAGTTTCAGCAGTTCATTATCCGGCATCGGCTTCCGCTCCTTCCGCCGCCCGCAACAGGCGCGATGACATAACGTCAGACAGGTCAAGGTCCCGCAGGTTCTGGAGTTCAGTCAGATAGTTTTCCAATTCGGGCTTGACCAGTTCCAATTCCTCGGCGCTCAACTCGAACCCGCCGTATTCGGCAATGATCCTGTTCAAGGTTTCGTCGGATATCGGCATTCGTTGCACCTCCCGTCAAACTCAGCCTCGCGGCGAGTGTACATGCCACCCATCAGCGGGGCAATATGCGGGTACAATATGCCTACAACCCAGGGGCATGGAGATACGACATGATTGCAAACGGTAATGGGTCGGTATTGGACGGCGTTCGGGTGCTGGAACTGGCGCGCTGGCAGGCTGCGCCGCGCGGCGGCCTGATCCTCCAAGACATGGGCGCGGAGGTCATCAAGCTGGAGTGGCGCAAGGGCGCCGACCTGCGCGACTCCGGCCCATTCGTGGGCGGCATGAGCGTGCAGTTCGCGGCGTACAACCGGGGCAAGAAGAGCGTCACGCTGAACACCCGCCACGAGAAGGGGAAGGATTTATTCTTTCGCCTGCTCGAAGTCTCCGACGTGGTCCTGGAGAATTTCCGGCCCGGCACCATGGAGAAGATGGGGTTCGGCTACGAAGAGCTGTGCAAGGTCAACCCCAACATCATACTGGCGTCCGTGTCCGGCTTCGGTCAGTACGGCCCCTACCGGGACCGCCAGTGCTTCGATCCGATTATCCAGGCCATGAGCGGCTTCGGCGATCAAACCGGCCGCGGGTTCGGCGAGCCTATCATGGGCAATGGCCCCGTAATGGACCGCACCGCCGCGCTCCACGCCGTCATCGGCATCCTGGGCGCGCTGCGCCACCGCGACCGAACGGGCGAGGGGCAATGGCTGGAAGTGGCGATGCTGGACGGCGGAATCACCCTTGAAGAGGTTGCCCTGGCCATGTGCTACGAGACCAACACCAACGATTTCGTTCGCGTGGGCACTTTCCTCAAATGCAAGGACGGATGGGTAACCACCGGCGCCGCCAGGGCGGGTATGTGGGAGCGGATGCTGAAGGTCATGGACTACGACGAGCTGGCTAAGGATCCGGAGTTCGCGGCGCCGATGTTCGCCACCGATATGGCCGAGATACGCATGGAGTTGCTGCGGATGTGGTGCGAGGAGCGCACGGTTGCGGAGGTTGAAGAGGCGCTGGTCGCCGCCGACATTCCCTTCGGCCCGGTTAAGTCAATACCCGAGGTTCTGGCCGACAGCCACATGTGGGAGCGGGAAGTGATGATGGAAGCAGACGCTCACGAGCCGCCCGGCCAGAAGATTCTGGTGCCCGGTCCCACCATTATCAAGTTCTCGAAAACGCCGACCACCGCCGGGCCGATTCCGAGATATGGCGAGCACAACCAGGAAATCTACGGCGACTTGCTGGGCCTGTCGGAACCCGAAATGGCCGGGCTGGCCGACCAGGGAGTGATTACCTGTTAGTCCAACCCGACCCGGCGCAGCGTGTAGGCATCGCCGGACATAATCTCCTCAATCCTCGGCGCCAGCCTGCGAAAATCATCGGTCGCCGCCGAGATCAGCCTGCCGGTCAGCGCCCCGCTTTCGTCCGAAGCCAGCCACACTGCCAGCTCGGCGCACTCGTCGATAGACGCGCCGCCGCCCGAGGTGACCCGCAGCCCGAGCTGGTGGATGAAATTCGCGCCGGCATCGGCGGCCTGCTCGGTCATCCGGTCCCACATGCTGGTATGGACTGAGCCCGGCCCCAGGGCGTTCACCGTGATTCCCTTGCCATCCAGTTCCTGGGCGAGGACTTCGGTGAGTCGCACCACCGCGGCTTTGCTGGAGCAATAGGCGGACATATTGCTCCACGCATTGGTCGCCCCCGCGCCCGACAGGTTGATAATCTTGCCGCCGGATTGTACGAGCATAGTTGGTATAACGGCGCGGCAGACCAGGAAGGTGCCGGTGAGGTTGACGCTGATGGTGCTCACCCAGTCGGCGACGTCGTTGCCTTGCAACGGGCCGACGGGGCCGGACATGCCGGCGTTGTTGACCAGCACGTCGATACGGCCGAATCGTTCCACGGCTCTGTGGGCCAGCCGTTCCGTGTCTTCCTGGCTGGTGACGTCAGTGGGCACGGCAATGGCCTCTGCGCCCAGCTCCGACGCAGCGGCTACCGCCTCTTGCAGTTCCGGTTCGCTGCGGGCGGCCAGCGCCAGTTTTGCGCCCTCGCGAGCGTAGGCCAGGGCGATGGCCCGCCCGATGCCACGACCGGCGCCCGTGATAACCGCTACCTGACCATCCAATTTCATAGCGTAACCTCTAATCCGACTTCAGGCCCACGAGAAAACGGTCAATGTCCTCGGCTTCTTCCGACAGGCGCTCCCATTCATCCCATAGCGACTGTTCTTCCTCTTTGAGGACTCGGTAACGCTCGCCCGTGGCCGCCAACTCGTCCCGGTCGTCGAATTGCTCCGGGTCGGCGAACATGGCTTCCAGCTCAGCCGATTGGGTCTCGCGGTCGCTGATGGCAACGCCGATCTC
The DNA here is from genome assembly GCA_028875655.1 of Chloroflexota bacterium. GTDB lineage: Bacteria > Chloroflexota > Dehalococcoidia > Lucifugimonadales > UBA3495 > Bin87. The sequence goes on along the minus strand of JAPPCX010000056.1, from coordinate 10,395 downwards.
GTCGATCCGGGCGGCCAGCTTGCGGGCCTGGCGGTTGAGGGCGCGCTGTTGTTCCTCTTCGGGAGTCAACGTTCGCCGGGAGCGTCGTCCTCCTGACCCGTTTTTGGACGCCGGTTGCCGGCCGGCGTTGTCGTTGGCAACAGTCGGCGCTTCGGCGGCTTCCTGCTGCTTGCGATAGAGGTAGTTGTCGTAGTCGCCGGGGAATACGCGGGGGCGTCCGCCGTCGATCTCGATGATCTTGTTGGCAATTTGCCGGATCAGGGTGCGGTCGTGGGTGACCAGGCAGATGGATCCCTGATAGTCATCCAGCGCGTCGGCCAGGATTTCGCGCGACGCGATGTCCAGGTGGTTGGTCGGCTCGTCCATCAGCAGGAAGTTGCTGGGCTGCAACAGCAGCTTGGCCAGCGCGACCCGCGCCTTTTCGCCGCCCGACAGCACGGAGATGGGCTTCAGAATGTCGTCGCCGCTGAACAGGAAACCGCCCAGGATGGTGCGCAGGTTCTGCTCAGACTCGGCGGGCGCAGCCTCCCGCAATTCCTCAATCGACGTGTTGCTGGGATTAAGTTGGTCCAGCACGTGCTGGGCGTAGTACGTAGTAGTTACGTTGTGGCCGAGCCGCCGTTCTCCGCCGTCGATTGGCAGCGCTCCGGCCAGGATTTTCAGCAGCGTGGACTTGCCGGCACCGTTGGGTCCCACCAACGCGACGCGGTCACCCCTTTCCAGCGTGAGGTTCAAATCGCGGTACACGACGTTGTCGCCGTAGGACTTGCCCACGCCGGCCAGCGTGATAATGTCCGCGCCGCTGCGGGGCGGTTCCGGGAACGAATAGCGCACTTTCCTGGTGGCGCGAGGTAGTTCGATGACCTGGATCCTATCCAGCTGCTTGAGCCGGCTCTGTACCTGCCGCGCTTTCGTAGCCTTGTAGCGGAAGCGCTCAACGAAGCGCATCTGCCGCTGGATTTCGCGTTCCTGCCGGGCCGCCGCAGCTTCCTTGATTTGCAGGGCGCGCTCGCGGGCCACCAGGTATTCGTCGTAGTTGCCGCGATGATGGACCACTTCGCCCGGCTCGATGGCGAGCACCCGATTCGCCACCTGGTTCAGAAACGTGCGGTCGTGGGAAGTCACCACCACGCCGCCCTTGAAGGCCGACAAGTATTTCTCGAACCAGATGTTGGCCTCAAGGTCAAGGTGGTTGGTTGGCTCGTCCAACAGGAGGATATCCGGATCGCGGAAGAGCAGGCGGGCCAGTTCGGCGCGCATGATCCAGCCGCCGCTGAACTCGGTCATATCGCGGGTGAAGTCGCTATCCTTGAAGCCCAGGCCGGACAGGATGGCTTTGGCCTCGTGGTCGCGGTCAGTACCTCCGGCTGCGTCCAGTTGGTTCTCCAGGGTTGCCAGATGATCCATCAGCGCGCCTTGTTCCGCAGCTGTCGTAGTTGACGAAAGCTCCGCGCGTATGCCGGCGATACGGTCGGCCAACGCGATGGCTTGAGTGTTCGCTTCCAGCACTTCCCGGAGCAGGGACTTGCCGGCGAACGGGGCGGGTTCCTGCCTGAGGTATCCCACCGCCGTTCCCCGGCGGCCCGAAATTGTTCCGGTGTCGGCCAGCGTCTCGCCGGCCAGAATGTCCAGCAACGTGGTTTTGCCGGACCCGTTGGCGCCAATCAGCGCGACGCGATCCCCGGCCGACACCGACACGTCCAGCCCGTTGAACAGGCTGCGTTCCCCGTAAGCCTTGCTGATGTCGGATGCGTAAAACATGCGAATAGTCCCGGCGGCGGATTATATCATCGGCGGCAATTCGTTCGCCCGCAGGGCGCTACACCGGCTAAGGTTTGACGGCGATGGCTTCACCAAAGGCCAATCCGCCCACTGCGCCCGGCATTTCCTTCCATTCGTCCATTTCGGCTCGCCAGCGTTCAAACTGTTCATGGGTTGCCAGTCCGTATTGCGTCGCCGTCGCGACAACTTGCGGCATGAAGAACCAGTCGCAGATAAAGGCGTGCAGAAACGCGATGTCCTCCGCAGAGCTGAAGTAGTCGAACGATCCGGCAGCGCGGACGTCGGCAAAGCCGGCCTGGAGGAAGTGTGATTTCAGCTGCTTGCCCATCTCGGGATGCCCCTGGTTGGCGGCCAGCAGCTTGATGAATGTGGCCCACGCCTGGTCGGTGGTTTCCCCCATCGGCTCGCTGAAAGAGGCGCTGGCGATCATTTCGCGGCTGGCAATGATGCCGCCGGGCTTCAGCACGCGCTTGACTTCCCGCAACGCCCGTTGAGTGTCGGGCACGTGCATCAAGACCGCGTGGCAGTGCGCCGCGTGGAAAGAGTCGTCATCAAATGGCAGGTCGTACACGTTGCCGACGTGAAACGAGGCGTTGTCATGCCCGCCCGACGCTGCGGCGGCGCGCGCCAGTTCGATCTGTGACGCTTCCATGTCGATGCCGTGGACTTCGCCGGGCGCTACGGCTCGCGCCAGGCCGACGGTGATTGTGCCGGGCCCACACCCGAAGTCCAGAACGCGCATGCCGGGTCGCAGCTGGGCCAGCAGATGGCCGGCGTGGGTTTCTGCGTTGCGGCGGTCCAGCAATTGCAGAAACTCCGGGCTGTAGCCCATGGTGTATGCAGGAGTTGATTGTGTAAGGTCAGACATGATGATTACGCTTCCTTGGATTCAATGATTGCCAGGCCGGCCAAGATACTTTCCGCGTCGTGACAGATTTGACGGAGTTTCTCCCCCGCAGGCCGGATCGCGTTGACTTGCGCCACCCCCTGACCCATGTACACCGACGCCACTTCCGGGTCGTGGCGGGCGCGGGCGGCGGCGACATCGGTGGCCAACTCTTCGCGCCGCGCCAGGATTTCGGCATCCCTGCCGTCCCAATCCTGCACCAGTCGGTTGCGATAGACGCGGCCGGCAATGCTGTCAGGCCAGGGTTCTTCTCCCAGCAGGTCGTACAATCGCGTGTAGGTAGTGTCCTGACCCTCTGACCGCAAGACTTGCTCCTTGAACGCATCCGGGACTTCCACCGCTTCAGGAGTCGCCAGCAGCGCGGTTCCCAGCGAAGCACCGTCCGCGCCGGCGGTCAACACCCCCGCCAACGCTCGGCCGGATGTGATCCCACCGGCGGCCAGCACGGGAAAGTCGGGATAGCGTTCAACGAGATCAACCAGCAGCGGCAGCAGGTTCATTTCGCCGGTGTGTCCGCCGGCCTCGTTGCCCTGGGCCAACAGAATGTCGGCGCCTGCGTCCAGCGCCAGTTCCGCAGCCCTGGGCGTTTGTACCTGGCAAATGGTGGTTGCTCCCGCATCTCGGGCTCTGGGCAGCCATGGGCGTGGGTCAGCAAAGGAAAATATGATGACCCGCACTTTTTCAGCCAGAGCGGCTTCAAAGTTGCTCGGGTTTGACTCAATCAAATGAGTAATGAATCCCACGCCGAAAGGTTGGTCGGTTTGAGACCGAATGAATCCGATCTGCTCCGAAAACCACTCGGCGCGGAAGTTGTTGCTGCCTCCGAACGTCCCCAGCCCTCCCGCCTGGCATACCGCCGCCGCGAGGCGCCCTCCGCTGTGGTTGCTCATGGGCGCGGACATGACGGGATATTGGAGGCCGAGCATTTCTGTGAAGCGGGTTTTCAGCATGTGGCAGCCCATTGGGCCAGGGCTTTGCCCCGGTCGGTGATTTCGTCCACGGTCGTGTAATAGTAGTCCTGCCAGTTTTGTTCGGGCATTCCGGTGAAGAGCATCAGGTTGAGCGGGTACTCCTCGCTGTCGGTGGCGCGGCGGAAATCGTCCCGGAACAGGAAAGTGGGCTTGCCCAAGGCAATGGCCATGCCCAGTTCGATCATCACGCCCTCATCCGGCGGGACGCCGTTCACCACCGCGAAAATTCCATCTGCCGCCACCACGTCCGCGTAGTCCTGCTGGCCGACGCGGTAGGCCCAGCCGGCTTGCTGAAAGTCCACCTGGTTGTTTCGAGCGAAAGGTTCCCAGACTTCCAGATCCAGGCTTTCCAGCGCGGAAATGATGGGCGGCAAAAGGGCGGCCTTCTGCTGGGTAGAAAAACCGTAGGGGTTTGCGAGATAAACGGTTTTGGGCATGGGTTATAATGGACTCACTGAGCGGGCGTAGCTTAGTGGTAAAGCCCCAGCCTTCCAAGCTGGCTACGTGGGTTCGATTCCCATCGCCCGCTCCATTGCATTGCAGGTAGTTTGTAACTCCCCGGGGCGCAGCGTCTCACTGCGAAACCGCGAAGATTTCCCGTCCTCCGATAGGCTGCACGGGGCGATTGTTGGGACCGCCCGTAAGCGTCTGCAACCGCTCCACCTGTGCCTCTGAAACCGTGCCGAACGACTGCATTACGATCCACCGGACGCCTTCAGAGCAGGGCGGTGTGGTCAAGGATCCCTCGTACCCAAAGTAGTCCAGCGAGGCCGGAACGTGGTCAGCGGCGGGCGGCCCGTCTTGCAGGGCGACGGAGCCAACGGTTTCCGGCGCGGCGTCCAACAACGCTTGCACCAACGGCGACGGGTTCCCCAGGCGGAACAACAATCCTACTACTGCCAGGTTCCCGTCCGTGTCTTGATGCACCAGGTGCAGTTCGCCGGCGAACCGCTCGCCGCCCACCTGGTGCTCTGCGGGCGAGTGGTAGTGAACGCCCTGCAACTCGTAGCGCAGCCCAGCCGCATCCAGCGTGCTTCCCGCCGGAAAGTCCAGATACACCGTGTGCCCGTTGTTTCGAGCGGCAATCGCGCTCGCAGAGTAGTAAAACGCGATGTCCGGCCCCTCGACTTGGACGCACTCCGTGATATTCACCGGCGATTGTTCCACTCCTTCCGAGCAGGGCCGGTACGCCTCCGATAGGGAGCCCCAATCTTCGGGACCCTCGGATCCTCCATACCCCCAGCGAGCGGCTTCCGTGGTCACGCGATTATTCCTGAGTTGCGCCGGCTCTGGCAAGGGTGCGGGCGGTGGCGTCTCGCAACGCGGTGGCGTCCAAAGTCGCCTGCAGCTCGCCGGCTTCGTCCTGCCCGAAGCTTTCCTCCACGCGGAACTCTTCGACCAGGGCGGCAATCGCATCCTGCCGTCGCGGTTCGGCGGCATTGGCCAAGTCCGGCAGGTTGCCCGCGTCAACGTGGCGTTGAATCTCGGCGGTCAGCAACTCTTCCTCAACCACCTGCCGTTGAATCAGGCCAATGTTCTGCAAGTTACGGCCCAGGTAGCACCCGCCGAACTGCATGATCTCGCATTCGCGGCCTTCCAGCCCTTCGATCTCAGCGAACCAGTGGTAGCGGGGTTCCAGTTCGTGTTCGCTCAGGTAGTCCCGCACTTGCTGGTCTTCCGACGCCGGGTCGGACGGGTCGAACACCAGCTTCACGGTGTGCATCATCAGTCCGGCGGGTTCAACGGTGATGTACATGTCAGCCCTCCACGGCGCGGATGATGCGATCCACGTTTTCGGGACCGGGCGCGACATCCTTGCTGTCCACCAGGCGCATCGCTTCCACGATGGCGTCGTGGTACGGCGTGGCGACGCCGGTCTCACGACCCTTTTCGCAAATCAGGCCGTTCATGAAGTCCACCTCGGACTTGCGGCCTTTATGGACGTCCTGGGCCATGGAAGCCAGCCAGTTGACCCGTCCGCCGGCCTGGGACAGTTTGCCGTCCAGTTCCTCGAAAACGTCGCCCCGGTCGGCGTCAGCCCAGAACTCGGCCGGCGTTCCGTTGATTTCCACGACCTTGAGTCCTTGTGCGAGGCCCACCTGCGCCCCTTCTTTAGCCAAGTTGATGCGGATCCTTCGGATACGGGCGTCGCCGGCCATCTCCTGGCTGCCCAACTGGCTCATGGCGGAGATGGCGTTGCCCATGCCGTTCTGGCACAGCTTGGCCCACCGTTCACCGGGAAGGTTGTCGGTGGCGTAGGCAGCGTCGATGTGGTCGAACTTGGCGGCGAGGGCTTCTGACCGCTGGGTTATCGCGCCCGTGAATTCGCCGACGCGAAACACGGTGTGGCCGTGGTCTCGGCCGGGAGCGCCGCCCCGGTTGACGTGGGCGGGTTCCCACAACGCCACCTCAATGTGCGAGGCGATGCAGCCGAGCTGGCGCTCAGGGCCGACGATATCGGCGATGGTGGGGTCGTTCCAGCAGTTCTGGATGGAAACGAACGCGCCGTCGTCCTTCACGTAGCGCTTGATGAAGTGGGTGGCCCACTCAGTGTCGTAGGACTTGACCGTGATGAATGCGTAATCGAACGGTTCGGTGATGTTCTGGGCGTCGGTTAGGTGCATGGCGTTGACGGGGACGGTGAAATCGCCCTGGCTGCCGCTGGCTCGCAGGCCCTCGGCGCGCATTTTTTCGACGTGTTCCGGCCACATGTCGATGAAAGTGACGTCGTCCTCGCCGGCCTGGACGAGAAAAGCGCCGACGTAGCTGCCCACGGCGCCGGGGCCCATGATTGCGATGCGGTCTGCCATAGTGTCATCTCCGAGGTGGTTTGTGGTTTTACGAATGCCGGTATTAGTGTTCAGACGGGGGCGGGAAATAGTCTTGCAGCAGGTCGATAGCTTGGCTCACTGTAGCTGCGGACTGGATCACACGATCATCCGGGAGTTCATTTTCGTAGAAATGGAGATGCAAGCTGTGAACCATGACAGAGGCATCGCTCACCTTGCTGCCGGTTTCTTGGGTGGTTTGGGCAATCAACTTTGCCAGTTCTCCAGCCACACGCATAATCCCCACATGGCTGGACAGTTTAATCCGATGGTCGGCGCCGATGGCCTTGACAACCTGCGTGAAAGCGCCCCAGGATTTTTCGGCGACTTGCAGATAATCGCTTTCGTCCAGGCTGCGCTGAACGTGTTGCCGGTAATGAGCCAAATTGGAGCGGTAAGTTGCCGCGTGCGCTGCCGCGTCTTCCTCGGACAGTGAAGTGTCCCAACGCGGCGAGTAGGCGGCACGGATGGCAGTAACCACCTGCTCATCGGTAAAGGCGGGCTGTGGCTCATTCACGGCTTAGCCTCCGGACGACAACTGTGAAGTCTCGCCTCTGCATTTTTACAGGGGAGAAACCGATTTGTCCATTCCGCCCTGCCACGTCTAAGCAATCCGTTGCGCCGCAGTCCTGACCGCCGACCGCAATCGCTACATCGCCACCACGCGGGCGTCGTCCACTTGTGGGAGCGCCTTGATTTCGGCGAGCACGTCATCGGGCACAGGGTCATCCAGCCCCACCACCATCATCGCCTGTCCGCGAGGGGCGATGCGGCCCACCTCCATGAAACTGATGTTGATATTGTGCCGGCCGGCGGTGGTGCCCACTGCGCCGATGATGCCGGGCTGGTCCTGGTTGTCAACGAACAGCATGTAGGGCGCGGACGGGGCAACGTCCATCCAGTAGTTGTTGACGCGCACCAGGTGGGGTTCGTCGCGCAGGGAAGTGCCGGCGATGGTCAAGTCGTCGCCGGTGGTGTGTAGAGTGGCGGATATGAGACTGGCGTACTCTCGGCTGTCGGCGGAGGTCTGCTCGGTGATTTGGAGGCCGCGCTGTTGGGCCAGCACCGGCGCGTTGATCATGTTGACGGCCTCGCCGCTGACCTGCCCTAACAGCCCAACCAACGCCGCCGCCTTCAGGATCGCCGTGTTGTGCTCGGCGATCTCGCCCTGGTAGCGCAGCGTGATGCCAACGAACTGCCCCCGAGCCATGCTGGTAAGCAGCCGTCCCACCATTGATGCTACGGGCACGTAGGGCGCCAGGATGGCATGAACCTCCGGCGGCACGAACGGCGCATTTACGGTGTTGCGCGCCGGCTGTCCGTCCAGCACCGCCAGCACCTGCTCCGCCGCTTCGATGGCAACTTCCCGCTGGGCTTCTTGCGTGGAAGCCCCCAGATGCGGAGTGGCGACCAGCCTCGGGTGTTTCAGGAGAGGTAGATCGCCCGGCGGCTCGTTGGTGAAAACGTCAAGGGCCGCGCCGGACAGTTGGTCGTTTTCCAAGGCTTCCAGCAGCGCATCCTCGTCCACCAGTTCGCCCCGAGCTACGTTGATCAAGCGGGCGCCGGGTTTCATCATGGACAATTGCGGCGCCGAAATCAGCTTCGTCGTGCCCGCCGTCAGTGGCGTGTGCAGCGTGACGAAGTCGGCTTGCGCCAAGACATCTTCCAACGACATTACTGTAACACCCATGCGCGAAGCGAAATCGGGCGCGACGAACGGATCGAATGCAACCAATCGCATTCCGAAACTCGCAGCCCGCCGGGCCACTTCCGAACCTACGCGCCCCAACCCAATGATCCCCAGCGTTTTGTTGCGCACTTCGATGCCCATGAAAGCGGAACGCTGCCACTGCCCGTCTTTCATTGATGCGTAGGCCTGTGGCACATTGCGGGCCAGCGCGAGCATCAGGGCGACAGTGTGTTCGGCGGCGGCGACGGTATTCCCGATGGGCGCGTTGACCACGGCGACTCCGGCCCGGGTGGCGGCGTCCAGGTCGATGTTGTCCACCCCGATGCCGGCGCGGGCGACCACCTGCAAGTTATCCCCGGCGGCAATGACGGGCTCCGTGACTTTGGTTTCGCTACGCACCACCAGCGCGTCGTATCCGGGGATGGTGGCAATGAGTTCGTCGGGGGAAAGGCCGCGCTTGACGTCAACGGTAACGTGCTTTTTCAGCAGATCGACGCCCTCCGCGGCCACGTTGTCGGTAATGAGCACTTTGGACATAAAAAATCAGCCTCCTCCAATCTGGGACCCGATCGGCCGGACGCTGGTAAGACTTTGAGTAAATGGCTACCGCTGGCGGCTCACGATACGGGACGAAATGACAGTCTTAGCCTGCGATGGTAGCATTGCCATATTAGCACACATCCAGTTCATTGTCAGCCGTGGCGTTTCGTCACGAACGCCACGACGACCCGCACCACCGCGCGATTCCCGGAGGCGATTTCCATGATAAAAGACTTTTCCGTTCTTTACGCCGGCCACGTCCTTGAGGGCGACGGTATCGGATTCGATGGTATCCCCGCCAATGACCGGTGGTACGACAATGATCGGCTGTCCATGGCTCTGGACATTGCGCGGGAAGCCGCCGTGTTCCTGGACGATCTCGGGTTCGACATCCTCTGGATGGCTGAACACCACTTCCAGCGCGAAGGGTACGAGTGCATCCCCAATCTGCTCATCATGAGCCAGTACCTGGCCCAGCATACCCAGCGCATCAAGTTTGGGTGTGGCTTCAATATCCTCCCCATGTGGCACCCCATCCGGCTGGCCGAGGACTTCGCTATGGTGGACATTCTCACCGAAGGTCGCGTCGTCTTTGGCATCGGGCGTGGCTACCACACCCGTGAGGTTGAGTCCTTCGGCGCGCCGATGATCGACGGCGACGCCAACCGGGAACTGTTCGAGGAACAGTTCGAGATCATGATGAAGGCTTTCAACAGTGACGCCTTCTCTCACCAGGGCAAGCATTACACCATCCCGCCCGACATCCCGTACCGTGGCTACGACCTGAAGGAAGTTACTCTCGTGCCCCGGCCCCGTACTCGCCCGGTTGATGTATGGCAGCCCATCGTCAGCGCATCGGACCGGGCCCTGGACTTCATGGCCAAGTGGGGTATCAAGGGAGTGATCCTGGGCACGGGCGAGCAATACGTCGAGGAGTGGGTTCAGCGCTACCAGGCCGCCAACCAGCGTGCCGGACGCGACCTCGCGTCGGGCGAGGGCCTGTGCATCGGCCTGTGGGCCATGGTGGACGATTCCACTGCGGCGGCTCGCCGCCAGTTGCAACCCCTCTTTGAGGAGCACGTCAAGTTCGCCGCTCCGTTGGGTATGCTGCGCTACAGCGACCAGCAGATTTCGGCCACCGGCCCCGGCGGAGTCGCCCGCCATATCGCCGCCGGCACCGACTTCCAGGACGTCATTGACAACCGCGCCTGGTTCGCCGGCAGCCCCGAGGACACCATCGCCTACCTGGAAGAGCTACAGGACAAGTACCCCGGCCTGGAACAGATCATGATCGCCTTCCCCATGGGAGCGACCACCAACCAGTTCAAGGACCAGATGGGGCGGTTTGCGGCGGAGGTGATACCGCACTTCAAGAATCAAGTCGCCGCCGCAGGGACGTAACACGACGGGTCGTTGTGCTATCATCCGGCGGTAGTTTCCTCTGTGAACCTTACTCAGTATGAGTTCTGCTGCTGAAAATCGCCCAACGTCTCCTGTCTCCGAGCCACGTACCAGTCGGGTTAGCACTCGAGTGGCAGTTTCGCCGGCAGTACTCGAATGGGCTATCGAGCGGTCCGGCAAAGACCGGTCCGCCTTGTACCAACGATTCACGCGGCTGTCCGCATGGGAAAGTGGCGAAGCGGCTCCTACCCTGCGCCAACTAGAAGATTTCGCCAA
>JAPPCX010000075.1 GCA_028875655.1 Chloroflexota bacterium | reverse complement strand
CCATAGGCATTCACCACTCCTTGCGGGTCGTACACGGGTTTTCTGGGACAGGCTCACTTGGGAAGTTGTCACTGCTAATCATGGCCAATCTCCTTTTGGCGGGCGTCATTGAGGCGAGGATTCTACCGGGCGTACTTGTCCTTGTAGTCACGATTCCATTCGGCTTTTGAAATCGCGCGCCAAGCATCTTTGTCCACCAACGAAAACTCGCGGGTGTACTGAGTCCAGCCGGAACAATGTCCCGGGATATTGGGGCGCGGCACGTTGCTGTGTTGGATGTAATAACAATATCTCTCCCCGCTTTCATATCTCACCGCCATCTCGTAGCAAATGTTGTTCTTTGGTGAGAAGCCGGTAACAGCGATGAAATTCCTGTCCCTAGAAAACTTGCCGTCTTTAGAGAATGTGTGCCAAGTTTTACCATCCAGGGCGTCTTGCACGCCGGTGTAGCATCCGACGACGATAAACCGCCCCGATTCCTCAGCACGATCGTCAACGTTGGCAGCTTCCACGCCCAGTATGGTTTGGATATTACGCTTCTGGGACAGGGACGGTATTGGAGTAGGCGTTGGGGTTGGAGTCGCCGTTGGTGTCGGCGCGGGCGTAGGTGTTGGTGTTGGTTCCGGTGTGGGTGTTGGTGTGGGCGTGGGTGTCGGGGTAATCGTAGGTGTCGCCGTGGGCGTGGGTGGCGGCGTTGGCGTCCAATCAGGGATTTGGTAATTTGCGATCTGTCCCTTTGCTATCTCGCGCACGGCATCAGAATAATGCAGCAACTCATACTCCCGAATCCTGACCGTTGTGCCGAAATACGCGCTAGCAAATGGACCGTAATTGTACGTTCCCACCCCCACCGGCTTGACTGCCATCTCGTAGCACCCATCTCCGTATGTCGATTCGGTAAAGAGGGGTCTGATCACGGCTATCCCGTCCGCGAGTTTATTTTCGGCCACCCGTGGAAGGTTCCCGCTTCGTGTGAATACAGCAGTTCCGTGGCTTATGGTGTGAGCATGGCAACCCACGAGGATGGCGGGTTTGCGGCCGGTAGGCAACTTCCCCTCAATCACTTGAATGCGGTCTAATTCAACACCGTAAATCGCCGCCAATGGCGCAGGCGTCGGCGTCGGCTCAGAGGTGGGTGTTGGCTCCAGCGTTGGCGTTGGAGTAGCAGGTGGCGTCGGTGAGGGTGTGGCCGTAATGACTCTGACTTCGGGTGTGGCAGCAACAGGGACGGGAGTCGCTACCGGAGCAGATGTACACGCGATGGTGAGAACAAACAGTAGCAGAGTAGCAGCGGTGGTGACGGTCTTCGTCATGGGAACCCCCTTGCGGCTGGTCAAGGTAACTTGCTACAGCCCTCATCCCAGAATGGTCCCGCAAGGAGGCACGGGGCCTCGACCGAGAGAAACCGTTTCTGGGACGGACGGAGTTCCGTCAGGATGAGGAACGCTGTAGCATGGGCATTGAATCACGGCGGACGCTGTACGGTCAATGACTGCGCGCGCGGACTATCAAATTTCGGTGTACTGAGAGGAAAGACAAAGGTTGAGGCCCAAGCGATGACGACGCTTGGGCCTCGGTTGCAACCCTGGAGGTCTTATGCGTGTAGTCCGCAGGCTGCCCCCACAGCCTAAACCATGGCGTCCGAGGGGTGTCAATCCCCGGGGCGGTTTACGCCTTCCACGAGGAACGAAGCCGCCCCGGTACAAGCCCAGCGCTGGCCGGGGGCGATTACGCTGAGCCCCGGGGACTGTCCCGTTCAGGCGTCAGATAAAAATACTCAGCGATTGCAGAGCGCAACCAGCCGGGTGTACCGTGGTGAGGCATGGGAGAGAGCGGCCGCTAGGGGTGGATGGAATAGAAGGCTAGTCCGGTTATTTGTCCCCGCTGATACTGCCCGTCCACCAGCCGATCCCCGGCCAACCGTGCGCCATGGTACTCCCCGGTTTCGTCGAAGCGCCAGTACTCGGGAATGCCCAATGCGGCGTAGTCGCTCCGTTTGTCTGTGGCGTCGATGCGTCCGGTGCTGGGCGAGGCGATTTCCATCACGAAATCGGGAGGCTTGCCCTGATCGGAGATGACGTAAGCCTTGCGGCGATGGTAGCCCGCCGGGTCCACGTCAAAGGCCACCAGCAGGTCAGCATATCTGATACCGGCCAAACTGCGCGTAGGGACCACCGCCAGGTAGCGCTCACCGGCAACCAGGGTGGTATCGGGGTTGCCCAGGTGCTGGATGAGGTGATGGGCGTTGCCGGTGGTTGTGAGGTGGTCAAAGTTGGTCATTTTGTCTTCGGGATCTTCCGGCGGGTCGGGAAACACGAAAAATTCCTCGGGTTGCTCAACCCTGGAAACAGCGCCTTTGGCCGTGGTCATGCCGCACCTCCAAAACTATGATGCACCGGTGTTGGACTAACCCTACCCCACCGCAAGCATCTTCTCCTCGGTAACGATTATCTTCTTCAACTCCAGCATCTCGTCCCGCAGGTGCGCCGCCTTCTCAAACTCCAGCGACCGCGCCGCCTCCTTCATCTGGAACTCAAGATCCTTCACCACCCGGTACATGTCGTCCCGCGTCATCTCCTCGCGCGCCACCTGGTAGGATGCCTTGGTCTCGGCAACCCCGCGCAGTCCCTCGGTGATGTCCCGCACTGCCTTGTGAATCGACTGCGGCTCAATGCCGTGCCGCTCGTTGTGCGCGCCCTGGATGCCGCGCCGGCGGTAGGTCTCGTCAATCGCGTTCCGCATCGAGTCGGTCACCCGGTCGGCGTACATTATCACGTGCCCCGAGGCGTGCCGCGCCGCCCGGCCAACCGTCTGGATCAGCGACGTCGTCGAGCGCAGGTAGCCTTCCTTGTCTGCGTCCAATATGGCCACCAGGCTCACCTCCGGCAGGTCCAGCCCCTCACGCAGCAGGTTGATGCCCACCACCACGTCGTACACGCCCAGCCGCAGGTCGCGCAGAATCTCCACCCGGTTCAGCGTCTCGATGTCCGAGTGCAGGTAGTGGTTGCGTATCCCCGTCTCCGACAGGTAGTCCGCCAGTTCTTCCGCCATCCGCTTGGTCAGCGTGGTAACCAGCACCCGCTCTTGCCGGTCCACCCGCTGCCGGATTTCGTGCAGCAGGTCGTCGATCTGCCCGGTGGTTGGCTTTACCTCAATCGTCGGGTCCAGCAACCCCGTGGGCCGGATCACCTGCTCCACGATGGTGCTGGTGCGCTCCAGTTCCAGCGGCCCCGGCGTCGCCGACACGTACACTACCTGGTTGATGTGATCCTCGAACTCCTTGAAGTGCAGGGGCCGGTTGTCCAGTGCTGAGGGCAGCCGGAACCCGTACTCCACCAGCGTCGTCTTGCGCGATATGTCGCCGTTGTACATCCCGCGCACCTGTGGCAGCGTCATGTGCGACTCGTCAACGAACATCAAAAAGTCGTCCGGGAAATAGTCCAGCAGCGTCCACGGCGCGCTCCCGGCCGGCCGCCGCGACAGGTGCCGCGCGTAGTTCTCCACCCCCGCGCAGAACCCGGTTTCGTCCAGCATCTCCATGTCGTACCGGGTGCGCTGCTCCAGCCGCTGCGCTTCCAGCAGCTTGCCCTGCATCTTCAACTCATCCACCCGCTCGTTCATCTCCACTTCAATGTCCACCAGCGCGGCGTCCAGCTTTTCCCGGCTGGTCACGAAGTGCTTGGCCGGATACACCGAAAACTCCTGCCGCTCATTCAGCACCTCGCCCGTCAGCGTGTCCAGCGTCAGGATGCGTTCCACCTCGTCGCCGAAAAACTGCACCCGCACCGCGAATTCCTCGTATGCCGGCACGATCTCCAACGTGTCGCCCCGCACCGTGAACCGGCCCCGGGCCAGGTCGGTGTCGTTCCGCTCGTACTGCATGTCGATCAGCTGGCGCAGCAGCGCCCGGCGGTTGTATTCCTCCCCAACCTCGATCCGCGCCACCATCTCAAAGTAGTCCGACGGGTCGCCCAGGCCGTAGATGCACGACACCGACGCCACGATCAGCGTGTCCCGCCGCGTCAGCAGCGACGTGGTGGCCGCCAGCCGCAGCTTGTCCAGTTCCTCGTTGACGCTGCTGTCCTTCTCTATGTAGGTATCGGAACGGGGAATGTACGCCTCAGGCTGATAGTAGTCGTAGTAGGAAACGAAGTACTCGACGGCGTTGTGCGGGAAGAACTCCTTGAACTCCGTCGCCAGCTGCGCCGCCAGCGTCTTGTTGTGCGCGATCACGATGGTCGGCTTCTGCACTTCCTGCACGATGTTCGCCATCGTGAACGTCTTGCCGCTGCCGGTAACGCCCAGCAGCGTCTGGTACTCCAGCCCCTCACGCACCCCCGCCGCCAGCCGCGACACCGCCGGCTCCTGGTCGCCCATCATCCCAAAGTCGGCCACTAGCTGAAAATCCGGCATCTCAAACGGCTCCCCATCGTTTCACCAAATTATACGCCAAACGGCAACCTCACCCTCCGCCCATGCCCACCAACGCCTGCCGCACCTTGTCCTCCAGCGACGCGTCCGACGGCAGATCCAGCGCCGCCACCGCTTGGCGCGCGTCCGCCAGCGGCATCCCCAGGGCCGTCAGCGCCTCCACCGCCTCGGCGTCGGTACCGCCGGCAATGACGCCGCCCGGCGCCGCGCCGTCCGCATCCGGCAGCTTGCCCCGCAGTTCCAGCACCACCCGTTGTGCGATGCGCCGGCCGACTCCCTGCGCCCGCGCCAGCGCCGCCACGTCCTCCGACGCCACCGCCTGCCGGAATCCATCCTCGCCCAATTCCGACAGTATCGCCATCGCCGAGCGCGGCCCCACGCCATTCACACCGTTCAAAGCGCCGAAAAGTTCCACGGACCCCGCATCCGGGAAACCGTACAGCGCCGGCTGCTCGTTCTGAATCCGCAACACCGTGTGCAGCCGCACCGAATCGCCAATGCTCCCCAGACCTGCCACCGCCGACGCCGGCACAAACACCTGTAGGACGATCCCGCCCACCTGCACGTTCACCCAGTCCGCGCCTACGGCGTCCAGCGCGCCGTGCACCCCTACCAGCACGGCCTAAAACACCTCGCCCGGCTTTATTTCCCGCGCCATCAAATCATCCTCGGTGAAATGCCGCAAATGGCATAAACCCACCGCCAATGCGTCAGTGGCGTCCTCCGCTGGATTATCGGATATCCCAAACGTAGATATGGTGATCTGCTGTACTTGCTCTTTGGTGGCCCCGCCGTTGTCTGCCACCGCTTTTTTTACTTGCGCCGGCGCATAGCGATGCACCGGCACCCCCTGGCTGGCCGCGCCGATCAGCACCACCGCCTGCGCCTGCCCAATCGCCAGCGCCGACTTGGCAAACGCCCGCTCGCCACGACCCACAAACGGGTCCTCCACTGCAATCGCGTCGGGATGGAACACGTGGATCATGTTCAGGATGTGCGTGTGCAGCTGGTACAAACGCTGCTCGATGGGCATCGACGCCGACAGCGCAACCACCCCATAGTCGTCCGCCTCCGGCCCGTGTCCGGCAGTCTCGGCATCCACCACGCCGTACCCCATGCGCAGCGTGCCCGGATCGATCGCCAGCACCCGCATCAGGCCGAACCGTACCGCTCCAGCGCCTCGGCCGGAAAGTCCGCGTTGGTGTACGCCTTCTGCACGTCGTCCAGGTCCTCCAGGATGTCCAGCAGCCGCAGCGTCTGTTCCGCCGCCTTGTTTTCCAGCGGCACCACCGTCTTGGGCACCATCGCGATGTCCGCAGACGACGGCTCCGCTCCCTCGCTCTCCAGCGCCGACTTCACCGACAACAGGTTCTCCGGGGCCGTATAGACTTCCAGTATGCCGTCCTCGAACTTCACGTCATCCGCTTCCGCGTCAATCGCCGCCAGGCTCAACTCTTCCGCCACCGCTTCATCATCGACTTCCAGCGTAATCACGCCCCGGCTGTCAAAGTTCCACGCCACGCATCCCGCGTCTCCAAGGTTGCCGCCGCCCTTGTTGAAAGCCGAGCGGACTTCCGACGCCGTCCGGTTCCGGTTGTCCGTCAGCGCCTGCACCAGGATCGCCCCACCGCTCGGCCCGTAACCCTCATAGGTCACTTCCGACAAGTCCACCATCCCCTCGCCGCTCTCGCCGGTTCCCCGGCGCACGGCCCGCGTGATGCTGTCCTGCGGCATGTTGTTGGATCGCGCCTGGTCTATGGCGATCCGCAGGCGAAAGTTCATGTCCGGGTCGCCGCCACCGCCTTCCTTGGCCGCCAGCGATATGTTCCGCGCCAGCTTGGTGAACAGCGCCCCCCGCTTGGCGTCCGCCGCTCCCTTCGCTCGCTTGATTGTTGACCACTTGGAATGTCCGGACATCCGACACCTCCTCGCGCTTTATTCCACTGCCACCTCGAACCGATACCACATCGAACCGATCTTCGCTCGGTTTCCCCCCACCCTGCTCAGCGCTTATATTGCACATTGTAATTTGTAACATCACGATTCTAGCATCGCCCCGCCAACCCGGTCAAAACCGCCACGGCCCTCCACCAGAAAAACCCCAGCCCTTGCCCACTATCGCCCATGCTACAATGCCCCCCACACGCCCGCTGCGAAACTCGCTGATCCACTCGGCGCCCCCTGCGCCGACAACTACCGGAGGCATCCGACATGGCCATCACCACTTTTGACAGCCTTTACGCCGGCCACGTTGACATGGACAACGTCGGCTACGGCGGCACCGCCGTCAACGACCGCACCTTCTCCGACGAATACCTGGCCACCGCCTTCGACAAGGGCGTCGCCATCGCCCAGACCCTCGACAAAAACGGCTACGACACCTTCTGGATGGCCGAGCACCACTTCCAGCCCGAGGGCTACGAGTGCATCCCCAACCTGCTCATGTTCATCGTCCACCTCGCCCACGTCACCGAGCGCCTCAAGTTCGGCTGCGGTTTCAACATCGCACCCATGTGGCACCCGCTCCGCCTGGCCGAGGACTTCGCCATGGCCGACTGGCTCACCAACGGCCGCGTCACCTTCGGCGTCGGCCGCGGCTACCACACCCGCGAGGTCGAGGTTTTCGGCTCCCCCTTGATGGACCAACCCGCCAACCGCGAACTCTTCGAGGAGCAGGTTGAAGTCCTCTTCAAGGCGTTCCACGAGCGTTCCTTCGCCCACCACGGCAAGCACTACGACTTCCCGCCCCAGGTGCCCTATCGCGGCTACAACCTCGAAGAGCTGACCCTGGTACCGCGCCCCAAGAACCTGCCGGTGGAATGCTGGCAGCCCATCCAGGGCGGCACCGGCCGCGCCCTGGAGTTCATGGCCCAAATGGGCATCAAGGGCGTCATCGGCGGCGGCTCCTCCGAGGGCGGCGCCATGGACGGCATCATGCACGCCTACCGCGACGCCCTGCAGCGCCACGGCAAGCCCGACGCCCAACTCGGCGAAGACCTGGCCGTCGGTTTCCACTTCCAGATCGCAGACACCGTGGAGGAAGCCGCCCGCACCGGCGCCCGGTACTACGAGGAAAACCTCAAGATGTTCGGCCCTCTCCGTCTCACCCGCGGCCTCACCGAGCAGCAGATCCGCGACATCAGCAACCCCGAAATCGCCCCCAACGCCGGCCTTCCCACCATTGAGGACGCCATCGAAAACGGCAGCGTCCTCGCCGGCCCGCCCGAGCGCATCATTGAGCAGCTCAAGAGCGTGGAAGAGCGTTACCCCGGCCTCAAGCGCGTCCAGGTCGGCCAGCCCGTCGGCACTCCGCAAGCCATGATCCTGGAGCAGCTCCAGTGGTTCGCCGAAGAGGTCATGCCCGCTTTCAAGGACACCAAAGTCGAGGCCGCCATCCCCGCCGACAACTAACCAACAATGGACTGTCATTGCGAGGAGCGCAGCTACGCGGCAATATCGTTGCGCTAACCCGGCAGTCCGCACCACGATTCCCCCGTAGGGGCGAGGCATGCCTCGCCCCTATTTGTTCCCTCTACCGTCACTCCCCGTCATTCCCATCTCCCAACGTCACCCCCCGTCATTCCCCCGTCATTCCCGACTCCCAACGTCATCCCCGCATCTCCCAACGTCATTCCCGCGAAAGCGGGAATCCAGGAACCTCGGAATAAAGTAATCCCAGCCATCCCGTTCATCCTGTCCATCCATGCAAAAACGAACCGAAATTGATGACAACCCCACACGGACGCGGGCCTGTACCCCCTGCTATCCTGAAATGCAAAACCATTCACGGAGGCTGACCCATGCCCGAAATCACCGAATACGCACCCGGCACTCCATCGTGGGCCGACCTGCTCGCCCACGACGGCCAGGCCGCCAAGGACTTCTACACCGCCCTGTTCGGCTGGGAATACCAGGACCACCCCGCCGGCCCCGACATGACCTACACCATGTACTCCCACAACGGCCAGGCCGCCTGCGCATCTGCCGAAGCCGGCCCCGGCCAGGAAAACCTGCCCCCGCACTGGAGCGTGTACGTAACCGTGGACGACCTGGAAGCCGCCGTGGAGCGTGCCCAGGCCGCCGGCGGAACCGTACTCTTCGGCCCCATGGACGTAACTCCCATGGAGAACCACACCGTAGGCCGCATGGCGGTCATCCAGGACCGGGAAGGCGCGTTCCTGCGACTCTGGTATCCCGTCGCCCACGCCGGCGCCGGCGTGATGATGGAACCCGGCGCCCTGTGCTGGTTCGAACTCGCCACCACTGACCCCGAGTCGGCCCGAGATTTCTACCAGACCGTCCTCGGCGCCGAAATCAAGCTCGACGAAAACATGGAGGATTTCCCCTACTGGATAATCTGGATCGGTGACCAGATGGTCGGCGGCATCGTGCAGATTGGCGAAGACTGGGGCCCGGTCCCCCCCAACTGGGGCGTTTATTTCGGCGTCAACGATGCGGACGCCACCGCCGAGCGCGCCAAAGAACTGGGCGGCGGCGTGGTGCATGGCCCCGCCGATATCGCCGATTTCGCCCGCTTCGTGGTCCTCCGCGACGCCGAAGGCGCCGTCTTCACCGTCATCAAGCTGAACGAGTGGTAATCACCCGACGCCATTGAACCGCCAAGCGCGGGACAACTCTTCACGGCGCCCCAACCCGCGTTTGGCCGTCATTCCCGCTCCCCCACCGTCATTCCCGCGAAAGCGGGAATCCAGTCCACTCACACTGCCATCACCGGGGTAGGGGCAACCGACCATCATCCTGAACCACATCGGCGGCCTGCACGCTACCATCACCCGCGTAGGGGCAACCACAAGGGTTGCCCCAATCCTGACAATCTTCTAATCCGGTAAATCCTGATTCTGACTATTCCCCTAAAATGACCCCGGCGGGTACTTCTCCAACCACCACCGCGCAACCTCATCCCGCCGCGCGAACCACACCCCCGGATGGCTCTTCGCGTACCGCAGGAACCGGTCCAACGCCCGTGATCGCGCCGGCCGTCCCGCAATCCGGCAGTGCAGGCCAACCGACATCATCTTCGGATGCGTTCGCCCTTCCTCATAAAGCACGTCGAACGTGTCCTTCAGGTACTCGTAAAAGTCGCCTACGCTGTTCAGCCCGCCCCGCCAGAACCGGGCGTCGTTGGTCTCAAAGCTGTACGGCAGCACCGGCCAGGGTTTCCCGCCAACCTCTGTGTAATACGGCAGGTCGTCGTTGAAGACCCCGCTGTCGTAAATAAACCCCCCTTCGGCGACCACCAGCTCCCGCGTGTTGACGCTCGGCCCGTACCGCGTGAACCATCCCACCGGACGCACTCCGGTCGTCTCCGTCAGCGATTCCACCGTCTTGCGGATCGCTTCGGCCTCTTCATCCCGCGTCTTGCTGTGATATTCCTCCCAGCGATAGCCGTGGCCGCACACCTCGTGCCCGCGCCCTACCACCGCCCGCGCCACCTCCAGGTTGCGCTCGAACGCCACCGCGCAGCAGAAAAACGTGCTCTTCACGTCGTACTTGTCCAGCAGATTCAGAATCCGCCAGACGCCGACCCGGCTGCCATACTCAAAAAACGACTCGTTGAACAAATCCCGCTGCCCCGCCGGCACCGGCGAAGGCACCTCATTGTTTGACTCATGCGCCGCATCCCCATCCAGCAGAGAAGCCTCGCTCCCCTCCTCATAATTCACCACCACCGACACGGCGATGCGAGCGCCGCCCGGCCACTCGATGACAGGCGGGTTGGCGCCGTAGCCGATGAAATCGCGTTCCAGTTCAGTCATTGGATAAATCCTGTTTGTAAGTAGGCCCGTTCTGGTCAATTAGCCTGCCGATGTTCTCGAGTTGCTCTACGACAGTACCTAACCTTTCCTGGTCGCCACCACCCGCAAGCTGATCAATCGGCACGCAAACCGTACCCGCTCGAGACTCCAACCTTTCAGTCAGGTGATCCAAGCGGGAGCCCAACTCATCGTAAGTCAGCCTGTCATTATCTCGACGGAAAAACAACAGCCATAATGGTTTATCTGGAATCTGCTGCCACGCCCTGTATTCAATGCCAAGCCATGCGTAATTCCCTGCCAAATGCAGATACCTGCCGTAATAAGAACCGGCTGCTTGTCCCACACCCAAACCCGCAGCACTGGCCCATCCAGATATCTCAATGCGCTGAATTGCGGATGCAATCAGGTTCTTGAGGGCGGCGTCGGATCGTGGGTCGTTACGGGCAATGATGCTGTCAGCAAGCCCTTGCAGTTCTGCGATTTCAAACAACGCCCGCCAATCCCGCTCGGCCCATGCATGCTGAGCAATTCGATCCAGCAAGGTTTTCCAATTTGTCAGCATCAAACGACGTTGGCTGCTACGCCCTAGCGCGGTTATCAGATTGTCTTTTCTTCGGATCGTACCCAGTTCATGACCTTCAGTTTGCAAACGGCTTACCAGTTGATTCCACAGATAATCAACTCTGGCTTCCGGAGCCACCACCAAAAGCACCGATGGAGTATCATCAGGTAGTTCCTTCCAATATGACACAGGCTGATTGCTGGTCAGGTCAGCCCAGAACTTGGATTCAATTACTGCCACTACGCTATCACTCTGGTCGCGACAAATTAGGTCTGGAACCGCGCCACTAGCAGCAGTGGGTCGAGTCTGCACCTTTTCAATCGGCAAAGGGCCAGTTTCTCCATCTTCCAAAAACTCAGATAAAGCCTGCCGAGCGGCATCTGAATGCGATAAGACAAAGGATAGAGCGTCGGTGGCCACATCCTCGCGGATCCTGGTGTGATACCGGGCGATGAAGCTCAGCAACGTGTCTTGTGTAGTCATTGTCAATGTCCTATCGTTTCGGTGGGGACTACGCTTGGGTCAGCACGACTACGAGTTTATCCAGCAGCACTTCAACATCGTCCAGACCGTCGGCCACATCGTCAATCTGCATGTCGTTCTCATAAAAATTCTCGTGCAGGGTGCTGGCCGTGTTGAACAAACGGCGGATGTCGCCGTCTCCGGTTTCCGCCCGGATCCGGCTGACGATTCTGTGGTAGTGCCGGTGCCGGTTGTGTTCCCAACTGCGCTGTGCGGCGATGGCCTTGAGAATCTGGGCGGTGGCCCCCCAGCCCTTCTCAGATGCTTGCGGCAGATCGCCGGCAGCCAGCTCTTCTCGGGCCTGTGCCAAAAAATGCTCGCTGGCCTGTTGATACCGCTGGGTGGTCACTTGAAACTCCTCCTACCGCTTTTGCAGGTTAGCAACTCTAACCCGCCCAGGCAATGGCACGGACCTTGATTCCGGCTTTCGCCGGAATGACGACAAACTGAACCGCGTCCCGAATCTCTATCCCGTTTATCCTGTCCATCCATGCCAACGCCCTGCTCTCACCCCGCCATCCGCACCGCCTTCGTCACCGGCCGGTTGTACGGTCGCGCCGGGCAGAACGCCGACCTCGACCTGGCCGGATCACCGGCCACCACTATCAGAATGTTGTCCGGGTCCCGCACGATGGGCAGCATCGGGTCCGGTTCGGTGGGATCCTCAACGTCCAGCCACTTGGGCCAGAAGTACGGTTCCCCCGCCTCCACGTTGCGACCGTAGCGCAGTTCCTTGTACCGGCGCACCCGCTCGATGGGAATCCGGGCCTTTTCGTACAGGTACAGCTGCGCGTCTCGTTTCGTCCAGCCTTCCGCGTGCAGCCCGTGGGCGATCAGCGGACTGATTACCACCAGCGTATGCCCGCCGTGGATCATGTTGGGATTCAGGTTCCGCAGCGAATCCGCCAGCACCCACAGCGCAAACTCCATGCTCCCCGAACCGGCCGGGTTGTTACCCCGCGGCCCGTCCGCCGCGAACACGGTCACGCAGCTCTCTTCCGGGTCGAAGCCGAAATCGGCGTGTATCGGAGCCCACGGCGTGTCCGCGTCCGCTCCCATGCAGTAGGAGTATTTGGACGGCGAGCCCATCGTCGATTTATCGCCGGTGTCCGGCCGGCCGTCGCCCAGGTTGATCATCATCAGCCGCAACGCCCGCCCTATGGTGGCGTTCGCCCGGCTCCCATGCCCGAACAGGCCGACGCCGTGGTTGATCCCAACCTGCTCTACCACCGGGCCGCTCACGATTACCAGGGGCGCGGCGGGATCGCTGGTCGCTTGCAGGCCCCGTATGTCCAGCACGGGATCCAACGCTGCCTCCACCGCCGCCAGCACTATGGGCATATACTCAGGCAGGCAACCCGCCATCACCGCGTTGGTGGCCGCCGCTTCCACCGTAACCACCCCCATGCGGGGCGGCATCAGCCCCAGCGTTTCCGAACCTTCTCGTCCCGACGCTGCCACGAAATCGGCGACGGCAGCCTCAGTTGGCGGAACGATGGGCAGCCCATCCGTCCACCCATTCTCAAAATAGGTCTCGATGGTGTCCAGCGCGCCCTGAACCGTATCCAACCCGGTCAGGCGGCTCACCCGTTGCTGATTTACCATTTCAGGATCCGCCGCCGGTCAGACCTGACCCGATGTGATGGATGAAACCACCTGCGCCGCCACTTCCCTAGCCCGGTCCGCCGCCGCCTGTGGATTGCCCAAAGGGTGCGGGATGGTCACCAGCGGCAACTCATCCAGATGATTCGCCCTGGCAATCGAGCTCGCCAGCCGCACGAAATTGGTGGTCGCCACTACCGCCGCCGGCTTGCCGTGGTCTTCAAAATTCACCGCGTCGAGCATACTGCCCGACGTGCACGACCCTCAAAGCGCCACGCCGGCAATCAGGAAATCGGCCTCCTGACCCATCTGGTCAATCAGGTTAGGCTCCGCCGGCCGCGTTGACGTGAACTTGGTTTTCAGGACAATTTGCTTGACCCCGTACTCCCGCTCCAACACCTCCGCCAGGCTGTTGAAGAAGTAGCTGGACGTGTCGTTGCCGTTGTCCAGCAACCCGGCCACTTTCCCCGCTATGGAATCCAGCCGCGGCGTCAGTCGGCGTTCAACCTGGTGTACCAACCCCGTTGGGTCCAAATAGGTAACTCGCCCCACTTCCGAAACCGGCGCTATCTGCGTAGTCATCTCGCAACCCCTTCCGTGTTTTCGGCATCATACCACGCCGCGCATAACGCTCCGTTCTGGACATTTCGGCCTGTACGGTACAGAATGGCGACATGATCCAATGACGAGTGTCACGAACCGGAGACCGCAGCATGGTGACCAGCGCCACATCCGCCAATCTCAGCCCGTTGCTTTTCCTGGAGCGCAGCGCGTCCGTCTATCCGGATAAGGCCGCCTGCATCTATAACGGCGGCGTCACCACCTACGCGCAGCTCTACGAGCGGGTGCGCCGCCACGCCGCCGCGCTGCAAAGCGTCGGCGTCGAGGCCGGAGATCGCGTAGCTTATCTCCTGCCCAACCTGCCCTCCATGCTGGAGGCCAACTTCGCCCCCATGGGCATCGGCGCGGTGCTGGTCGCGCTCAACATCCGCCTGTCGCCTCGAGAAATCGCCTACATCCTGAACCACTCCGGGTCCAAGGTGCTGGTGTTCGACTCCGAGCTGGCCGACACTGTGCGTCAACTGCGCTCCGATTGCCCCGGCGTCGAAACCTACGTGCAGGTGCGCGATACCGCACCGTTGGCCACCGACATTCCAAGTCTGGAATACGAGCAGTGGCTCGCGTCCGTGGAACCCCTGTCCGCGCTGCCCGGCACAGCCTCCGAAACCGACACCCTGACCATCAACTACACCTCCGGCACCACGGGTATGCCCAAAGGCGTGGAGTACACGCCTCGCGGAGCCTACCTGAACGCGCTGGGCGAGGCCATGGAAATGGGCATGAACTGGCGCAGCGTCTATCTGTGGACGTTGCCAATGTTCCACGCCAACGGCTGGTGCTTCCCCTGGGCCGTAACCGCCGTCGGCGGCGCCCACGTCTGCCTCCGTCGCGTCGATCCCGCCGAGGTGTACCGCCTGATTCGTGAGGAATCCGTATCCCACCTGTGCGCGGCTCCAACCGTCCTGACCGGATTGTACGCCGCTCCGGAAGCCGCGTCCGCCGACCTGTCCGGCCTGACCATCATGACCGCCGGCGCGCCGCCGGCCCCGCAGGTCATCCGCACCATCGAGGGCATGGGCGCGCAGATCATCCACGTGTACGGCCTCACCGAAACCTACGGCCCCTGCACCGTCGCCGCCGCGCAACCTGAGTGGGACGCGCTGCCATCCGAGGATCTCGCCCGCGTCAAGGCGCGCCAGGGAGTTCCATTCATGGTGTACGGAACCGGCCTGCGCGTGGTGGATGAAAACATGGCCGACGTTCCCCGCGACACCGAGACCATGGGCGAGGTGGTCATGCAGGGCGACGCGGTGATGAAGGGCTACTACAACGACCCCGAAGCCACCGCCGAGGCCTTCCGCGGCGGCTGGTTCCACTCCGGCGACCTGGCCGTCTGGCACCCCGACGGCTACATCGAGCTCCAGGACCGCTCCAAGGACATTATCATCTCCGGCGGCGAAAACATCTCCAGCCAGGAGGTCGAGAAGGTCATCATGGAACACCCTGCCGTCCTGGAGGTCTGCGTCGTGGGCGTCCCCGATGACCGGTGGGGCGAGGTGCCCAAGGCCTTCGTGGTGCCCCGCGACGGCGGCGCGGTGAGCGCCGAGGAAATCATCAATTTCACCCGCGACCGCATCGCCCACTTCAAGGCGCCCAAGAGCGTAGAGTTCGGCGATCTGCCCAAGACCGCCACCGGCAAAATCCAGAAATACATCCTGCGCGACCAGGAATGGCAAGGCCACGAGCACCGCATACAGGGTTCTCAGGTATAGCCTGCCCTGATCAATCACGCCCGCCTGAACAGCGTATGGCAGAGGAGAACTGATATGGAATACGGACTGTTCCTTGAATTTCCCCGCCCCATCGACGGCGACCATCACGACGCTTTCACCCAATCGTTCCGGCTGGTTCAAGAAGCGGAGGACCTTGGCGTTGCCTCGTGCTGGCTGGCCGAGTACCACTTCAACATGGAGCGGGTGCTGGCCTCGCCGGTAATGATCGCCACCGCCATCGCCGCCAAAACCCACACCATGCGTATCGGCACCGCCGTGTACTGCCTGCCACTCGGCCATCCCATCCGCGTCGCCGAGGAGATGGCGACCCTGGACCACATCAGCGACGGGCGGGTTGAGCTGGGCGTGGGCCGGGGCACTTTCCCCAACGTCCACGAGGGATTCAACGTTACCTTCGAGGAAAGCCGCAGCCGTTTCGACGAATTTCTTGAGATCGTCAAGACGGCGTGGACCGAGGAAACCTTTTCATTCCACGGCGAGCACTATTCCTGCGATGAACTGACGGTAACTCCGAGGCCGTACCAGCAGCCTCACCCGCCGATTACCGTCGGCGTTACGTCAGCCGAGAGCTTCCCCATCATTGGGGCCATGGGCTACCCGCTGATCGTCAACCCCTCCCGCGTTTTCACGCTGGACCAACTCAAAGGGCCCATGGAGCAGTACCGCGCCGCCTGGAAAGCGGCCGGCCATCCCGGCGAGGGCAAGGTCGGATTGCGCGTGCCCATCTACGTCAACGAAGACGCCGAGGCCGCCTACCGCAACCCCATGGATTCCGCCATGAATTCGATCACCCGCTTGGGCGAGCGAGTCGGCTCCTACGCCGGCCGCGCGGGAACCACCGGCGACTGGGGAGAGCAGAGCCGCATCATCCTGGGCATGGACTACGACGACTGGCTGCGCGACAAGGTGGTGTACGGCACCCCCCACGCCGTAACCGAGCGCCTGGCCGAACTGGAGGAGAACCTGGGCTTGGACCAACTCATCTACGAAATCAACTACGGCAACCTGATGCCCGACGAAATGCAAACCGCGTCGCTGCGGCTGTTCAACAAAAAGGTACTCCCCAAGCTGACTTAGCGGCAATCGAGCGAGAGAAGCGGGAGTTTGTCAGTGCGGCGCTATGGGTCGATGAGCACTCCAGGGTTCAGGATGCCGTTGGGATCCAGCGTTTTCTTGACCGAGCGCAGCGCCTCCGCAAACGGGTCGGGACGCTGTCCGTCGTACCACGGCCGGTGGGCGCGCCCCACCGCGTGGTGGTGGGTGATGGTCCCGCCGGCGGCCATCACGGCATCCGACGCGGCCCGCTTGATCTCAGCGTGGGCTTCCAGTTCGCCGCCGATCTGGCCCAGACCCTCAAAGGTGTAGTACGGCGCCGGGCCGTCGGGATAGACGTGCGTGAACCGGCAGGACACGCGCCCGCCGCCGCAGGTGCGTTGTAGCGCGTCCTGCAGTGCCGACCGCACCATCTCGTCCATCGCCGGCCAGCGTTCCCAGGTGATCGACGTTTCCAGCGTCTCGGCCACTATGCCGAATCCAATCGTCGCGTTGCGCTCGTAGGGCGCGTTGATGAACGAGTTGCGCCAGTTGCCCACCGCTCCCTGCCGTCCCGCCGTGGCATCTGACCTCTCGGCGGCGTCGGCTATGACGATGGATTCCTCGTCGATGGAGCCGCCGGCATCCCGGGCGATGGCCACGGCCTGGCGGATGTTCTCGCCCTGAGGCAGTTCGCCGGACTCGAAGCCGACGATCAGCAACGCCTGCTGCCCATCCAGCCCGGCGAAGTCCTGGGCCTCACCTGGGTCGAGCATCCGCAGGTTGGCCGGCCACTGCTTGGCCTGGGCGATGAGCCGCGCCCCCTCGGACGCCGCCGCCATGCCGTCGAACACTACGCCGGCGGAAGCGCGGAAGCGGGGCCGGGCCTGTATCCGCATCCACGCCTCGGTGATGACCCCCAGGATGCCCTCGCTGCCAATGACCATCCGGTCGGGCGACGGCCCGGCGCCGCTGCCGGGAAGCCGCCGCGATTCCCACACGCCGGCCGGCGTGACCATGCGTACGGACTCAACGAAGTCGTCGATGTGGGTGTGGTTCGTGGCGTAGTGGCCGCCGCTGCGGGTGGCGATCCAGCCGCCCAGGGTGGAGAACTCAAAGCTCTGGGGAAAGTGCCGCAGGGTGTAGCCATGCGGACGCAGTTGCGCCTCCAACGCCGGCCCTAATACGCCGGCCTGGATGCGCGCCGCTCGGGAAGTATCGTCGATCTCCAGCACCTCGTCGAGACGGGTGAGATCGATTGTTACCACGGCGTCGGCCTCCGGCGGCTCCACGCCCGCCACTACCGTGCTGCCGCCCCCGTAGGGTATGGCCACGATGTTGGAGTTGGAGCACCAGTCCAGCACGGTGGTCAGCTCGGCCTCGCTGCGGGGGTAGGCAATGACGTCCGGCGGGTTGGGAAACTGGCATTTGAACGCCCGGATGCGGTCCCGGAAACTGCGCCCGTAGGTATGCGCGGCGCGGTCGTGATCGTCGGTGGAGCAGAACTCCGCGACCAGCGGGTGGGGCAGGATGCGCGGCGCGCGCAAGTTCAGGTCGGCGTCGGTGGGCGGCCGGGGCGGGTCCAACGCGACGCCGTAACGCTGGTGGATTCTTTGGGCCATGGCGGCGTAATCCGCCGACGTTGGCTCCCGATCCTCGTTGCCCCAGGCCCAGAAACTGCGACGCGTCATGCTATCCCTCCCTATGGGCATGGCGGTGTGGGCATAGCAATGGTCGGGGTGAGTGGATTCGAACCACCGACCTCCACGTCCCGAACGTGGCGCGCTAGCCACTGCGCTACACCCCGACTACCCTTAATTATAGCATAGCGCCCCCTCTGTCATTGCGAGCGCAGCGCGGCAATCCCGCCCCCACCCGTCATTCCCGCCCTCACCCGTCATTCCCGCGAAAGAACGTCACCCCGTACTTGATACGGGGCGGGAATC
>JAPPCX010000080.1 GCA_028875655.1 Chloroflexota bacterium | reverse complement strand
ATTTCGCTTGCGCCCTCATCACCCTCAGGGCCGCAGGGTTATTAGGATAGGCTCTTAGTGGATTCGTTTTAACCGCGTTGGCTTGGGCTGGGGTTTTCTGGATTCCCGCCTCCCCTACCGTCATTCCTGCCCTCACCACGTCATTCCCGCGTAGGCGGGAATCCAGAAACGTCCTCAATAGGGAATGTCGCTTATGCTCAACACCCTGGATTCCCGCTTTCGCGGGAATGACGGCAGGGGCGCGGGAATCCAGGAGCGTTCCAGGCTGCAACGTTGCCTGGCCACAGGAGGTTCTGGATTCCCGCTTTCGCGGGAATGACGGGGTGGGTGCGGGAATGACGGGGTGGGTGCGGGAATGACGGGGGTGGGGCCGGAATGACGGGGTGGGGGCGCTCCTCGCAATGACAGTGGGGCGCCCCCAACTGGGGCCAAACCCAAAAATTCCTCAAAAATTCGCCTATTCCCGTAATACTCCCGTAATGTTTCTCCCGCTACAATGCACACTGTCAATTTGTAACCACACGACAACCGCCCACGGCCGGCCCTGCGCCGCCCGTGGGCATCACCGCAAGGAGGTGCAACCTACCAAACCTGTCCAGAAGCCGCCCCACGCCCGTTTGCGGGCATGCGATTAATCACTGGATTCCCGCTTTCGCGGGAATGACGGTGGAGTAAAGGCCCCGCACACTAAAGACGGGCCGAGGGCGCACCGAATTCAACAAACCACGCAAATGACGGTCTCACAAGGAGATTTTGTCAAATGAGTAGAAAAACGAGAAAACTGATGTGGTCAGTGCCCATCGTAGCAGTGCTTGCTATTGTGGGCGCGCTGGCCATGTTTGCGGCACTGACGCCGGGGAGCGCGTCCGCGGACATGCTGCCAGACGCGCCGATGAACCTGAAGGTGACGGCTGCCGAAGGCAACGCAGGGCGGACCACCCTGGTGCTGAACTGGGACGCCGCGGCCAACGCCACCGGCTACCGTATCGACAAGTCGCAAGACGGCTTTATGTGGGAAACCATGATGATGGACACCGGCAGCACGGCGACCACCTACATGGACACCACCCTGACCGCCAGCGACTCCCGTTGGTATCGCGTCTTCGCGCGCAACAGCCACGGCGTAAGCACCGGATTTGACTACGCCCGCGGCGGAACCAAGGTCAAGGGAATGCCCGGGCCGGTGCAGAACCTCAGGGCTGTCCCGAATTCAAAAAATGAACACATGCGGCTTAACCTGAGCTGGGACCCGCCTGCCGACAACGGCGGCGAGAAGATCGTCGGCTACGAGATCCAGTTCCATAACGGCACCGAGTGGACGTCTTTTGCAGCGAGCCCTACGGCCGGTGATACCACCAAGCAAACAGGAACCACTTACGAGGACATGGTCGATGTGGACCCCGGCGACTCCAAGAACTACCGGGTCCGCGCCGTCAATGGTACGAATGCCATTAAATCGATCCTAGGTGAAGCGGCTGATGTTACGGCGGGGACAGTGCATGCGTCCGAAATGCACGGAACCGCAATCGGTGACGCACACGTTTCGAAAGATTGGGTCATGATCAAAGGGACGACACAAGCTGCCGAAGCACCCGGTCAGGTAACCGGTTTGGCCGCTGTGGCCAACGGCGCTCAGGTGATTGACCTGTACTGGCACACGCCGGCAGACGACGGCGGATGGCCCATCACAGACTATCTGATCCAGGTCCGCCGCGAAGGCCAGACTTGGCCGGACATGCCAACCGCCGCGCAACTGAGAACCGGATCGCAGACTCCTGCTACCCCCACGCTTGGCGATACCGGTATCGAAAGGAACGCAACCGGATATGTCGCAGCGGCGACTGCTGGAACGCCACAACTGACCCAAGCATCATTCACGGGCATCGTGGCGTTGGACCTCACCGAGGGTGACACTGCCAACGCAGTCCAGCAGCGCTGGGAATTCCGCGTTTTCGCGCTGACTACCGACAATGGCGTCAACAACACAGCTATCACGGACGACGTAATTCGGAGGAGCTCCAGCCCTTCCTATACTGCCTTCGCAACGGCAGCGGCTCGTCCGAGCCCTGACAATCTTGCAGGGCCGACGTTAGCGGCGACCAATAGAGATGATGGCGACGACGAAGAAGAGCAGATCGACCTGACGATCACAGCTCCCGGCACCCCTCCCGTAAATCAGAGCGCCTACCGCATCGACGTTTCGGAAGACGGTGGCACAACGTGGATGGCGTTGGTGGCCGACACCCGGTTCACGAATTTCGGCGCCGACCGGCCGTATGAACACGTCAACTTGCCCTATGACGCCACCAGGCATTATCGCGCCTTCGCCCACGACGGCGGATGGCGGGCCAGCGGACAGGTTGGCGAGGTTGGCCTTGTCAGCGCAAATGAGGAAGGAAGTACCTCGGCATCGACGGCTCCGGGCAAAGTCACCGGCCTGATGGCGTCCATTTCGGCGGACCGCAAGTCGATTACTGCGTCATGGACCGCGCCGACTGATGACGGCGGCCAGCCCATCACAAAGTATGAGGTGCAGTACACGGAAGACGACGGCGACGGGGTTGTCGACACTCCCATTGAAAGCGACTTCAGGGACTCTGACACTGGTGATACCCCTCCACGTCTTGCGGCTGTAACGTACACGACCAAAGACGCAGCCACCATGGCAACCTTCGATGTGACGCCCACCGCCGGTTTGAAAGCCGATTCGCTTTACTTCGTCCGCGTCAGGGCGGTGAACAAGGAGGTGGCCGGCGTACGTACCGATGGCGGAACTCCACCTGCCAATACAGAAGGTTCGTACTCGGACGTTGCCAATCTCCCCACCTCGGCAACCGCGGCTCCCAATATGGTGGAAGGACTGACGTCGAAGGTGGCGGTGGACACAAACGGTGACGTTGCGGGTGTCCTGCTGCTCTGGAACGAAGCCAGCAGCGGCAGTGACGCCACCAGCTACCAAATCGCTCGCAAGATAGGCGATGGGGACTGGGAGCATCCCAGTGACACCACCTTGGAGTACGAAGAGGTGGGCATCGCTCGGACCGACTACACCGACAGTCGTCACCACGTGGCCGGTGAAATGCTCGCCTACCGTGTGCGTGCGAAGAATGCCGCTGGCGAGAGCGACTGGTCCATGGTGTACTACCCGCGCGACCCGGGTGACCACGAGCACAACGTTGCTCCCATGGCGCCCACCGCTGCTCTGGCTGCCCAGACGGTTGCCGAGGGCATGTCGGTTACGGTCCAAAGCACCATCACCGACGCCAACATGGGCGACACGCTGACCTGGACCGAGATGTCCACTGACGACATGATCGCCAGTTCGACGGTTGACAACATGGGCATGGTAACCATCACCGGCGTCGCGGCCGGTTCGGCCACCATCACGGTGACCGCCACCGACGCAGCCGGCGAGTCTGCCATGCAGACCATCGCGGTAACGGTGGAAGCGGCCATGCTGGGCGCGCCGAGCGGCGTGACCGCAGTGGTTGACGAGACCGATCCGCGCATGGATGACGTCATCGTCAGCTGGACGCCTGGTGAAGGCGCCGACAGCCACGACGTTGTGCTGTACAGCAGCGGCCCCGCTTACGACATCGTTCGTGAGGCCACGGATGTGTCCGGGAACTCTCACAAGTTCGACGACCTGGATCCCGGTCGCTACGCGGCCGTGGTGATCTCGGCCCGCGGCGCAGACGAATGGGACTACGCCCTGGTCTGGGTCGAAGTCCGATAAGTGGGTTTGTCGATTCGGCGTCGCCAGCCGGTTTGACCATCCCGGCGACGCCGAATCCGGCCACAAGACGAATAACGACAATCTCAAAGGAGATTCAGTCAAATGAGTAACAAAAAGAGAAAGTACGTCTGGTCGGGGGCGTTGGCAATGGCCATCGTCGGCGTCCTGACGGCGTTCCTCGTGCTGGGGTCCAACCCCGGGGTTACGGATGCCCATGGCGGGGCGCAAGACAACACCCACTGTGAAGGTTTGAGCCGCATACAGGAGGTGCAGCACGACCTGCGCGCCACTAATTCCGCGGTCACGCCCACCGACGAGCAGCACACCTGCGCCGACCCGTCCAACGCGCCGTCCGACACCGGCAACGGCGGAAATGGCGGCAACGGCAACGGGAACATGGGCAGCGACGACGACGCGATCGACAACAGCAGCACGACCGGCGGCGCCGGCGTGGAGCTGATCCTGACCATCGCCAGCCTCCCCATGAACGCCGTGGACGGCAGCTCCGTCGAACTGTTCCTGGAAGACGACTTCCAGGTTCCCGACACCATTGACCGCGGTTCCGTGTACTTCACGGTTCCGGGCGGCAACCTCAACCAGAACAACGGCGGGCGCGTCTATGCCCAATATGCCGTGGAGATTGACGACGACGACCACTACGGCGGCGATGACGACTGGTCCATCCGCGTCTTCATCCCCGACATGAACAACGCCGAAAACAGCGGCTACAACGGCCCCACCATGGGCCAGACGGTGAACCTGGTGCTCACCAAGGCCGCCGGCATCAAGAACCCCACCGAGGCCGGAACCCACAGCGTGGGCTACAAGGTCCTGGGCGCCAACGACGAGCCCAACGAAACGGATGGGATCATCCAGCTGGGCACCGTCGCCACCGTGGCCAAGATCAGCCTCAGCGATGAGGAAGACACTCGCGGCAAGGAAGTGACCGTCACCGGAACCGGCTTCAACAACGGAACCGGCGCCGAGGTGTACGTGCTGGTCGCCGACACCAAGCCGGCAAGCTGCATGGACCTGGTCGCCAACGACGACAAGGTTTCCCTGGGCACGGCCTCAGTCGGCTCCGACGACAAGTTCACGGTGACCTTCACGGTCCACCAGGACGACTTCGACCCCGGCGCAGTTAACCACATCTGCGCGGTGGACTCCGAGGCCGGCAACCCTCGCTTCTCCAGCGACGTTGACACCTTCGAACTGTCGCCCAAGATCACCCTGGACCCGTCCTCGGGCAGCTACGGCGACGAGATCACCCTGGAGGCCCGGGACTTCAAGAGCGGCACCAAGCTGTCGTCCATCACCCTCGGCCCCACCATGTCGTGGACCAACGACGGCAACAGCGACAACGACGACTTCGAGGTTGAGATCGACGGCAACGACTACATCTTCGACCTGCCCGGCGGCCTCGACGCGCGGACTCAGGTTGCCGCGGTGGGCATTGACGGAGAGGACAACTCGGAAACCGAGCGCGCCTACCTCACCGTTGAAGCCTCCAGCCTGACCCTGAGCCAGACCGAAGTTGCTCCCAACGCGAGCATCATCATCTCCGGCAGCGGGTTTGCCGAAGGCGTCAAGATCTACACCGACATGATCACCATCGATGACAAGGCCCTGGACGTCAGCGACGCCGGGACCCAGGCGGACGGCAATCGCCGCTTCGTCCAGGTGACCAGCAACGGCGCGTTCACCGCCACGGTGCGCATCTGGACTGCCAGTGATTCCGTCGAGAACCCAGCCCTGGACGACGACGAGTACACCATCAAGGTGGTGGACGATAGCGGATTCGAGGGCGAGGCCACCATCACGATCCTGGAACCCACCGTGTCGGTGTCCCCGGACACAGCCAGCCCGCGTGACTTCATCGTCATCAGCGGCGAGAACTGGCCCATCAGCACGGCGGACGACGACCACGAGGTTTCCATCTCGGTTGACGGCCGCAACCGCACCGCCAACATCGACGGCAACGGACGGTTCCGCTACGAGTACCAGCTGCGCAGCACCATCGGCATCGGCGACGAGCACGACGTGGTGGTGACCTTCAACGCCGGCGCTGGTGGCGACATCGAGGAAGAGACCACGTTCAACGTGACCGAGGCCGAGTTGGGCCTGTCCCCCGGCATGGCCGCTCCCGGACAGACCATCTCCGTCTCCATCGAGGGAATGCCTCCCTACACGCTGGTTGACCACGTCAAGATCGACGGCGCGGACCGCCTGGGCGGACGCAACGTCAACACCGACCGTGAAGGCGACGCTACTGTCTCCGACATCCTGGTGCCCTTCCTGGATCCGGGCTTCTACCCGGTGGAAGTGAATGTTGGCGAGGAAACCCGCGTGGCCCAGCTGGAAGTCCTGGCTGAAGCCATCGTGGGCGGCGTGGCCGCCGAGTTGCCCGGCGCGGTTTCCGACCTGGGCGACAGCCTGGAAGCCATCTTCCACTTCAACAACACCAGCAAGGAGTGGACGTTCTTCGACCCGCGTCCGGAGTTCGCCGACCTGAACACGTT
The DNA here is from genome assembly GCA_028875655.1 of Chloroflexota bacterium. Taxonomy (GTDB): domain Bacteria; phylum Chloroflexota; class Dehalococcoidia; order Lucifugimonadales; family UBA3495; genus Bin87. The sequence goes on along the minus strand of JAPPCX010000080.1, from coordinate 12,496 downwards.
GAACGAGGTCAACGCCGGCCAGCCCTACTGGGTCCTGGTCGATCACAGCCATGAAGACGTGGACTGGAACGGCCGCCTGGTCGACTTCACCTGCGCCGCCGGCGACTGCTGGAACCTGGAAATCTGGTAAGCGCTTTCCGGCGTAACCTACAGTAGGGGCGGGCGTGCCTCGCCCCTACAGCCCAACGTAAAACAGGAGAAGTGATATGAAAAGATTAGGAGCATTGGCGGCGGCGGCATTGGTCGCACTGCTGTTGGCCCTGCCCCTGGGTCTGGTTTCAGCCCAGGGCGGCGCGTCCAACGCTAACCTGCCGCCAGCATTCCTCTTCGGCACCGCCATGGCCGACGGCCTGCCGGTGGGCGAAGGCACCATGATCGTCGCCATGGCCGGGGACCAGAAGCTGGGCTCCACCATGGTGATGGAGAACGGCAAGTTCGGCCCGCTGGAGCTGATGCAGCCCACCGGCGGGGAGATGATGGTCTCCTTCATGGTCGGCGACCGCATGTCGGACTACATGTACGACTGGACATCGGGCGGGCGGGAGATCGTCAGCCTGGACGCCAACCTGATGATGATGATGCCTGAGCCCGAAGCGGGCGCAATGGGACCGTCCGGGCCTCCGGGCCCTCCGGGCGTCCCCGGCCCGGCCGGCGCCGCCGGCGCGGCGGGTCCCGCCGGCGCTGCCGGCCCCGCCGGAGCAGCCGGCGCGGACGGCGCGCAGGGACAGCAGGGCATCGCCGGGCCTCCCGGGCCTCCGGGTCCCAACGGCCCCGCCGGCGCCATGGGCCCGGCCGGCGCGCCCAGCCCCATGGGCATCATCGCCCTCATCGTCGCCATCGTCGCTGCGGTCATCGCAATGGTGGCGGTGGTAATGGCGCGACGCCCGGCCGCCTAGCCTGGCCTGACGGCAAACCCAACCGTAAGGGCGAATAATCATTCGCCCCTACAAGAAAAGCCCCCTCCGGTTCTGAGCCGGAGGGGGCCTTTCGTTGCCAACAGTTCCGCAATAATGTAGCATTGGCAACTGCTAAAGCGCAGGGACACTCCTCATGACCGAAAACGCCTTCGCCGTACATCCCTACCTCATCTACGCCGGGATCAGTTTCTTCTTCTTGTTCCTGCTGGTAATGCTTGGCGCGATACTGCGCGTCAGCTTTCAGGTCGGTAAGATCGACGGCCGCCTGAGCGGACTGGAAACCGCCGTCGCCGAACTGCGCCAGGACAACGCTAGCATCCGCCAGGAGATGAACGCCCTCCGTGAGCAAGTCGCCGAAATCCGCGGAATGCTCCGCGCCAGCCACGACCGCATCGACCTGGTGATGCGACACCGCCACGACGAGACCGGCGCTATTGTCCTCACCCCCACCGAGCCGGCGCCCGTAGCGGACTAACCCCCCGGCGTCCACTTGTAGATGTTCGCCAGCGAGCCGCCCATCAGCACCTCCCGGTCGGAGTCCGACAGCGTATCCGTCAGCCGGAACGCCTCCACGCCCTGCTCGTAGGTCAGCAGTTCCACCGCCCTGGTCCAGTCCGTGCCCCACAGGCACCGCTCCAGCCCGTAGGCGTCGAAGATGCGATGCACCGGCTCCCAGATGTCGGGATACGGGAACCCCGCGTGGGACAGCGTGCCGGCCCCTGAGATCTTGATCGCCACGTTGTCCAGCTCGGCGCACGACAGCACGTTGGGCAGGTCGGCGAAAGGCTCATCCGGCGGCGGCGGGTTGAACGGCTGCGCCAGCCCCAGGTGGTCGATGATGATCTGCGTGTCGGGGTTCTGCTGGGCCAGTTGGCGCAGCAGGGGCAGCTTGCCCGCCGCCATGATGTTCACCGGAACGCCGGCGCGCCCGCCGGCCGCCAGGATGGCGTTCAGCCCGGGGTGGTCCGCCTCGTAGTTGTTGCCGGCCAGCATGATGCGGCAGCCCACCACGCCCGGCGTCGAAGTCCACGCCTCCACGTCCGCGTCAATCGTCTCCGAGTTGGGATCGAAGGGGCGCACCAGGCCGAACTTGGTGGGGTGCTGCGCGTACACCTCCAGCGCGTAGCTGGCGTCGTACCCGTAGATCGCGAACGGCGAGATCAGTATCGCGCCATCCACGCCCACGGCGTCCATCGCGGCCACCATGTCGTCCCCCGTAACCTCCTCCGGCCCGGTCAGGAACCCCACCCACGGGTGTTCGGGCGTGTTCCGCCGGTAAGCGTGCACCTGGCAATCAATCGTCAGCGCCATCGTATTCCTCCTTGTCGTCGGTTTTCTGTCTGAATCAGGATTATCGAGATTATAGGATTCGCAGGATTGAGTGGTTCGACAGGCTCACCATGAGCGGGAGCGGTGACGTTAATCCTGAAAATCTCAAAATCCGGCAAATCCTGATTCAGACATTCCCCGCCGGGATGATACCAGATGCGCGGCTGACGGCGCGTTGACGGAACGGTATCATTAATGATATTACTATCGCATACGTCAACAGGCAGAAGGCTAACCGCCTGAACGCCGGTTGAGGGTAAATTAATCTTATTCACATTCATAGGAGGTATCAAAATGAAGGGAGGAATTAGATATGAATATCGACGACGCAATTGCCACGCTGAGCTCTAATCCCAAGGGGGTTAGATTTAATGAGTTGGCTAAAATTTGCGACGAATTCTTTGGGGAGCCGCGGCAGAGCGCGACCAGCCATCGAGTGTACAAGATGCCCTGGCCAGGCGACCCCAGGGCTAATATTCAGGACAACAAGGGCATGGCTAAAACGTACCAAGTGCGCCAGGTCATCAAGGCCCTCGAGAGGTTGAAGGTTGAAGAACAAAAGAGTGCTGGTTGATCACTACACGTATCGGGTTACCTGGTCGGCAGAGGATGAGGAGTATGTCGGCTTGTGCGCTGAGTTCCCTGGACTGAGCTGGCTGGAGTCAACGCCGGATGCGGCCTTCGCCGGGATTCGGCAGCTGGTGGCGGACTGCGTGGCTGATATGGAGGCCAACGGTGAACCGATTCCGGAGCCGCTGGCAGAGCGCGCTTACAGCGGTCGTTTCCTGGTGCGTGTGCCGCCGGAAACGCACCGCGCCCTTGCGATCAAAGCAGCGGAGGAAGGCGTCAGCCTCAATCGCCTGGTCAGCGCCAGACTGGCTAATGAGGCGGTGCGGTGACGCCGGCCTGAACGGATGCAACCGTCCCCGCCTTGCGCCATCATAAGCCGCCGGCTATGATGACCGCGTTCACCCACTCACCCTCACCCAGCCCTCTCCCTTGATGGGAGAGGGGTTTATTGAAGGACTTTTGACGCTATGACTACTGCAACGCAGCCCGCCTCGGCGGATCTTCGTCCCTGGACTTCCAGCATCACCGACGTGGCCGGCACCAACGTGGAGGTCGTCACCGGCGGTTCCGGCTCTCCTCTCGTCATCCTGCCCGACGAGCTGGGACATCCCGGCTGGCTGCGCTACCACCAGGCCCTCGCGCAGAACCACACGCTGCACATCCCGTTCCTGCCCGGCGTCGGCGGCTCCGACGTGCTGGACTGGTCCATGAGCATCCACGACCTGGCCATCTGGTACCTGGGCGCGCTGGACAAGCTGGGCCTGGAAGGCGCGGACCTGATGGGCTTCTCCCTGGGCGGCTGGATCGCCGCCGAGCTGGCCACCATGTGCCCGCAGCAGTTCGGCCACCTGATCCTGGTGGGCGCCGGTGGCATCCGCCCGCCCGGCGGTGAGATCTACGACATCTTCGAGGTCACGCCGCCCATGTACATCCGCGACTCGCTGGCCGACCCCGACGGCACTCCCGAGTACCGCACCGTCTGCCCCGCCGAGCCGGAGGAGGACATCCTGGAGCGCTGGGAACTGGGCATGGAGGCCACCTGCCGCGTCGCCTGGCGTCCCTACATGCACGACCCGGGCCTGGTCAACCAGATCTACCGCCTGGAGCGCCTCCCCACCCTGCTGATCTGGGGCGCGCAGGACAACATAGTCCCCGTAGCCGCCGGCGAAGAATACCACCGCCGCATCCCCAACAGCCGCCTGGAGGTGATCGAGAACTGCGGCCACCACCCCGAGCTGGAGGCTACCGATCAGTTTGTGGGGTTGGTAGAAAACTTCCTGTCGTAGAATGGATGTACACCAATTGCAACTACGAACGATTAGGAAGGAAACAAAATGACTCCTCAAGACCCGCCGGATGACGCCCTGCTGGTGCGGCTCTACTCCTGTTTCAGCGAAGACACCCACTGCGCCGGCTGGTTGATGGACCCGTGGCAACCTCACGTCAAGCGCGCATTTACCGACTGGCTGCGTCGGTACGTAGTTCACCCGGAGTCGGTACGCCCTCTCGAAGACTATGAAAAAGCGGCCCTGAACACACTCCGGGAGTGTTGGGCTGATGCGCACGCAGACGTTGCGTCGCCTGACGGGGCAAATGCCGAGACAAACACCGACCTGCCGGTTCAGTCGCGCTGAACATCGCACGGCTTGATCGCTCATGTTGTCGTCCCAACTGCCGACAGCATATGCAGATACGTCCGCTTTGCTCGCTGTCGCTCTTGAGGAACCGACCGCAGCCACTATTGCCCAACGGCTCGCGCAATTCCCCCGCCTCGTCGCGTCAAACCTTTTGGAAGCGGAAATGCGCGCGGCTTTCGGACGCTTGGGGCTGGAATTTGACGATGGTCTGTTGTCTGATATCGAGTGGGTTTTCCTCGACCGTCCCTTAACGGAGGAAATTAAGCATGCACTGTCCGTTGCTTACCTTCGGGGTGCTGATTTGTGGCACATTGCCACAGCTCTATACGTGCAAGATACTGTTGCCGGTGAGATGACGTTTATCACATTGGATAACCGGCAACGGAGTGTCGCTGCAAACTTGGGGTTTGCCACGTGAAGGTTGTTGTAAGCCTTGGCCGGGCAATGGACATGAGCGCATCCCCAAACGTGAATCTATCTTTACGGTAAAATTTCGTGGCCGTTGGTCACCCTGAGAAAAATCACGAAGTTAGGCTTATAGTGCCAAGTCACTCGATGACTCCAAGTCACGTAGGATTCCCACACCTGCACTCCTTCGTCCCGTTTCGCTTGCTTATCATCGACCTTATGACTATTTAGGCTGTTGTGAGTGGGGCCTGATTCCTGAAGAAACCTCAAGACGTTGTCCAGTTCTGCGCGAACCTTTGGTGGTTTGAGAAGATAGTCCTGCTTGAATCCTTCGGAAAGTTCAAGTGTGAATTTCGGCATTTTTACTCGTTCAAGTCGGCGATCAGATCTTCAACGGATTCGTACTGTCGCGATCTGCCCAGCCTGTCATCCTCATCTGCGCGTTCTTCTTTGGCTTGCCATTCTGGTGTCCAATAGTAGGACTGTGAGAAGGCCGTAAGCACTTGGTGTGCCTCAGCCACCAACTCTTCAAGCACCTGCACTTTGTCCGAGAGTTCGTTTACCGTTTGATGTAAGGCTTGAATTTCGCTGCGGGCAGACTCCACATTCTCTGTCACAGGCGTTTGGTTGATCACGGCGTCCGTCTGATGCCACCAACCTGTTTGCGGGAGTCTGTACGGAATACTAGTCCGAAAACCAGCTGCCCCCATGTGGAATATGCCTAGGCCACCGTAATCTTGGTGGCCGAGTTCGCCAAAAAAATGGGGAGAAAATTCGTTGGTCGGTTCGTGATGAGGGGCCGCTACGAAGACGACAGTCGAAGCAGCTTGTGCAATCCGTCGCCGTAGAGCCTCGCGAAGATCAAAACCTTCGCGAGGTACCGATTGAGTACCGGGATCCGTAACCATGGTAACAATGGAATCTTTGCTGCCTTGGGGATCGGCTTGTGATCGGAATGGCCCGCCGTGTCCGTACTCCTCTAACAACTCGGACAGCCGAGCCAAATCATTCACTGCCGTGGGAGGATCGCCAGCCGTATTGACGTTATGCACCGGATTAAGCATTGAACACCTTCATCTCTTCGTCGGCTCTAGACTTGATTGTCTCTAAAAACAGCGCGATCTCGTCTTCAGTAATTATGCGGTCGGCTTGAGGTACGGTGTTGAAGTCGAGAACTATCTCCAACAAACCTGTCCCGCTTCCCTGATACATCGTGGTTGCGCGGAACCACCGATTCACCTCCAGTGTTTCCCATTGCTGCCGATCTAAAAATCCCAATTCTAATCTGTCCTGACCCAGCCCGAACCCCACATGAAGAAACTGGCTTCGCACGTGTGCCAGCTCTGAGTCGCCGAGGTTCGCCGATAGTGCCACCATCATTCCTATCCTATTGATCGAGTTACTAACTTGATCAGAACCTGAAAGCGTTTCCGCCAACGACGTGAGAAAATTCGCCTCTGTCTGTAGCAAACTGCGGATATCGTCAAACGCGCCCGAGTCGTAATTGGCGGTAGTGTCAACTCTCGATGAACTCACCGAAAGCGTTTTGTTCCCGTCCCGTGATTGCAAAATGACTCCAGGAATTTCTGGAGGAGCGTCCGGGACAGACGGCAAAAAAACTGGATCGCCATCAAACCGGGCTCGGTCCGTATTCCGTAAGGCAGCCGCCAAGGTTAATTTGTCCTCCAGATCGACCTGACAGAACAAGGCGAATTGACTGCGGTTGATGTCAAAAGAAAGAGCCATCTTCGCGTTCCTATACGCTCAATACGCCCGATTTCCCTTTCGGAATTCGATAAGGTTGTCCCGTGCGTTCGCCGTCACCTTCCGAAGTGTAGCGGGACTATATCACAACGTTACTGGGTGCGCACTTGATTACACGAACGCCCTCGACACTCTATACCGCGTCCGAGTGGCTTCCGTAGCAGGTTCCCACAACCTCTGATAGCAGTCTCACGTCCAATACCCATCTAGCTGGGGTTGCCCAGCATAATGCGTGCGTGCTCCGTTACTTCAGCGACCCCACCACCGGTATCAGCCGCTGATTGTATGGATCAACGGCCAGGAACACGCCTTCCAGTGTATAAGCGCCGAGTATTGGCGCCACACCTTCTTCGCCGAATATGACCCAGGTATAGGTTTCTCGGCCTTCCACTCTCGCCCATGCCTGCGCCATATCTAGCTCCACGCGCTCGCCACTGGCGTACTCGAAGGTTTCCTGCCGGGTGGGAAGGATGCCCAGCCCGTCCAGAACGCTGCGAGGGACAACGGTGGTAGTGGCCCCGGTGTCGGCCAACGCCTCCATCGCCTCAAAGTGCTCCCCATTGAGGCTGCCAATCTCGATAGTCGTGCTGAACGTTCCCATACTGCTCTCCTGCGTGGCGGGCAGGGGAAACGTCCGCCTGCCCGCCACTCATTATACCGCCGCGCCCCCACGCCCTCGCCTAATGCGCAATCGTGCTCGGCGCGAACCCCCCGTACCTCGGGTACTGCGAGCAGATGAACTCCAGGTAGGACGGCTGGCCCTGATCGTTGGCCGCCAGCGCCCGCTGGAACGCCGGTATCACGTCTGATGGCTCGGTGACCCGCTCGGTGTACAGCCCCAGCTCCGCCACGGCCCGCGACATGTTCACGTCCTCGGGACCCAGCACTCGGTGCGTGTACGGGTCGTGCCCGTCGCCCCAGAACCCGGGGCCATAGCCCGCGAACCCGCCGTTGGCCACGTGCGCCACCGTGATCCCCAGGTTCTGCCGCACCGGAACCTCCAGGTTGCCCAGCATGTAGCCGACGCCGGCATCGCCCGTCACCGCCACCGACTGCCGGTCGGGGTAGGCCAGCTTGGCCGCCATGGCGCCGGCCAGCCCGAATCCCAACGTCGAGATGTTGCCCCAGCCCAGGAACCCGCGCGGAATCAGCGTGTCATAGACCGTGCTCAGCTGGTCCCGCGTGTTGCCCGAGTCATGCGTCACGAACGACTTGTACGGGTCCAGCACCTTCATCATGTCGCCGAACACGCGGTACGGGTTGATCGGCGCCTCGTTGGACGCCATCGCCTCCCGGTACTCGGCCAGCCCGGCGTCCCGCGTCTCCCGAACCTCGGCCACCACGTTGCCGGCGGGACGCCCCGCGCCGTCGGTGCGCCCCGACACCTCGTCGGCCATCGCCTGCAAGACGAACTTCGCGTCGCCCAGCACCGCGTGATGGGTCGGGAAGATGCGGTTCAGGTGGAACTCGTCCAGGTTGCACTGGATGATCGTCTTGCTGGGCGCGTTGGGAATGCCGTGAGTGAACCGCCCCGGCGACAGGCTGCTGCCCACCGTCAGGATCACGTCGCTCTTGTTCAGGTACGCGATGGGATGCTCGCCGCGCACGCCCACGAACAGCGGGTGGTTCTCCGGAAACGCGCCCTTGGCCTTTAGCGTGGTGATCACCGGCGCGTTCAGCAGCTCCGCCAACGCCACCAACTCGGCGGACGCCCCCGCGTAGATCACCCCCTCGCCGGCATAGATCAGCGGATTCGACGCCCCCATCAGCAGGTCGATGGCCTGCACGACGTCCGACGGGTCCGGCGCAGATTTGTACCCGCGCACCGGATAGTACGGGTCCACCGTCTCGTCATAGATGCCGGCCGCGTTGGGCACCGCCAGCACCACCGGACCGGGGCGCCCGCTGCGCAGCATCGAGAACGCGCGACGCAGGAACTCCGGCGTCCGCTCGGGCCGGTCGATGTAGCCGAACCACTTGGTCACGGTCTTGAGGCTGGTGGTCACGTCGAACTGCGTGTTCTCGCTGCTGCCGGCCGGCACGCCGTCAGTGATGCACAGCATGGGCGAGTTGTCCTCAAACGCCTGCGCCAGCCCGGGATACGAATACTGCAACCCCGCGCCGTTCACGCCGCCCTGCACCGTGCACACGCCGATGCGGTCGCCGCCCGTGACCCGCGAGTAGGCGTCGGCCAGGGCCACGGCGTAGCGGTCGTCCCGCATCATGATCATGGGCACGCCCTCGCGCCCCAGCGCGTTGTTCACCCGGCAGACGGGAAAGGTGGAAACCCACTCCACGCCCTCCTGCTTCAGAATCCGCGCAATGGAAGTGGCAACATCAATACTCATACAAAAACCTCGTGGGGAGTTAGGAATGCCCCGCGATTGTACCATTACGGGGTTTGCGGCGATGGTTGTGCTAAACTTGCGTCGAAACGGCAGCGAGCAAGAGCAGGAATGACCACAACCATGCAACTCCAGTTCAAACCCCAAGTTGCGCCTGATAACGCGGCGCTTGGTCCCTCTGTCCGTGCTGAGCTACCGGCAGCCACCGGCCAACCGACGATGGCGTGTGAAGACAATCTGGCCTTCATGCAGCGGCTTGAAGACGCGCGATTACAGATGAAGCTGATCGTAACGTCGCCGCCCTACAACCTGGGCAAAGACTACGAGACCAAATCCTCCCTCGATGAATATCTGCACGGCCAGACTGAAGTGATCAAGCAGTGCGTCCGTTTGCTGCACCCGAAAGGTTCCATTTGCTGGCAGGTTGGCAACTACGTCGATGATGGCGAAGTGATTCCCCTCGATGTGCTGCTGTACCCGATTTTCCGCGCCGAAGGCTTGAAACTACGCAATCGCATCGTCTGGCACTTCGGACATGGCCTGCACGCTTCAAAAAGATTGTCCGGTCGATACGAAACGATCAATTGGTGGACCAGCAGCGACGAATATACGTGGAACCTCGATCCCATCCGCGTTCCCGCAAAATACCCGGGCAAGCGCCATTACAAGGGTCCCAACGCCGGACAACTCTCCGGCAACCCAAAGGGCAAGAACCCCAGCGATGTCTGGGAGTTCCCCAACGTCAAAAGCAATCATCCTGAAAAAACCATCCACCCTTGCCAGTTTCCCGTTGAACTGGTGGAGCGCTTGGTGTTGGCAATGACCGACGAAGGCGACGCCGTGTTTGATCCTTACATGGGCGTCGGTTCATCCGTTGTGGGGGCGCTCATGCACGACCGGGTTGCATACGGTTGCGACATCGTTCCCGAATACGTGGACATCGCCCGCCAGAGGGTCAATCAGTGGCAGCAGGGAACCCTCAAAACCCGTCCCATGGGCAAGCCCATATATGACCCTTCCCTGCCCAGGGGAGGGCACTAATGCAAATCGCCGCCAGGTACTCCCACTTGAACGGTGAGGAGTACCTCTTGGTGCACCAGCGCGAGCTCTGGGATCAAGTCCAGTCCGTCATCGCGAAAATCGATGCCGAAGAGTGCCGGACCAAACTGTCCCGGGAATCCAGAAAACGCGGCCAATTGCTCTATTCGCCAACCGACCTGAACGCCGCTTTCAAACGGGAGTTTGAAGCGTTGGGTTGGAGCCAGGAACGGCGCAGTTTCTGGGTAACTTCCAATGAACGTCTCATGCGAAGACTGCATAATCTGTCGCCCGAAGAGCAGAAGCGCGAAATCGAGAACGCCGGTCAAACCCCCATCGGTTCTTACAATCAAACCGATTTCGTCAAAGACCGAGTCGCAGTAGAGGTTCAATTCGGAAAGTATGCGTTTGTTGCCCACGATTTGTTCGTAAAGCATCTCCACTTCTACGTGTCCGACGCCATCGACGTTGGTATTGAAATCCTCCCCATGAAGGCGCTGGAGCAGGAAATGTCCTCCGGAGTGCCCTACTACGAACGCGATTTGGTTAACGTGCTACGGCAAGGCCGCGGCGTCCCTGCCGTTCCCGTGGTCCTGATCGGCATAGTCCCCTGAGCCGCCGCTCACGAGCCCCTCCAATCCTCTGATCCTTCCATACTGTGCATCGATGTAAAACCGTCCCCCGGCATAATCCGTGATACTCGTCATCACGCACTATGCCTTGCGCCCATATTCTTAAACGGCGTAGAATATGCGCCGCCACGTACCCGCTATCGTCGTCCGCCTGGCGCGGACGCTGTTTCTGCCCTTTGCCATGACCAGCCAGGCGCCGCCGTCCGGCGCACCTCGTTTCGGATTCCGCCGGCCCAGCATCTACTACGGCTGGTACATCGTCGTCGCCACCGGCTTTGTGATGACGATTGCGACGGTGCCGCTGTTCCACGCCATGACCCTTTGGGCCGTCGCCCTGGAAAACCAGTTCGGCTGGCCGCGTGGACAGCTCTCCCTGGCCCTCACCCTCACCCGCATCGAGGGCGGCCTCATGGGGCCCCTGGAGGGCTACCTCACCGACAAGCTCGGCGGCCGCAAGATGGTCCTCATCGGCTTCCTCATCCTGGGTGTCGGCTTCCTAATCTTCTGGCAGATCGACGCCGGTTTCTGGCCCGTCGCCCCTCTCTACATGTTCTACGTGGCCTACATGGTCATGGCCGCCGGCCAGGGCATGGGCAGCTGGATGCCCATGATGACCACCATCAACAACTGGTTCTCCCGCCGCATGGCGACGGCCATGGGCTGGGCCAACTTCATGAGCCGCGGCGGCGCCTTGATTGTCATTCCCCTCATCGACCTGGGCATCAACGGCAGCATCGGCGTACCCTTCACCCAGCACACCCTGAACATTGGCCGCACCATCGGCTGGGAAAACTGCGCCCTGATCCTGGCCGTTGTCATCCTCGCCGTCGCTGGGCCGCTGGCCTACCTCATCCGCAACCGGCCCGAGGACATGGGTCTGCAACCGGACGGTTCAACCACTCCCGCCCAGGCCCGCGGCGGACGGCGGGCCGCGCCCGCCCAGCCCCAGGGACTCACCGCCCAGCAGGCGGTGCGCACGCCGGCCTTCTGGCTCATCGCCGTGGGACACGGCATGACCAGCATGATTATCCTGGCCATCTTCACCCACCTGGGCCTGCTCCTCAAGGACGCTGGACTCCAGGAATACGCCGGCACGGTGGTCATCCTCTACACTGTCATCTCCATGTTCTCGCAGCCCCTGGGTGGGTACGTCGGCGACCGCTTCCCCAAGCGCATCGGCCTGTTCGTGTTCACCACCATCCAGGCCAGCGCGGTAGTGCTGCTCACCTTCAGCACCGAGCTGTGGATGTTCTACGCCTTTGCCGTCATCTTCGGCATCGGCTTCGGCGGACGCAACCCGCTGACCACGTCCATCCGCGGCGAGTATTTCGGACGCGGCAACTTCGGCAAGATCCTGGGCATCAGCACCATCCCCATGAACGGCCTGCTGCTCATTTCCAGCCCCTTCGCCGGCTACATGTACGACTGGACGGGCACCTACACCGTCGCCTTCCTGGTGCTGGCCGGTTTCAACTACGCCGGCGGCGTCTGCTTCCTCTTCGCCAAGCGCCCACAGATACCCACCACGCCGGAGGCGACGCCCTCCGCACCCACCACGGCCCCCGTCCCCGCTGCCAGAGACGACTCATAACGGGCGCTGAATCCTCCTTGATCCAAAATCTCCTCTCCCTTGATGGGAGAGGTTAGAGCCTGCCCCGCACTTGATGCTGGGGTGAGGGTGAAAACCTGCCTGATACCATCCGCTCATCCTGAGCCTGTCGAAGGATGGGTCCCACCTGTCATTGCGAGCGAAGCGTGGCAGTCCCGTCGGCAAGGAGAGGCGTTTCGTCAAAACCGTCATACATGAGTCATCCCGAATTAGGGCAGGGTTGGGATAAGGAGGGTGGATGGGTCAG
>JAPPCX010000038.1 GCA_028875655.1 Chloroflexota bacterium | reverse complement strand
AACTTCAATCGGAAGCACATGGTAAAGGTTCTTGATTTTGTCCAGCTTGGTGGGCTTGACTTGACGGTAGGCAGTACCATCTTTGAGATGTGGATGGGGCTGTAGGCCTATATCAGGGTTCGGTTTAACCAGTGATAGATGAACAAAAGGGGTGTTTGAGTGACTTAGGGCTGTGCAAAGTCCGGCCTGCTCGGCGAAATTCTCAACCCGTCTCTGCTTTTGTGGTTTGGGCAGCTTTGCTATCGGTTGTTGTCATAGAATCCGCACTTGTCGAATTTCACGACCCTGCTCACTTCTTTCAAGAATCCATACAAAGTCACCGTTTGGCCGGCATCCAAGGATAATATAGATCGCTCGCTGGAAAACTCGCAGTCGAGCCATGTGTCTCGTTGGAGCGGTCTATCTTCAATGCGAAACCTAACCGTGCTCCCATCTATTTCCGTGACAGGGCCAAAGAAGCTGTGCACTTCCCGATTTTCTTCCCGAAGCTTAGATCGGGACTCATTGCGGGTCTTGTCGTCAAGCAACCACTGGTATAGTTCTACTACCGGCCGGGGAGCTGGAACTTCAATTGTTACAGGTTCGCGACACCCGATATCCAACAACATCGGCATAGCGGCTATCATGGCGGCTAAGACCAGCAGGCTGCGGCGGCACGTGCTTTTTCTTTTCATAGTGGTCACCAAGTGGGTGAGGCATGTCAACCTCCACGGCATGACAACCCGCCCAACTAGGGCTGGACACTCGAATTTCCGTCATCAAGGCCCTCTCCGATCTAAACAAGGCGAGCGGGTGTTGGTACGCTTGAAAATGACTCCTCCGAGCGCTGAATGGTTCTTCCAACACGAGGAGAAAGAGCCCCAGGGTCCGGGCAGAACCGCCAAACTCCTCTCCTTTTCGGCACCAAAAGGCTGGGGGGCCACTGAAGCCATCCTCTCCTCGATAGTCTCACGGGTGTGAGACCGTTTGAATTTCGGTACGGTATCCGTTCGAATGGCGCTATAGTGCATCATAGCCCACGCCGCTAGTGCCAGACAACGAGGCACGACGCCCAAGCAAATACTGGTCGAACAAGTGGTTCTTCACTACCTCCCCGAATGCGGGGTCGTCGGTTATCCGCTTGTAAAGGTCGAAATTCAGGTCGATGATTTCCTGGATGACCTGCTCCACCTTGTGGTCAAAGGTAATCCGAACGTTCTCCAGCGTGTTGACCTTCGTGGCGGTCTCCAAGGCAGCGTCCTCCTCCAAGCGTTCCATCATTCTGCCCAGGGTTATGCGGTGTTCGGGACCTAACTCGATACCGAAACGCTCGTTGAGATCAGCAATGATGCGTGAGAGGGCTTCCAATTCCTCCGGCGTTCTTTGTCCTGGCTCCTTGGTCCGCACCGGGTCGAGCTTGTCGCTCTTCCGTTCCAACGCAACTTTCCCGCTGCCAGTCTGCTGGATGCGATAGGACTCCATGTCGATGTTCTGCTGGATTTCAAGGGGTAATTCTTCCCGGTCAACCCTGAGCAACCGGCGGAGGCGCCGAGCAAAAACATAGAGCTTCTCCAGGTCGGCATCCAGGAAGGTAATCACCTGGGCAAGGAACGAATACAACCGTACATAGTCCGTTACCTGTCCCCGGAAATCCTGCCGCTCATCTTCCTGAAGCTCGGAAAAGCGTTTGACGGACGGAGCCAGCGCGGAATAAAGCTGGGCCTGGGTTGAACCGGCACCGAAGAACACTCCAGCAAAGGCATCCACATCCTCATCGGTGAAGACCGGGTAAGCCTTAAGCCGCGTCTGAACTTCATACAGCAGGTTAGGGTCGGTTGCCTCCGACAAGATTGTCGTTTCATAGTAGGGTTGGAAGGCGGTCCGGATGTCATCGGCTTCGTTGGCGAAGTCCAGGACCATCGTGCCGGGTTTATCGGGATGCGTCCGGTTCAGGCGAGAGAGGGTCTGCACCGCGTTGACGCCCCCCAGCTTCTTGTCCACGTACATGGTTTGCAGCAGGGGCTGGTCAAACCCGGTCTGGAACTTGTTGGCGACAATCAGCATCCGGTATTCCGGGGATTCAAACGTCCTGGCGGTCTGGGCTTCCGGTATGCTGTTCATATTGGCTTCGGTGTAGGAATGCCCGCCGTCCTGTACCGTCCCCGAGAAAGCCACCAGGGTCTTAAACGGGTTCCCGAGTTCGGCCAGATGCCGGTCAACAGCCAACTTGTAGCGGACGGCGTGTAGGCGCGAGCGCGTCACAATCATCGCCTTTGCCCGGCCGCCTATTTCACTCTGAGACTTGCCCGTGAAGTGCTCAACCATTATCCGCACCTTCTCGTCAATGGCGTGCGGGTGCAGGTCCACGAAGGACCGGAGCAGGTAAGAGGCTTTGGATTTGTCGTAGCGCGGGTCGTCCTCAATAGTCTTGAGCAGCCGCCAATAAGCCTTGTAGGTGGTGTAGCTTTCCAGCACGTCCAGGATGAACCCTTCCTCGATGGCCTGGCGCATACTGTAAAGGTGGAAGGGCGCGAAAGACCCGTCGGGCCGGCGGGCGCCGAAAAGCTCCAGCGTCTTCGGTTTCGGGGTGGCAGTGAAGGCAAAGGTGGAAACGTTGGTCGGTTGCTGCCGCCTCGCCATTTGCGCCAGTGCCGCGTTGTCCAAGTCTTCGTCCTCCGGAACGGGGACATCGGCATCCTCTGTTTCGGCATCTTCCAGAGACTGCGCGGCCAGCACGTCTCTCGGTCCCTGGGTTCCCTCGCCGGCTTGAGACGAGTGGGCTTCGTCCACGATCAGGGCGAAGCGCTGGCCGGGCAACTCGCCAATCTCCTGGGCAATGACCGGGAACTTCTGGAGCGTGGTGACGATAATGGTCTTGCCTGACTCCAGCGCCTCCTTGAGCTGCCTGGAGGTAGTGTCCACGTTCTCCACAACGCCCAGCGTCTGCTCGAACTGCCGCATCGCCGCCTGGAGTTGGCGGTCCAGCACCCGGCGGTCGGAAATGACCACGATGGAGTCGAAGACGCGGCGGTCTTGCGCGTCGTGGAGGGTGGACAGTTGATGGGCCAGCCATGCGATGGTGAAGGTCTTGCCGCTTCCCGCCGAGTGCTGGACCAGGTAGCGTTGTCTCGTTCCCCGCTGCCGGGCGTCGCTCACCAACCGCCGCACGCAGTCGAGTTGCTGGTAGCGGGGAAAGATCAGGTATCGCTTGCCCGTCTTCCTGCCCCGGTCGTCCTCTTCCTCAACCTCGTGAATGAACTGGCGCACCAGGTCCAACACGCTGTCCCGCGTCCAGGTTTCCTCCCAGAGGTAGGCGGTGGCGTAGCCGCTCTGCGTCGGCGGCACGGGCGGGTTGCCGGCGCCGCCGAACATGCCCCGATTGAAGGGCAAAAACCGGGTCTGCGGCCCTGCCAGTTGGGTAGTCACATAGACCAGGTCGGGGTCAACGGCGAAGTGGGCCAGGCAGCGTCGGTAGGCGAGCAGCGGCTCCCGGGGGTCTCGGTCCGCCCGGTACTGGCGAATGGCGTCTTCCACCGTCTGCCCCGTGAGGGGATTCTTCAGTTCCGCCGTGAAGATGGGGATGCCGTTGAGTAAGATGGTCAGGTCCAGGCTCTTGTTGGTCCTCTCGCTGTAATGGAGTTGCCGCGCCACCGAGAAGATATTGCCTCGATGGAGCCGCCGCGTTTCTTCGTTCAGGCCGCTGGATGGCCGAAAATAGGCCAGCCGGAACCGGCAACCCGTGTCCCGGATGCCCTGGCGCAGCACGTCCAGGGAACCCCGGCGGGCAATCTCGGAGGCCAGGCGCTTGAGGAACTGTTCCCTCACGGCGTCCCCGTGATGCTGGGAAAGCCGCCGCCACTCTTTGGGCTGCGTCACCAGCACGAAGTCCAGCACGTCTTCTGGAATAAGGCACAGGGCACGGTCATAGTCGCCGGATGTCCGCTTTCGATAACCGCCGGGCATCGGGTCGAGGTAGGAACCCCGTTCCTCTCCTATCGACCTTTCGTCGTTCTGGACAAGGCAGGCTTCTATGGCGTCTTCAAAGGCCCGTTCCGAAACTTCTACTTGCATTCTGCCTCCTTCCCGATTGGATGCAGCCGAGACACGATCAGGGTGACCAAAGGTGACTATCCGCCTAATTTACGGTTCATCCTTCAGACCCTTAGGGGGTATGTGCTACGCTGGTTCGAGAATCAGAAATTACTGTGTCATACCTTTGAATGAAGTCAAGAAATTTGTCATGGTCTTCGTCCAAGGCGCTTATCCATTTGACGATCCCTGCTGGAATCACCGAGCCAAACAACCGTGCCATGTGCAGGTTCTTGAAACCATCCATTTCAATCGGAATATCGTTCTGCTGAGCAGTCGTCACGGGCAACAATCTCTTGACTTTGCTACTTTGGACTTTGCGAGAATCAAGGTTTGTCATATGAAGCAAGGAATTTCTAAGCTCCCAAAGCTCGTCCGATGACACGCCTAATGGACCCAGGTCACAGAATTCTTTGAGCCATCGGACGAAGCAATCATTTGCGGGGCCAAATTCGACGAAGCCCAGAGTATCAATCATGATGAAAAGCAGCTTGAGAGCGGAAACATACTTCTGGTTTGTCCAAAGCACCATGATTGCATCCATGAAGTCGTCGTCAATCAACTGACCAAAATCGAACCCAGAGGTCGTCCAATAGAGTCTGAGGTAGTCAGGCACAGCCTCGTGAGGTTGAGCATGGGAAACACCCTCAGCTCTTGGCTTGCCGTCAATTACGTGCGTAAGGCAGTAGATTGAATCGCCGACTACCTCCACAACTTGAGGCGCAACGCGGTCCAGTGCGCCCAGTCGCAACGCGAAACCAAAATCTGCTCTCTTCATTGGGCGGGTGAAGTCCGTCTGTTTCGCGGTCTTGAAGTCGCTTTCTACCTTGGATTGGAGGAAAGCGGTAAGCTCACGGTACGAACCCTCCTCTGTGTAGGTTGCCCATCCGAAAGAGTGAATGCGGTCCCCGTTCCCGTAGGTAAAGACGTTGACTATGCGCTCTTTCATTACTGACCTTCACTACTGACGTCAATGCGGCCGGTGACGGCAGCGGAAATGAGGGTGCTCCGAAGCTCTCTCAGGCGCTGGATGGCTTCCCTGACTTTGGCGATGAGGGAATCGAGTTTGGCCTTTTCTTGGCCGAGGAAGTCGGCTATGGCTCGCTGTTCAGGGAGAGGTGGGACAGGAAACACACCCTCACGGATAGCATGCCCAGTTAGTCCGAAACGGGTGATTCCGTTCGCGGCGAATTCGTACTGGTTTCGTGGGCCAGTGGCAGAAAACGCCTGGCTAAGGAAAGTTCCATCGCAGTTGTTACGGGGTCTGATGTGGGCAAGATGATAACCGCAAACTACATGTGGGAGGTTTTGCGTAACCACGGCTGGAACCGCGATGTCAGTCCAAGACTCAGAGTCCTTCGTGATGAGGACATCACCCTTTTGAAGTGAGAAACGACGAATTTGGTCTTCGCTTGCGGTAGCGGCCATAAAGTCTATATCAGAGTTGATTTGCTCGTTGTAATAGACGTCCACGTAGTTGCACAGGCCAACAGCTTCCTGACCTTCTTCCGACTTTTTATCCACATTGCTGAGTTGTACGACTGCCAGCGACTTCAACCGCCGAACTTCCCAATGGGCCGGAATCTTCCCCAGCCACTCGACATCGGAGTTTTTCATCGGAGCGTCGGGGTCGAGGCCCTTGGTGACGGCGCGGGTGATAAGGGCTGTACGCTTCTCCTGGAGCAGCTCTATCAGCCGTTCCTTCTTGACAACCAGCGCGTCAATCCGTGCCGTCTCCCGGTCCAGGAAGGCGGCGATGGTGCGCTGTTCGGGCGGGGGCGGGATGGGGTGTTTGAGGTTCGTTATAAAACTCTCGGGAACACGTTTCTGCCCTCCGGCGCCGTACATCTCAGCTTCACCGAGCCGGCGAAACGAATCGGTTAGTGTCAGATAAAAGGCGAACCGCTTATCAAGTTCAGGACGGCATCTCATGACGTGGAGTTCGGTTGTACCGAAGGCGATTCCGTTGACGAGTTCACCGGCCAAAGATCCCTTGCCGTTCTCAAAGCACGGGGTGATTTTGGCAACCACCACATCCCCATCACTGAAATAGGTGTATCCGTCTCCCACGTCGGAAATTTCCTTTGTCAGCGACAGGTCCAAGCCACCGTATTCGCCAACAGCTTCCATCGGCACGAAAGAAACCTCCGTGTCCGGAGCCAGCCCTCGTGCTTCGGAGGCTTTGGGGTTCA
The DNA here is from genome assembly GCA_028875655.1 of Chloroflexota bacterium. GTDB lineage: Bacteria > Chloroflexota > Dehalococcoidia > Lucifugimonadales > UBA3495 > Bin87. The sequence goes on along the minus strand of JAPPCX010000038.1, from coordinate 12,666 downwards.
GATCAGCAGCGTACTTTAGACGTTTGATTTCCCAATGCGCCGGGATTTCCCCAAGCCACTCAATGCCAGAGGGCTTGTAGGAAGGGTAGGGCTGGTATTTTGCGGTCAACATCGCCATGTCAACTTGCTCTTGCCTAGTTCTGCCAACCCCGGCGACAATCACCGGATCGGTTGTCTCGGAAAAGGTGAAGACCGTCATCCGGCCAGGGAGTTCTGTTTCTTCGCTGAAAGGCCGTATTGATTCTCGGCAAAACTTTCCTGGACAGTCCATCCTTGGGCCAGTCGTAAATGACGGCGAAGGGGTCATTGCCGCCGATGTTTCTCGCCAGCCTTGGCGGTAGCAGGCGGGGATTGCGGTCACTAGGCCGCTTGCGATAGTCCGGGTGTGTGGGCAGCAGCAAGCCCAGCAGCCCGCATCTCTGATTGTTTCTACGGTCAATGATACTGGCCGAAATCTCCCAATCCACGTGCTTGCGCTGCCAAGTGCAGCGGCCAATCAGGATGATGGTGACGGTGGCGTCCGCGATGTGGTCATCGCGGATTCTCCGACGTATTTCGTCCATAGGGAGACCTTCATCGTGGATGTCTCCCTGGCTGACGGACTTGTCGATGGCCTTGCTATCCAACGCCTGAACCAGCCGATTCTTGTATTCCTGGTCGTCCGCGTGGTAGTAGCTGATGAATACCTTGTGCCTGGGAACCTGGTTCGTCGTCAAGGTTTTCCTCCGGCGAGCGGGGTATCCGATGGAATGATGAGCCACCAAGCTAGGAGTATCGTTACGGTTACCAAGACGTAGAACGGCAGCGTTGAGGGGGAACGAAACATGGCCCAGAGAAACTGCCCAATCCCGCTGCCGACCGGCTTCACTTCGTAAAGGTCAGTTACGCCTACTGTCCCGCGATGCACTTTGGCGACAAAATCGTTGTACGAATTCCTGAATCGGCGTTCCAGCCCGAGATAGTAGGCGTCCAGGAACCAGAGCAGGCCGCTTGGAACCAACGCGATCAGGGCGTGCTGCGACTCCCCGGTACGCGCCACCAGCACCAGAACGGCGGCAACGAGGGTAACGCACCACACCTTGCAGGAGCGGCTGTTCTCCGCCATCCGGTTTATCACACCCTGCATTATGGTCAGGTGAGCCTGAACGGCGGAGGATTCTTCATTGGGGGCCGGATTAGTCGACACCTGCTTCCCTCAACGGCTTCCGGGCTTCCCAGGGTCCGCCCGCAGACCAGTGCAGATCAAAAGGCTCGCCCGCCAGGATGCTGTCGCGAACCGGCCCCAGGAAGGACTGGATGCGGCTGCCGATTTCCTCGAACGCGCTGGGCGGGACGTTCAGTAGCCCGCCCTGATGTCCATATGTCGTCCAGTAATCTTGCCGTTGCGGGTTTGAGTAAAACGCGGCTGTAAGGGCTTCGGGAGTCTCCGCACTCCAGGGAGTGCCGCGCCGGTCAAGGCACCGCGCAACCGCCTCCTGCAACTCGGGGCCGTCAAAGCCGAAGGTTTCGGACAAAGCCCATACGTCGTAGAAGTCCTTCATCCGGCTGTTGCCTGTACCCAACTGGACCATTGCCTCGAACTTCTCAGCAATGGAAGATGCCTGGGGGTAGGTGAGCAGAAAAGGCGCCGGAAGGCCACCTATAAGGACAGGCAACTGGGCTTCTTCCGGTCCGGGTATCACCACATCGCCGAAGCCAAAGTCCACCTGTACGTTGCACTTGGCGTTCCCCAGAAAAGCAATGATGGTAGCGCGCTGCCCGCCATACCGCTGGCCATCCCGAATCGCTGAGATCTTCAAGGTGCTGACGTCGAGAGCCATTCCGTCTTCAGGGCAGGAAACGTTGCAGATGGTCCCCATTACATAGCGAACGGTTTCCTCGTCGTTGTCTCCTAAAGTCAACAGGTCAATGTCCCGCGTTGACCGATAGGGTTCGTCCATCCATAACGCCAGCAGGCTCGCACCCTTCAGGATGCACCGGTCCCGGACCTCCGACTCCCCCAGACGGTAGAGGAACCGCTCGCAAGCGTAACGGTCCAGAAAGAGCTGGAACTCTGTCCCTTCGGTTCTGGCCCTGTTGAGCAACCGTGCTCTGATCGAAGCGGCGATGTTGGTTGTCATAGCACCCCGGCTTCCATAATGGCACTGAGACGGCGCGAGGGCAGAACCTCAAGAGTACGCATTAGCCCGGCGGTCGTGACCTTTCTGCCATCAATAGCCTCACGAAGCGCCTCCACCGCTGCTTCTCGCCCGACCAGGCGTTGGAACCGGAAACAGTCAACTATCGTGCGAGCCGGAGATGTAATGCGAGCTGGCACATCCTCGAAGCTGGTTTCCTGTACGCCATAGGTCAAGGCGGCGGCGCTGAAGCGAACCAAGCGGACTCCTATTCCCTTGAGCACGGGGGCTTTTGCCTTGTGCGGAATGGCAATCCAGACTTGGCGGGGCATGTGGGTGCCAATCTCATGCACCTGGAGCGCCGATACCAGGCAGACTATGGCGTTGGGGACCCGGGCGCACACGGAGGCAATCGAGTAACGTTCCGTGGGTTCAGCTTCCGCCAAGCGATAGAGGCCCCAGCCTATCCGCTCGACGGTTTCATCCGCCTCAAGTTGCCTGAGCCGGTGGTAGGGTATCCCCAGCGGCTCCAGTTGGCTGGGCCGGAAGAAGTTGCCGATGCCGGCTTCGTGGAGAATGTCCTGGGTAAGTTCAACGGCCATTGCGTGTCAATCCTGTCGGTGATCGGGATTGCGCCACAGCCATTTTACAAGAACGCAACGAGTTTGTAAAAAGGTCGGCAAACTTGAATGATGTGAAGACCTTTTTCAATAGGCAGCGGACGGCCAATCCATCAAGCGGATGCTGACGCCGTAACCTCTCGCAGCATCCTGATGATATCCGCTTCAATACCCTGTATGTTCGCCTCTATGTCCTCCAGAGGGCGGGGCGGGGAATACCGGTAGAAGTAGCGGTTGAAATTGATTTCGTAGCCGACTATCCCAACCTCTCCGTCCTTGGCGTCTCTCTTGGAATCGTCAATCCAGGCATCCGGCACGTGTGGTTTGACTTCACGCTTGAAGAAGGTGTTCACATCCAAGGCCAGGGGCACACGTTCAGTATCCCGCAGTTCCGGGTCCGGCTCCGGTTTGCCCTCCTTGTCGGTGCAAATGGCTGCTGTTTCGTCACGCTCCGCCAAAGCGTTGAGGACCGCTTTGCGAACGGGAGCAGATAGCTTTATCTCAGCGCGCTTCAATGCGTCGTCAAGGATTTCTTCAAAGTCCTTCCGGTCCTTTACCACAGTCTCAGGCAAGGCATTCAGCATCTTTCGGAGCGACTCCTGTAGCCGGCGTCCCCGGTCCTCTTCCTGATTCGCCGCATATCCCTGCTTCCTGGACTTGGCCAGTGCTTGGAACCCCCTTTCGTTTTCGAGCCGCGCGATGCGCTCGGGGGTTGCCTGGAAGTTGAGCCGTAGCGGGCGTTCCACTGTAATCTTTCGGAATCCGAAGTGGACTGTGGGGAAGATGCGGCTCACAACGGTATCTTCTCTCCCACTGTCTTTGGCAAAGCGGCGGATTTCCCCGTCCCGGCAGGCGTCAAGGATTTGCAGAATGTCCCGGACTTTTTCTGGAGGAACCTGCCGACGCTTGTCGCCCAGGCTTCGAGGCATCGGAGTCCAGAATTCGGAGGCGTCGATGAGCTGCACCTTGCCCTTGCGTTCCGGGGTTTTCCGGTTTGTGAGGAGCCAAACATAGGTGGCAATGCCGGTGTTGTAGAAGAGTTGCTCGGGTAGGGCGATCAGGGCTTCAAGCAGGTCGTTCTCGAAGACGTAGCGCCGTATCTCACTCTCGCCGCTGGCCGCGTCCCCGGTAAACAAAGGCGACCCGTTCATAATGATGGCGATGCGCGAACCGCCTTCCTCCGGGTCTTTGGCTTTCGCCAGCATATGCAGCAGGAACAGAAGCTGACCATCGCTAATGCGCGGGAGGCCCGGCCCAAATCTGCCGGCGGCGCCCCGACTATGTTCAGCGCGAACCGAGCTTTCGTCCCGCTTCCAATCCTTCCCATAAGGCGGATTGGCAATCAGATAGTCGAAGGTTCTGGCCGCGTGCCGGTCGTTGGAAAGAGTGGTTCCGAAAACGATGCTGTCGGCGTCCCGGCCTGTTGGGTCTTTCATATACAGGTCCGACTTGGAAACCGCCCAGGTCTCCGGGTTCACCTCCTGCCCGAAGAGGTGAATCTCGGCATTTTGATTGACCGGACCGGTCAGTAGATTGCCATTATCCAGGTGGCCGACGTTGATGCGCTCCTTGGCGATGGTCAGCATTCCACCGGAGCCGCAGCAGGGATCATAGACGGTCCGCACCACGCCGCTGCCGCCGATTCTGTCTTCATCGCCGGCGAGCATGAGGCCAACCATGAGGTGTACCACATCCCGGGGGGTGAAGTGCTCACCTGGATTCTCGTTCAGCGCCTCGTTGAACCGGCGGATCAATTCCTCGAAAATCGTGCCCATCGTAGCGTTATCAATGTGGTCGGGATGAAGGTCCACATTCCCGAATCTCTCCAGTACTTGGAAGAGCAGGCCCGCCTCGTCGAGCTTGCTGATGGTGTTGTCGAAGTCGAACCTTTCCAGTACCTCCCGCATGTTCTGGCTGAAACCTGCGATGTAGTTCCTCAAATTGGCGGCAACGTTAGGGGCGTCGGCCAGCAGCAGGGAGAAGTCGTACCGGGAAGAATTGTAGAAGGCGAACCCGGAAGCTAGGCAGAGTTGGCTATGCAAATCCTCCAAACCCCTGCCACGGAGCTCGGCCTGACGCTGGAGCACATCCTCTTTGGTGGGACCGAGCACGCAGTCCAGCCGTCGGAGCACGGTGAGCGGCAGGATAACGTCCTGGTACTTCCCCCTCTTGAAGGTGTCCCGAATCAGGTTCGCCACTCCCCAAATGAAGTTGACAATCTCACTGTGGTTCATGTTTTCAACACCCACGCGGCAACAACTGTAACTACAGAAGCTGCCTTTGCCTCACATTCTATCAGTTTTGCGGCGTATTCTGCGGCATGGGACCTCGTGCGCTCAGGCTGAATCAAGCGGGGGTCCGCTGCTCTTCATGGCCGAACGTGGCCTTCTTAATCTCGCCACAGGCCCAGAGTGAGCACCCGCCTCAGCAAGCGCGCCCGCCTGGCCCGCCCCAACTCCCTCTGGGCTTCCGCCAGGGCATCCCGCCGCCAGCGGACGTGATCGGCACGGCGTCCATCATCCAAGGGATAGGTGTCCGGCGGCAGTGTCAGGCGGTACTCGCCAATCATTGCGGCTTCCAGTTCCCACCGGCGCACGGCGGCCTGGGCCCGGTCAACGCGGCTGACGTTCTGCGCACCTGCGGTCCGCAACCGTCGCCATTCGGCCACCAGCACTGCCGCCGGTCCGAAGGCGTGTTCCTCGTCGGGCTGCTCCTCCAGGGTAACCACCCCGGCATCGGGCATTCCGGGTCGGCGCCGGGGCGGTCTCCAATCCCGCGCCACATCGTCGCCCTGTTCATTTTCGTGATCATCATCAGCGTCGGCATCAACATCTTCGGCAGCGTCCCCCGGTCGCCTGCTGTCTTCCAGCGCGGCAAGCCTGCGGGTAAGTTCCTCCAACTGTCGCGCCCGATCATCCGCCAAGTCCCTCAGCTCGGCGTTTTCGTCCTCCAGTTCAGCTACCCGCTGACGCAGAACCGCCCGGTCGCCGTCCAGCGGACCTTCGCCGTTGCCATCCTCCGTTTCACCATCGCCGGAGCCGCCCCGGTCCCGAAACTCCACCAATGCCCGCCGCATCCGCCGGGACACCTCACGGGAATCGCAGCAGAGGGCCAGGGTGCGGTAGTTCACCCCCAACACCTGGGCGGCGGGCACCCGGCCCCGTTCCTCCACCAGGGCGTCCAGCAGGTCCAATAGGGGTCCGTCCGATAGGGGCGTGTCCGGCTCAACATCGGAGTATTGGTCCACCTCCAGGGTGGCGTCATCATCGTGGTTCACGGCCTTCACCATCACCCAAAACTACAATCTTCGCACTGCAATCTCTGCAATAAAGTGATTATAGAGCCGCAGTAAATTCACTTGCCGGAAATCCCCCAAATGCCGCCCTAACCGCCTTGTTCCCCGTAGGAAATGCCCCAGGATTGTATTCTGCAATCTTTTCCTTTCTCCTTACAGGGCGCCCACTGCGGGAAGCGACTGGAGAGGATTGCAGTTTGACACGTCGGGGCCTCCGGCAAGAGTCCCCCCGGTCCGCCCCCCTGGTGTCCCCAAAGTCCCCGGCGAGACCGTCAAACGCCCTGGGCTGCCCGCACCGGGACAACCCCAGCGCGGAGTTGATGACGCGGCGGCCGTTGCGCCAGGGATGGCTTGCGGGCATAATGTATAGAACGTATGTCCTAATCATTAGTCGGCCTTCTAATTCGCCAGGGTGGCGCACCGGCGCCGCCCTGAGCGAAGGAACAATTCAGCAAAAGGAGGACTTCAGCCATGTTAGCCAACTTCATTACCAGGGTATTCAAGGGCAACCCTCCGCCGGAGGTCAAGGTCCTCTCCGTCACTGCCTCCCGCACCGAGGAGCGCAGCCTGTCCGGGGTGGAGAACTTCCTGCGCGCCGTCGGCGCTCCCGAACCCTTCGCCCTGGAGATAGTAGGCGACGCCGCCGGCGTCTCCCTGCTGGTGCGCTGCCGGGAGGGTTCCTACGTCAGGCAGCAGTTGGACGCCCATTACCGCCACGCCCAGGTCGACCAGGTCTCCCCGGAAGACGACCCCCTGCGCCTGAGCGATGGGGAGAAAGCCTGGTCAACCACCCTGCGGCTCCAGGGGCCGGAGTACCTGCCCCTGCGCACCTTCGACGACGACCAACTGAAAGAGCCGGGCTCCGACCCCCTGATCTCCGTCATCGGCGCCCTCTCCGGCCTGGAGCCGGGTGAAAAGGTGATTGGCCGGCTCAGCCTCACCTCCCTGGGGCCGGAGTGGTCCCAGCCCCACCAGGACAAGCTATACCGCAAGCAGCAGGCCGAAGCGGTCCCTTCGGCCCAGACCGCCCAGTACCAGACCGAGACCCGGAACGCCATGAACTTCCTGGTCTTGGCCCCGGTGGGCCTGGCCGCGCTGATGGGCTACCTGTGGGTGCAGCGGGGCGAGACCTGGAAGGCGGTGCTGCTGGGCTTGGGTGTGGCGGCGGCGATGACCGTCGCCGGCTGGGCTTGGTGGCGCATCAGGAAGGCCCGCGCCGGCAACCGCCTTCACGACCCCCTCCAGATCAAGGACAAGCTCTCCAGGCTGGCCCACCAGGCCCAGCTGGAAGTCATCGCAGTCCTGCCCGAGCACGGCACGGAGAGCCGGGCCAGAGACCTGCTGCGCCACGCCGCCCAGTCCTACCAGGGCTACGCCAATCCCGCCGGGTCCAGGTTCAAGGCAGGAAAGGTACGGCCCGTGATTCCCGCCACCGAGCCGGCGGCCCCGGCGGCGGGGATGTTCCGGTCCCGCAACGTCCTGGGGGTGCGGGAACTGGCGGCCCTGTGGCACCCCCTGGGCGCGGGCAACCCCCTGGCCTCGGTGGGACGCTCCGGGCCCCGGGTGCTCCACCCTCCGGCCTCCGGCGACGACCAGGGCGCCCACGTGGGCAACACCGTGGGCGGGAGACCCCGGCCGGTGCGCTTCAACCTCCGGGGCATGGGCCGCCACCAGCTCTACCTGGCCCGCACCCGCATGGGCAAGTCCACACTGATGCGCCACAACGTGGAGCACTTGATGCGGGAGAAGGCGGCGGGCCGCAACCCTGACGCCGTCGTCGTCATCGACCCCCACGCCGACCTGGTGAAGGACCTGCTGGGAGACGTTCCCGATGACATCATCGACCAGGTGTACCTGATCGACCTGGCCGACGAGACCCGCGCCCCGGGCATCAACCTGCTGGACGTAAGGGTGTTCCCCGACCGGGACCGGGCCGCCGACGCGCTGGTGCGGGGCGCCAAGGGAGTGTGGGAGCAGTGGGGACCCCGGATGCAGTCCATCCTGGAGCACGTGGTCAAGACCCTCCACGAGTACAACTCCCATCCCGACACTGCTGCGGATGAGCAGCTCACCATCCTGGACGGCTCCCGGCTGATGTCGGACCGCCGGTTCCGCCGGACGGTGCTGCGGCGGGTGAAGGACCCCTTCATCATCGAGTGGTGGGCCCACACCTACTCCGCCTGGACCCGCACCCTCCAGGCCGACTCCATCGCCCCGGTGCAGACCCGCCTGGCCTACTACGCCTCGTCGAAGAAGGCCCGTTCCATCCTGGGCCAGCGCCGCTCCACCCTGGACCTGGGCAAGGTCATCGCCGATGGCGGGGTGCTGCTGGTGTCCACCGCCCAGGGCGACGTGGGGCCGGAGGTCTCGGCCCTGGTGGGGGCGGCCATCCTCAACCTGGTGGACTCGGCGATACGTTCCCAGGGAACCCTGCCGCCGGAGCGGCGGCGCGGGGTGACGGTGGTGGTGGACGAGATGCAGGCCCTGCCCGGCGTCGATTACGACGGCATGCTCTCGGAGCTGGGCAAGTTCGGGGCCAGCTTCATCCTGGCCACTCAGAGCCTGGGCAAGCTGGACGAAATCTCCGACACCCTGCGGGACACGCTGCTGGCCAACGTAAGCTGCCTGGTGGCCTTCCAGGTGTCGGCCAACAACGCCCAGGAGCTGGTGGGTGAGCTGGACCGGGAGCGGGTTGGGGAGGAGGACCTGGTGTCGCTGCCGTCGCACCACTGCTACGTGCGGGCCACGGTGGACGGGCGGCGGGAACCCACCTACTACATGGAGTTGCGCCCGCCCCAGCCGGGAGACCCGGAGGTGGCGCAGCGGATCAAGGACGCCGCCTCTGCCTACACCACGCCGGCGGAGGCCCTGGCCCGGCTGGAGGCCGAGGCCGACCTGCGGGTCAAAGACTACCGTGACCGGCTGGAGCGGGAGGACGAGGAGGACAACGGAGACGCGCCCACCGGCGGCAAGCCGGCCAAGCCCGCCGGAGGACCCGGCAGCGGCGGGAAGGCCAACGCCAATAAGGGCAAGGGCAAGTCTGGTCGCCAGCGCACCCGGCGGCGGGGAGAGGGCGGCGCCCGGCAGGAGCCGGAGGCCGAGGCGGCGTGAAGTTCAGGGAGCAGGAAATTCCGGTACTGCCCACCCTGGCGGCCATGCCCTTCCTGGACTGGCTGGAACTGGCCGCCTTGTCCTGCCTGGCCGAGGCCACCGCCTACCGCGTGCTGCGCCGGCTGAAGGCGCAGGGCCTGGTGCGGTTTCTGCGCCACGCCTCCCCGCTGACCGCCGCCACCCGCCGCTGGCATCTCACCTCCCCGGGCCTGGAAAGACTGGCAGAAGTAGAAGGTCGGAGTGTGGAGTATCTCCTTCGCACCCGGCCCGTATCAGCCCACTGGCAGCGGCTCCTGCTGGCCCGCCTGGACGCCGTGGCGGTGATTCACCGGCTGGCCTCGGCGATAGCGTCGGTGGAGGAACCCTTCCGCTTCCGCTGGTACCGCGCCCATTCCCTGGACGCCGCCATGACGCTTGACGGCGGCCGGACCGTCGGCGTCATCCGACAGGGCGCCTTCGCCGACCGCACCGCCTTCGCCGACCGGGTGAACTGGCTGGTCGGCTCCCGTCAGGACCTGCCCCGGGGTCTGCTGGCCCTCTTTCCCGACGAGATGCGCCTGCGCCAGGCGCGCCGCCTGCTGGCCCGCTACCCCAGCCCGGTCTACCTGGCACTGGAGCGGGACGTGGCCCATGCGGTGGCTGACGACGCCGTCTGGCGCACTCCGTCGGCCCCTGGACTGCTGTCCCTGGAGGAGGCGCTGGCAAACCTGAGACCGGGCGGCGGGCTGCCCGTGGAGCAGCCATTGGCGAGGGCCGCCTTGCCCGAAACCGTCAGCATCGACGAAACCGGCGAAAACGTCCCCAACCACCTGCTGCCCGTACTGCTCAAGCCGGCCGATAAGCGGTTGCTGGACTGCCTCGCCGACTGGCCCTGGGCCACCGTGGCAGACCTGTGCGCCTTCCTCGACCTGTCCAATTCCCGCGTCTGGCGCATCGCCGCCCGGCTGGAAGACCTGGGACTGGTGGCTAGGGGCGTCCTGGGCGGGAAGCGCCGCCTGGCCCTCGGCGAGCGCGGACTGACACTCTTGGCCCGGCGGGACCGGGCGTCGGTGTCCACCGCCCTGCGCCGCTGGAGCGTCCAGGACGATGATGGAGAACTCGCCAGCCACTGGCGGGATGTCCCGGGCGCTCGCAGCCGGCCCCTGGCCCGCGCCGTCGAGCACACCGACGGGGTGCACCGCTTCCTGGGCGCCCTGCTTCGCCAGGCAAAGGAGACTCGCGGCTGCCAAGTGCTCCAGGTGTCGCCGCCCCATCACTCCACCCGATACTTCCGGCACCGGGGTAACCTCCGCTCCGTCCATCCCGACGCCTTCGGCGTGGTGCGGGCCGGAGACAAGACTCTCCCCTTCTTCCTGGAGTGGGAGCGCCGCGCCGTGCATCCCTCCACCATGGCCGCCCGCCTGGCTCCCTACCTGCGCTACTATTCCTCCAACAAACCCCGGGACGACCACGGCCACTGGCCCCTGGTGCTGGTGGTCTTCGACGACTTCCTGGCCGAGGGCAACTTTCTCGGCGTGGCCCGCCGGGAGATGGAACGCGCCGGGGTGGACGTGCCTCTGTGGATTTCCCACACGGGGCTGTTGGTGAAGGTGGGGCCTTTGGGTAAGGCGTGGCGCAATCCACCCCAAGTGGAATATGGCTGTGCTTTCGAGTGACCGTTTCGTTCAAGTACCCGCAGCTACCCAGCATTGAGGCAATCAACACGGCACTCCACTATGAGGCGATTCCGCCCCTTTACTGGGTCAATGTGGTGAAGACTAACGACGTCTATCAGGAGTGGTCAACCCCGCCGTAGGTAGGTGATGAAATCATTGTGCTAGCGGCGGACTCACTGGCTCTACCGGCTGGTTGTCGTCAATTTTCCAACCACTGGGAGATTTTGACGCTAGAAAACCACACGTCGTTCCGGCGAATTAGCAATCGGCCCGCGCTCAATACGGGGCGCGCCGTACTGGATAACGGGGCCGTAACGTGGACGGCCTCTATGCGCACGATTGGCGTGAGGCGATGTATGCTAGAGCCAATGACCGCTGAAGACTCCGCGGCAGCAGAACGCGGGGCCCCGTACTGCAAGACAAGAGCATCACCTGATCGGAGTTGACAAATGGAGAAGCCCTTGCAATTGGATAACGGTTTGTATGTCCCCAGCCTGAGTACAGAGACGGAAGATCAAATAAGAGAAATGGTTGAATCTCCTATGATGCAGTACATCATGCTAACCGTCTTCAACGCCTGGGCCGTGAATGAGGGAAACCACCAGACAGCCTGGAATTCGTCTGTTTACGCCCAATTGTTGTTGGTTCAACAGATGACGATGCGGGGAATAGACTTGATCCAACTGGCTGAAGGCGTGCCTCAAAGCAAGGGATGGACTGTGACCTCCATGCTGGCTCGCGGCGTTGGTTTGGCTCGCCTCTCTTGCCTGTCACTGGATATGGGCAGTTTCTCGGATGCCTGTTCGAATCTCCGTATGCTCCTCGAGAGAGACATGACCATCAGGTACCTCGAAGCCCACTACCAGTATGAAGATTTCGCCAAAGCCTTTTACGCGGAGATCTACCATCATGCGGCGGAAAATCTCAACGACAAGCAATTTCGAGATAATTACGCGCCCAATGCCGAAAAAGAAGCCAAACAGATGATGGAACTCATCCGAAAGAAGTATTTCGACAACCAGGCGCCGAAGAAGCCGGGGCATTATTGGAAACGGCCTAAAACTGAACTTCTGGCGGATGAATGGACCAAGAGCAAGGGTTGGGGACCAGATGACGTCACGCGCAAAAACACGATGCGGGTGCATGACTTGGGGAATGGGAGCGTCCATCCTCGGCTCAGAGACATGATACAACCCGAGGAATCTGATTTGGCGCCGGAAACCCTCAGAAATCTCATCCTAGTAACCCTGGGAAGTTTGGCAATGTTCGGCTTGTCCCTGTTCGACGAATCGGTTCCCCTTGTCGGTCAGATTGAGCAGGTCATTTTGCATCCGCCACCTGCTGCTTCATTGTTGGACCTGGTGGGAGCTAGAGCAACGGTAGGCTGAGCATTCAGGCAATTTCACGTCCCAGGATTTGGCTGAACGAAGTCCGAAAGCGATCAACGACGGAACGAGCGCCATCGCTGCTGCGCCTTCGGGCGCATAGGAAACTGATTTGCGTAATCGGGATTTCGAGAAGTGCTGCTCTGTCGATTCAATAGCGGCGTGGCTACGTTGGCAACTTCAGGAAGGTAGGGCGTGACCGTCGGCGTCACCATCGGGGGCGGTCTTGGCGAAGGGGGAATGACCATCGGTCCTTGACCGGGCTGGAGGGATGTGGGATGATGGATAGTAAGACAATCTAGTATAACAGCCATCGATGATAGAGACCATGCCGCCACGACGCATATCACGGACCATCACATTCTCGCTGCCCCCGGAGATGTACGCAGAGGTGCAACTGGTCAAAGAGGAGGAGGGCCGCGACGTGAGCGAACTGGTGCGCGAGGCCCTCCGCCTGTACATGGAAGACCGGGAACTGCGCCG
>JAPPCX010000027.1 GCA_028875655.1 Chloroflexota bacterium | reverse complement strand
TAAGGCGGAGGTCTGCAAAACCTCTATTCGGCGGTTCGAATCCGCCCGTCGCCTCCAATTTCATTCGATGGTTACCGATCAGTTCTAAAGATCAGCGTTTTGAACGCGCACCGGTTCTCGTGACGAATCGGGTTGCGCGATTATTTTTACCTCCGTGCCGAGGTGGCGAAACGGCAGACGCGGCGGACTTAAAATCCGCTACCTCCAGGAGGTGTGTGGGTTCGAGTCCCTCCCTCGGCACCAATTTCCCAACAACCCTTGACACCCCTCCGCTTGGGCATCCACAAGAAGGACCTTATTATGAACACAAACGGCAAACCTGTCGCCGTCGTCATCGGCGCGACCTCAAAGTGGCAGGCCGACGGACGCAATACCCACCTGGTTCACGGCGGGGACATCGACGACAGCGACCTGCCCGTCGGCGTGCGCTGGGGCGTTGGCGGCGCCATCTCGCAGAAGTTCGCTCAGGAAGGCTTCTTCACGGTGCTGACCACGCGCAGCGCTGCCAACGCCGAACCGTTGAACGCCGCGATTCGGGAACAGGGCGGCGACAGCGCCATCGTGGAGCTGGACCTCGCCCACCGCGACTCCATATCCGGCGCCTTCGCTCGCATCCGAGAAGAAGCCGGCGACCCTGACGTGCTGGTCTATAACGCCGGCTACCTGGAAGGCCGCGACCTCCCGCCCGAAATGGAACTCCTCGAGCACATGCCCTACGAAATGTTTGAAACCGCGCAGCACATCTCCAGCAGCGGCCCCTTCCTGGTCTGCCAGGAAGTCCTGCCGGCCATGCGCCAGCGCGGCGAGGGCAGCATCCTGTTTTCCAACAACGCCGCCGGCTTGCGTGGCCGCAAGCGGTACACCGGCCAGTCCCTGTACTATCCCCGCGTGATGATGCGGACCCTCGCCCAGGCGTTGACCGAGGAATACTCGGAGCACGGCATCCACGTCGCCAACGTAGTGATCGACGGCACCATCGACTCCCCGGGCACTCGCGCCATGCCCCGCGCCCAGCAGCATCCGGAATTAATCATCAACCCGATGGCGATCGCCGATGCCTTCTACTACCTGCACACCCAGGACAAGTCCTGCTGGACCCACGAACTGCAACTCACCCCCTACGCCAGCAAGCCCAGCTTCTGAACCTCAACCGCCAGCCCCGCCAAGGAGTACATGAATGGACGTCGGAATGATGATGATCTTCTCCAGCTACGGTTGGGAAGACGGCTCGGATGGGCAGATGTGGGAGGAGGAACTGCGCCTTGCTGAAATCGCCGCTGACTCAGGCTTCAAATGCCTCTGGTCTGCCGAACACCATTTCAACGACTACTCCTTCGTCCCTGACAATCTCCAGCTGATGACCCACCTCGCGGCGAAACATCCCGACATCGACGTGGGCACCGCCGCCGTTATCCTGCCCTGGCACAACCCCCTGCGCGTCGCGGAAAACGCCGCCGTGCTCGACCTGCTGAGCAACGGACGCCTGCGCCTCGGCTTCGGCCGCGGCCTGGCGCGACGCGAGTTCGAAACCTTCGGCATCAACATGGACGAGTCCCGGGATCGTTTCGACGAAGCCGCCCCTATGATCGTCGACGCCCTCAAAACGGGTTTCATAGAAGGCGACGGCAAGTATTATCAGCAGCCGCGCACGGAGATCCGGCCCCGGCCTCAGCACTCCTTCGACGGGCGCATCTACGCCGTGGCCGCCAGCGACGAATCCGTCCTCTCAGCTGCCAAACTCGGCGCTCACATCATTATGTTCGCCGACCGCCCGTGGGAAATGCGTATGCCGGGCATCGAACGCGGCCGCGCCCTGCATCGCGAATTTCACGGCACGGAACCGCCGGCCCTGATGCTCACCGAGTTTGTGATCTGCGGCGCCGACCTGGAGCAATGCGAAGCGGAAGCGCGCCAGTACCAGGGCAAGTTCGTAGAGAGCAATTTCTACCACTACGAGTTCCTGGGCGACCATTTCAGGACGGTGCAGGGCTACGACGCCTACCAGCAGAAGGCTGAGATCGCCCGCTCCGCCGGCCTCGAAGGCGCCGTCGAAGGCTTTATGAAAGCCGCCAGCTGGGGCACGCCCGACAAGATTCTGCGCGGGCTCGAGGAACGCCGCGAGATTCTCGGCGACTTCGAGTTGAACGTAGCCTTCCGCTTCGGCGGCACGCCTTTCGACGTCGCCGAGCGCGGCCTCAAGCTCTTTGCCGAGGAAGTCCTGCCGGTGCTCAAGTCCTGGTAGCCGCAACTTATGACCGAATCCGAACACCCTGGCCCTATCCCCTGGCGAGAGTGGAACGAGTCTGCCTTTGCGGACGCCAGGTCCCAAGAAAAGCCGGTTCTGCTGACTCTGGGGGCCACCTGGTGCCACTGGTGCCACGTGATGGACGAGACTTCGTACTCGGATGAGCGCGTCATTGAGCTGGTAAAGTCCCGGTTCATCCCGGTGCGCGTGGATGTTGACCGGCGGCCCGACATTTCACTCCGCTACAACCAGGGCGGTTTCCCGTCAGTAGCGTTCCTGACCGGAACCGGCAAGTTTCTCGCCGGCCGACCCTACACTCCACCCGATGAGATGGTGGCGCTACTGGAACGCATATCCAGCGGCGATATTACGGCGGGTACGGAACGCGGCGGAATTCCGGTTCCATCAACGCGGGATAAACCCAACGCCTCAGTAGATGCGGTGGCCGCCCGGCTAGTCGAACTCTATGACGAGGAATTCGGCGGCTTCGGGCTGGAACCCAAACAGCCCCCATGGGAAGCCCTGAGGTTCCTCACCGCCCGCTACCAACTCAGCGGAGATCAGGCCATGCTGAGTATGGTCGAAAATACCCTTCAAGGGATGTGGCACGGCATCTACGATAGAAAAGACCAGGGCTTTTTTCGCTATTCCGTGAGCCGAGACTGGAAGGTTCCGCACTACGAGAAAATGCTGGTTGGCAACGCCAGCCTGGCGATGACCTACCTCGAGGCATTCCAAATCACCCGAAAAGCGGCCTACAAAGTCGCGGTGCAGGGGATACTGGACTACCTGCTTTCCACCCTGTTCGACTCTGATGTCAGTTTGTTTTTCGCCAGCCAGGATGCGGATGAACCTTTCTATCAAGGATCCTGGAAGGACCGGAACGCGGCCACTCCGCCACCTGTGGACCACACTTTCTACGCCGGATGGAACTCCCTGGCTGCGCACGCCCTGATCGTGCCGGGCGATGCGCTGGGTATCACTGCCCACTCCCAATTGGGAGCCGGCATCCTGGAAAGGCTGTGGCAGGATAGTTGGGTTCCGGAGCACGGTTTACGCCGCCGGGCGGGTGAGCCTGATGACGCTGCGTTCATTCTGTCCGATCAGCTCAATTTCCTGCGGGCATGGTTGGCCCTGTATCAGTCCACGGGCAACGCCGAATTTTTGGCGCGGGCGGTTGAGGTCTGCGAGGCTGTCGAAGCGCTATTCGGCGCGCCCAACGGCGGCTGCTACGACACCGTTGCGGCGCGATCTTTTGAGGCCGCGTTGCTCCCCCGGGAACAGCCGGCTTTGGACAATGGCTACTGGGCCGAAAGTCTGTTGACGCTGGGTGTGCTGACCGGCGAGGAAGAATACGCGCAACGGGCGGCCGCCGGCTTGGACGTTTTCGACTCCGTGGTGCCCAGCAGGAGTTACCTGGGCTCTCATGCCTCGCGTCGGATGGAGGAGGATGAGGAGGCGTTGTTCCTGCCGGCCGGCGCAGCCTGGGGACGAGCGAAAGACATGCTTACCCAGGGGCCGGTAAGCATGGTATTGGTGGGCGATTCTTCCACCGCGGCTTACCGCCGGCTCCATCACGCGGCCTTGCGAATCTACGCGCCGCACCGAGTCTTGCGCCCCCTGGATTCAGCGCGGGACGCGGAACAGATCGGCAGGCTGGGCTTTCCAGCGGATCGAGAACCTGCCCTGTACGTCTGCATGGGAGACCGCTGCCTGGCGCCAATCACCACGCCCGCCGGTGTCCGGGCGATGGCCAAAGCCCGCCCCTGGGCCGTCGGCTGATGGCGCGTTTCGCCCCATCGCCTAGCCCAATTCGGCGATGGCCTCAATCTCCAAGTCCAGCCCGTCCTCGGCCAAAGCGGTGATCTCCACCAGCGTATTGGCCGGATACTCGCCCTGGAAACACTCGGCGAACTGCGCCTCCTGGTCCTCCCTGATCTCACGCCACGCCGGGATGCTGGTGACGTAGGTTGTAATCTTCACTATATCCGACGGTGCGCCGCCTTCCTCCTGTACGATCCGCGCTATTCGGTCCAGCGTCACCCGTAGCTGCTCCGACATGGACCCACCCTGCGCGTCCGTACCCCTGGCCGTGCAGCCGGCGATGAACAGCAGATTGCCCACTCTCACTCCCCGACTGAATGTCGACCCCGGAGGCGCAATGTCCGGGTAATTGTTCCTAATTTTCTCCATGACTCCATACCTCCTGTGCCTTGGCCGCTTCAATCAGTTTCCGGTGTTGCACTCTTGAATCATACAGTACCGGAGCCTATCTGCACGGAAACCCGTTACAATGTCGCACATTCGGGGACGTCCCGTCCGGGCACAACAGGAGGCGACACGATGGCGGATCTGGTACTGAACGTAGCGGTGGGCAACTATGGGCATACGGCGCCGTTGAAAGACGGCAGCGTAGCTTCAACGATGTTTCAATTGGAGCACACCGAGGTATCTCCGGTTACCAGCATCTTCCGCCGCATGGTGCGCGGATTGGAGTTCGACGTTGCCGAGATGGCCCTGTCCACCTACCTCTGCGCCCGCGCTCACGGCAAAGCCTTCACGGGCATCCCGGTTTTTCTCACCCGGGCCTTCTACCACGCTGGCGTCGCGGTGCATGAACGCTCGGGCATCAACGAGCCGCGTGACCTGGAGGGCCGCCGGGTAGGTGTCCGCAGCTACACGCTGACTCCGGGGGTGTGGACTCGCGGCATATTGGCGTCGGAGTACGGGGTTGACCTTGACGCGGTGACCTGGGTGCTCTCCGGCGACGAGCACGTTGCCGAATTCGTCGCCCCTCCCAACGTCGTGTCCTCCTCAAACAGCGATCTGGTCGAGATGCTGAAATCGGGGGAGATCGACGCCGCCATCGGGGTGCGGCCCGGCGCCGCTCCGGAAATCAAGGCTCTGTTCCCTGAACCCGACGCGGCCGATGCAAACTGGCACCGGAAAACGGGAATTTATCCCATCAGCCACATGGTGGTGGTCAAAAATGCCCGGCTCGACGACGACCCGGAACTAGCCTCCGAACTATGCCGCGTGTTTGAACAGGCTAAAATGCCCTACATTGACCGGTTGCAGGGAGGCGAAGCAACCACGGCGATGGACTCCGAACTGCTGGGAATGGGCCGGATAGTACAGGGCGACCCGATACCTTACGGGTTAGAGTCCTCGCGCCGGACACTGAATGCCTTTATCGACTTCAACGTCAGCCAGGGAGTGATCCCCGAACGGGTTGAACCGGAAGAAATTTTTCCGGCCTCTACGCTTGCCTGAGCTTGGGAGCCACCAGGGCCAGCCCCAACACCAGCACGATTCCCGTCCCGCCCACCAACTGCGCCGCCGCCGGCGCCCCCCAAAGCCCCGCGATAGCGCCGGCTCCCACGCTTCCGAAGCTGTACGCGAGGATGGCAAAGGATCTCAGGCTCATCACCCGGCCCCGGAATTCCCGCTGCGTTGTCCGCAACAGCAGCGTGAGTATTAGCACTTGCGTTGATGCGAACGCCATCCCCACCAGCACGAACAGTCCCATGGACAGGTAGAACGATTTCGACAGCGAAAAGGCCAGGATCATCGCGTGCCATGCGAACACCGCAGCTATCAATGACTTTCCCACGTGCCGCAGGTTTGGAACCATTGACAACCCCAATGAGCCGCTCAATGCTCCGATGCCAAAGGCAAAGAGCAGCAGGCCCAATCCCGCCGAGTCGGTGCCCAGCACGTCCCTGGCGAAAATCGGGGCCAGGCCGGTGTGCACCGTCCAGCCGGCCAGGTTGATGATGACCGCAACCAACAGCACTGCCCAGATAACCTGGTTGCCCACCGCGTAGCGCAGACCCTCCAGCACCGTCCGGAGGACCGGCTCACCGTTACGATTCGACTCGACGCGCTCAATCCTGATGCCGAGGGCAACGACACCGCTGGATAGGTAAAGGCTGGCAATCGCCAGATACGCGCCCTGCGGTCCGAACGCTTTGAACAGGTAGCCGCCGATCACCGGGCCGCACAGCATCGCGATGTTCATGGCGACGGTGTTGAACGCCGCGCCGTGTCCCAAGCGTTCAGGAGGCAAAGTATCCGCCACCAACGATTGCGCCACCGGCATCTGGCACAGCCGCACCAGGCCCATCGCCAGCGTGATGCCGAAAATGTGCCAGACTTCCAGGAACCCGGTGAGGATCAGTAGCAACATCAGGATCCCCAGGGATCCCATGATGAACTCGACTGAACACAGCAGCAAGTTCCTGGGCAGGCGGTCGGCCAGCGCGCCGGCAAACAGCGCCATGAAGTTCAGCGCCATGCGCGCCGCCGCGATGGACCCCACCAGGAATGGCGAATCGGTCAGGGTGAGGACGAACCAGCCTAACACCGCTGACTCCATCTGAGTGCCCACGCCCACCAGGGCCGTGGAACCCCACACGAAAGTGAAGTTGCGATGCCGGAATATCCCCAGCGGCAGCGCCGCCTGGGTGAATGTGTTGGTCAGTCTCAATATGCGGGGCCCACCGGACTCAGACTTACACCGATGCCTGCGTAATCACCCTGGGCGCTACCTTGCGAGCGAGCCATCGTCCATCCCCCGGGCCGCCCAGCATCTGGCCATCGCGCACGATCACCTTCCCCCGCAACATCGTCATCACGGGATAACCCTCGCACCGGAAGCCGTCCCAGATGGAGTAATCCGAATCGGCGTGCAACTCGTCAACCGTTATCGTCTTCTTCAGGTTGGGGTCAAAGATGACGATGTCGGCGTCGCTGCCCACGGCAATGGCCCCCTTCTGCGGGTACATCCCCAGAATTTTCGCGGCGTTGGTTGACGTGATCGCCGCGAAACGCTGCAAGTCAATCCGCCCGTTGGACGCCAGCTTGGTATAGGTGACTGGCATCCGGGTCTCGATGCCGTTGTGCCCGCCGCAAAGGGTTCGTATGGTGTCCCCAGCCAGCTTGACGTTCTTGTAGGTGGTCCATTCGTCGGTGGCCGTGGTGCAGATCGGCCCATCGACCAGCCCTTGCTGCAAGGCGTCCCGGTCGTCCGAAAACTTGATGGCCGGGTAGGTGTGGATCGCCAGCCCGTCTGGCTTCAGGTAATCGTCGCAGGTGAACTCCAGGTAGTTGTGCAGCGCCTCGCCATACACCGGCAACTGGGCCGCCCGTGCCTCCGCGATGGCAGCGACCCCCTCCTTGGCCGTGGTGTGGACAAAATAGATGCCGGTCTCCGTTTGCTGCGCCAACCGCACCACCTTGCGAAATGAAATGTCCTCCGAAATGTTGTTGTGGGCCAGGTGCAGGTTGGAAGCGTGGTCGCGACCCTCCCGTTCCAGCTTTTCCTCCATGTACGTTACGATATCGTCCTCTTCGGCGTGGACTGCCATGATGCCGCCGTGCTTGCCCACCTCCTGGAAAATCTCCCACAGGTGCCCCATGGGCACGCGGGCATGAAAGGTTGTGAAAACCTTGAAACTGGCAACGCCCGACTGGATCGCCTCGCCGATTTCGCCCAGGGTGCTGGGCGGAATCGCCCCGGCCAGGATGTAATGGAAAGTGTGGTCGATGTAGGAGTGGCCGCGGAAGATGTCCCGGCGCGATTCGATCTGCGCCATGATGGGATCAGCGGGCGGCACGGCGCCCGGAGTGAGCGGCAGGGCGCCGGCGAAATCCACGTAGGTAGTGACGCCGCCGAACGCGGCGGCCCGGCTGGCCGCTTCCGGCGGTTGGGTGAAAACCCCGTCATCGCCGCCGGCCCAGTAGTCCGGCACCGGCACGTTGATGTGCGCGTGGGGTTCGATGCCGCCGGGCAGCACTATCATCCCGGTCGCGTCGATGGTCTCCCCTGCCCCCACGTCGTCCAGGACGCCGAGGCCGGCCACCGCCGCGATCTGCTCACCTTGAACCCCCACGTCCATGGTGCCGACCCCTTCCGGTGTTACTACGGTTCCGCCCTTGATGATCAGGTCCAGCATGATCCCCTCCATAACAGCGCGACAACGCTTCCGTGCGTCAGATCATTGACGAAAATACCCGTTGACCCCGATTATAGCGCGGTAAAAGGAGTTTCATGCCAGTTCGCCCCAAGACCAACTTATTGCGCCGGCTGATCCTTGAGTCGGGCGAGCAGCAGGACATTTCGCAGTCCTCCGTGGCCGGCAGCGTGGTCGAGACCCTCACGCCGGTCCTGGAACAAGCGTTGGCCGGGGAACCAACGGTCCCGGTGCCGCCCACGGACTACTGGTTCACGGCCACCGAAACATCGCCAGACTCATCGGATCACGGGCTGCGCGCCGAGTTCGGCAAGGCTTCCGCGGGCTCCGCTCCCCTGGCGGAAATGACGCTCAAACCGCCGGACGCCGACGGAGCGCCGGCCTTTCTGATGACCAGCATCGGCGGCTGGCTACAGGCGGTCGCGTCGGGATCCCTCGGCCCTCGGCCCGCCGCCGACCGCATCGCCCTGGAAATCGCCGACCTGGAAACCTGCATCGCCTGGACCTGGTTGGAGCTGCACGGGTACGCCATCCGCTTGCAGAACCTGGGCAGCCCGCTGGAGGTTCTGTTCTCTGCCGGCGGCGGAATGTTGACCGCCATCGTGGAGGAACCCGGCCAATCCCCCGAGGTCTGCTTCTTGGTGCTGAACACCCCGGACGCGGTGCGCCGCCTGCCGGAGATTCCGGGCGTCGAGGTGCACGCGCGTCTGTTCAAAATCGGTCCCGTACATCTCGTGCCGCTGGTGGCTCAAATCGGCGATACCTGGTACGAGTCCTGGATTAACGCCTGCTCCGACGACGGACGTGGAATTGAGGAGTTGGAAATCCTGGCCGCCCAAGATCGTATCGTGTTCCTGGTTTACGACGGAACCTCATTTGACCCGGAACGCACCGTTCAACTCGCCAACCCCCTGGCCGAATCGGTGGCCCAAATGCGCCGGGTGATGCAAAACGTCCCACCCTGGACCACGGAAGAATTCGCCGACGCCAGGGAAGAACTGTACGCTGCCTACCCCACTCCTCAGGACCTCATCTTCGGCCCTGACCTAACCGCCCCATAACTACCAGGTCAGAGACATTACGGAGATCTCCGACCTCTGTAATCCGTATCGTAGTCCACAGTCCACCCCAACTCGACCTGCCGGTCCAGCGGCACGGCAGACGGCGTCCCCGCGCCGGCCAGCCGTTGCCCCACCGCGTCAGCCGCCTCCAGCTCTGCAATCTCCGTCCCGCTCAGTCCCAAAATCCCGGACAGCACCCACTGGTTGTCCTCGCCCAGCATTGGCGCCGGCTTCCCGATTCGCACGTCGTTCCCCGACATCCGCCAGCCCCGACTCACGTACTCCTGTCGCCCCAGCTCCGTCTCGGGAGGGTGTTCCACGGCCTCAAAATACCCCCGATCCCGGAAGTGCGGATCGCGCCACAGGTCTCTGCCGTCCAGCACCGGCCCGGCCGGCGCCCCAACCTCTTGCAGCGCCTTCATTACTTCATACTTGGAACGTGCTGAAGTCCAGCTGGATATGATGGCATCCAGCTCATCCTGATTGCCATGGCGCTCCACCGGGTCGGTAAATCTCGGGTCGCCGGCAAGCTCCGGCATTTCCAGCCCCGCGCACAGCGCCTGCCAGTCATCATCGTCCCGAACGGCGATAACGACCCACTGGTCCTTGCCCTGGCACGGGTAGCAGCCATGCGGCGACCTGGTTTCGTGCCGGTTCCCAATCCGCCGCGTGCGCCGGCCGTTGAACGCAAAATCCAGCAGCCCCTCGCCCATGAAAGAAGTCCCCACCTGGTACATCGCCAGGTCGATCCACATCCCCTGCCCGGTTCTCGCCCGGTGAATCAGGCTGGCCAGCGTTGCCAGCTGCGCCGTCCAGCTGGCCAGAAAGTCGGTGTACGAGTTGGCGATCTTGTTGGGCGCCGTCCCCGGCGACGTGCGGCCGTCGCCGTCAACGTCCAGGTAGCCTGTGAACGCCCCGGTGCCGTGGGTCGGTTCCAGCGCGGTCGCCATCGCGCCGAAGTCCGTCCACGGACCCGAATGGCCGTAGCCTGTGTTGGACACCATGATCAAGTCCGGCTTGACCGCTTTCAGGTTCGGATAGTCCAGCCCGAAACGTCGCATCACCCTCGGCGTGAAATTCTCCAGCACCACGTCCGACACCGACACCAGCTGTCGCAGCACGTCCAGCGCATCCGCCGAGCGCAAATCCAGCGTAACGCTCAGCTTCCCATGATTCAGCGTGTGGAACGTGCCGGCCCGCTCCCAGTACAGTTCTCCCGGCTCGTTGTCCGGATACGGCCCGTTGAGCGTACGCGTCGTGTCCACAAACTGGTTGTGATGCGTCTCCACCTTGATGACCTCGGCGCCCAGGTCGGCCAGGTAAGCCCCGCAATAAGGCATGGCAAACACCCGGCTCAAATCCACCACGCGAATTCCGTCCAACGGCAGCGTCATATCGCCCCCAGCGCCCGCAGTTGCGCCAGCTCGCCAGCGGAACGCCCCAACTCGTCCTCGTAGATCTCCCGGTTGTGCTGCCCTAGGAGCGGCGCCGGGCGGTACACCTCGTATTCCATGCCCGACAACTTCGGCCCCAAGCCGGGGTAATCCGCCTCCCCCGCCACCGGGTGATTAACCGACCTGAAGAAATCCCGCTCCCGCAGGTGTGGGCAGTCGTGCAAATCCCCGGCATCCTGCGCCATGCCGAACACCAGCCTGCGTTCTCCGGACGCCTGGTGCAGCGCCTTGCGGTCCCATTCCGCCAACCCTTTAACCAGCAGGTCGTAAATCTCCTCGCCGTACTCAATGCGACCGGAACCCGACGCGAACCGTTCGTCGTGCAATTCCGGTACGCCGATCAAATCGGCCACCGTGGCCCACGGCTGCGAGCCCTGCACCGACGGGATGACGTAGCCGTCCCGGGCCGGCATCAATTCCTCAAACCCTGACCCACGCACCGGCCGGCGTCCCTTGATGGCCCCCATGTAGCTGTAATACGGAACCGCCTGCACCAGGTGGGACGCCAGGCATTCCACCGTCGAAACGTCAATGCTCTGCCCCCGGCCGGTCGTCATCCGTTGGAACAACGCCGCTGCGGTCGCCACGGCGGCGTTGATGCCGGCAACGTAGAATGACTGGTTCAATACGTTGCGCAACGGCTCCCGGTCCGAATCCCCGGAATGGTACATCAACCCGCTCATCGCCACGGCAACTATGTCCGTGGCCGCGTAGTTACGGTACGGCCCGGTCTGCCCAAAGGGCGTGATGGACGCGACAACCAGGTTGGGGTACGTCCGGGTCAGCGACTCGATTTCCAGTGCCGGGGCCGGCTTTTCATCGGGAGGAAAGTTCTCCACTACGACGTCGGCCTCGTCCAGCAACTCCGCCAGCAGCCCGGCCCCTGCCGTCGTGCTCGGGTTCAGCGTGATCCCCCGCTTGTTGGTGTTCAGGTACAGGAACGGGATGCTCTTGTCGGGGTGAGGATCGTCTCCCACGAACGGCCCCATCCGTCGCGCCTCGTCTCCCCCTGCCGGCGGTTCCACCTTGATGACGTCGGCGCCGTAGTCCGCCAGCAGTTTGGCGCAGAACGGCGCGGATACGTGCCCCCCGAATTCCAGCGCCCGTATCCCGCTCAGGATACCCGCCATCACCAGGTTTCCTCCTCCCAGGTCAAGGGCAGCCCGCCGGAAGCCGACCCGCGCCTGGGCAGTATCACGGTCGCGGTGCCCGACGCCGTCTGGTGTCCCCGGTCGTTTTGCAGCGCCACCGCGCAGTCCACGTACCCGAAACCGTCAACCTCGCGGGTTCCCGTCACGATGCCCGACGCGGTCAATGTATCGCCCGGGAAATCCATTCCCCGGTGCTCTACGTAAAACCTTTTGAACCAGCCTTCTTCACCGGCATAGTCCAGCAGCAGTTGTCCCAGGTACTGATTCTTGAGCGACCCATTCACCACCACGTTGGGCAATCCCTGATGCAGTTGCGCGAACGGCAAATCCCAGTGGATTCGGGCGTAATTCCCGTTCGCCGCCGCCCACCTGATCAGGTGCGTGGTCGTCATCGGCCCTTTCACCACGGGCGGCAGGCTGTCGCCCACCGAGACCTCCTCGAAGTGCCGCTGCTGGACGGCAGCCGGCTCGGGTTTCGCCAGGATCACTTCCGGGTTCGGCGGCGCCACCGCCACCGTCGTCAGATCCGAGGCAACCTGCGCCACGTCCGTGGGTTCCTCGCCCGCGGGCAAAGCCCGGTGGATGCTCACCCGGCGCGCCCGGCTCAGTTGTTCGCCGTTCTGGTCGCTCTGTGTCTCTTCGCGTACTATGAAAACCAGCGGTCCCGACCTGCCCTGCTTCTCAAAGATGTCCAGGATGCGGAACTGCCGCGAGACCCAACTCCCCACCCGCGCCGGCGCCAGGAACTGCCAGTCGCTGCCCCCGTTCAGTCCGTAGCTGTTGAAGGGCAGCGGGACCTCGAAATGCCATTCCTGCCCCGCGCCGAAATACCCGATGGGCGGCGCGATGTCTTTCCAGGCCGCCAGCGGCGGACAGAGCAGGCCGCCGAACCGGCTGTTCTTCGCGTAATCGGAATCGACGTACAGCGGATTGTAGTCCTCAATGGCGTCCGCCACGTCGTAGGCCATCTCCGCGCTGATGGGAAATCGGTTGCGTTCTGGCTCCGATTCCATCCCGATCAGGGCTCGTATTTCGTCGGTGATCAGGCTGCCGGTCATCACCCACGCTCCTTTTCCTGCTTGGCGTTTCCCAATAATCCCCGAGATTCTAACCAAACCGCCCGGTTTCCACAAATTAGCCATTCAATTGACATGCCCCGGCTAATTCTTTACTCTGCTTACCCACGCAGTTAGGCTAGGTGAGTGTTGAACAGGTTCCTCGCGCCCTTGCGGGTGCTCTCCAGTTGGTACGTCCTCGCGCCGTCCGCGATTATTATCGGACTGGTCGTTGGTGCCGTGGTGCTCGTCAACACCGTCCCCACGAAGCACAACATCGGCGTCATCGACATCCCCTTCACTGTAATCACCGACGACTCGGCTTACATCATCACCGAATACCTCCACTACGCCCGCGAGGATCCGTCCATCAAGGCCGTGGTCATTCGCCTCTCCTCCCCGGGAGGCGGGGCGGCCTCCAGCGAGCACCTGTACCTCGAGACCCGGAAGCTGCGCGAGGAAAAGCCCGTGGTCATCCTCATGGGCGGCATGGTAGCCAGCGGGGGGTACATGATGGCCATGGGAGCCAATCACACCTTCGCTCAATCGTCGTCACTGGTTGGCAACGTCGGCGTGATCGCCTTTGCCGGCTCGGTTATCCCCCGACCCCTGCCCGAGAATATCGTGGTCACCGGCCCGCATAAACTCAGCGGCTCCTCCCGCAGAGACTGGATTGGTCTGGTTGACGCGCTCAAGGACTCTTTCGCGGGTCTGGTGATTCGTGAACGGGGCGACAAGCTCCGCGTCACGGAGGCGCAATTGACGGAAGGGCGATTGTACGCCGGCATTGAAGCCGTGAGGCTGGGCCTTGCGGACGAATTGGGCGGCGACAGCGACGCCATGGATAAAGCCGCGGAACTGGCCGGCATCTCTAACTACGGCACCGTCGATGTCAATGCCGAGGTTCTTCGGGAACTCATCCAGCGCACGCGCCGCATTTTCAGGGCCGAGCACGAGCCCACCGTCCCCGGAGTCAATGACACGCTGCCGTCGTTGGTGTTCGATAACATAGACCGCGAAGACCCGCTGCCCGATTTCCCTCTGGAAATCAACAGCCCCAACATCTACTACCTCTATGCCGGCCATGACTACTAAACTACTGGCCTCCCTGGGGCTGCTCATCGTTTTCGCCGCCATCGCTTTCGGCGTCGGCTACCTGATCTTTGAACGCAGCGGCTACGAAGCGCCGGATATCGCCAGGGCTCACGTCTCTCAAGCGGGCCGGCAGGACATCCCGACTAACTCCGCTCGGCAACCCCTTGCCGTCGCGTCGCCTGATGCTGGTGTGGTCCTGGTGGACAGCGCCCACCGGAATTCCTTCCGTGAAAGCGAATTGGCCACGCTGCTGTCCGAGGTCGCCGGCCGGGGCGCCGCCGTGGAGTACCTTGGTGATTTTCGGGGGACGGACGCAGCCATGCGACTTGCATTGTTCGACGAAGGCCTGCGCCGCGCCAACGCCCTGGTTGTGATTCTCCCCCGCGACGCCTACACCGCCGCCGAAGCCGATCTGGTGGAAAGCTTCGTTCGTAAGGGTGGCAAACTCCTCCTGGTTTCCGATCCCACCCGGACCCAGCAAATCAACACCCTGGCCGAACGCTTTGGCCTCAACTTCCAGCCCGACTATCTCTTCAACCAACACGAGAACGACCTCAACTTCCAGCACATTTTCGTCAGGGATTTCCAGCCGGAAGAGATCACCTCCGGCGTCAATGCTGTTGCCCTCTACACCGCCGGATCGATCCAGACGTCCGGCCCCGGAATCGCCTTCACCGACGCATCTACCGAGTCCTCTTTGCAGGTGTCCGGCGCCGGCTTGTCTCCCATCGCCTGGGGCAACTCTCGCAACGTCTTGGCCGTCGCGGACTTCACGTTCATGATTCCGCCCCACAACTCCGCCCTTGACAACGATCAGCTCATGTCGAACATCGCGGATTACCTCACCTCCGGCTCACGGGAATACGCCCTCAGCGACTTCCCCCACTTTTTCCGCAGCGGGTCGGGACAGGATGTTGACGTAGTGGTCGGGCAGCCTTCCCTCCTGGCCAGTGGCGCCGCCGTGAAGAACAGCCTGTCCGAGTACGGTATCGCATCCGGCCTGGTCCCATCGGAAGACTTTGGCCGCGATACGGTGTTCCTGGGTCTGCATGAAGATGCTCTCCGAGTGTCCGGTTACTTGCAGGCCGCCGGCATCCGCGTCGATGATTCTCTGTCCGGGCCGTTTGGCGACGGTTTCCCCCTGGAAGGCGCCGCCGTCGCCGTGCTGGACCGCAACCGCGACCGGCACGTCCTTATAATTCTGGCCGACACCCCCGATACGCTGGCCAAAGCGGTCGACCGCCTGCTGGACGGCCAGTACCGGCAAGACCAGGTCAACGATTTCGCGTCGGTATCCTCTTTCGCCACAGAGAGCAAGTAACTTATGAAACTTGACCCCCGTTTCTTCAGATGGCCTTTCCTTGCGCTGTGCTTGTTGTCTGCAGTCGCCTTGGCGGCCTGCACCCAGGCGGAGCCGGCCGATTCGGAGCCGGCGCCCACCGAGCCGCCCCCGGCCGCGGCAATGTCCCCGTCGATGATGCTCGACCAGGACGTGCCCATATCGGACTTCGTCAGCCGGCACGCCGCCATCTCCGAGGAATGGGACCTGTTCCACGACGATTTCGATCAGTGGAGCGTCAGCCTTTCGTCCTGCCATCCCAACGCCATGTATCTCGCCCTCAACGATTTCGCCGTCTCGTTCAACGCGGTAACGAAAGACGCCCGCAGCCTGACCCGCGGCTCAACCAGCGGCGAACTTGCCAACCTGCTCATTACTGCCGCCGAAGAGGAAGAAGCCGCCCTCCGGCAACTGCGCGACTATTGGCAGCCCAACAACGTTTCCCTCTTTGAAAACGTTGAACAGCAGCGCGCCAAATCCTCTCAGGCCCAGAAGAGTGCCGAAGATCGGGCCATCGAACTCCGCGAGGGTTTCGAGGACGCCGCCGACCCGGACGCCGTCGCCGAATTCCAGGCCGCCCTTAACCCGGTCTTGGTCGATTGGGAAACCATCCATGAAGACTACGAAACCCTGCGCAACGAAGCGGACACCCTCGAAACCGACACCGTCCTCAGGGCCCTTGAGTCCCATCTGATCGTGCTTGAGGTCATCGCCGAGGCCATTGACGAACTCCCGGAACTTGAGGAAGCCGAGGACGTGGTGGAAGCCCTCAAGGAAGCCTTGGCTGCTGAGCGGGAAGCGTTTGAAGCGGCCCTGAAACCGCCCGACGCCCAGGCATCCGAAGCCTCTGAGCAAGCCGCCGCCGAATCCGAAACCACCGACGCCGGCGAACAGGCCGCGGCTGCCCAACCCGAAGCGGAAGCCGGTCGTCCTGACTTCGAGCCGCTGGACGCCGCCGTGGCGGCCAGCGCAGACTCGATGGAAGCGGCCGACGACACCATTGACGACCTGGCCGACCCGGACGCTGAACGGGGCCTGGCCGAGCTCCGGGTCTTCGATGCCGAGTACGCGCGTCTGCTCCGGGCTTGGGACGCTTTCAACGAACGCTACAACGATTGGCGCATGGACGACGCCGGCTGTGACCGTACTCAGGTCGTTGCAGACCTGGAGCAATACGGCATCCGCATCAGTCAACTCGCCCGCGATGTGCGTACCCTGCCCAGCTCCGGTTACCTGCTTCCCATCTACACTGTGCTGACCGAAGCGGTGGCCCGCGACGAAAACGCTGTCCGCACCCTCCGCTACACCTGGCAACCCTTCACCCTCGACTCCTTCAAAGCCGTTCACCAGGAAAGAATCAACACCGACAACCTTCGCCGGGAGGCGGAGATTGCCGTGCAGGAGCTTCAGAGCCGATCATAGGTCGGACCACTACAGGGAGGCGCCACCATGGCTCTACCGCCGGATCGCATCGACTATCTGCCCATCATTGACCGGCCCGTCATCAAGTGGCCCAACGACGCTCGCGTCGCCTTGTGGATCTCTCCCAACATCGAGCACTACGAGTATCTGCCCGTCAACGAAGGCGTCCGCGATCCCTGGCCTCGCACGCCGTACCCCGACGTCCAACAGTACACCTACCGGGACTACGGCAACCGGGTCGGCTTCTGGCGCATGCTGGAGCCGCTGGACAAGCACGGCATCCGCTGCTGTATATCCCTCAACCTTGCCGTGCTGGAGCACTTCCCTGAAATCGCCGAAGCGATGATCGAGCGCGACTACGATTTTATGAGCCACGGCATCTACAACACCCGGTACCTGTACACCTGCACCCAGGACGAGGAGCGGGAATTTTACCGCGACTGCATCGAGACGTTGCGCCGCCACACCGGCAAGCAGCTGAAGGGCATGTTGGGCCCGGCCATCACCGGCACGGTGAATACGCCCGACCTTATGGCCGAGGCCGGGCTGATCTACCACACCGACTGGTTCCACGACGACCAGCCCACCCCCATCAAGGTCAACAACGGCGGCAGGCTGGTGTCGGTTCCCTACTCCATCGAGCTGAACGACTCCTCGGTCCTGCGCGACAATCACTACAGCGCCGAGTACTTTGCCGACATCTGCAAGGCCCAGTTCGACCGGCTCTACGAGGAAGGCGCCGAGAGTGGTCGCGTCATGTGCATCGCCCTCCATCCCTTCCTCATCGGCCAACCCCACCGCATCAAGTATCTGGAAGACACCCTGGATTACATCATGGCCCACGATGGCGTCTGGCAGACCACCGCCGACGAAATCGCGGAATACTATATCGCCAACTACTACGACCAGGCCGTGGCTCACGCCCAACGCTTCACCGCATAGGAATCCCCATCGCGCGCCCAGCGCGGGATAGGACCGGAATGTCATTGCGAGCGCAGCGCGGCAATCTCGCTGCCGGTAAACCACCAGGAGCTTCCCCGATATGCCTGCTCAACGAACCTTCGGCATGGACCATCCGCACCACGAATGGTCGCCGATCATCACCCGGCCCGTCCTTCGCTGGCCGCACGATGCGCGGGTGGCCCTCTGCGTCATCCTGGTGCTGGAACACATGGAGTGGCAAGTGCCGGACGGCGCTTTTCAGGTTGCCAACCTGGCCGGCGGTTCCGCGCCTCGCGCCTTCCCCGATTACGCCCGGCTCTCGCACCGGGAATACGGCCACCGCGTCGGCATTTTCCGCTTGCTCGACGTTCTCGAAAAGCACGGTATCCCCGCGACAATCGCCATGGACGCCCTCACCGCGGATAACTACCCCTTCCTGGTGCGCCACTGCCTCGACCGTGGCTGCGAAATCATCGGACACGGAGTTTCAGTCAGCCGCATGATCACCGGCGAAATGTCCGAAACCGAGGAGCGGGAGTACATTCAATCTTCCATCGACTCTCTGGTCAAGGCCACTGGTTCCGCCCCTCTCGGTTGGTCGGGTCCCGAATACGGTGAGTCGGATCGCACTCCTCGGCTGCTGGCCGAGGCCGGCATCCGCTACGTCTGCGACTGGGCCAACGACGAGCAGCCTTTCCCCATGACCACCGGGGATAGCCCCTTCTTTGCCCTCCCCCTCCTCTACGAGCTGGACGACGTGGCATCCCTGGCGCAACGCAAGGTCACGGTTGCCGACTACCAGCGCCGTCTCACCGAAAGTTTCGACGTGCTGCACGAGGACGGCGCGGCCAACGGTCGTCTGCTGGCCCTTAACTGGCGCCCCTGGCTGGTCGGCCAACCCTTCCGCATTGCCGCCGTTGACCGGGCCCTGGCGCACATGATGGAATGCGGCGGCGTCTGGCCTGCCACCGGCTCCCAAATCATAGAGTGGTACCAATCCCAAACCGCTTGACCGGGGCTTGCCCTCACTCTGGCACCAGGTCGATTATAGCGAAATTATCCCATATTATCGTCCTTTGATAACCTGGGGTAATTTTGATATAAAATGTCCCCATGGACCCGATTCGGAACCCTTATGCCCCCGGCGCGGGCACGCCTCCCCCGGAGTTGGCCGGCCGCGACGAAATTCGTGAAACGGCGCGCATCGCGTTGGAACGCGCCCGGATCGGGCGCGCCAGCAAAAGCCTGCTCATGGTCGGCCTGCGGGGCGTCGGCAAAACCGTGCTGCTGGACCGCATCCGGGAAGACGCCGACGCGAGACATGAGTCATCCCGAATTAGGGCAGGGTTGGGATAAGGAGGGTGGATGGGTCAG
>JAPPCX010000012.1 GCA_028875655.1 Chloroflexota bacterium | reverse complement strand
TCCTCTGTCATCATGGTGTAGAGGAAGTTGGTTTCGCTGTCAGGCAGCCACACTACGTGGGAAACGTTGTTCTTTTTCAACTCGGCAACCAGGGAAGCCGGGTGCAAAACGGATTCGTAAACTTCGGTGGTCATTCTAACGACTCCTTGACATAAGCGCCGCGCCCGGCGCTGGTACGGTTCAAAATAATCAGGCCGGCATTATATGGCGTGCCAGGTACACCGTCAATTAGAACTCGGCGCTGCGGGGGGTGCGCGGGAAGGCGATTATGTCCCGAATGTTCTGCATGCCGGTGGCGAATTGCACCGTGCGCTCGAACCCAAGCCCGAAACCGGCGTGAGGCGTAGTGCCGTAACGGCGCAGGTCCAGGTACCACCAGTAGGGCGCGTCATCCAACCCTGCTTCTACCATCCGCCTTTGCAGCACGTCCAAGCGTTCCTCGCGCTGGCTGCCGCCGATAATCTCGCCGATGCGGGGTACCAGAACGTCCATCGCCCGCACCGTCTCACCGTCGTCGTTGAGCCGCATGTAGAACGCCTTGATCGCGCTGGGGTAGTCGGTAACGATGACCGGCCGGCCGACTTTCCGCTCGGTGAGATAGCGCTCATGCTCGGATTGCAGGTCGGCGCCCCAACGCACTGGGAACTCGAAGGACTCGCCCGACTCCTCCAACAGACGCACCGCCTCCGTGTAGGTCATGCGCTCGAAGTCGGAGTTGGCGATGTCTTCCAGCGTGGCGATCAGTTCCTTGTCGTAGAAGCGGTTGAAGAACGCCATGTCCTCGGGGCACGTTTCCAGCACGTGGGCAAAAATGCCGCGCAAGAAGTCTTCCGCCAATTGGGCCAGGCCGTCCAGATCGCAGAATGCCACTTCCGGCTCCACCATCCAGAACTCCGCCAGGTGCCGAGAGGTGTTGGAGTTTTCGGCGCGGAATGTGGGGCCAAAGGTGTAAACGTCGGACATGGCCTGGGCAAAAATTTCCGCCTCAAGCTGACCGCTCACCGTCAGAAAGGCCGGCCGGCCAAAGAAATCGGCGTCGTTGTCCACATGGCCGGCTTGGGTGGGGAGGTTGTCCAGGTCGAGGGTGGTGGCCCGGAACATCGCGCCGGCGCCCTCGGCGTCGCTGGCGGTGATGATCGGCGTCTGGATGTAGAGGAAGCCGCGCTGCTGGAAGAATTGGTGAATGCCAAAGGCCATCGCGTTGCGCACGCGGGCCACGGCGCCGAAAGTATTGGTGCGGGGACGCAGGTGGGCCAGCTCCCGCAGAAACTCCAGGGTGTGCCGCTTCTTTTGTAGCGGGTATTCCTCCGGGTCCGCGCCGCCCAGCATTTCCAGGCTGCTGGCGACTACCTCGTACTTCTGGCCGCGACCGAGGGATTCCTGCAACACTCCGAAGACGGTCAGGCTGCATCCGGTGGTCAGGTTGCCGACGAGGGCGTAATCGGGGCAACTGGCATCGACGACGATTTGCAAGTCCGCCAGGCTCGACCCGTCGTTGATTTGGACAAAGGAAACGCCGCCGGAGGATCGGACAGTCTTGACCCAACCGTTCACCGCGACGGGATTGGAAACGTTGTCTAACCGCTCAACGTCCAGGAGATCCTTAATGCGTGTGCGTCCAGAAGTAGGCATACCAGGCGACCCTCCACAACCCGCTGATAACGGAATTTTAGCACACGGCTTTCTTTCACAGGGCTGGCCGCTGTCGGTGCCATTCCGTTGCCTGCTGGTAGGCGTGGGCGATGTTCAGCAGTCTCATCTCAGCCAGGTGCGGGCCGATCAGTTGCAGTCCCACCGGCATTCCGTGGCTGAAGCCGCACGGAACGGACATGGCCGGCAATCCCGCGATGTTCACCGGCAACGTGTACACGTCCACCAGGTACATCCGCACCGGGTCATCGGACCGTTCGCCGATGGGGAACGCGACCACCGGCGACACCGGGGCGACCAGGGCGTCCACATGCTCAAAGGCGCGGGTGAAGTCCTCCCTGATCAAGGTGCGCACCTGCTGGGCTTTGTGGTAGTAGGCGTCGTAGTACCCCGACGACAACGCGAACGCGCCCAGCATCACCCGTCGCTTGACTTCAGGGCCGAATCCGTGCTGACGGGTTCGCTCCATGGCCTCCCACATATCGCCGTCGCCCTGGTGCGAATAGCCGTACTTCACGCCGTCGTAGCGGGCCAGGTTGGCGGAGCACTCGGAAGGGGCGATGATGTAATAGCAGGCCAGGGCGTACTCAGTGGTGGGCAGTGATACCTCGCGGATTTCCGCGCCCAGCGCCGCCAGTTGGTCAATGGCGGACGTTACGGCGGCGCGCACGCCGGCATCCATGCCTTCGCCGAAATACTCCCGGGGCACCCCCAGGCGCAGGCCCGTCACGTCGCCGTTCAGTCCCGCTGCGTAATCGGGAACCGGGTCGGGCAGCGAGGTAGCGTCATGGGGGTCGTGCCCGGCGATGGCTTGCAGAATGTGCGCGCAGTCCGCGGCGTCTTGCGCCAACGGCCCAACCTGGTCCAGCGACGAAGCATACGCCACCAACCCGTAACGGCTGACGCGCCCATACGTCGGTTTCAACCCGGTGACGCCGCAGAAGGACGCGGGTTGGCGGATGCTGCCGCCGGTGTCGGTTCCCAGCGCGAAAGTCGCCATTCCGGCCGCTACTGCGGCCGCGGACCCTCCGCTGCTGCCTCCGGGCACTTTCTCAACGTCCCAGGGGTTCCGCGTGGGAAAGAAGGCGGAGTTCTCCGTGGATGACCCCATTCCGAACTCGTCCATGTTGCCCTTGCCCAGCAACACAGCGTCCTGCTCGCGCAGCCGGCCAACCGCCGTGGCGTCGTACACCGGGACATATTCGGCCAGCATCCGCGACGCGCAGGTAGTGGACACGCCGACGGTGCAGAGGAGGTCCTTTATCTGCATTGGGATTCCCGTGAGCGGACCGGCCTCGCCGGCTGCAATGCGATGGTCCGCCGCTTCCGCTTGCTGTCGCGCCGCGTCGCCGGTTACGGTGATGTACGAGGACAGCCGTCCGTCCACGTCGGCGATTCGCTGCAGCAAAGATTCGGTGAGCTCAACGCTGCTGATTTCGCGGTCAGCGAGGAGTTGGGATGCCCGGGTTACGGACAGCTGCCAGAGTTCGGACATGGAGGATTATTCGTCAAGGACGGCGCGGACCTGGAAGAAGTCGCCGCGGCGTCGTGGGGCGTTGCGCAGGGTGTCGTCGGCGGGAAGGCTGCCGGCCGGTTCGTCGTCGCGGAGGACGTTATCCAGGCCGGCGACATGGGCTGTTGGTGAGACGCCGGAAGTGTCCAGGTTTTGCAGAATCTCGAACTGGTCGAGGATGTCCGACAACTGCCGGGTGAACGCCTCGGTTTCCTCGTCGGTAAGAGAAATGCGGGCCAGGGCGGCAATATGCTGTACTTGCGTAGGATCGATGGGCATGATTTAGCTCATTTCCGACCCGCCGGAAACGCTGATGCTGAGGCCGGTCATGTAGTCGGATTCAGCCGAGGAGAGGAATGCCGCCATGCGGGCGATGTCGTCGCCCTGTGCGATTCTGCCCAGGGGGACGCGCATTTCACGCTCCCGGACCATCAGGGCGCGATGCTCTTCGCCGGACGTGCCCTCCGGGGCCAGCGCGGCGGCGATGAAGTCAACGCGCTCGGTGTCCACCAGGCCGGGGCAGATGGCGTTCACGTTGACATGATACGGCGCCATCTCATGGGCCAGCGATTGGGTGAACCCGATGACGGCGAACTTGCTGGCGCAGTACGCCCCGTAGCGGGCGATGCCGCGTTTGCCGGCGCCTGACGAAATGTTGATGATCTTGCCGGGCCCGCCCCGAGCTACCATGTGGCGGGCAACGGCGCGGCTGACCAGGTAGGTTCCCCGGACGTTGACGCGCATCACGTCGTCGAACGCGTCCTCTTCGAGCTCCACGATGAGCACGCGATCCCGGCCCGGGCGCGATCCCGCGTTGTTCACCAGGATGTCGATTTTCCCGAATTCGCCGAGCGTGTCGGACACCATCGCGTCAACCTGGGCGCTGTCGGCGACATCGTAATAGAGGCCCAAGCTGCGGCGGCCCAGGTCCTGGATTTCCTTGACGACGCTGGGAAGGCCCTCCCAGCCATCGAGACGGTCTTCGGTGCGGATTGCGTCCAGTGATGCTTCCACGTCGGTGACCACAACGTCGGCACCCTCGGACGCGAGGCGCGTTGCGATGGCGCGGCCGATGCCGTGGCGTCCGCCGGCGCCGGTGACGAGGGCTGTCTTGCCGTTGAGGTCGTACATCTTGGTCTCCTGTTGGATAGATTGGCTGCGGGTACGCGGAGAGTGGGCTGAAATCTTTCAGTAACGGGCGTTTCGGGAAGGACGTTTCAGTTCCTGCCGGGCCAGGAGGGATTGTGGTCGTGGTGGTGCAGCGCCAGTGCCTCGCCGGAGCCATGGACCACCAGCTGATGGCCGAATACGTCGGCCAGGACCGATTCCAGGAAGACTTCATCCGGAGGGCCGTAAGCAACGAGGCGTTGGTTAATCAGGGCGACGTCGCTGGCGCGGGCGGACACGCAGGTGAGGTCGTGGGTGCTCATCATCACGGTGGCGCCGCCTTGGCGGAGGTTGTCGATGATATCCAGGAAGCTGTGCTGGGCGGTAGGGTCGAGCCCGCTCATGGGCTCGTCCAGCAGCAGGATGGAAGGTAGGGAGGCGATGGCCCGGGCCAGCAGGGCACGGCGTCGCTGTCCGCCGGACAGCTCGCCGATGCTGCGATTGCGCAGGTCGGCAAGGTCAACTGTGGCCAGGGCGGCGGCGGCGGCTTCGCGGTTGGCGCGGCTGTGGGCGCGGAAGAGGCCGCGAGAAGGGGTGAGTCCCATCATGGCGACGTCCCAGACAGTTACGGGGAAATTCCAATCGACCTGCTCCAACTGGGGAACGAACCCGATTTGCTTGCGCATTTCGGAGCTGGGACGACCATGGACGGCGACCCGACCCTGGTCGGGTTTCACCAGCCCGACCACGGCTTTCAGCAAGGTGGATTTCCCGCCCCCGTTGGGGCCAACCACTGCGGAAAGGCTGCCGCTGTCAACGGAGAACGAGACGTCACTCAGTGCCTGAATCGGGCCGTAGGTGACGGTTACGTTTTCAAAGGAGACGGTTTGCGGAACGTTGCCGTTGTGGGTATGAGTTTGGCCGGCCCGCGAATGGGTGTGGCTGTGAGCGGCTTGTTGGTTCGCAACGTGTGATTGCATGGCGCTACTCCCGGAACCAGTCATCGCCCGCCGGCGGCCAGGGATTTTCGGCGTCAAGCACCTGGGAGAGTTGCGTGAAGGCGCCCTTGAAAGTAGCAGGGTGCAGCCAGATGCTGTTGAAGCCCAGGTTGGTGTAATTGTCGGTGCGGCGCGAGGTGGTGAACCGGATGCCGTCCAGCCCTTGCAGATGGGCGTCCGTAGCCAGCGAATCTTCGATCTGGTAGATGGTGAGGTAAATGCCTTCGCCGTAGCGCGCCAGGAACCTGCCCGATGGTGAGTCATCGCTGGTAGGTTGCGCCAGTTCGATAAACGTGTCTCGACCGTGCAGCGGAAGGACGGCTATCTCCAGATCGGTGAAACTGATTTGAAAACGTTTGGTGGGCTGCAAGCCAAACAGCGCGCTCCAGGTAGCGATGGCAGCGTCCAGGTCGCGCACGATGATGGCCACCTGCCGCAACTGAACGGTGCCCGGTTGAAGGTCTGCCGATTGCCAGTCGTTGCCGGCCGCCGGCCATGGATTCGTGGGATCGGTAACCTCGATTATTTCGAGGAACGCCCCGTTGCAGGACGACGGATGCAGGAACGCCGAGCGGGAGCCTTCATGCTCGGTCTCGCCGGTAATTCTGACGCCGCGTTCCCGGAGGTGCGGAATCAGCCGGTCGTATTCGGTGGTCTCAAAGATGACGAGGTAGGGAGCCTCACCCCGTCGTTGCAGGAACCGGGCGCCGGCGGAGTCCGCGCTGCTTGGGGCCAGCAGCTCGACGAAGGTGCCGTTGCCGGCCGGAAGCACGGCGTTGTCCAGCCCGAACTGAGGCAGGGCGCCGCTTCTCGAAGGAGCCATGCCGAGCGTCCGTCCGTACAGATCGACCGCCTCAGGAAGGTCATTGACCATCATGGCGATTTGGCGAAGTTTATGGAGCATTACGAGCGGGAGGGCAGGTTGAGTTGGGCGGTTCCGATGATGTAGGGCCGGTCGGGCACCGGGCCGGTCATCGTGATGTCGCATTGCACGTGGTTGCCGGACTCGTCCTGCTCCGTGTCACTGATCAGCAGGCCGATGTGGAGCGGCTGGTTGTGGGGAATGGTGCCGCGGAAGACCAGGTCAAGATCGGCCAGGGTTTCGGCGCCGGCCCAGTCGGTCAGCACGCGGGAAACCAGCGCCATGGACATAATGCCGGGGACAATTGGCTCGGCCAGCCCTACCTTCTCGGCCTGTTCCTGGTCGGTGAAACGGTTGGGCGCCGGGTTGCCCCACAGGGAGCAGAAGTCCACGACCTGTTCGTCGGAGACCGAAATGATCGCCGGGCCGATTTCGTCTCCCAATTCCACGTCTTCAAAGTACAATTTGGCGGGTTCAGTCATCTCAGCGTCACTCCCGAACTACCTGCGAACGTTGAACGTCGGCAACCACGACCCCGGCCTGGTTGCGGAACGTAGTTTCCCATACCACGTGCACCATGGTTCCCGACCGCCCGGTCTTGGTGTACACGTCCTTGAGGTGCGAAGAAGCCGTAAGGGTGTCGCCTACGATGATCGGAGCCCTAGGTTCCACCCGCTGGCCGCCGTGGAATTGCCGGCGCCCGAATTGCAGCTTGATGTCCGGGAGTTCTCCGCGCTCGAACAAGGCGCAGAGCGTGGGCGGCGCAACCTGGTCGCCGTAGCCGGCGGCCTTCGCGGTTTCGGGATCGGTGTAGATCGGGTTGTCCTCGCCGACGCTGCGGGTGTACGTGTCGATGATTTCCCTGGACACGTGGAACGGGCCGGACTCGTGCTCGACGCCGTACAGCGAGTGGTCGTATTCGTAGTCAATCTGAGTGGGCATTTAACGGCTCCTCTCACCCAACCGGGGTGGCTGCGGTTTCCTCAATGTATATCGGTCGAAAATCTCCGGAGAGCAGCCCATCTACCAATTGGGGTTCGTTGCGAATATCGCCCTTGAACTCGGTCACGGCTCTTCCAATGTGGCTGGCCAGGTGGGCGTCGCTGCCGGCGATACCCAGATACCCGGTGCGTTGGCATAGCTCTTGTGCCCGCTCGTTTTCCTCAGGCTTGCTGCCGGCGTTGACGCGCTCGACAATCCAGACGTCGTCAAAGGATTCGCCTTGCTCCATGTATTCCACCAGGCCGATGCCGAATCGCCCCGGATGGGCCGGAACCACCAGGCCGCCATGATGTCGCGCCGCCTTGATCAGCTCCCGGCCATCCATTTTCACGTCGCCGAAGTCGATATCTTTGGCCAGGCCGCGCGTAATGTTGTACACCAGCATGTGGCCGAAGCAGGTATCAAGCTCCGCTCCTTTGAGCACCATGACTCCGTACTCTGAAGCCAGCTGAGAGTAGTCCACGTCGAAATCAAACTTGCGATGCTCCGTGAGGACAATTCCGTCGATGGTATATCCGCGCTTTCGCAGGACGTTGACGAATTTCAAATACTGTTCCACCGTCGCGCGCGAGTCGTCGGATGCAACGGAATGGCAATGCAGGTCCAGGTACGTGGTCAAGGGCGGCCTCCGGGCGGCAAAGTGTTGTCGCCGCCAACAGCCGATTATATGGGTTGCCAACAGCATGATGCAACCGTGGGAATCCGGTTCCAACCGCCGTCCGGATGACCGGCGTAGCAATGCGCTGGCAGACGCGCTATCATCATACCGCTTGCTCCGCGCCAAGCGGACGCGCCAACTACGAGGTGATTACCATGACCATGCCATCAGACACCCTGCAGGGCCGAGTGGCCATCGTAACCGGGGCGGCCAGCCCCATCGGGATGGGCCGCTCCATAACCACCGGCCTGGTGCGGGCCGGCGCCCGGGTCGCCATGCTGGACATCAACGAGGACTGGCTGGACCAGACCGCCAACGACATGCGTGAACTGGGCGGGGATGACGCCGTGCTGCCCATTGTCGCCGACGTGACCGACCCTGAGTCCGTTGAAAACGCCGTGCAGCAGACCATCCGCGAGATGGGCGGCTTGCACATCCTGGTCAACAACGCCGGCATCAACCCGCGCACCGCCGGTTTCGGAGGCAGCGCCTCGGGCAGCCGCACCGACTTCCATAGCATCGCACCCGACGCCTGGTTGAAGGTCATCTCGGTGAATCTCAGCGGCCCCTTCCTGATGTCCCACGCCGTGGCCGGCCACATGATTGAGCAGGGTTTCGGCCGCATCATCGGCGTGACCACCAGCATGGATACCATGTGGCGCAAGGGCGGCGCGCCCTACGGCCCCTCAAAGGCCGGCCACGAAGCCCTGGTTGCCATCATGGCCCAGGACCTGGAGGGAACTGGAGTAACCGCCAACGTCCTCACCCCCGGCGGGGCCACCGCCACGAACATGGTGCTGCCGCCCGAAGGGGCCAGCGCCGAAGCCCTGATCCAGCCCGAAGTGATGCAGGCCCCGGTGGTGTGGATCGCCTCCGATGACGCCAGCGACTGGAACGGCCGGCGCATCATCGCCTACTACTGGGATGAATCCCTGCCCTTGTCGGAACGACTGGAGAAATGCGGCGCGCCGGCGGCATGGCCACAGCTCGGCCTACAAGCCGTCCACCCCGACTGGTTCGGGCGCGGCTAGTAACGGGGAAACGTTAAATGCGTAGGGGCGGGTTTCAAACCCGCCCCGTATATTGCCCTGATTGGCGGTTGTCGGCGGCTACTGTCCGGCCAGAGCTTCAGCGTCGGCGATGTAGGCGTCGGTTTCGCGGATGCGGCGTTCGGTGTGACGGTTGCAGGCGCCGGTGTAAAAACAGGCACCGTGCAGTTGGCTGAGGCGACTGTAGTATCGCCTTTGCAGGGAGTTGGGCGCGCGGCCCGAAGCAACCAAATCGTCCAGGCAATCACTGGTAAAACCAGTGGGGCCAGGCTCTTCATGCATGAGAGCGAGGATAAGGGCGTCGGTGGCGCGCTTGGTGGCGCACCAAGCCTTTTCCGCAGCATCCCGAATGTCGTCCTGTTCCAGCCGTTCAACAGCCT
The DNA here is from genome assembly GCA_028875655.1 of Chloroflexota bacterium. Taxonomy (GTDB): domain Bacteria; phylum Chloroflexota; class Dehalococcoidia; order Lucifugimonadales; family UBA3495; genus Bin87. Next base: position 10,704 of record JAPPCX010000012.1, on the reverse strand, counting down.
GGGCGTACATCCGACTGGCGTCCGCGAAAATCTCATCAACTTGGTCCTGGGTTGAAGTGGTGGTCATGTATTGGGCTCTCCGGTGGTCAAAGGGAGAAAGTTGCGAAACTCGTTCTGAGCTAAACTAGCGACGTTTTCCGCAACTTTGGTATCGAATTCCGTAGGTATTTTCGACGTGTAACAGCCGCCCCGGACTGTGATACAGTATCCGGGGCGGCTGCATTACCTCAAGTTAGGTGATTTTCCACTTGGGTCGATCATGGGAAGCACCTCCTGGCAACTACCAGGATTGCCCTCGGCGCTCTTGTGACAAGCAATGAGGGGGCAAGCCGCCCCGGTTATTGTAAATCAACCGGCCAACGCCGGGAATCCCCCTAGGTTTTTTTATCCGTTCCGCGTTCAAATCTAGCGTTTGAGCAGCTAGAGCAGCGGAAAATTCTCAAATATCGCCCTCGATAATTCACTCCCGTCGTTCGGGTTCGATAGTATTCCGCCCGCCGGGATCTTGAAGAGACCAAAGTTGTGCTCCGGGTTATCCACTTTCGCAATGGCCGCTACGTGATGCGTTGCCACCCATAAAGTGTCCCGCTGTAGTGAAATTTCGGCGTCCGCTATCCACCATTCATTTTGCATTTCCAAGCAGTAGAAACGCGGACACCTCGTTTCGTCGGGTATGAAAGAAGCGTCCCGATACCAATACTGTCCGCGATCTGGATAGGGGTTGCAACGGAAACTCCGTATATCTCCTTCAGGATCGAGCCCACCAGTGGCAAAAGTTCCCGGGACTGGGTCTCGAACAGAGCCGTAGTAAGCAACATAGGTGCCATCATCATTGATTGACTCGCTGATGACCAATTTCCCGAACGGGGTATCAGAAGCTGGATACCAAGCTGCCATAAATTGCAGGACCTCTTTTTCTTCAGGCAATGGTCCTTTCGGAGGAATAGTGTCGAATGTCACTTGGATAAGATAAATCGCCAATATCGGTTCTCCTGTATTTCCATCTATTTGATGGATAGCTTCCGCAATAAAACTCCTGGCGGGATTTTCTGGTCCGTCCCCGCACCATGGATGAGGGGAGCGACAATCGTCATGTCTGTCCTGGAGCCAACCACCAAGAGCGCGCAAAGCGTGATATTTGAGAATGGGTGTTTTCCGGTCGATCTCTGAGAAAGGGCAAAGTGGAACTGGCGAAGGCGATTCTGAAATCGTGCGTTTACCAAACGGCCAAAACTTCATGATTTTTCTCCCTGTACACCTTCGTCACACTCAGGCACCCCACTGGGTGCGTTTCAAAATCCCGAATATGCTTTCTCCGCCGCCGGTCCGACCGGGCACTGTTAAAGGGGATGCCGATGGATACACGATGTCCAACCGGTCAGTGCCGGAATCCGGTATCAAACCCACGTGCCGACGGGTTGATCAGCAGGTCCGGTCGGTTGCCCCAGCGCTTGAGGAAGCGACCGAAGTTTTTGCGGCTCAGTTCGTCGCGCTGGTTTTCCTCCAGCTCTTCCCACTGGCGATGTTCGTGGCGCACCAAGGGCAGGCCGCTGTCACACACCACGCGGTAGCCGGCGTTCTTGAACTGGAAGCAGTAATCGATGTCCAGGTTCCGATAGAACCGGAACGATTCGTGCATCAGGCCCACTGAACGCAGGTCCGCACGACGGAAGGCCATGCAATAGGCTTGCATCGCGTCGGCTTCGCCCCGGTCCACCTCTTCGTGGAAGTGCTGCATGTCGTCGGTGGTGAGTCCGTAGGGGCCGAATACGCCGATGGTCGGGTCTGCCAGTTGTTCAGCGACCGGCGACATCACGTCGCCCACAACCTCCGTGGACGCGTCCAGCAGAACGATGTACTTGCCCCGGGCCTGTTTGAGGCCGATGTTCTTGCCGGCGGCGTCGCCCACCACGTGGTCGCAGTGGATAACCCGCAGGTTGGCATGCTCCGCCTGGGCCTGTTCCAAATACTCGGCGGTGCCGTCCGTGGACCCATTGTCCACGACGATCATTTCAACGGATGCGCCGCTCGTGTGATTCAGCACCGCCTCGACGCAGCGCCGGACGTCGTCAACGTAGTCGTAAGCGTTCAGCAGGAAGGTGAAGTCGTAAAGGTCGGGTTCGCCCAAAAGCGAGGGCACTTCCCGAGACGCCGAGACTGACGACCAACGGGCTTCCTGCAACTCCAGAGCCGTTTGCGGCCGCACTCTCGTAGCGGTACCCATGTCTTCGACCACCATGCCGCTGGCAATAACCTCTGCTCTCATGGTGTCGGCATCTGAGTAGGCGGACTGCTCACGTAGCATGGCCCTTCTCGTGATCGCTTCGCTGTTCGCTGAACCGATCTCGTAGCGCATCGGAACTTGGTCAAGGTCCAGGCCAAACACCCGGTCAAAGTCCAGGAGCAGATCCACCTTGTCCGCGGGAGCCAATCCCGACCTAGCCATTTCCCAAGTGATCGCCACCGCGCTGGGCAAGTCAAGGTCGTTATGCACGGCATCCCAGAAACGCTTGCGCCATGCCTCGGCATCACCGCTGGGGGTGTGTTGTCCCGAACCGTTGTCGGAGGCGTTGCGCCAGACCCAGAGGCGGTTACGCAGGCCGGTCAGCGCCTTTTCCGCCGCCCGCAGCGAGGTGAAGGTGAAATTCATCCGGTGCCGGTAACGCACCGTCATGCACAGGTAGCGGAACGCCAGCGGGTCGAATCCGCGCACCACCAGATCCTCAATCAGGAAGACGTTGCCGGCGGACTTGGCCATCTTGGCACCGTCGGCCAGGAGATGCTGTCCATGCACCCAGTAGTTCACGTGCTGTTGGCCGAACGTACCTTCGCTCTGGGCGATTTCGTCCTCGTGGTGCGGGAACACGTTATCGACGCCGCCGGTGTGGATGTCAAAATGCTCGCCCAGGTATCTGTGGGCCATGGCGGAGCACTCGATGTGCCAGCCGGGGAAGCCTTCGCCCCACGGGCTGTCCCACTTGACGTCGCGGCCGGGTTCCGCCGCCTTCCACAAGGTAAAGTCCCTGGCGTCGTGCTTGAGGGGATCGGCCTCGGCGCGGACGCCCTCCAGCAAGTCGCCGCCGAAATTGCGGGATAGCTTGCCATATTCGGGATAGCTGTTGACGTCGAAGTAGATGTTGCCGCCGGCCTCGTAAGCCTTGCCTTTGTCCACCAGCGTACCCACCATCTCCAGCATTTCAGGGATATGGTGCGACGCCCAGGGGAAGACGTGGGCCGGCTTGATGTTGGTGCGTTCCTCGTCCTTCCAGAACCAATCGGCGTAGAACTCGCCGATTTCCTGCAAGGACTTGCCCTCCGCCAGGGCTGCCATAATCATCTTGTCGCCGCCGGCCTCGGCCAGTTCCTGCCGCATGTGCCCCACGTCGGTGATGTTCTTGATGTGGTACACCTCGTTGCCGTCCGCCTCCAGGATGCGACGGATCCAGTCGGCCATCAGGTAGGTACGCAGGTTGCCGATGTGGGCATAGCGGTACACCGTGGGCCCGCAGGTGTACATGGTGATGCGGCCCGGCGTGATCGGCCGAATCTCTTCGACGGTCTTCGTCAGGGTGTTGTAGATGCTTAGCACGCCGCCACCTCCGCCAGGTGCGAGATAGCGCAAGTTTAGCACGGCCCACGTTCCTTTGCATCCGCACTGAGAGGCGGAACTGTTGAAAACATTGTAGGGGCGAATAATCATTCGCCCCTACGCTTCCGAACCGCTCGCTACGCTTCTACGGACTGGGCATGATAGCCGCTCCCGATGCTTTCAAAGCGTCGATTTCGGATGGGGAGTAGCCCGCCTCAGCGAGTATCTCGTCCGTATGCATCCCGAAATACGGGGCCGGAGGTCCCAAACGCGGCGGCGTCGCGGAGAGCCGAGCAGTGGTGCCGGAGTGGTCCACGCTGCCCCAACCGTGATGGTCTCGCGTCACTACGAAGCCGGCGTTGCGCACCACCGGGTCATTGCGGTAATCCTCCATGGTCATGTTGGGGGTGACCGACACCCCCAGCGGCCGCAACTCCTGCATCCAGTGTTCGACGGTGTTGGCGCGGATGGCATCCGCGATCGCGTCGCCGTTGTCGTGGATGTCCCTGAAGTTCAGAGCCGACAACAGCGCCCCATAGGTGGCCGTGTCCGGGCAGTGGATGTACAGCCATCCGTCGGATGCCTGGTACAATCTCGAACGAACGGAGTAGCCGCGAGCGTCCACTCCCTCAATGTCGTCGCGCTTGTAGCCCTCATAATCCAGGAAGTAGGGTGATTGCAGGATACCGGCGGTCAGCGCCAGGCCGCTGTCCACCGACTGGCCCTTGCCGGTGCGGTTGCGTTCGTGCAACGCCAACGCAACAGCGTAGGCTCCCATGAGGCCGGTGCCGTAGTCGTTCACGGCGTAGGGCGCCAGCATGGGCTTGCCATTCCGACCGCCCCGGCGCACCTGCATCCCGCTGGTGCCCTGCGCCAGCTGTTCCCAGCCGGCCCGCTCCGACCACGGCCCATCGTAGCCAAAGGCGTTCAGCGAGGCGTACACGATGTCCGGCTTGACCTTTTTGACCGCTTCGTAGCCGAGGCCCAGCCGCTCCACGGCGGACTTGCGGTTGTTCTCCACGATGACGTCGGCCGATTCGACCAGCTTCCAGAAAACGCCGCGGCCCTCGTCGGTTTTCAGGTTCAGCATGATGCTGCGCTTGCCTCGATTCACGTCGATGTAGCCAATGGGGTCGAGGATGCGCGTCGGGTCGTCGATCTTGATCACGTCCGCGCCGAACTCGCCCAGCGTGCGCCCGCAGGTTGGCCCGGCCAGGATGATGCACAGGTCCAGGACACGGACGCCCTGCAAGGCGGACATAACATCGCCGTTGCTGCCATTGCCGGCCTTGGGACGCGCCGGGGCCGTACCCAGCTCAGCCAACACCTCATCCGTGTGCTCACCCAGTTTGGGCGCGCGGCCCTGTACCGCGCCGGGGGTGCCGCGCAATCTGACCTGCACGCCGGGCTGTTTCATCGTGCCGTGTTCGGCGTCGTCCACTTCCTCAACCATCTTGGCGGAAACCGCGTGCTCGTGCACCAGCCATTCGTCCACGGTCTTGCAGACGGTGCAGGCGCCGCCCTGCGCGTTGATGTCGGCCTCCCACTGCCACGCCGTCCGCTCCCTGAACATTTCCGCGAACCGTTCCTGCCAGAACTCCAGCGTCTCAGGGTCAACCGGCCGGCCGAACAGCGAAGTAACTTCGTCGATCCACTCCGTTCTGCCGGCGGCGGTCAGCGTCTGCCGCGCAAAGCGCTCAAACATGCCGTGGTGATATACCCACCGGCCATCAGCGCACTGGTAGGGATGCGACATTACGGTGCGCGGGAAGTCGAACAGGTCCACGTATTCGTAGTTGTTGAACTTGATGATGCGGCTCCCCATGGCGGTGAACATGGCGGAGTGCAAGGGCACCTCGATCCGTTGCCCCTTGCCGGACTTGTCCCGGGCGTTGATCGCCATGCCCACCGAAACCGAGCCGAGCAGCGCCGAGAACGTGCTGGCGATGGGCAACGGAGTGAAAAGAGGTTCGCCGCCGCTCTCTCCGGTTTCCGGATAAAAGCCCGTCTCGGCGCTGATTACCGGATCCCAACCGGGTTCATTGCGGCTGGGGTGTTCCTCGCCGTAGCCCGGCAGGGAGCAATAGATCAGGCCGGGATTGTTTGTCGCAAGCTCAGCATAGCCGATGCCCAGGCGGTCGGCCACGCCGGGCCGGAAATTCTCGATCACCACGTCGGCGTTGGCAACCAGTTTTTGCGCATTCTCTCGGCCGGCGGCGGTTTTCAGGTCGAGCGTGACCGAGCGTTTGCCCCGGTTCCAGGTGGCAAACGCCGGCTCGGAGCGCGCCGGGTCCCCTCCGGGCCGTTCCACCTTGATGACGTGCGCTCCCTGGTCGGCCAGCAGCATCCCGAGCATCGGGCCGGGGACATACTGCCCGAACTCCACCACGTGAATGTCGCGCAACGCGCCGGAGGTTCCGTTGGTCGTCATGGTTACAATCTCCTAGCTATCGTTAAAACGCCCGGGTTCGCATCCCGTCAGGCTGATGTCGGTGTCGCCGTCGGTGATGATGTCTGCGATGCCCTTGCCCATGGCCGGCCCCAGCAGGATGCCCTTCTTCTGGCCGCCGGCGCAGATGTATGCGTTGTCCCACCCCGGGGCCTGTCCCACGATGGGCAGCCAGTCCGGGGTAACCGGACGCAGGCAGGCCGTGTGCAGCGCGACCTCTGCCTCAGCAAGCGAGGGCATCAGCCGCACCGCCTTTTCGGTGACGCTTTGCCGCGCTTCGTCGGTCAACGACAGATCGAATCCAGCGTCTTCTTCCGTCGCGCCGCACCAGATGAGGCCGTCAGTCTTGTTGTACATAGAGCTTCCGCCGCCGGTCAGCTCGTGCTCCAGGCCCGGCCCGTTGGGCTTCATTCTGATGATCTGCCCTTTCAACGGGTCAACCGGAATGGCGATGTCCAGCCACTGCTCGGCAGTGCGGCACCAGGGGCCGGCGGCGATCAGCAGCGCGCCACAAGGGATTTCGCCGTCGTTGGTAACCACCGCCTCAACCCGGCCGTTGCCCAGCCGCAAACCGACCGCGCTGCCGGATACTACCTCGGTACCGCTGAGTCTTGCCGCTTCGCCAAGGGCCTGGGTGAATTCCAACCCGTCCAGGGCGCCGTTGCCTACGGCGCGGACTCCCGCCAGGGCCAGCGGAGTCACGCGGGGTTCAAGGGCCAGCACGTCCTCCCGTTCCAGCCATTCGGCTGAAAAGCCGGGTTCAGGAGCGTTGTTGAAAGTTTCCAGCGTGTCGCGCAGTTCTGCGAGCTCATGCTCGTCCAGCGCGACCTTGATGATGGACGAGAGCCGGCCGTGATAGTCGATGCCCGTCGTTTCCGGGAGGGATGACCACAAGTCCTGGTGCAGCCGGAATGACTGCAACGCCATCGGTTGCAGCGGTTCCGGCCAGCCGTGGCCTTCCAGGGGGTTCAGCCCGCCTGCGTTGTAGCCTGAGGCTTTGCTGCCGATTCCTTCGCGCTCGATGATCGTCACCTTTACGCCTTGTTCGGCCAGGTAGTAGGCCGCCGCGCAGCCGGCCGCCCCACCGCCGATGATCACCACGTCCGTTGCTTGATTTGTCATGTCGTCCTTCCTGTGTCGTGGAGAGGATTTGACGTTAGGATATAATTCGACGTCGGAGGTGTCTATGCCGATTTACGAATATCTATGCTCCCGTTGCGGGGCGCAGTTCGAGTCGATTCGCACCGTTTCGCGCGCCGACGATCCCATCGAATGCAAATTGTGCGGCGCGCCGGCCAGCCGGCAGATTTCCAACTTTTCGTTCAAATCAGATACGTTCACATCCCCCAAACTGCGCAATCGCCCCGGCGCCACTTTTCGAGGGGAAAGTGCGGCAACGGATTCCCAGGACGTTGAGGCTTCCGCCGGCTAGCTAGGGCCGGCTGGCTCGCGCTTCGCCGCACCCGATGCAGGCGCAGATTGCGCGCAACCCCCGGTAAGTATAAATGCCGGTGTAATGGGCGTCGCTCCAGAGGAACTGCACGGCGTACTGACCGACCGTCATGTAGTCCAGTGCCCGCACGTCCTGGGGCACGCTGTCCGGGTCCAGCAGCGCGCGCCCGGTCATTTCCTCTACGCACGACGCGCACGGACAGCGCAGACGCAGCATCCGGTGGGGGTAGATGCTCCGATGGCCGTCGTCCCAGTTGATGATGATGGAGTTGCCGGAGATATCGACATCAACTGCTTTAATGTTGTCGTATTCAATCATCTCGTGAATCAACCGGCAGTTGGCGCCTGCACTTCGGCCAGGCGCGCCGGCCTCGGCATTTCGTCTGGGTCGGTGGGAATCTCGATGATGCTGGGACCATCCACCGCCAGCGCTTGGGCGAAAGCGTCGGCGATGTCATCGGGCCGGTCCACGTAGAAACCCGCGCCGCCGAACAACTCCGCGTACTTGTCGAAGCGGGGGTTCACCGTGTCGGCCCCGACGTAGCGTTCGTTGAAGGCGTACTTCTGGTACGCTTTTTCCGAACCCCAGCAGTCGTTGTTCATCACCACCGAGATATTCTTCAAGCCGTAGCGCACGGCTGTCTCGAACTCCTGGGCGTTGAACAGGAACCCCCCCTCGCCGTTGAAGTTCACCACCGGGCGGTCGGGCGCGGCGAAGTTCGCCCCAATGGACGCCGGGAAGCTGAATCCCAGCCCGCCCAGGTCCAGCGCCATGATCAGGCTGCGCGGTTGGTAATAGTTGAGGCGATCCTGGCCGAAGTTGGGCGCCAGTCCCGCGTCCAGCGCGACGATGGCGTTGCGGGGCATCACCTTGCGCAGTTCCGCGTACACCCGCTGCGGTTTGATGTAGTCGCCGGTGAGCGTGGCTTCCGCGTCCAGACGAGCGGCGCGCGCCGCGTTCCAGGTGGCAACCCGTCTGCTCCATTCGGGATCGGGCCGCAGTTCCGCTTCCGCAACAATGCCGTTGATTTCCGCTACCACTGCGCCCACGTCTCCCTCCACGCCCACCGTGATGGGATAGATGCGCCCGATTTCCTTGGGATCAATTTCGATGTGGACGATGCGAGCATCGGCGGGAATGAACCGATGGTCAAAGAACGTGGTGGACTGCCCAAGACGAGTGCCGGCGGCGACGATCACGTCGGAGTTGCGAACGGCGTCAATAGCCTCCTGCGCGCCCAGACGTCCCAGATGACCCAGGTAGTTGGGATGGTCGTTGGGCACGGCGTCAGCGCGACCGTATGAGGTGACAATGGGCGCGCCGGTAAGCTCGGCCAGCCGGGCGACGGGCGCGTCGGCGAGACTCCATTCCACGCCGCCGCCGGCGATGATGACGGGTCGTTGGGCGGAAAGAATTTCGCGGGCTGCTGCCTCGACCTGCTGCCGGTCTCCGCGAGAACGGCCCTGTCCGGTGCGGTAGGCGTTAGGAGCCAGCGGGTCCAGGTCAATCTCCGCGCCGGGCAGCAAGTCGCGTGGGATGTCCACCAGCACCGGCCCCATCTTGCCCGACGTGGCGATGCGGAACGCCTGTCGCAGCGCGTCGGGCAGTCGCTCGATCTTGTTGATGGAGAAACTGGCCTTGGTGATGGGCTCGAACAACGCCACCTGGTCGAACTCCTGCGTGGAGTCCAGGTGTTGGTGATCCCGCGACGCCGACGGCGCCAGCACCACCACGGGCGAGTGCGCCACGTATGCGGAGCCGATGCCGTAGGTCAGGTTCAGAACGCCCGGCCCGTTGGTGACGAGGCAGACCGACGGCGCCCCGGCGATGCGGCTGTATCCGTCGGCCATCAGCGCGGCGCCCTGCTCGTGCCGCACCCCGACGAACTCCATGTCGTCGCGGTCGTACAGCGGGTCCAGCACGTCCAGAAAAGACGAGCCGACGATGCCGAAAATCTTGCTGACGCCTTCTTGCTGCAGCAGTTCGATAACCGCCTCGCCGGCTTTCATTCGCTGGGGCATTGCTGAGCGCTCCTTTGCCGTGAATCAACGGGCAGTGTACCATACGGCCAGTTGCTATTGGCTTGTCTGCTAGGTCTCGCAACACGACAAGCCGGGAGGCTAGTACAGTGAGTGATCAACCATTGCCGGCCGAAATCTGGAATCACCTGAAACGTGCTGCCGTAAAGCTGGCTGTCGATGATTATGCCGCCGGCTCCACTGAATTGTGGCTCGCCGGCCGAGCGGCGGCCGTGATTGCGGCGCGCTGTAGGAACTGGCCTTCCGACACGGATGACGACCTTTACGCCGCAATGAAGCGTATCGACCGGGAATATGGCGATGAGAGAGATATCATCGCAGCATACAACGGCGCGGAGATCTACCGTGACAACGCTGAATACGGTTTTCTGGAAAAGGACGATGTAATCGCTTTTCAAGTTGGCCTGCATCGTTACATTGACCGTATGCTGGCCTTGCGCTCTTCAAACGAGGACGGGGACTGATGCTGAGTGCAATTGTGCACGCTGACGAAGCGCGTCGCAGCGCAAACCTGATGGCTCAGAATTTTGCCGATGACAAGTTGCTCCAAGCCTCCAATCAGGCATGGCACGCTACCAAGCACGCTATCAACGCCGCTGCGGTTTCACGAGGACGTACACCGGTGACGTATCAGGCAAAGAAATTTTTTCTCCAAGAGCTAGCGGAAGAACCTGGCAACCAAATTTTTTGGGATTGGATGCGTCCACCGTGGCGTCTGCATGGCAACCTCGACCGAGGCTTTATGACGAGTTATCAAGTCGCTGACGCCGTGGAAATAACCGGTATGTTGGTTAACCGCCTGCTGGCGATAGCCGGCCATCCATAAAGAAATAGCCGGTGTCGCAGAGCTCCTTGCCTTGCGTAGCGAGGTGCTGGAAATGCCGTCTCAGCCAATCAACAACCGCCACATAATCGACGATGCGCTCAATGTCCTTGCCACCGCTTTGAGTCCTTTCGTCGCTACCAAAACTGGCGGGATAGTCCATACCGATGCATCGGCCCTGCTGAGCAATATGCTGGGTCGCTGGGATGACGCATTTCACACCGACCTTGGTTACAGAGGCAAAAATCTGGTCTATGAAATCCGGGACATCCGAAACGATTGGGCCCACTACACTAAGAGCCTATCCTAAAAACTGTTGGAAACTTGCAGTGGTGCTGTGGGAAGGGAAGC
>JAPPCX010000046.1 GCA_028875655.1 Chloroflexota bacterium | reverse complement strand
CGCGTCGCTCATGCGCCCGGTCATCTCGCCCGACTCCTCGGCCTTGACCAGGGTGCGGTAGTTCACCCCCAGCAGCACCGCCGCCTCCATCCGGCCCTCCCGTTTCACCAACTCGCACAGGAACCGGTGCAGCCGCTCCCGCCGCTCCGCAACCGGGTCCTGGCCACCGGCGCCCCGGCCCCCGTTCTGCGCCATGCTCCACCTCCATGCTCCTGCTCCGGGCGACCAGTCCGATAGGGGGTTCCAATAGGGGGTTCCTACCCCGGCAACGACCCCCGGCCCGAATTGCTTGCTACGACGGCGCCGGATTCGGGCCGCCGCCGACTTGCATTAATACAAGTGAGGCCGGAACCGGCCCTTACCGCCAAGTGCTTGCCAACATGGCCCCGCTACCCCCGATTCCGGCCCGTTTCACGTTCAGGACGGGCCGGACTTGTATTTCTACAAGTGACCCGAATCCCTGTACACGGGTATCACATCACATCCGGCCCCGTCTCTCCAATTCCCTGTATGGGCGGACGCCGGCGTCCTGCCCTATGAGGAATTGGATTTTCGCTTTTCCCCTCCCACACTCGATTGGGGGCGAATGCCCCCGGGACCCGACCATTTCCAAGACAAGGAGGCAGAGATCATGAGTATCAGCGTCAGGAACATCCTGCTGGGCAACCGGCGGAAGAAGGAGCCGGTGCTGCTGGCCATCACGCCGCCCCGCAGCGGCGAGCGCACTCTGTTGGGGGTGGAGAACCTGCTGGCCTCCATCGCCGTCCCCGAACCCTTCTCCCTGGAACTGGCCGGCGACTCGGGCGGCGTTACCCTGCTGGCCCGCTGCCTGGACGACCAGGTGGTCCGGGGCCAGATCGCCGCCCGCTACCCCCAGGCCCGCATCGAGACCCTTGACCCCGAGGGCGACCCCCTGCGACTGGCCGAGGGCGAGTCCGCCTGGGGCATGACGCTGCGGGCCTCCGGCCCGGAGTACGCGCCGCTGCGCACCTTCCGGGACGACGACCTGCTGGACCCCGGCTCCGATCCCCTCATCGCCATCATCGGGGCCTTGTCCAGCCTGAACGACGGGGAGCGGGTGGTGGCCCGGCTGCTGCTGCGCTCCATGGGGCCGGAGTGGTCCCAGGTGCACCAGCAGAAGCTCCAGCGCCAGCAGCTACCCCAAGTCGGCCAGTCCGTCAACAACGTCCAGGCCACCCAGGCCCGGATCGACGCCAAGGACGGCGTCACGCTGGCCGTGCTGGGCGTGGCGGTGCTGGCGGCGGCGCGGGGCTACCTGTGGTACCAGGACGGCGAGCTGCTCAAGGCGGTGCTGTTGGGCCTGGGCACGGCCCTGGGCCTGGTTGCCGCCGGCTGGGGTTGGTGGCACTGGAGGCAGGCCCGCAGCCGGGTCTACGACCCGCTGCAGATCAAGGAGAAGACCTCCCGCATCGCCTTCGACGGCGAGATCCAACTCACGGCCATCCTGCCCGAGGAGGCCAGCCCCGACCGGGCGGTGGAACTGCTGGGGCCGGTGGCCGCCGCCTACCGGCACTACGACAACCCCGCCGGCGCCAGGTTCCGGGTGAGCAAGGTCAGGCCCACGGTGCCCAGCGCCCACCTGCACCCGGCCGGGCCGGGGCTGTTCGGCGGGCGCAGCGTCCTGGGGGTCAGGGAGGCCGCCGGCCTGTGGCACCCGCCGGGAGCCAGGGACGAGACACCCCTGGTGGCCCGCGCCGGGTCAAGGGCGCTGCTTCCCTCCGCCCGGGGCACCAGCGGCGGCGCCCTGGTGGGCGAGACCACCACCGGCCCGGCCAGGAAGGTCCACTTCCCCCCGGACCTGCTGCGCCGCCATCACCTCTACGTGGCCCGCACCCAGATGGGCAAGTCCACCCTGATGCGCCACGTCGTCGCCCACAAGCTCCGGGAGAAGGCGGCGGGCAACGACCACGACGCCATCATCGTGGTGGACCCCCACGCCGACCTGGTGGGCAGCATCCTGGCCCAGGTGCCCGAGAGTCTCATAGACCAGGTAAAGCTCATCGACCTGGCCGACCAGCGGGGCTTTCCCGGCATCAACCTGCTGGACACCCGCATCTTCGCCGATAGGGACCGCACCGCCGACTCGGTGGTGCG
>JAPPCX010000089.1 GCA_028875655.1 Chloroflexota bacterium | reverse complement strand
CGTCGGGGTCTATTACGGCTCCAACAAGGTCATCGAAGACGTGACCATGGACATGCCGGAAAACGAGATCACGGCCATCATCGGCCCCAGCGGCGCCGGTAAGAGCACGCTGCTCCGCTGCATCAACCGCATGAACGACCTCATCGAAATTTTCCGCATGGAAGGCGAAATGTGGTTTGGTAATTTCAACCTCTACGCCCCCGATTCCGATCCCACCCAGATCCGATACCGCATCGGCATGGTGTTCCAACGACCCAACCCATTCCCCAAATCCATCTACGAGAACGTGGCCTTCGGTCCCAAGATCAACGGCTTTACCGGCAACATGGACGATATCGTGGAACAATCGCTCCAGGGCGCGGCCCTGTGGGACGAGGTCAAGGATCGCCTCAAGGAGTCAGCCCTGGCGCTTTCCGGCGGCCAGCAGCAGCGCCTGTGCATCGCCCGAGCCCTGGCCGTGGAACCCAGCGTCATCCTCATGGACGAACCCTGCTCGGCCCTGGACCCCATCGCAACGCTTGCCATCGAGGAACTGATGCAGGAGCTCAAAAGGCACTACAGCATCGTCATCGTAACCCACAACATGCAGCAGGCCGGCCGCGTCTCCGACAAGACCGCCTTCCTCATGCCCGACGAAAACCGCGTCGCCCACCTCATCGAGTTTGGCGATACCCGCACTCTCTTCACCAACCCCACCGACGAACGCACCGAAGCATACATCACCGGTCGGTTCGGCTAGCCTTCCACTCGCTCGTCCGGCCGGGCAGACACGGGAACCATCGAGAGGCGCTGAAATGCTACGCTCCGATTACGACCGCAATCTGGCCGACCTGCAAACTGACCTGGCTGAAATGGGCAGTCTGGTCGAAACTGCCACACAGTCGGCCCTCAGCGCCCTCGAAACCCAAAACGTCCAGTTGGCTCAACAGGTTATTGACGCCGACGACGACATCGACCGCCTGCAAGACGCTCTTGAAAGCAAGTGCGTCATGCTCTTGGCTACTCAGCAGCCGGCCGCCACCGACTTAAGGGCCGTTTTGTGCGCTGTCCACATCGCCGCTGAACTGGAGCGCATGGGAGACTACGCCGAGGGCATCGCAAAAATCTGCATCCGCATCGGCGATCAGCCTCTGGTCAAGCCGCTGATTGATATTCCGCGAATGGCTGAACTCGCGTTGAAGATGCTAGACGAGAGCTTGCTGGCGTACACCAGCCGGGACGAATGGTTGGCCCGCAAAGTGTGCGCCGATGACGATGCGATTGACGACCTGTACAATCAGATCTACCGCGAATTGCTGACCTACATGCTCTCCGATCCCAGGACCATTGAGCGCGCCACCTATTTGCTGTGGGTCGCCCACAATCTGGAGCGCATCGCCGACCGGGCCACCAACATCGGCGAGCGCGTTCTATGGCTGGTCACCGGCAATACCGTGGGCAACCGCCCCGAGAACCGATCCCTCCGCTAGTTCGGGAAATTTGCTCCCGCGACCGTTGACAATTCCCGACCCCGGCAGTATAGTTTTCGCAAATGCAAAGTAATTGCAAAACCAGCGGCTTCTGCACTTGTTCTTGTCCGCCCACATCGGGGGCAGGACCACCCTGACTTGACCCATACAGGCGCCGCCCGCTCCCACCGCTTTTGCCATTTGGCGCGGTGGGATTTTTTATGTCACAGCCGAGGAGGACACCTTGACCACCGAAGTTCAATCCCCCAGCCTGCAAGACATCCACGCATCCAGCCTCAAACTGGCGGAAGACGCCGGCGCCATCATCCCGTTCATGGAGGATGAAATTCAGCGTTTCGACGCTGAGGTCGATCGCTTCCGCACCGGCGACCTGGACAACACGGTCTTCACCCCGTTCCGCCTGCGGCAGGGCGTGTACGGCCAGCGACAGGCCGATGTGCAGATGATCCGGGTCAAGTTGCCCGGCGGCATCATCTCCGCGGATATGCTCGACTGCTTCGGGGAAATCTCCGAAAAATACGCTCCCCTGAAGAAGGGGCACATCACCACCCGCGAAAACATCCAGCTCCACCACATCCCGCTGGAGCAAACCTCTGAAGTGCTGCGCGAACTGGGCCGCGTGGGCCTCTCCACCCGCGAAGCGTGCGGCAACACCGTTCGCAACGTG
>JAPPCX010000024.1 GCA_028875655.1 Chloroflexota bacterium | reverse complement strand
CACGGCAAGAACCGCCAGCACGGACAGCACCCCAGTCATCAAAACCGGCGACTCGTGGGCATGCTGGCTGTCCTCACCTTCCACCCCGAAGAACACGACGAACATGGCGCGCGCCATGTACAGGGCGCTCAGGAACGCCGTCAAAAACGCCAGCACGATGAAGATGGCCGGCAGGTGGTGAGAGACGGACAGGAGGATTTCGTCCTTGCTCCAGAAGCCGGACAGAATAGGAATGCCGCCCAGAGAAAGCGCGCCGATGGAGAATGCGACGGCGGTTATGGGCATTGCGCGACGGAGTCCACCGACGCGCCGAATATCGACATCGCCATGAGCTCCTACACCGTGCATTACGCTGCCCGCGCCCAGGAACAGCAGGGCCTTGGCGAAACCATGCGCCATCAGATGGAAAACGGCAGCCGTCCAGCCCAACGCGCCCAGCGAGAGCATCATCAGGCCCAGATGGGACACCGTGGAATAGGCCAGGATACGCTTCAGGTCAGTGGACACCAGGGCAATGGTGGCCGCGCCCAGGGCGGTGATGATTCCGATGATCGCGATAATCAGCAATGCCTCGGGAGACGCCGCGAATATGGGATACGCGCGCGCCACCAGGTACACGCCGGCGATGACCATCGTGGCGGCGTGAATCAACGCGCT
This sequence comes from Chloroflexota bacterium, assembly GCA_028875655.1. GTDB lineage: Bacteria > Chloroflexota > Dehalococcoidia > Lucifugimonadales > UBA3495 > Bin87. Next base: position 20,830 of record JAPPCX010000024.1, on the reverse strand, counting down.
GACCGGCGTGGGGCCTTCCATGGCGTCGGGCAGCCACACGTGGAAGGGGAACTGCGCCGACTTGCCCATCGCTCCCAGCAGCAGCAGGATGGCCACGGCTGTGATTACGCCGTCGCTCAGCTCGCCGGCAGCAACGGCGGCGAACGCATCGGTCATGCTGAAACTGCCCACGTTCAGCCACAGCAGCAGGATGCCAACCAGCAAGCCGACGTCGCCGATGCGCGTGACTACGAAGGCTTTTTTGGCGGCCTCTCGTGGCCCCGAATTCTCAAACCAGAACCCGATGAGAAGGTAGGAACAGAGGCCCACCAACTCCCAGGCGATGTACAGCAGCAGGAAGTTGTCGGCCAACGCCAGCGTCAACATCGCGGCTACGAACAAAGCCTGCCAAGCGTAGTACCAGCCGAACCGTGGGTCGCCCTTCATGTATTCCAACGAGTAGAGCTGGACGCCAAGAGCAACGAAGGTAATCAGGCCCAGCAGCACGATGGTCAACGGGTCAATCAGGATTCCCCAATCGAGATGGATAATGTCGGTGATCTGCTCGCCGGCCACGCCCGCTGTGAACCAGTCGGTGCTGAAATGACAGGTCAACGCGCCGGTGATATGGCTCACGTCGCAGGCGGGGTTATCGGGCGACGCCCCCAGGAATCCGATGGTGGCCAGTGCCCAGACGACGAACCCGCCGCCGATCGCCAGGATCGCCAAAGGCGCGCCGCGTCCGGGCAACCAGCGCTGGAACAAGATGATCAGCGGGCAGGCGACGAACGAAAATACGGGAATCAGAAAAGCCAGCGGCATATCACCACTTCAGGATGTTGATTTCGTCAACGTTGACGGTGCCGCGGTTCCGGTACATCCGCAAGATGATGGCAAAGGCCAGGCCGACCTCGGCAGCCGCCACGGTGATGACGAAGATTGCGATTATCTGGCCGTCAAACGCATCGAACCTGCCGATGCCGTTGAGGTAGGAAGCGGCGGCAATCAGGTTGATGTTGACGGCGTTCAGCATCAACTCGATGGACAGGACAATCAGGACGGCACTGCGCCGCGCCAGCACTCCGTAAAGGCCGATGCCGAAGAGAGCCGCTCCCAAAAGCTGGAAATACAGCAACGGAACCATAGCGCGGCTACCCTTCGCCATCCGATGATGCATCAGTGGGAGTATCAACGTTCTGGGCGCGAGCAATGATGATGGCGCCGATCAAGGCGACCAGCAGCACCAGCGAGGCTATCTCAAAGGGTAGCGCCCACTTGGTGAACAGCGACGCCGCCAACTCGGTGAATTCTGGAGCCTGCGGTTCGGCAACCACTTCAGGGGCCAACCAGAACGCGGCCCCCAGCACGCCGGACAACGCTGCCGCCGTGAGCAGGGCCAGCGGCCACTGCCGGTTGTCGGTGATGCGCGGATACTCGGACGAACGGGTCAGCATCACGGCGAACAGCACGACGATGATGATGGCGCCGCCGTAGATCAGCACCTGCACCAACGCCAGAAACTCTGCGAACAACAGCAGGTAGGCGCCGGCGGCCCCCAGCAGGGAAAGCAGCAGGAACAGGGCGGCGTGGACTACGTTGCGGGTAGCCACCACGCCCAACGCGCCGCCGATAGTGAAGATTGCCACGATGATGAACAGGGCAAGCTGCATCGCTAATCGTTCCCCAGCTCACCCTCGTCATCCCTGCGTACCCCTCCACCATTCCCGCGCGCCCCTCCGCCATTCCCGCGAAAGCGGGAATCCAGAAACGCGGTGCCAAAGTATGAGCCGCCCCGTCGGCGGCTCCGATAGTGTGGGTGCGAATCTGGCGGCAACATTCTAGTATGGGTAAGATAGCCTGGGCGACTAGATTGACTTGAGCAACGTACAGGTCGCGCATTCGCAATCGGCTTTATGCTTGCGGACCTGCTCACCCACGGAGCGCGAGCGTCCACGCGCTTTGCCGGAACCCCCGGACTTGCCGCGCTTCTTGCCCTTTCCGATCTTGCCGGCTTTGGCAGCCTTGCCGGCGATTTTACCGACCAATCCACCGACGCGGGCCACCGGGCCATCGTCCTTGCCTTGCAGCCTCTTTTCCACGCACTCGACGCAGGTGCAGTACTGCGGGTGCCGGGGGGACAGGTTGCGGTAGCGTTCGTCTTCTCTGGGCACTTTGATCCTCGGTGGACGGGCTGGACAATAGCCTAGCCGCCGGACGCCTCAGCAGGTTCTCCCGCAGCAGACTTGGCGGCGTCGGCTTTCTGCTTGGCCAACACGGTTGGGGGAATCCAGTCGGTAGCTTCCTGGTATTTCTTGCCGATTTCCAGCAGCGCTGGCAGATCCACCCGATCCCCGTTGCGAGCGTAGGTGCTCATCTCGTGTTCGTGGCTCATTACAATGGCGTCGAAATTGCAGTACTCGACGCAAATTCCGCACAATATACAACGGTTGAGGTTTATTTCAAAGTAATCGACGATCTTGCGCCGGCTGCTGTCCCCGTCGGCGTGCTTGGGGTTGTCCATCATGCTGGCCGACATGCACTGGGTGGGGCAGTTGCGGATGCAAACCATGCATCCGGTGCAGTAGGGTTCGCTTATTTCGCCGTCCCACGTCAACGCCGGAAAACCCATAAAGCGCGGTTTCACCGGCGTAGCTTGCTTGGGGTACTGCTGGGTTACCGGCCGCCGGAGACCGGTGACCGTGGACGCCAACGTGAGCATCATTCCTTTCAGGCTTTCCAGCATGATCAATTACCTTCGATTATCGACATGATACCAGCAACGGCGGTTACGTGCGCGGCGACGGAGCAGCGCCCCGCTGGGCCGCCAACCGTTCTTGTATCTGAATTACCCGGCGGGCGGGCGCCGTCATCCGGCGGTAGATAATCCAGCCGGCCGCCGCCAGGCCAGCCAGCGAAAGGATGGTCAGGCTCCACCAGGGCAAATCATAGAAACGGTACACGGCAGCGATGATTACGGTGTAGAAGGACAGTGGCACCATCACTTTCCACGCGAAAGCCATCAACTGGTCGATGCGGAGGCGTGGGAACGTGCCGCGCACCCAGAATACGACCAGTACCACCGCGTAAGTCTTGAACAGGAACCACACCACGTCGGGCAAGGCCGGGCCGCCCCAACCGCCCAGGAACAACAGCGCCGTCAGGGCGGCAATGGCAAAGGTGTTGATGTACTCGGCCAGGAAGAACACCGACCAGTGCGCGCCACTATACTCTACGAACGGACCGCCCACGACCTCGCTCTCGGCGTGGTAGATGTCGAACGGCGTCCGCCCGACCTCGGCCAAACCGGCGATGAAAAAAATCACTAGGCCCAGCGGCAGAACTACAAGGTACGGGTAAGCGGATTGAGCGGCGACGATTTCCCGCATGTCCAGGGATTGGGCGAGGATGGCTACAGCGGCCGCGACGAGTACGACGGGAATCTCGTAAGAGATCAACTGGGCGGCAGATCGCAACCCGCCCATGATGCCGTATTTGTTGGCCGACCCCCAACCCGCCAGCACCAGGCCGAGGATGCCGATCACGGCAAACGCGATGATGTAGAACAGACCCAAGGGCAGGTGCTTGATAACTACGCTGTCGCCGCCGGGTATGGTAACCCAGATGACAAAAGCGGACACCACCACGATAACCGGCGCGACCCAAAAGATGGCCTTCTCGGAATCGTTGGGGATTATGTCCTCTTTGACGATCAGCTTGATGGCATCAGCCACGGGCTGCAGCAGGCCGAACTTTCCGGTGCGGGTTGGGCCGTAGCGCAACTGAAGCCTGCCCAGCGCCTTTCTCTCCAGCCAAACCATCGAGAGCACCACCACCGACAGCACGGCGAACATGACTGCCAGGCCGAGCGCGCTCCAAGCGACACTGATCAGAAAACTCACCGGTCAACCTCGCCAAGCACGATGTCCAGCGAGCCCAGCACAACTACGCTGTCGGCCAACCACGTATCGACCAGCAAGCGGCGCAGGGCTGACAGGTTGCAGAACGACGGGGGCCTCACCTTGAGGCGATAGGGTTTGTCGGTGCCGTCGCTCACTAGATAGACGCCGATTTCGCCCCGGGGGTTCTCGGCACGGACGTATGCTTCCCCGGCCGGCGGGCGGATAAGCCGCCGTCCCAGGGGCGAAGCCACAGGGCCGTCCGGCAGTTGCTCCATGGCCTGTTCCACTATCCGCAGCGATTGGTACATCTCCTGGACCCGCACCCAATGGCGGTCCCAGCAGTCGCCGTCCAGTCCAACCGGAACCTCGAAGTCGAAACGATCATAAACCGAATAGGGCTGCGCCTTGCGCACGTCATATTCGTAGCCGCAAGCGCGCAGCATCGGGCCGGTCAAACCGAACGCGATGGCTTCGTTGGCCGTGATAGGGCTGACGTCCTTGAGCCGGGACAGGAAAATTTCATTGAAGGTGAGAATCCGGTCGCTCTGTTCAACGTCCTCCCGGAGGATTGGCATCAGCTCGTCCATCAACTCGCGGAAGTTGTCGGGCACGTCTTCCTTCAAGCCGCCGATGCGGAAGTAGTTGTGCATCATGCGGGCGCCGGACACTGCCTCAAAGAGCGCCTGGACCCGTTCTCTTCCCCGGAAAGAAAACATTACGGGGGTCATTGCGCCAGCGTCCAAGCCCATCGTGCCGACGTAGAGCAAGTGGCTGGCGACCCGGTTCAACTCACACAGAATGACGCGGATGTATTCGGCGCGTTCGGGAACCTCCAGGCCCATCAGTTTCTCGACGGCCATGCAATAAGCAAGCTCATTGTTGAAGTTGCCGATGTAATCCATGCGGTCGAACAAGGTGACGATCTGGTGGTACTGCTCGCCTTCGCAGAGTTTCTCCGACCCTCGGTGCAAGTAGCCGATGTGCGGCTCAACGTCAACGACTTTCTCGCCGTCCACCCAGAGCACCATGCGGAACACGCCATGGGTGGATGGATGCTGCGGCCCCATATTGAGCAGCATCTCCACGGGCTGCGCGTCAGCGCGATCAGCCTGTATGTCAGGTAGTGTGTCAGGTTGCGTTGACATTTTCTTCCGTCAATCCCGCCCACACGGGAATCCAGAAGGCTTGCGTAACACTAACACGGCGAGCCAATGAAACGGATGCTGGGTTGGGGCGGCTCCACCCGGCTGCTCATCCATACTTCACCGTTGTCGTAGAACCCGGCCTCAATCAGAGTATCCTCCAGAATGCCCATTTCTTCGCAGTCTTCCAAATAGTCGCCCACCTGTCTTCGCAACGCGGTGCGGGCCTCATCGCGATTGTCTCCGAAAGCGGTTACCTCAAGCTCCGGGCAGTGGGCCGACCAGCCCGGCCCCGCCTGCGACTCTTCGATCTGGTACACGATGCGGTCCATGGCCTAATGGGAAAGCTCTGGATTCTCGTCGTTGCCATCGATGAACTGCAGGACAATCTCGGTTTCTTCTTCCAGGCAGTCGATGCCGAGCGCATCGCCCAGCTTGCCCGTCGTGTCGAGTCGCTCGAGCCAACTGCGCACAGCCTGCACCAAGGATTCCTGCGCGGCGTCCGGCGTAGGCCCGGCGCCCTCCAGTTCCAAACCGTCCACGACGGCGATAAAACGATGGCCGTCCGGGAAGACCTGGGCCATCAATTGGATGGGGGCACTCGCCTGGACTGGAGCACTCGCCTGGACCGGGGCATTCGTCTGCACCGGGGCCATGGTCCGTTCGGAGGCATTTTCGTGGGCGCCGGTCAATCTAAAACTCCCGGTAGTCGTAGAAATCGTACTCTTTCCGGCCCGGGAATCCCTCGAATTCAGGGTAAAGCAACAAAGGCGACAAATCCGGGTTGCCGACGAACGAGACGCCAAACAGGTCATGGGCTTCGCGTTCGTACCAATCAGCGGCCGGCCAGACGGCGGAAACCGACGGCAATTCGGGGGCATCATAAGGCACTGAGGTCTTGATAACTAACGAGCATTCCCGTGCCAGCGATTGCAGGAAATAGACCAGCTCAAACCGTTCCTGGTAGTCCACGCAGGCCAAGCAAAGGAGCATCCGGGAATCCAGTTCAGAATCTTCCCGGCAAACGTTACAAACGGATTCAATTGCGCTGGCGGGAACCGTGATCTGGGGCAAATCGCCCAGCGCGCCGGCCACGGGAGACCAGTCCGCCAGGGCGGCCATGGCGTGATCGAGAGTAGCGCGTTGTTCCGCCGACAACAACTCGACGGGATCGGGAGGCGGTTCTGCCTCAACCTCCGGAGCGTTACGCCTGGGCCGAGGCATTGCCGTCTCCTGCGTCGGCCATGATCTTTTCCTGGAGCTTGAGGATGCCGTACAGCAACGCTTCGGGGCGCGGCGGGCAGCCCGGCACGTACACGTCCACCGGGATTATGTGGTCAACGCCCATCACCACCGAGTAAGAACGGTAGTAGGGCCCCCCGTTGGTGGCGCAACTGCCCATGGCGATTACCCATTTGGGTTCCGGCATCTGTTCGTAGAGCAGGCGGATGGGCTCAGCCATCTTCTTCACCACGGTGCCGGCTACGATCATGACATCGGCCTGGCGCGGCGACGGCCAAGTCACTACGCCAAAGCGGTCAAAATCGTGGTGCGCCATGTAGGTAGAGATCATCTCGATGGCGCAGCAGGCCAGCCCGAAGCTCAACGTCCACAGGGAGGACTTGCGGGCCATGGCGAAGAGTTGTTCGGTAGTTGTGGTAATCACACCGGGCACGCGCCCCTCCGTAGCCTGGTTGAGCAGGCTGGGGCCGGGCCGGTTGCCGGAGCCGACGATGATCTCGGTGGGCTGCGGCGGCACCGCCAGGGGAGAGGGAGCCAGGTCGGGTTGTCGGGTCACTTCTGCCAATCCAGCACCCCCTTGCGCCAGCCGTAGATTACCGCGAAGAAGAGCATGGCCAAGAACAGCAACATCGCGTAGAACGGTATCGGGTTGCCGGCGGCCTGCTCCTTGATGAACACCACCGCCCACGGGAACAGGAACACCGCCTCCACGTCGAAAATCAGGAACAGGATGGCGAAGATGTAGAATCGGATATTGATGTTGGACCAGGCAAAAGGCGTGGGTGGGATGCCGCACTCATAGGTCGTCAACTTCTCCGCCGAGCGACGCCGGGCGGAAAGGATCTGTGACCCGGCGAACATGGCGCCGATGGCAAGCAGGGCGATGACGACGGCTATAACCACAGCCAGCCAGTTGCCGGCGTAGGTGGTGGGGTTGAATGCCTGGAGTAGAGGGGTGTTCAGAGGAGTCAGCATTGTTGGCCGAACCGAAGCGGAGGCTTAACAGCGAAATCGTATCAACGCCCCGTTGGAGTGTCAAATCAGCCAGCGCAGCGAATTGCGGTTGACGATACGTCCGACCGGAAGGCGGTTTCCGGTATGTCCGCGAACAGCGGATGGAAGCCTGCCGGGACGTTGACGTCCGCCAGGGTTCGAAACACGCCGGCGTCATCGACCCGGCCGGCCACCGAGAACCGGCAGCCCGAACCCCACATCTCCGCCAGCGCGGTGAGCATCACGGCCTCCGAGTCTCCATAGTAGCGGGGCTGGATCAAGCGGGTTGCCGTGTCCCATCCAATTGCGAACCCGCAGCCAGGGAAGAGCTGGGCTTTTTTCTGGAAGGTCTCCGCCCTGGTAAGCACCACCGTTCCAACATCACTGAACTGACCGACACGACGGCGGATTTCCGCGTCCTCCAGAGGCGGTTTATCGACATTAACCACCGACAGTTCATACGACACCGGAAGCCCCAACGCCCGAGACGCCGCCGAAGCCAGCTCCACGTGTCCCCGGTGCAGGGGGTTGAACGAGCCGGGCAGCAGCGCTACCGGCGGCGCGTCGTCCACAGCCATGCCGCCGTCAGGGTAAACGGTCACCCACTTGACTTCGCCGTCCAACAGCAACCGTATCGGATCAGGATGAGCGCTCGCCTCAGCAGCTACGCTTTCCCCGGAAGCCAGCCCTAGGTCAATCGCCGCTTCGATGCCGCAGGCGCGGGCCAGGGCGGCGATTACCAGCCGGCTCACCACATCTTCTTCTCCGGCGCGGTCTCGCCGGCCCTTTTCCAGAACCAGGGAATCGGTTGTAACCCGGTCGTTGTCCCAGGTCGAGATGAAGGCCCGATGGTCGCCCCTCTTGGTGCGGTCAGTGGCGATGGTTGCGGTGCAGCCCAGTCCTACTATGGGAGCATCGCCCTCGCGCAAAGCCATCCCTCGCTGCCAGGCCGATTTAGCCATGCGACGCGCAGTGTCGGCTGAGACGGTCTGCTCAGGCGCATACCCGCCCAGAAAATCCGTCATCGCCAGGTAGCCGTAGGGAACCCGAGTCTCCAGCACGGTGCGCGACGCCCCACCAACCCCGAGCAACCAGGCCAGGGCATAGTTGCCGGCGCCGGCCACGGCCAGAACCGATTGTTCCGGGGTATCGTGAATCCGGGCAACGACATTGCCGATGTCAGCATCCATTTCAAGCTCCGCCGGCGGTTGTCAGGGCAATGTATCCGGGAGATGCCGCCGCGTTCAAACTGCCGGGCGCAAGCATTGTAGCATCTCTAACGAGGCCAGACGCCCGGCGGATTCGCCCACCTCGCCGGTTCAACTTGCCCCATGTTAGCCAGGGAAACCTCAATTTCACCGGCGATCTTGCGGTCCCACTCGTCCGCCCAATGCTGGGGCAATCGTGGACGCGCATCCCGCCACGTCATGCGTTCTCCCCCGTGGGTACGGCCAGACAGCGCCTCCACCAGAAACGCCGTCATATCCCCGCCGTCCATGGCGTTGACGACGCGGCAGTCCAGGATACCGAAACTTCCTTCAATCAGCGGGGAACCGGTAACGCCGGTGGAGTATGGAACTTGCCGCATCTTGTCGGCGTGACGGCCGGAGCGCATCCCCAGCTCCCAGATGAGCGGCAGCTGTTCCTGGTCCAGAAAGTTGACGGCGAGAACTCCGCTACCGGCGATAAGATCGTGGGTGTAATTGGTATGGTAGATCTGTACGATCAAGCGGGGACGGTGCAGGACGATAGACGCGGCGGTGATCGCCACCGCGATTTGGGCGTTCACAACATCTCCCGAGCGGACGGACACCGCGGCCAGAGGGGCGCTCAACCCGGCAAGCATCGGCCCACAGTCGGCAGGGTCAATATCCGGTGCTGGCCCAAGCATCAAAGATCTAAGCACGCTGGTCGGCGGAACGGATCGCTACCAATCCGGCTGAGTATCCAAGTCCTGGTTGGCGGTCAACCGCGTTTGTTCCGTACCGTCGCGGTTCATGTACAGAATCTCGGAGTTTCCGTAAGCCAGGGAGACAAATGCAATTTTGTCCCCGGACTGAGACCAATCGGGCATCAGGTCGTCAGCGGTGTTATAGGTCAACTGCTCACGTTCCGAGCCGTCCACCAGCACGGTGAAGATCTCGGACTGATCATCAAACCGAACGACAAAGGCGAGCCTGCGGCCGTCAGCAGACCAGGACGGAGCCGTTTCGTCATACTCGGCGTCAGCCACCGCCAACTCGTCGGTGTCGTCGGTCCAATCGTCCGATTTGGTCGGACGGAGAACGTAGATGTCGTGTCCCTCACCACCGTCGCGCAAAAAGGCGATCCGGTCTCCCTTGGGGGACCATACCGGATTAACGTCCTGGCCGTCTGTGAGTTCGATGAGGTTGACGCCAGTGGGATTGCGAAGCAAAAGCCCGTCACGACCCTCCTGGGTAAAGACCAGCCATTGGCCGTCCGGCGACCAATCTCCGATCTTTTCCCTTTCATCGCTGAACGTGAGCCGGGTTTGTGCCCCGGTGGCCAGTTCCACCATGTGAATGTCCGGAGCATCCTCTCCATCCGATACATAGGCAATCCGGTCGGCTTCCGGCGCCCAGACGGGCGGCTGCGATTCGTCCACGCCGGATACCAGCAACTGAGTTTCTTCAGTTTCGAGGTCATACAGCATCAACAGGGCAACATCTCCACCGGCCACCCAGGCCAGATAGCGCTGCCCCGGAGACCAGCGAATGGACTTAGCGACGGCGTTGGGGGGCGATACGCTGACCGGATCGCCGTCGCCGGGCCGGCTGATCTGTACCTCAGCGCGTTCTCCGTCAGAGGAGATGTAGGCGATTCGAGGCAGGTCCCCGCCGCCGAACCACTGCCCGACAAAGCAACCAACCGCTGCCACAGCGCACGCGATTGCAAGTAGAAAAATCGTTAGCCGGGGGGTGACTGACGCTCTGCGGTTACGGGATGACTTGTCAATCTGCGGTTTCATTATCGGTGGGTATCCGTTGCCGCAACAACGGCGCGAAAGTAGCCACATTATAGCGTCCCCTTGCTTGCGCCACTGCGCACAATGCCGGCAGATTATCGCCAATGCCGGCGTCCCGAAATGCGTTACAATCACCCGGACTTGATGCGGATGAAGCATCGACCGAGGTTCAGCACGAGACAGCATGACTAACCACAACGGCGCACCGTCGCCAACCGCCCCTTATTGCGTATTCTGCGAAATCGTAGCCGGTCGCGAGCCGGCTCGAATAAGGTATCTGGACAATGACATCATCGCCATTGTCAACCGCTTGACGTGGGTGCCCATCATGCTGCTGGTGATGCCCAGACGTCACATGACTCAATTGGAGATGTGGAGCAGCGGGATTCTGACCCGAATCGGAGACGTGGCGGCTACCCTCGGCTGCATGTATTGCCCCGACGGTTTCCGCATTTTGTCCAATTTCGGCTATGATGGGTTGCAAAGCCAGTCCCACGGACATCTGCACGTCATCGGCGGCCAATTCTTGGGACATTACGCCTGATGACCGTAAGGAAATTTCACGATTTTTCGTCCGATCAAGGAGACCACACCGCAATGCCTGAAACCATACTTTACGAAAAGACCGGCACCGACAATCACGTGGCCGTCATCACGCTGAACCGCCCTGAGGCTTCCAACGCCATCAACCGCCAACTCCGGCGCGATCTCCAGGAAGTTATCAACCACTTCGACAACGAGGACGATGAAGCGTGGGTGGCAGTGGTCACCGGGGCCGGCCGTAATTTCTGCGCCGGGCGCGACCTGAAAGAGCGCGCGTCGGACAACGCCGAGGGGGTACAGGCCCGCGCCGAAAACAGCATGTCCCCCAACAAGCCGCACATGTGGGAACGCCCGGCGAAACCACTGGTGGCCGCCGTGAACGGGGCCGCCGCCGCCGGTGGTTGGTCCATCGCCCAGATGTGCGACGTCCGGCTGGCTGCCGACAACGCGCGCCTGGGCATCACGGAAACCAAGTGGAGCCTGATGCCGCCCTTCGCAGTGGAACTGACCAAGATGATCGGCATTTCCAACGTGCTGGAACTGGTGATGACCGCCGATCTGCTGCCCGCCGAGCGCGTCAAGGAAATGGGCTTCCTGAACAAGGTGGTTCCCGCCGACGAGCTGGTGCCGGAAGCGATCAAGATGGCGGAAAGCATCGCACAGAACGCGCCTCTTGCCGTGCGCACCATCAAAGACCTGGCCTACAGCAGCCTGGATATGTCCATCGCTGAAGTCAGCGCCAAGACCTATGTCGCCTACGATTACATCCTGACTACGGAAGACAGCAAGGAAGGGCCGCGGGCTTTTGCGGAAAAGCGGCGCCCAAATTGGCAACTGAAGTAGGCGGCCCATTCGTCGGCAACACGAAGCGGACGCACGAGAGTTCAACAGCAGAGGAGTGACAATCATGACCACGCAAGTACAACCCGCCAGCAAAACCCTGACCGCCAATGGCATCAACATCCACTACCTGGAATGGGGAGCGGAAGGCGCGCCGCCCCTGGTACTGCTCCACGGCCTGCGCGGCCACGCTCGCGTGTGGGAAGACGTGGCGGAAGCCTTGTGCGGCGACTACCACGTGTACGCCATGGACCAACGGGGACGGGGTGATACCGACCATGCGCCGGGTGGGGACTATTCCACAGACGCTTTCGTCGCCGACCTGGCCGGATTCGTGGACGCCATCGGCCTGGACAAGTTCATCCTGTTCGGACACTCAATGGGTGGCCGGAACAGCATGGCCTTCGCCGGGCAATATCCCGAGCGGTTGGAGCGCCTCTGCGTCGTGGACATCGGGCCCCGTATCGAACCGGCGGGCGGCAACCGGATAACCGAGGAGCTGCGCGCCTTGCCGCCGCAGTTCGATAACTTCGAGGCAGCATTGGCCCACGTCCAGACCGGCAACCGGTTCGCGTCGGAACCGGTAATGCGGCGACGGTTGGGCGGTCAAACTTACGAAACCTCCGACGGCAAGATCGGCTGGAAGTTTGACCCGGCGATCCGGGAGCAGCGCATCAACGGCACGGCTGCCCCAGCAGTGGACCTCTGGCCGGCCCTGGAACGCATTACGTGCCCGACGCTGGTAGTACGCGGCACCGAGACCGATCTGCTGACCGAAGAAACGGCTCAGCAGATGATAGACACGCTGGCGCAGGGCACTCTGGTGGAGATTGAGAGCGCCGGGCATATGGTCTTCGAAGACAACCCGGCCGACTTCATTGCCGCAGTTAAGGGCTGGTTGGCAAATTAGCTCGGCGGCGCCACGCCACAGGTTTAGACGGGAGGCCGGAGAGCGATGGTTGTTGCTACCGAGAAAACCTATACCGTTGCGGAGTTCCTCGCGCTGCCCGATGACGAAGTGCGTGGCTGCGAATTGCTGAACGGGCGAATCATCAAGAAGCGCTATTGGAGAGATACCGAATATGGGATGAACCCGCGCAGCCTGAACCATTCGCGCACTATGAGGGTCACTGCTTCAGCGTTGGATGACTTCGTGGAGCCGCTCGGTTTAGGGGAAGTTCTGATCACGCCGTCCTTCCTGGTTGGCGCCGACCGGGACCAATCACGAAAGCCGGACGTTGCCTTCGTCGCCGGGCCCATGCCCACCGATCCGGAGGCAATCCTCGCGCTGGTTCCCACCCTTGCCATCGAGGTGATTTCGCCCAACAACACTGCGGAGGAAATGGAGGCCAAGGTAGCCGAGTACCTGGCAGCCGGAACGCAAATGGTTTGGCTGACTTTCCCGGAGAGTCGGATGGTGATCGCCTTCTGGGACGACGGAGGAGCCGTGTTCAAGGCCGGCGACACCATCACCGCAGAAACCGTCCTGCCCGGTTTCGCCTGCCCGGTAACCGATCTCTTCCCGCGACCGGCAAACCTAACGCGGTAGTTTCATCACGCTATGCTACAATCCAAAAATCCCCGACTAGCGCGCCGTTGCCGCTGAGGATTCGCAACCATGAAAGTGTCCTTTTTTCACCTGATGCCGTACCAGGACCTGCCGGACGACTTCGCCGAGCAGCATCATTCGGCCTGGGTGGACCTGCCCAACGAGAACTTCGACCCGTCCAAGGGCAACGAATATTACGCTCAATACATTGATCAGTTGCGGTACGCCGATGAGGTGGGTTTTGACGGCATCTGCGTCAACGAGCACCACAACAACGCTTATGGCATCATGCCGTCGCCGAACCTGATCGCGTCGGTGCTGGCCAACAGCACCAACAACGGCGCCGTGATCGTGCTGGGCAACAGCCTCGCGCTCTACAACCCGCCGGTGCGGGTTGCCGAAGAGATGGCGATGATCGACGTGATCTCCGGCGGGCGCCTGGTGGCCGGATTCCCGGTCGGAACCTCAATGGACACGACGTTCTCCTACGGGCAAGTTCCCATCACGCTGCGCGACCGGCACACGGAAGCGCACGACGTGGTGATGCAAGCCTGGACGCAGCATCATCCCACGATTTTCAACGGCAAATACAACAAGCTGCGCTACATCAGCATCTGGCCGCGGCCGATGCAGGAGCCTCATCCGCCGGTATGGGTGCCCGGATCCGGCAGCCTGGAGACGTGGGACTGGGTGCTGGACCGAGACTATGTGTACTGCTACCTGTCGTACTACGGCTACCTGCGCGGTTACAACATCGTGAAAGGGTACTGGGAACGGGTTGCCGAGCGGGGCATCGACGACAATCCGCACCGGCTGGGATTCCTGCAACTGGTCTGCGTTTCGGAAACCGACGAGCAGGCGGAAAAAGACTACGAAGAACACGTCAAGTACTTCTACGAAAAGATGCTGCGCGTGTACCCTCCGTTCGCCGAATCCCCCGGCTACCGCTCGCTCGATTCCATCCGCAAGTCGTTGCGGCCCCAGATGGGCGAAGAGGCCCAGCGGACGGCCAAGGAAAACAGTTGGAAAGACTACATCGAACAGGGACACGTCATCGGCGGCAGCCCTGAAACCGTGCGGCGCAAGTTGACCGAGGCCTGCGAGTTGCTGCGCATCGGCCACCTGATGGTGCTGCTGCAGATTGGCAGCATGCCGCCGGAGCTGGTCAAGAAGAACACTGACCTGTTCGCCAACGAGGTCATGCCCCACATGAAGGGTATGTTCAACGAATACGATGACCCGTGGTGGCCGGAGAAGCTCAAGTCCGAAACCGCCGAAGCCGTGGGCGATTAACCAGACGCGAGGAAGTAGATCCCATGGGCGAAAAACTGCAACAGGGCGACCGTCTGCCCTCGATTACGCTGAACCTGATTGACGGGAATACGCTGGAGTTGCCGGGGGACATGTCCTCGCGGTACTTGGCAGTGATGTTCTACCGTGGAGTGTGGTGACCCTATTGCTCGCGGCAGTTGGCCGCTTGGGAATCGCAAAAGGGTGTGCTGGCCGAAATGGGGCTCACGATGATTGGCGCCAGCGTCGAACCAAAGGAAATCGTGCAGGAGATGGCCGAGAAGTCCGGGGTGTCTTTCCCCATGGCCTACGGCGTCACCAGAGAAGAAGCGGACCTATTGGGATCCTGGTGGTCCGAAGATCGTGGCGGCTACATTCAGCCCACTGAATTCCTGTTGGGGCGCGGCGGGACTGTGCTGGGTGCCATGTACGCGAGCGGTCCCGTGGGACGGATCAATGCGGACGAGGCAATCCATTTTATTGAGGGAAGAGAACGGGCGCGCCTGAGGGGCTAACCCCGGTTGCCTTAACCTTCGAAATAACCTTCCTCACGGAATAGTTCCGCAAGGCGAGCAACTCCCTCGCGGATCTCCTCCGGGGAGTTGTGGCTGTAGGTAAGCCTCAGGTGGTTGTTGCGGCCCCGGTCGGCGCGGAAAACGCCGCCGGGGTTGTACTTCACGTCGCGCGCCGTGGCCTTGGGCAGCGTGGCCCAGGTATCCGCGCCTTCCGGCAGGCGCACGAACACCAGCATCCCACCCTGAGGATGGGTCCACTCGCAGAACGATGGGAAGTCACGCTCCAGCGCTTCCAGCATAGCGTCCCGGCGGACCTGCAAAGCGCTGCGCACGGTTTCGATGTGCTCGGCTTCGTGCTCGCGCAGGTACTCGTACACCATCATAGTGGCCAGGTGGCTGACCCCCCGGCGCGGCAGGTTTTCGGCGTTGACCTGAGGCAGCGCTTCTCGGACACCGGGCGGTAAAACCCCGAATCCGACGCGCAGACCGCAACCGAGCAGCTTGGTGAAGGACGACACGTACATCACGTCGCCCTGGTCGCTGAGTCCCGAGAACGCGGTGGGCAGAGGGTCGCCGTCAATGCGAAAGTCGGCGTAAGACTCGTTCTCCAGGACCGGGGCGTTGTAGCGTTGGGCGATGTCCAGCAGAGCGCGCCGGCGGGATTCTGAAGGTGTGAATCCCAGCGGGTTTTGATACACCGGGATCATCCACACGAACTTGGGCCGGCGACCGACGTCGGCCAGAGAAGCCAGGGTCTCTTCCAGCGCATCGGGCAACATCCCGTCCTCGTCGCAGAGTATATGGATGGGTTCCGCGCCGCGTTCCAGCATCATGCGCAGGCTGCCCATGTAGGTGAATTCCTCCACCAGGATGGCGTCGCCGGGATTGATGAACGAATCCAGGATGATGCTGATCGCTCCGCCGGCTCCATCGGAAATGAACACGTCATCCGGCGACGCGTGAAAGCCCCGATTGGCGGCCAGACGTTCGGCTACCAATTCCCGCAGACCATTATGTCCGGTGGGCGGAGGGTAGGCCGCCAGCGATTCGGGGCCTCCCGACTCGAGACCGGCGCCAATCGCGTCCAGGTATTTCCGGGCGCTGATTACCTCAGGAACGGCGTTGGTGATGGAAAAGATGTACTTGACCCGATCGTTGCTCCCTTGGGGCATCGACACCGAACGGGGAAGGTTGTTGGAGAACAGGGATGCGTAATCGACCATTTCGCGCCTCCGGTGGTATCAGGCAGGATGGTAACGGTCAGCGGGCAAGCTGCCGGTTGCGCTGCGCCACGCCTTCGCGGACCAGCGGGATGAGTTCGCGGCCATACTCGGCGGCGTCGGCCAGCGGGTCGAACCCGCGGATGACGAACGCGGTGCAGCCGAGGTCATAGTATGCCAGCAGTGAATCGGCGACCTGGCGGGGCGTGCCGACCAGGCAAGTGGTGCTGCCGGATGCCCCGCTGGCGGCGGCAATCGGCATCCAGAGCCGCTCGTCGTGGACGTTGCCCTCCGCGGCAAAGCGCAACAGACGCCACGCCCCTTCGGACTGGGGACGAGTGGGGACGCCGGGCGTGATTCTGCCGGCGGTGGTCTGCTTGATGCGTGAGAGAATCTGCTCCGCGCGCTCCCAGGCCTTTTCTTCGGTATCGGCAAGAATGGGGCGAGCCGAGAGGCTAAACCTGATCTCCGACGGGTCGCGGCCGGAAGCGACAACGCGGCTCTTGACGTCCTCAATGCGCTGGGCAATGGAAGCGCGCGGCTCTCCCCACAGGGCAAAAAGGTCTGCGCGCCGACTGGCGACGTCCAATGCGATGTCGGAAGCACCGCCGAAAAACAGCGGAACGTGGGGTTGCTGGCGGCACCGGGCTTGACTGTAGGCATCCTGAAAACGGTAAAACTCGCCTTCATGGTCGAAGGGTTCGCGTTCGGTCCAGATGCGGCGCATCACTGCCAGGTACTCGTCGGTGCGGCGGTAGCGGGCGTCGTGGTCGAGCCAGTCGCCGTCCTGCCGCTGCTCAACGTCGTTGCCGCCGGTGATGATATGCAGCGCGATGCGCCCGTTGGTGAGTTGGTCCAAAGTGGCGGCCTTGCGGGCGGCCAGGGTCGGCGCGACGAAGCCGGGGCGGTGCGCGATCAAGTATCCCAGGCGGTCGGTGTGAGCGGCGGCGTAGCCGGCGACTTCAAAACCGTCCGGCGTTGACGAAGAGTAGCCGGTCAACACCATGTCGAACCCGGCATCCTCGTGGGTACGGGCGAAATCCAGGATGTAGTCGGGATCAACGCCCGATGGAACCTCAGCGCCGGGGTTGATGCCACCGCCGAACAGGCTGAGGGTGGCGCCCTGATTGGCGGCGGCTTCCCGCACCACGCCAATCATGCCGATGATAGTCACGCCATCGTCGCCGTACACGCTGGGCGCCCTGGACTCAGGGGCTGCGCCATTGCCTATGCTATCGCTCATTGCCATCGCTTCCCCGCCTTTCGGCTGTTGGCGAGTAGTCTAGCGTATTTGGCGATTGCTGCGGGAAAAATCGGGCCAAATTCATGGAAAATTGGCCGTCCGGGGGTGTTGACAAGCATCACGATACGTTATAGTATGTATTCAAGGTGCTGGGGTTGCAGGGAACCCCCACACACCGGAAACCCGATGGCAAACCGCCGTCGTCATCACAGGAGGTTAGAAGTGGTTTCGCTGATAACGCTGAACCATAGTTGGCAATTCCCTTGTAACCGCCCCGTTGGCGGAGCCGATGTAGTGTGACGACACTGCGGCGCCGCCAATGGGGGCGAAACCGCATCGAGCGGGCCGCATTTGGCGCTGACAACGCCAAGCCGCCGCAAGCAGCGCAGCCAAGGCGCTCCCGAAGAGGCGGAAGCATCCGGGCACAGCCGGAATGCGCGGCAAAAGCGATGGGACAAGAAAGGCCGGAACACCGACTGTTTATCGGGTTCCGGCCTTGAAGTTTGTCAGGCCGGTCAACCTACCTCCTGATCGGCAGACCCGGATTCCGCCAGGGCCGCGCGATATTGTTCGGGAGTGTTCACGTCCCACAGCAGCTCGGGGGCGTTCAGTTCAACCCTTTGAGTCGCGTTTTTGTGGCGCTGGGTCACAGCCCGCATTCCCTGGGTCGCTTCGGTTATCTCCAGCAGTTCCGGGTACAACGCGCGGCTGATCGCGATAGGGTGGCCGCCTTTGCCGCCGCAGGTGGGGATGGTGATGAGCGCGCTGCTATCCGCATGAGCGGCCAGAACGGCGCGAATTACGTTGACGCTGCGGGGTTGGTCAACGTTGAGCATCAGGATCGGGCCGGCGTGTTCCGGGTTTGTGGAAATTCCGCGCAGGCCCGTCTTGATGGACGTGGTTTTGCCCTCGGCGTAGCGGGTGTTGATCACGCAGCGCACATTGCCCGCCGCGTACACGTCGCTATTGGCCCCGACGCGGGCTTGAAGTTCGTCAGCGCGGTGTCCCAGGACAACGACAACCTCGTCGGCGCCAGCCGCGCGGAGGGCAACGATCTGGTGCATGATGAGCGGGCGCCCGTGCCAGTCGAGCAGGGCTTTGAGGGCGCCCATGCGCCGGGAGACCCCGGCGGCGAGGAGGATGGCGGAGGTGAACGGGTGCAAAATGCGTCCTTCGACAAGATCAGGACGAGCGCGGGATGATGTCAAGGCGAGCGGAGAACGGACTCAAGGCGAGCGCGGGATGAAATCGGGACGAAGGTAGTTTAGTCCGCCGGGAGGCCCATCGCCCGGTGGGCGCGGCGTTCGGCGCGTTCCAGGTACCAGTCATCCATGGTCATGGGGCTGCCTTTGCCGCCCCGGCGGGCCATGATGACCTCGGACATGATGCTGACGGCCAGTTCTTCGGGTTCCAGCGCGCCGATGTCCAGACCGATGGGAGCGCGGACCTCGGCCAGCCGTTCGCGGGGGATGCCCTCCTGGAGCAGGCGCTGATAGATCATCAGCGTCTTGCGCCGACTACCCAGCAAACCGATGTAGCGGGCGCGGGTGGTCAATGCCGACTCCAGGGCCACGTCATCAAACCAGTGGCCGCGGGAGGCCACGACGATGAAACTGTTGACGTTGATGTCCAGGCGCTGGGCCCAGTCGGTATAGGGGGCTACGATGGTTTCCTCGGCGTAGGGGAACCGTTCGGGATTGGAAAAGTCCTCCCGGTCGTCAACGATGTACACCCGGTAGCCCAGGCGGTGGGCGAGGTCGGCGGTCGCTTTGCCGACGTGGCCGCCGCCGACCATGACCAGCGTAGGCGGAGTGGTGAAGCCCTCCACGAACAGCTCGGTTTGGTCGTCGATGGCGACCGATTCGTTGGCGCCCACGGCGGCGACGCGTCCGGCGGCCTCCAACGCGATTTCATCGAGTGCGACGGTTCCGATACCGCCCGCAATGGATCCGTCGGAACGGAGCAGCAGCTTGGCGCCCAGGGGCGCGGTGTCGCCCTCTGAGCGGACGATGGTGGCCAGGGCAGCCGGCTCCGCGCCGTCGTAAGCTCCGATCAGTTCGTTGCCGATGTCGGTGAAGTCATCCGTGTCCCAGAAGGGTTCCAGGTAGAAGTACATGGTGCCGCCGCAGACCAGGCCGTCACGAGCGGCAATATCCTCGTTGAGATAGTAGTCCTTGAATTCCGGCCCGCCGTGGTTGCGCAGGATTTCGCGGGCTGCGAACCAGATGTCGCCCTCCACGCAGCCGCCGCCGAGGGTGCCAACGGCGGAGCCGTTCTCGCGGACGAGGAGCATAGCGCCGGCTTTCTGCGGGGTTGACCCCTTGGTGCGAACCACCGTGGCCAGCACGCAGGGGTTCCCGGATTCCAACTGATTGACCGCTTCCTGAATTACTTCGCGCACGACGTCACCTGCCTGGGACCTGATTCGGCGGGGCTAACTAACACTTGCCATTATACTCCAATGAAGGCCCTGGCCGGGGACGGGTCAGCAGGCCAGTTGGTGATTTGGGGGAGCTTGATGCGGAAGGTCTTTTCGAGGGCTTTGCGCCATAGGGGCGAGATGGTGATTCGGGTGGGTTCCCGCTTGGGCTCGCGCCAGAGATCGGAGTGGCAGGAACAGGGGCGGGGCTGCTCGCCAACGGAGTACCAGTCGTGAGGGTCGGGTTGAGCAGACAGGCTGACCCGGTGCAGGCGGAATCGCTGTTTGATGGCGAGGTAGTTGGGCAGGGAGACCACGTCCCGGACGTGGGTGAAGTCGGGCGCAACGGCCAGGTCGGGGCGGCGCTGCCACAGCTTGTTGTGGCGGAGGGGTTTGACGACCCCCAAGGGGATGGCTTTGACACTGGCGATCAGAGCGGCAACGCGGCGGCGCATGCGACGGAGCAGGATGCCGGCCGGGGATACGCCGGAGGCCAACGCAGCGGCCAGGGTGTAGGTTTGGCGAAAGGTTTGGAGGTGGCCGCGGGTGAGGCGGTCTTCGGCGATGGCGACATGGAGGGCGAACTCCAGCCGGGGGCGGGAGTTGTGCTTGCAGCCGTAGTGGACGGCGAGGGCCGTGGTGACGTGCGAGGCGGCGCGGCAGAGCGCGGAGGCGGCCTCAGTGGGGTCGCGTGAAGCGATGGCGCGGTCGGCTCGATGCAGAAACTCGGCGGCCTTGTGGCGGTGGTAGGGGACGGTTCCCATGTTGGCGATGGCTCCTGGTTTGACGGGTTATGCGGTTCTCCTGGTTGCTGGGCGGTAGGATTTTCTGGATTCCCGCTTTCGCGGGAATGACGATAGGAGGGTGGGAATTACGGTTGAGGTAAAGTGTTGAAATGACGGTTGAGGTATTGGATCGGGTCTTGGAGGTTCAGGGTTGTCGGCGCTACGGCCGGAGCGTGGTATGCAAT
>JAPPCX010000031.1 GCA_028875655.1 Chloroflexota bacterium | reverse complement strand
AATCCGCGCGTCGTGGTCACCGTGGACCGGATTGCCACCGGCACCGACATCAAGCCGGTGGAGGTGGTATTTTTCATGCGCAACGTGCGCAGCCGGAACTTCTTCGAGCAGATGAAGGGGCGAGGAGTCCGCACCATATCCGCCACCGAATTCAACTCGGTGACGCCCGACGCGGACGCCAAGGACCGCTTTGTGATCGTGGATGCCGTGGGGGTAACCGAAGCCGAACTCGGCGAATCCTACTCCTTGGACCGGCGCCCCTCGGTGTCGCTGGACAAGCTGCTGGACCTGGTGTCCATGGGAAACCGGGAGCCGGACACGCTGTCGTCGCTGGCCAGCCGTCTTGCGCGCTTGGACCGCCGCCTGTCGCCCGAAGACCGTCGGGCAGTGGAAGCCGTTGCCGGGGGCGCTGCGCTCAAAGACCTGGTGTCCGGCCTGCTGAACGCCACCGACCCCGATGCCGCCTTGGCAGCGGCAAAGCTATCCACCGGGCAGGACGACCCACCGGAGGAGGCCGTTGCAGAAGCTGAAGCGGCTCTGCTGGAAGCTGCTGCTCGACCCTTTGCCACAAACCCGGAGCTGCGGCAGCGGCTGATTGAGATTCACCGTGCCTACGAGCAGACCATCGACACGACGTCGCAGGACACGGTGATTCGCGCCGAATTCTCAGGGGAAGATGCTGAAGTATTAACGCGGTCCTTTCGGGAATACATTGAAGAACACCGGGACGAAATCACCGCTCTCCAGGTCCTGTACCAGCGTCCCTACCGCCAGCGTCTTAGCCATGGCGACATCCGGGCGTTGGCCGAGGAGTTGCGAAGTCCTCCCCGCTCCTGGACGCCGGCGACTCTGTGGGAAGCATACCGGCACCTGGAATCGTCGAAGGTGAGAGGTTCCAGCCAGCGGGTGCTGGCCGACGTTGTGTCGCTGGTGCGTTACGCCATCGGCCACGACTAAGAGCTGGCTCCCTTCGCCGATGGAGTCAATGAACGCTTTGTAGGCTGGCTGGCCATGCAAGAAGTCGCCGGACGAACCTTTAACGAAGAACAGCGGCATTGGCTGGCGGACATAAAGGACCACATAGCGGGTAACGTCAACATCGAGGCCGGCGACCTACAGTACGCGCCCTTCGCCCAGCGGGGCGGCATCGGCAAGGCGTACGATCTTTTTGGCGATGAGTTGGCGGGCCTTCTGGAAGAATTGAACGTGGCATTGGCGGGGTAGTAGCAAGGGACGGGGGATTCACTGGCAACGTCGAGAAAAGGGGATTTGAAATGCAGACCGTATCGGAAATCAAGCAGACTATCATGGCCCTGCCCGAAGCTGAATTTTCCCAATTGATGAAGTGGGTATGGGATCATGACTGGGAGCGGTGGGACCGTCAGCTTCAAGAGGACATCAAAGCTGGAAGGCTGGATTCTCTCAAGGAGAAAGTTCTGGAAGCCAGAAAGCAGGGCGCCCTTGCCAATCCTGACACGGAAATAGTATTCCGGGTAAAGGAGTCTCCCGATGGCGGCTACTCGGCCAGCGCCGTGGGGCACAGCATTATCACTCAGGGCGATGATTGGGATGAACTGACCTACATGATGCGGGACGCCGTGCTTTGCCACTTCGACGAAGGCGAAGCGCCCCAGGCGATTCGCGTGCATCTGGTCCAAGATGAGGTCATACCTTTGTGAGAATGCCCCGGGATCTATCCGGCGTGCAGCTCGCAACGCTGTTGCGCCGGAGGTATGGTTACACCTTCGTCCGGCAGAGAGGCAGCCACATGAGACTCGTCTCTACCACTATGGGCTATGAGCATCATGTTTCTGTCCCGCGTCATAACCCGGTGAGAGTTGGTACGTTGGACGAAATTATTGGGCAAGTCTCTGAATACTTGGGGATTGGGCAAGACGAGCTGATGCAGGAATTATTCGGCAGATGAACCAGCAGAACCTTCCTGAAGGCTGGGCTGTCAGCATTATGGCAGATGCCTGCCAAATTGTTCAGGGTCAGTCGCCACCCGGTGAGACCTATAATTCCTGTGGGATTGGATTGCCTTTCCTGCAAGGAAAGGCTGAATTCGGAGAAATTTACCCGACAGCCATCAAGTGGTGTTCTGCGCCCAATAAGATAGCCGAAACGGACGATGTTCTGATTTCGATTCGGGCGCCGGTGGGGCCAACCAATCTCTGCCCTGCGCGCTCATGTATCGGCAGAGGATTAGCAGCGATCAGACCGGAAGGCGGCATACCATCTAGGTTTATTCTCTACTCGTTGAGGGCTACCGAGCAGGAACTGAGGAGCAACTCTACAGGCACGACATTTGACGCCATACGTGGTGAAGCCCTCCGTTCTTATGGCATAGCCCTACCGCCTCTATCCGAACAACACCGCATCGTGGCGGAGATCGAGACGCAGTTCACGCGGCTGGACGCGTCGGTGGCGGCACTGCGGCGGGCGCAGGCCAACTTGAAGCGCTACCGGGCCAGCGTTCTCAAGGACGCCTGCGAGGGCCGTCTGGTCCCCTCCGAGGCGGAACTGGCCCGCTCCGAGGGCCGCGAGTACGAGCCCGCCGCCGTCCTGCTGGAGCGCATCCTGGCCGATCGCCGGAAGCGGTGGGAGTCGCAGGAGAAGCGGCGGGGCAAGTACCGCGAACCTTCCGACCCCGACGCCTCCACCCTCCCGCAACTGCCCGAGGGGTGGGCGTGGGCGACAGTTGAGCAACTTTCACTCCGCATTCAGTACGGCACTTCAAGAAAGGCCAGCAGTGATGCAGAAGGTGTGCCCGTTTTGCGTATGGGAAACATCCAAGAAGGAGCCCTTGACTTTTCAGACCTCAAGTATCTGCCATCCCAAGACGAGGAAGTAGAAAAAACCTTGCTCAACCCCGGCGATTTGGTTTTCAACAGGACAAACAGCCCTGAACTGGTAGGAAAGAGTGCAGTCTACAAGGAAAGCCATCCTTCGGCCTGTTTTGCTTCATATCTTATACGTGTGGCGTTTCCCGAAGCCTGTCTTCCTGATTACGTCTGCTTCTTCATCAACTCGCAACACGGCCGGGCCTATATTGCTCAAGTACGTAGCCAGCAGGTAGGACAAGCCAACGTAAACGGAACTAAACTGGCCGCCATTCCCATCCCCCTTCCACCGCTGGCCGAGCAATGGCGCATAGTGGCGGAGGTGGAGCGGCAGCTGTCGGTGATGCAGCAGGCGGAGGCCACGGTGGACGCCAGCCTGGCCCGGGCGGAGCGGCTGCGCCAGAGCATCCTCAAGCAGGCGTTCTCCGGCAAATTGGTGCCCCAGGACCCCGGCGACGAACCCGCGTCGGCGCTACTGGAGCGCATCCGGGCCGAGCGCGAGGCGGAAGCCCAGGCGTCCCTTGCGGTCAAAGGCAAGGCCGGACAGCGCGGCAAAAGGAAGGCGGCAGCATGACGACCTCGGTGGACATCGGGCAGAAGCTCTGGAACTACTGCAACATCCTGCGTGATGCCGGGCTGTCCTACGGCGACTACCTGGAGCAACTCACCTACCTCATCTTCCTGAAGATGATGGACGAGCGCAGCCGCCCGCCCTACACCCTGCTGCCGGACTACCAGCCTCCACCCATTCCCGAGGGTTGCCGCTGGCCCGACCTCCTGGCCCTTGAAGGCGCCGAGTTGGAGTCCCACTACCGACGCACCTTGGAGACGCTGGGCGGGCAGCCCGGCACCCTGGGCGTCATCTTCCGCAAGGCCCAGAACCGGATCCAGGAACCGGCCATGCTGACCCGGCTGGTGCGGGAGTTGATCAACAGCGAGAACTGGCAGTCAATGGACGCCGACGTGAAGGGCGACGCCTACGAGTCGCTGCTGGAACGCAACGCCCAGGACGTGAAGACCGGCGCCGGGCAGTACTTCACCCCGCGACCGCTGATTCAGGCCATCGTGGACGTGATGCGCCCCGGCCCCGACGATACCGTATGCGACCCGGCCTGCGGCACCGGCGGCTTCCTGCTTGCGGCCCACGACTACATCGTTGACCAGAATCGGTCCATGGACCGGGAGCAGAAGGAGCGACTACAGCGAGAAGCCCTATACGGTTGGGAGATCGTGGACAGCGCCGCTCGGCTCTGCGCCATGAACCTGTATCTCCACGGCATCGGCGGCGACGAGACGACCATCACCGTGGACGACAGCCTGCGGACCCATCCGGGCGTCAACTATGACCTGGTGCTGACCAACCCGCCCTTCGGCCGCAAGTCGTCCCTGACCTTCGTCAACAGCGAAGGCGAGACGGAGCGGGAGGCGCTGACGGTGGAACGCTCGGACTTCTGGGCCGCCACCAGCAACAAGCAGCTCAACTTCCTCCAGCACGTGCGCACGCTGTTGAAGAACACTGGACGGGCGGCCATCGTGGTACCGGACAACGTGCTGTTCGAGGGCGGCGCCGGGGAGACGGTGCGCCGCCGCCTGCTGGACGAGTGCGACGCCCACACGCTGCTGCGGCTGCCCACGGGCATCTTCTACGCCCAGGGCGTCAAGGCCAACGTGCTGTTCTTCGACCGAAAGCCGGCCAGCGAGACGCCGTGGACGAAAGAACTCTGGATCTACGACCTGCGCACCAACCGCCGGTTCACGCTGAAGGCCAACCCGCTGACCCGCGCCGACCTGGACGACTTCGTGGCCTGCTACAACCCTGAGAACCGCCATCGGCGCAATGAGACTGACCGCTTCCGCAAGTTCACCTACGACGAGTTGGTAAAGCGCGACAAGGCCAACCTGGACATCTTCTGGCTGCGCGACGAGAGCATGGAAGACACCGCCGATCTGCCTCCGCCCGATGTCATCGCCAATGAAATCCTGGATGACCTTCGCGCCGCCTTGGAGCAACTGGAGGAGATTGCCGGAGACTTGGAATTGCCGGACCTTGGACGCCAAATCGACTGATATTGGCTGGTCGTTAC
Source organism: Chloroflexota bacterium (assembly GCA_028875655.1). Classification (GTDB taxonomy): domain Bacteria; phylum Chloroflexota; class Dehalococcoidia; order Lucifugimonadales; family UBA3495; genus Bin87. The sequence goes on along the minus strand of JAPPCX010000031.1, from coordinate 16,988 downwards.
GAGTGGGTTGTGAATGGACGTGCAAGGCATGAAACAGTCTGAAGACTTCGCCATCCGCAACTGACGAGGGATTATAGGCCGACACACCAAATGGGTTTGCCGCATTCGGCATTGAGACGAGAATAACTCGGCGTCCGGGGGACGTTGTTCTATTCGCGGGTTGTGTATTGCTTTTCCGCCCTCTCGCAACGGGCATGGAACCGGTAACGCCCGTGGTGTATCTTTCAGGACAGTATGGAACGGAGCCACACCAAACTTGAGCGGCACAATTGTGCTGGAGCGTCCGGCAGCGCCGTCAATGCCTTGGCGCGTTGCCTATCGCTTGACTTGGAAGTGGGCAAGGCGGACAAGCGGATTCACGCTCTGGCCGGCGTGAGGCCCGATACGGGTCGCAGCATAACCGTCCCTCGAGTGGGTCCCGACCTCGGCCGGGCGCTGGGCAGACTGGACGAACTGGCCGACGGCGCGGACTTCCTGTTGGGACACAACCTGATCGACTTCGACCTCCCCCACCTGCGGGCTGCTGAACCGGGACTCAGGCTGCTTGCGCTGCCGGCGGTGGACACGCTGAGGCTGAACCCCCTGGCCTTCCCCCGCAACCCTTATCACTACCTGGTGAAGCATTACCAGGATGGTTCGTTAAGGAGGGGACGCCTGAACGATCCGGAACTGGACGCCCGGTTGGTGCTGGAGGTATTGGACAACCAGCAAAAGGCGTTCAGAGAGACGAAACCGGACCTGCTTGCGTCCTGGCACTGGTTGACCAGCTGCAACGGCGGCATCGGGTTCGACAGGTTCTTCACCCACCTGCGAGGGGTTTCGCGGCCGTCCGATCAAGAGGCAGTCGGGGCGGTCGAACGCTGTCTTGTGGGGTCGTCGTGCCGGACGCAAAGTGCGGCGGCAGTGGAAGACGCGGAGCGGCATCCATGGGAACTGGCATACACCCTGGCGTGGTTGTCGGTTGCCGGTAGCAATTCCGTCATGCCTCCCTGGGTGCGGCACCAGTTTCCGGAGGCTGGGCGGCTGGTGCAGCGGCTGCGCGACAAAGCCTGCACCAGTCCCGGCTGCCAATGGTGCCGGGATAGGCACGACTCCCACCGGGAATTGGACCGGTGGTTCGGCTTCAGCGAATTCAGGCCCATGCCCACCGATGAGGACGGACGGCCATTGCAGCAGACGATAGTCGAGGCTGCCATGGGCGGCGAGCACGTACTCGGCATCCTGCCCACCGGGGCCGGAAAGTCTTTGTGCTACCAATTGCCCGCCCTGTCCCGCTATGACAAGACCGGGGCGCTGACGGTGGTGATTTCACCCCTGGTGGCCCTGATGGCCGACCAGGTCGCCGGTCTGGAGGCTCGCGGCATAGGTTCCTGCGTCACCGTCAACGGTATGTTGTCCATGCCGGAAAGGGCCAACGCGCTGGAGCGGGTGCGCCTGGGTGACGCCGGCATCCTCATCATCTCCCCGGAGCAACTGCGCAGCGTGTCCCTGCGACGGGTGCTGGATCAACGGGAGGTCGGCTGCTGGGTGCTGGACGAGGCCCACTGCCTGTCCAAGTGGGGCCACGACTTCCGGCCCGACTACCGCTACGTGGGACGTTTCATACGGGAGAAAGCCAAGGATGAGTCCGTGCCGCCGGTGCTGTGCCTCACTGCCACCGCCAAGCCCGACGTGAAGTCCGAGATCGTCGAGTATTTCCGGGAAGAGCTGGGCATCGAGCTCAGCGTGTTCGACGGTGGGGCGCAGCGCACCAACCTGGAATTCGTGGTGGTGCCGACTCGAGGCTCAGCCAAATTCGACGACATATACCAGTTGCTGGAAGAGGACCTGCCTGAACCCGTGACCGGGGGAGCCATCATATATTGCGCCACCCGCAGACATAGCGAAGAGGTGGCCCAGTTCCTCCAGGAGAAGGGCGTGGCGGCTGACTACTTCCACGCGGGCCTGCCGCCCGAGACCAAGAAGAACGTCCAGGAGAGCTTCATAAGGGGCGGCCTAAAGGCCATCGCCGCTACCAACGCCTTCGGAATGGGCATTGACAAGCCCGACGTTCGCCTGGTGATCCACGCCGACGTCCCCGGGTCATTGGAAAACTACCTGCAGGAAGCGGGGCGGGCCGGACGCGACCAGCAGGCGGCCCGGTGCGTGCTGCTGTACGCCCAGGACGACGTGGAACGGCAATTCGGCATGTCAGCCCGATCCCGGTTGAGCCGGAGAGAGATCCACGGGGTGCTGAGAGCTTTGCGGAACCTGGACCGCAAGAAGCGGTTGAATGGTGAGATAGTGGCCACCGCCGGCGAGATCCTTCGGGAGGACGAGGAGGGCGCGTTCGAACGTGACTCCGCCACCGACGACACCCGGGTCAGGACTGCGGTGGCGTGGCTTGAGGAAGCCGTGCTGCTCACCAGGGAGGAGAACCGCGTGCAGGTTTTCCCGTCGTCGTTACGGGTCGCCAACCGGGAGGATGCCGCAGCGCGGCTGGAACGGGCCGGCGTCGTGCGTGCTTACCGAGAGCAACTGTTGACCATTTGCGAGTCGCTTTTCGAGGCTGACCCGGACGATGGCATAACCACCGACGACCTGATGGCGGCGTCCGGCCTCACCCCGGAAGGAGTGCGGAAGGCTCTCCACGACCTGGAGGGATTGGGAATCGCCAGCAACGACACGGCGATCACCGCATTTGTCCACGCGGGTGTTGAACGCGGTTCCCGGCAGCGTTACCAGCAGGCCGCAGACCTGGAACTGGGCGTCATCAATCTCATGCGCGTGAGGGCGCCGGACCAGGAGAAGGGTGAGGCGTTCCCACTGCATCTCCGAAGCGCGACCCAGGAGCTCACCGATGCGGGACATTCCCATGCGCTGCCTGAATTGGTGCGGGGGATAGTGCGCAGCATCGCTGCCGATGGCCGGGGCGAGGGCGGTGGCGGTGGCAGTTTGGGGCTACGGGGACGAGACCGGGACACGGTGCAGGTGACGCTGCAACGGGACTGGGGATCGTTGACGAAAACTGCGGACCTGCGCCGCACGGCGGCTGGGTTGCTCCTGGACCACTTGATTTCCACCCTGCCCCGTGGGGTGCGAGGCACCGACCTGTTGGCCGAGACCACCATGGGCAACCTGCTCTCGGCGGTGAGGTCGGACCTGGTGCTGAGCGGTCAAATCAGGCATCCCGACCGTTTGATGGACCGGGCCCTGCTGTGGCTGCACGAACAGGGGGTAATTCGCCTGAACAAGGGCCTGGCGGTATTTCGGCCGGCAATGACCATCAACCTGACCCCGGAACGCCGCGGGTTCACCCAGGCTGACTTCGCCTCACTCCAACTTCACTACGATGAACAGGTGAGACAGATACACGTGATGGCGGAATACGCGCAGCATGGCCTGCGTCCGGCCGCGGACCATCTCAGTCTTGCCATGGATTATTTCAGCCTGTCCGAGGCGGAGTTCCTGGAACGCTGGTTGCCGGACCGGGACCATGAACTGGCCAGGCAGACCACGCCCGGCTCATGGCGCGCCGTCGTTGAGAGCCTGAACAATCCAGCGCAAAGGCGCATCGTGGCCGATGACCGGGAGCAGACCAACGTGTTGGTGCTGGCGGGGCCCGGGTCGGGCAAGACCCGGGTGCTGGTGCACCGAATCGCCTACCTGATCAGGGTGCGAAGGGAGAACCCCCGTGGAATCCTGGCCCTGGCTTACAACCGCCACTCCGCCGTGGAAATCAGGCGCCGCCTGACCGACCTGATCGGCGACGACGCACGGGGTGTTACGGTGCTCACCTGTCATGCGCTGGCCATGAGTCTGGTGGGGGCCAGCTTCGCCGGTAGGGCGAACCGCCTGGACCAGGAAGACTTCAGCGAGGTCATGCGACAGGCAGTCGCGTTGCTGCGGGGACGCGGGTTGCCGCCTGAAGAGGTGGACGAACATCGGGAGCGGTTGTTGGCCGGTTTTCGCTGGATACTGGTTGACGAGTATCAGGACATCGGGCCGGAGCAGTACGAACTCATTTCGGCCCTGGCTGGACGGACTCTGTCGGAACCTGACGAAAGGCTTGGCCTCTTCGCCGTTGGGGACGACGACCAGAACATCTACGCCTTCAACGGTTCGTCCACGGAATTCATCCGCCGGTTCGAGGCCGACTACGGAGCCAGGCCCTCTTATCTGACCGAAAATTACCGGTCTACGGCGAATATCATAGCGGCCGCCAATGCGGTGATCGAGCCCGCGAAGTTGCGGATGAAAGCAAGTCATCCCATAGCCGTCAACCGGTCCAGGGGTCAGGACCCGCCGGGAGGCGCCTGGACCCTGACCGACCCAGTGGCGCAGGGCAAAGTACATATACTGCCGGCGGGAGTCGATTCCATATCGCAGGCACAGGCGGCCGTTGCCGAGCTGAAGCGAATGTCCGAGCGGGTTGCTGACTGGAATTGGTCGACCTGCGCCGTCGTGGCGCGAGACTGGAGTTTTCTGGACCCGGTGCGGAGCCTGTGCGAGTTGGAAGGGATTCCGGTACAAATAGCCAACGAGGAGTTCGCGGGCGTGTGGCACCTGCGGGAAACGCGGGCGCTCGTGAACTGGTTGCGGAGGCGCGACTCTCGCGTGGTTGACACCTTCGAAATCGAAACCTGGCTGGCCGGCCAAGCCCCAAACCCCTGGGTCGAGTTGCTGCGCGAGGCCGTCTCTGAGTACGCCCTGGAAACCGGCGGTTCGGAAACACCCCGGGACAACTTCGTAGAATGGCTGGCCGAGTGGGGGCGGGAGGTTCGGCGCCGCCAGCGTGGATTGCTGTTGCTGACTGCCCACCGGGCCAAGGGGCTGGAGTTTGACCATGTGGTGGTGCTCGACGGCAGTTGGGATCGCATTGGGAAAGGCGAGGACGCGGACGCGCCGCGACGGCTCTACTACGTGGCAATGACCCGCGCCAAGCAGACTCTGACGCTGATGCGATTTCCCGGGCCGCACCTCTTTCAGGACTCATTGGCCAATACATCATCGACGTTGTTGAGGCGTGATGCTCCGTCATTCCCTCTGCCTGGTAAAGAACTGTCCAGACGCTTCCAGCGACTGAACCTCCGGGACGTCTTCCTCAGCTTTGCCGGATATCGCGATCCCAGCCAGCCGGTACACGGGGCCATCGCTGCTCTCGTGCCCGGGTCCTCCCTACAGGTGTGTGTCAACGGAGACCGATGGAGCCTGAAAGACGCCAACGGATTAACGGTCGGTCAATTGGCACGGCAATTCGAAGCCCCAAATCGGTTTCGGTGTGATTTTGCAAAGGTCTCCGCAATCATTGAGTGGGACCGGCTGAAATCAGAGACGGAATTCAGGCACGGCCTTCGTAGTGCTACCTGGGAGGTAGTGATACCGGAGCTTGTATTTGAGCCATGCCAATGAGTGAAGTGGCCGAGTGAGAATGTTCGACTTTCGGGATGACGTTGAACAGACAAGATGAAAGGGAGTACTGAGAATGCAGGCGAACGACGCGATCACCGTGGTCCTGAAGCTGACGCGGGAGACCAAGAACACCTACCGCTACGACGCGGCGGAAGAAGACGCGCCGGTGGGGAACATCTACATTCAGAAGAAGGCAATGCCGGGCGGCGCTCCCCCGGAGTTGGAACTCCGGTTGAGCGCGAAGAATCCCTGATGCCGCTTGGCTTTCGGCAACGACGACGCAGAGCAACCAAGCTGTTTTCAGAGAGGGCCAAGGAATGCCAGGAAAGCGCTTCAGCTACGGACGAAGGGTCAACGCCTTTCCCAAAGACTTTCCGGAGCGCCTGAAGCGGTTCAAGGCGGAGTCCGGGCTGTCCTGGGCCGAAATCAGCCGGCGCCTGGGAATTCATCCTGAAACCGTGCGGCGGTGGAAGGAAGGGCAGGTCAAGCCCAACGCGGAGCACATGCTGGCCCTTTGCCGGTTGGCCGACGACCTGGGGCTGGGCCGTCTGTTCCGAGACTGAGCCGGTCAGGACTGCAACGCAAAAAGGGTTCCACAAGTGGCCGCCCTGTGTTCCGGTCCACGCAAGTCGGCAAGGCCCCGAACGCTGTCAAACTCCGCAGGGCGGCGACCAGCGAAGCAGGTTGCCTTCCGGCGGCTCCGGCCAGTTTGTCGGCAGCGGGGTGGCGGTAGAAGGATCACTGACAGCCGGGCATTGCGTTTCGGCAAGGGAATCCCCATCATTGACGTACATTCAGCGCCAATGCCCCCTGGGGCAGCCTGAAGACCCCAGCCGTCCGCAGGCAGCAATGAGTTCCACTGAGGCGGCCGGACGAAAAAGGAGCGACACCTTGACCGATGAACACGAGGAACTGGACCCCGGCGAATTCCGCCGGATGATGGCGGGCGTGGACCGGGAGGAAATGCTTCGGATGATCGCGCGGCTGACCAGGGACATCGAGGCGAACCCTCAAGACGCCAAGTCCCTCTCCGCTCGGGGCTGGCTGTACGGCGAGTTGGGCGACTTCCGCCGGGCGGTGGAGGACAACGGCCGGGTCATCGAACTGGATCCGGGTGACGTCAGCGCCCACCTGAACCGGGCCCACGCCTACTCCGAACTGGAGGAATACCGGGCCGCAATCGAGGACTACGACGCGGCCATCAGGCTGGCCCCCGGCGACGCGGCGGCCCACTACTGCCGGGGCGCGTGTTACGCCGAGTTGGGCAACCTGGGCGGAGCGGTGAGCGACTTCGACGTGGCCATCCTGCTGGACCCGCATGATCCCGCCCCCTACTACAACCGGGGGCTGACCTACGGCGAACTGGGCAACCATCCCCAGGCGGTGGAGGACCTGAGCCGGGCCATCGAGTTGGAGCCGGGCCTGCCCGAGGCCCACTACTTCCGGGGGATTGCCTACCGCGACCTGGGAGAGACGGAGCGGGCTATCCTGGACTTCGACGCGGCCCTGGAGTTGGAGGAGAACTACGGGCTGGCCCGTTACGCCCGGGGCATCAGCAAGCTCAACCTGGAAAGGTTCGAGGAATCGCTCATCGACTTTGACTGCGCGCTCGGCCTGAACCCGGACGACGCCGGGGCGCTGCGGGGCCGGGGCGTCGCCCTGGGCAGCCTGGGGCGCTACGACGAGGCCATGGAGGCGCTGGACCGCTCCCTGGAATTGGAGCCGGACAGCGCAGATACTCTCGCGGCCAGGGGCGTGAACCACGCCAGCCTGGAGGAGTACGAACTGGCCATCGAGGACTACACCCGGGTGATCGCACTGGACCCCGGAGACCTGCGGGCGATGTACAGCCGCGGCACGTCCCTGATGCGGCTGGGCCGGCTCGAGGATGCCATCAGGGATTTCGACGCCATCATTGAAGTGGACCCGAACAACGCGGGAGCCTACCTGGCCCGGGGCTTTGCCCATGCGGAAGTGGGAGATTACCGGGAGGCCATCAGGGACTGCAACCGGCTGGTGGAACTGTCGCCGGAGGACCCGGCGGCGTACCACGCCCGGGGATACGCCTACGCGGAGATGGGCGCGCGACATCTGGCGGTGGAGGACTTCGGGAGGGCGGTGGCGCTGAATCCGGAGGATGTTGATTCCCGGCGCAACCGGGCAGCCCTGAACCGGGAGCTGGGCCAGCCGGAGAAGGCCATCGCGGACTACGACGAAATCATCCGGCTCCGTCCCGGCGATTCATGGACTATCCAGGCACGACGCCGGGCGGTGGAGGAGGCGGAGGGACGCTGAACCGGGAGCACCGAGGATAAACCTGCGCTGGAGCTCCCGGCTTGGAAACAGAGGAAAGCCGTCGCTGAGTTGGCGACGGCTTTTTCTTTCGCCTGCTGACGAGCCGAGCGCCGCCCGCGATCGGGCTCCGGGGTCAGCTAATCGAAGTCCCGTTGGGGCTGCTTCAGCATGGCCGAGCAGCCCCGGTCGTCCACCACGTGGTTCACGGAGACCCGGCCGCGGCCGTCGTAGCCGGTGGTATAGGCGAATTCCACCTCGGCGCCCCAGGGCACCCGCCCGCCGACGCGGATGGTCCCGTCGCCGGGCTTGCCGCCGCTCCGTGGCCCGCCGGCACCCTTGATCACCACTCCGCTCTTCCCGTCCTTCTTCCAGCCCATGACCTTCAACTCCACCGGGGCCACCAGTTCTGCTGGCGACGGCGCGAACAGCACGCCGTGCAGCCGCCGCAGCAGGTCCCCGGAGGGCTTGCGCTTGCCGTTCATCACCTGGGAGAGCATCCCGATGCTGATGCCCGCCCGCCGGGCCGCCTCGTTCTGGCTGATTCCGTGGGCGTCCATGCGCTCCCACAGGGCCTGCGGGTTGATGTCGGCAGGCTGGGCGGTCTCCACCTTCACCGGAGCCTCCAGCACCGTCTCCATCCGGGCTTGGGCGGACGGGCTGAGATTGCGTTGGCCCCGGCTGACCTGGACGACGTACCCATAGGTCAGGCCCGTGCGGTCCGCCACCTGCCGCAGGGTCATACCTCGTTCCCTGGCCCGCTCCCGGAGGTAGGTGCTTTCGCCGCCATGCAACACGCCGGCTTGGCGGTAGACCACGCCCTGGGGAGGAACCCAGCCCAGGACGGCTTCAATCTTACCGCGCATGTAGGGTGTCAGGGTCTTCTTGCCCCGGGCGACCTGGGACAGGTGGGAGGGACCGACGCCCATCAGGGCGGCCAGTTCCTTGATGTTGAGGCCGCGCTCCCTGGCGGCGACGGTCAGGTGGGACTCGGCCCGGCTGGTGACGGCGCTGGCGTCGTTGTGGCCGAAGTCGAGTGCCTGCCCGTGGGTCTTGGCGTCGTAGTGGAGATTGGCGTTGGTGTCGATGGCGATACTGGCGTTGTTGGCGATCATGTTCGTTCCTCCGAAACGCAGCGAGCGGGGCCGTCCTCCTTCCGGTTGGAAAGGGACGGCCCCGCTCGTGTGCAAACTTGAATTTGTTGTGGGTTCGTTTGTCAGTGGCGGCTCACTTGGCCGCCGCCCGCCGAGGCGGGCCGCCGTCTCCCACGGGGAGAGCGACGGGCTTTGGGTTGATGAAACCTCCTTGGATTGGGTGAGGGCGAATACCGCAGGCGCGCAACCCGCTCGCCGGGCGCACTTCGCCCAGGGTCAGGAGCGGCAGCGGTGAGGGATGGTTATGGGAGTTGGGAGCGATCCCAAGCCGGCCGCCGTTGCCGATGCCGGCAGCGGCCATGCGGAGGAGAAGGGCGCACGCGAGACGGTCGGCGGTCGCGTAGTTGGCGAGCCGCCCAGGGGAAACCGCGTGGCAGCAACGAGCGCCCGGCCCGTCGTTGGGGAATGACTGGCTGGGGCGCGTAGAAGCAGCGGCGGTGGCTGCCATGGTTGGGCAACTGCGCCGCAGCGTTGAAGAGCGCGCCGGAGCCGTTCAGTCGCTCCAGCGGCAGTGTGAGAGTGGGGCGAAGGGCGTCTGCCGCTCCGCCGGGTTAGCCGTGTGGCAGGGAAATCCGGGATGCCGCGTTGTTTCGGTGAACCACCTCCTCGATTATGTTGAGGTTGACCAAAGCGTGTTAGGCCCGGTCGGGTTGGATTTCCGGCTGGGGCGCCGCGAGCGGAAGCCGCAGACGCCTCAGCCAGGGTTGGGCACGAAGCGGGATCAATCGCACCGTCCCCTCCGCCCGTTGTCAGGAGCGATCAACTCCTGCCAACGGACGGGTGCCCAGCAACCGGGAGGGATCAGCTCCCAACCGCTGAACGGCGCCCTGCGACTGGAGGACTTGAACACTCCAGCCGCCGGACTGCCCAACGGGAGAAGGGCTTGACACTCCAACCCGTTGGACCGGACCGGGGAAGAAGGACTTGAACACTCCAACCACCGGCCCGCGCTGCCTGCGAAGGACTTGAACACTCCGCGTCGGCAGCATTCCCTCGTGGGCCGGCCTTGCGGCAAAGACCCGGGCTGAGGGAGGGACCCCCAGGTTTCTACGGCGGGAAACCTGGAAAAGCCAGACAACGCAGATATTGTCGGCCTTCCCGACGGCCCTGGGTAGGCCGTGCGCGCCCCACCGGGCAAGTGTTAACCGGATTGGAACCGGCCCTTTCGGGGCGGCTATCTACCTGCGCAACAGCCGTAGCGCCAGCGCCAGCGCCCGGAGCGGCCACAGCAGCCGTTCCCGACGCTTCCGGTCCCGTCGGGTTTCCGCCAGGGTGGTCCTTCGCCAGTTGGTCTGGTTGTTGCGGTTCAGGCCCGTGAGGGGATAGTCCTGCGGGGGCAGGGTGAGGCCGTGGTCCCCTAGGAGGGCCAGCTCCACGGTCATGAGCCGTTCCTCCTCCCGCAGCCAGTCCAGCCCCTTCCCCCGGTCGGGGTGGCTCTGCCGCAGCCCTCGCCACTCCTGGACCAGGGGCCAGGCGCCGCCGAAGACCTGCTCGTCGTCAGCGGCGGGTTCCAGGGTGGCCAGTTCGGGGAACTCGCGGCGCGGCGGACGCGGCGGGAAAGTCGGCTGGCTCGGAGTGGCAGCGAACGTTGGGCTCGGTGGAGCCTTCGCGCTTTCAACTCCAGCCAGCCTTGCCTCGATGCTCCGCAAAGCTTGGCCGTGGGCCGCAACCTCGCCCTGGACGGCGGCCAGGCCCGCGCCGGTCTCCTGGGCCAGTTCCTCCACCCGCTCCAGCCGCCCGGTCAACAGGTCGTTGCGCTGACGCTGTTCCTGGGCCGGCGTCCCGCCCCCGGCCAGCAACGCCCGGTCCAGGGCCACCCGCATCCGCCGGGTGAGCTGGCCGCTCTCCAGGCTGGCGGTCAGGGTGCGGTGGTCCACGTCCAGATCCGCCGCCGCCTGTCGGGGTCCCTTGTCCCGCACCAGCTCGTCCAACAGCGCCATCAGCCGCAGGTGGTGCAGGTCCTCGATGTTGTCGCTCCGGTGAATGCCCGGCTTCTCCGCTGCCATGTTCCCGCCTCCGCATACAAAAATGTTCGTTTCAAGTAGGGCGATTGCACACGATCCTCGATTTCACCTCGGACAAAAATGCACGTTTCAGGTAGGGCCGTTGTACCCGGACGTTGGAATGGGTCCTTACGAAAACCGTTAACAGGAATCGTCCGATAGAGGGCCGTTTTCCCCGATTCCAGGTTCAAAACGTCCCGACCTGTATATCCGCCACCGGACGCGACTCATGTACACCCCAATGACACCACGGGAGGGGCCGGTTGCGTAAGGCCCTGCGCGCCCCCACAGGAAGGTGGGGGCGTGCGCGAGGTTATGCAAAGCGTCACGAATGTTCACACTCTCTGGCGGCGCCGGCGAAAAGGCCGGCGATCCCAAGCCCAGGGAGGTGAACGAGTTGACCCAGGCAAGCAGACCCAGGCGCGTCCGCCGAGTGATGCTGCTGGCGACGGCGCTGCTGCTGGCGGCCATCGTTGCCGTTCCCACCAGCGGCGCGGCCCTGGCCCAATCGCCGCCGCCCAAGGACCAGGGCGACCTGCAACTGGTCAACCGGGACCGGCAGCTGGTGGAAAGGAAGAAGGACGGCGACTTCGTGGCCCGGCCCGTCTTCAGCCACCAGGTCGGCGTCCTCCACTACTCCATCCGCCACCCGGACACCGGCGAGTGGCTCACCAACACCTACCGGGTGCGGGGCGGCGAAAAGAAGCTGGCCGAGGGCTGGGAGTACACCTTCGAGTACCCGGCCCTCGCCGAGCACCCCGACCTCCACCCGGAGCAGGCCTTCCTGCTGGTCCTGGCCGTGCCGAGACAGGGCGGCGGCGGCCACCACGTCTTCCACGCGTTGATTCCCGTCCACCAGCCGAAGGGTCTGTGGGACAAGGTGCTGGGCGCCCTGGACCCGGACCGCTGGGCAAGAGCCGCCGCCCGCTGGGTGATCCAGGGCGTCCACGGAACGTTGTGCGGCGTGGTGGAGGGAATCACCCAGACGGACATCACCGAGTGCGGGGGGTAGCGGCATGAGCGACATCCTCACCGGCACGCCCCCGGACCTGACCTACCTTCATCCCGTGGTGAGGCTGGCCTGGATGACCGTCTGGGCCGTCACGTCGGGAGTGCTGGCGGCGATCCTGGGCTGGATGGGCCTCAGCTTCATCGTCCAGGAGCACCTGGGCCGGCACCAGTCGGGCTGGCGGGAGATGGTCCCCCGGCTGGTGCTGGGTCTCACCGCCGCCGCCTCATCGTTGTGGTGGTGCGCCCTGGTCATCGACGTGGCCCACGCCGTCTCCCAGTTCATCGCCGCCTCCCTGAGCGTCACCCCCGGCGACCTGCTGCGGGCGCCCCTGTTCGCGCTCCTGGCGGCGGCGGAGACCGCCGCGCCCGGCCTGGCGGTGTTCATCGCCCTGCTCTACCTGGTCTTCGGCCTCTTCGTCCTCTACCTGCTGGTGCAGATGATCCTGCGCCTGGCCCTGATCGACATCCTGCTGGCCCTGGCCCCCATTGCCCTGGGGCTGTGGATCCTGCCCCACACCGCCGGCTGGGGCAGGCACTGGCTCAGGATGTTCCTGGTGACGGTGTTCCAGCAGGCGGTGCAGCTCATCGCCCTGGCCATGGGGTTCGCCTTCCTGGGGGAGTTCGCCCTGATTGGCGAGTTCGAGCCGGCCCGGGACCTGGTATGGAAGCTCTTGATGGCCATCGCCTTCATGTACCTGGCGGGGCGGGTGCCGTCGATGCTGGGACAGCACGGGACCTTCGACGCCTGGCTGCACACCCTGTACTTCGGCATGTCCCTGCCCGGCCAGATGGTGCGCTCGGCCCGGGCCGTGGGGATGCTGGCCGGTGGCGCGGCGGGCGGACCGGCGGGAGCGGCCGCAGCAGCAGCAGCGACAACTACCACTGCCAACACGGCGGCCAACATCGCCGGAGGCGCGGTGAACTCGGCGGCGCAGAACTCCACCCCGGCGGGCCAGGGCGGACCCACGCCCAGGAGCCAGGGTCCGTAGCCGGAAACCTGAACAGCGACAACTTGCACAGCAATCGGGAGGTGCGCCGATGCGCCAGCAGTAATGCGTGAACGCGACGACGAATTTGGACACAACCAACCAGAACGCAAGGAGAAAGATTCTATGGAAAACCTGACCCAGACCATATCCAACCTGGTGTCCATCCTGCTGGGGCTGGTGGGCGTGGTGGGGGTGGGCTACTTCATCTACGGGGCCTACCTGTACCTGACCGCCTCGGGCGCGCCCAACCAGATGGAGCGGGGCAAGACGGCCATGATGACTGCGTTGGCGGGGATCGTGCTGGCCCTGGTCGCCTATGGCGTCGTCGAACTGGTGGTCAACGCCGTGGTGGACCCGGCGGTGACCCCCGACCTGCCCGACCCCACCGGCGGCGACGGCGAAACCGACGACGGCAATTAGGAGGGGTGGGATATGAGAGAGCACGAAGTACCGACCCACGTGCAGGCCGAGGACAGGGCGCTGCTGTGGTTCACCTTTCCCCAGGTGGTGGCGGTGGTGGCGGTGTGCGCCGTGAGCTACGGGGTGTACCGCTACTTTCCCCTCGGCCCCTCGGGATTGAAGCTGGGCCTGGCAATAGTGCTGGGCGCGGCGGGCGTGGCCCTGACCGTGGGCAAGGTCGGCGGACGGGGCTTGCCCCTGGTGGCCGCCGACCTGCTGAAGTTCCGGCTGGGGGCCAGGCGCTACGCCGGGCCTGTGGCCCAACTGGCAGTCAGCGAGCCGCCCCCGCAGCCGGAGGCCAAACCCGACCCGCTGCGGCTGCTGGCGAAGACGGCGGCCAGCAGGCTGGAGAAGTTCCGGGAAAGGCGCCGGAGGCGCAAGAGCCGCCGCACCATCCGGCCCCACCGCTGGCTGGGCCGCCGTCGCCGGAAGTTCGGCAACGAGGCCAGCCCGACGCAGACGGAGACCGGCGGGGGGAAACGCCGGGGCAGGTTCCTGGCGGTGGTGGCATTGGGCCTGCTGGCCCTGGCCGTCGTGGCGCTGCCCAGCAGCGCCCTGGCCGACGATCCCGACGACAACCCCTACGGCGACGCCTGGAGGCTGGGCGAAATCTACTTCCAGCCGCCGGACCCGGTGCCGGGCCGCCGCGTCTACGTCGAGCGGCTGGCGGTGTCCGGCGACACCGCCGCCGTCACCCTGCGGGCGGCCCACGACCTGGACCTGAAGGGAAGGGTCTTTGGTGGCAGGAGCGGAACGACGTTGAAGATGGGCTTCAACACCAGCCTCGCCGCCGGACAGAGCAAGAGCTACAGCCTGACCATGGACGGCCCGTCGCCATCCTACACCCTCTCCTGGCAGGACACCCTGGGATTTTCCGGCGCGGCGTCGCTGAAGAGCCATCAGATTCCCTACCCCCTGCCCGCCGCCGACGGGGAGCTGTGCGACCTGGAGGTCACCTCGCTGGAGTGGACGCAGGGAACTATCACCGGCGTCGTCGCCTCGGAGTGCATCGCCGAGACCCGGCACGAGGAGAACCTGCCGGTGTACGGCGGCCACTTCAGCCAGTCGGTCCCCGCAATGCTGGACGCGACAGTCACCGCCATCACCGGCTCGGTCAGCGTTGCCTGGGGCGGCCACTCCACCACGGCGACCTTCGTCCCGGACGGCGAGACCGCTTTCACCCTGCCCGTGGCCAACGCCAGGGCGGTCAACGACCTGGAAATCACGGCGGACCTGACGGCCACGCTGAACGTCCCCCGGCCGCCCATGTTGCAGACCACGCACCACCCGGCCCGCACCGACGTGTACACCCGGCGGGTGACGTGTAGCTGCGGCGAGAGCCGGACGGTCAAGACGGTGCGCGTCTACGTTCACCACCCGGAGCACGTGCGGGCCGTGGAGAACCAGCGGTCCCCGGTCACGCGCACCCGGACGGAGAGCGTGTCCCTGACGCCCGCCTCCATATCCGGCGCCAGCCGGGCGGTGGGCCTGGGCGCCGACGCCCCCTACCGGGCCCTGTACGTGCCGCCGCCCAAGCCCGAGCCTCCGAAGGCGGAGCAGACCCCGGTGGGCGGTTCCAACTGGTGGAGCTGGCTATGGCCCGGAAACTGACCGCCCTGCTGCTGGCGGTAATGGCGTCGGTGGCTTCGGTGGCCGCCAGTCCCGACGACGAGCTACAGGCGATGGCCGACGCCTTCGACGCGGTGCTCACCGGCATGGCCTACGCCGGGGCGGGCCTGTGCCTGTTCGCCCTGGTCTGGGCCGGATTCGTGCTGATGGCCGAGGGAGCGGAGGGGGAAAACCGAGGCCGGACGCGCAACGCCGTGTTCATGGCGGTGGTGGGCCTAGTGGTGGTTCTGATGGCCAAGGCCATCGCCCTGCTCGTCAGCGGCGGCGTCATCCCCAGCCTGTAACGGAGGAGACAGAGTTGCAAGCAGTGAAATCAAGGTTTCCCAGGATCAAGAATCTGCCGTTCCCCGGCAGGGACGGCAAAACTACGGTCTCGGAAATTGACGAGCGGAGGGACGAGGAAAACGTGGAACTCAAGGCGCCGCCCCCGCTGTCCCTGTTCTTCATGCTGTCCCACCTGGAGGACGACGGCCCGGTGCGCCTGGACGGGGTGAAGCTGGCGGTGCTGGAGGTGATGGGACTGGAGCTGGACGAACCCAAGCTGGGGGCTTTCGCCGGTTCCCTGAACGCCGTGGACTTCCCGGTGCAACTGCTAGTGCGCCAGCACCCGCCGGTGTTGCAGGGCTTGAGGGACAGGCTCACCGAGGCCCAGCCTGAGGACTTGCCCCGGCAGACGAAGGAAGCCGCCGACAGCCTGGGACGATTGCTGACCACGCTGGAGAACCGGGAGGGCATACTGGACCGGCGGTTCTACGCCGTGTGCGAACACAGCCGGGCCGGCGAGCTTCACGGGCTGCTGGCAAGGGCCGGCCTGGGCGTCTTTCCCCTGAACGGCAACTCTCTCAGGCTCCTTATGTTGGCCTGCGCCCTGGGCGGCTCGCCCCGGGACCGCGACGAGGACGCCGAGCTGGAAGTGGAGGTGAACCGCCGGGACGTCCGCATCGGCGACCACTTCACCCGATCCCTGCACCTGGGCAAGTGGCCTCGTTCGCTGGCCCCCGGTTTCCTGCAAGGTCTGATGGCCGCCGGAGCGCCCATGGACCTGTCGGTGCACCTGGGCGCCATTCCCACGGAGCAGGCGGCCCGAACCCTGGAGTGGCAGAAGGTCCGCTTCGAATCGGCCCAAAGCCTTTCCTTCAAGCGGGGCCGCTCCATGTCCCCCGAGGCGGAGATCGCCCTGGAGGACGTGAGCCGTCTCCGCGACGAGGTACAGCGGGGAAGGGAGCGGCTGTTCCACGCGTCGTTGTCGGTGACGCTGCACGCCGACAATGCCGATACTCTGAAGGACCTGACCCAGAAGGCCCGGGCCCACTTCGCCGCCACCCTGGGCAAGCTGGACAACCTGGCCTTCCGCCAGCGGGAGGGCCTGCTTTCGACGTTGCCCCTGGGCCTCAACGCCGTGGCGGTGTGGCGGACCCTGGACACGTCGTCATTGGCCCGGCTGTTTCCCTTCTCGCCGCCGGACCTGGATACCCGCAGCGGCACCCTGTACGGCATCGACCTGCGGGCCTGCGCCCCCATCGTCTACGACCCCTTCGACGGAACGCACCTGAACGCCAACACGGCGGTATTGGCCCGTTCCGGCAGCGGCAAGAGCTTCGCCACCAAGCTGGGAGTGCTGCGGGGGCTGTGCCGGGGAGTGCGGGCCTACGTCATCGATCCCGAGGGGGAGTACACCGACATGGCCAGGGCGGCCGGCGGGCGGGTGCTGTCCCCCGGCGTCCCCGGCCAGGGCATGAACCCCTTCGTCATCGACCGGGGCGACAGCGAGGAGCTCCTGCAACGCATCGGCAGCCTGAGACGGCTCATCGAGGTCATGGTGGGGGAAAGGCTGTCCGCCGAGAGGCGGTCGTCTTTGGACCACGCCCTGGCCGGATATTACTCCGAGAGGCGGGAGCGCACCGGCTTCCGCGACTTCTACGCCTACCTGCAAGGGGAGACGCCGGACATCGCCCACCTGCTGCGGCCTTTCGCCACCGGCAGCCTGCGGGACCTGCTCTCCGATGAGGGCGACGACCTGCTGGCCCGCGAGGCCCTGGTGACGGTGTTCGATTTGCACC
>JAPPCX010000112.1 GCA_028875655.1 Chloroflexota bacterium | reverse complement strand
GCTTCCCTTCCCACAGCACCACTGCAAGTTTCCAACAGTTTTTAGGATAGGCTCTAAGGGGGACACTCCACTTTCACCTACGCTCTCCAATAATCAGAGATAGCTCTCGGACTTCGCCGGCGCGCAATATGAGGAGCGACGCGTTCGTCCCCACCGAGTCACTCCCAAGCAGCCTCATAAGGTCGTCGGGATGTCTCACAGCTTCGCCGTTCACGGCTGCCAACGTGTCTCCGAGGAGCAAACCGCCTTGCTCGGCGGCGCTGCCCTTTTCCACCGAGGCCACCAAGAGGCCGGTCTCCTGGTCCAACTGAACTCCCTCGGGCAGCCGTACCAACTGGAAGCTAACGCCCAGGTGGCCGCGCCGTATGCGGCCGTAGGCCAGAAGCTCTTCCACGACGGCCCGGATGGTCGGAATCGGGACTGCGACGTTGACACCGCGGAGTAATGCCGACGTGTTCATCCCGATTACGCTCCCTGAGGCGTCCACAAGCGGTCCGCCGGAGAACCCCGGTAACATCACCAGGTCAGTCTGGAGCCAGCGGCTGATCCGCCCGCCTGCCGGAGTCCGCCAACACTCCCCCAACGCGCTCACGATGCCCAGCGTCGCCTGGACGGTCCGGCCTGGTCGGCCGAGTGCCAGGGCTATGTTGCCTACACGGATACCTTCAGGCTCGCTGAGTCCAGGCGGATTGAGGCCATCGACCTCTAACCGCAGCGCAGCCAGGTCCGTCGTGGGGTCACGGCCGATCAGCGCGGCACCGGCGGATTCGCCGTTTGACAGGCCTATACGGATATCGTCGTCGCGCTCCAGCACGTGATTTGCTGTTACGATCACGCCATCCTGAGTCCATACAACACCACTGGCGGGCAGTCGCCCTCGTCCCTCCACGCGCACGACACCCATGCCAACTGATGCGACCGTATCGGCGAGCTCTTCGGAGAGCACAGATAGCTCAGCTGTCATCTGTCATTGCCTCCTCTGCTGGATGCTGTCCAGCCTGACTATGTGGTGAACCGGGTGACCCGGCGGATTACCCCAACTACAGTTTGGCGAACACTCATCAGTGTATGGGTACACGGAGGCGCGCTCAATCGTCCAAACGGTTAGGAGGCCCTGACCATCCGGGCAGGTTACAGTGTGATGAGGCCCATCCGTGCAGCTCGGACGGCCGCCTCAGTCCGGCTCTGGGCGTCCAGCTTGGCAAGGACCGCGTTCACATGGAACTTGACGGTGTGCTCGCTGATGTCCAGCCGGCTGGCGATGGACTTGTTCGGCAGGCCTTCTGCAAGGAGTGCCAGAACCTCGAGTTCGCGCGGGGTCAGGCCGGAGATCGCCAGTGGCTTGTGTTCTTCTTTGGGCGAGGGCTGGGCTGGTGGCCGCAGCGCCGGGTCGAACACGGCGAGGCCCTGCGAAGCCGCGATCAGGGCGATCGCCAGACTCGGCCCTTCGACATCACGCGGCAACGCGCCAAGTGCGCCCGCGTCCCACGCTGCCGCAGCCTGCGCTCTATCGGGCGCCAGTACGACCGTTGGCAGTCCGATCTCCTGTGCCCGATCGAAGTGCCCCAGCGCGGAGTTAGAGTCCCATCCCAGGTCCCAGGCCACAGCGTCCGGAGAATAGAGGTCCGGAACCGAGTCGGAGAACTCGGGGCCGGCCAATTGACCGACCACGGCGCATCCCGACTGGCCGGCGATCACTGCCGCCAGCCCTGCCCTGGTCAACTGGTCGCCGGCGACGACCAGCACACGTATGTCATATCGATGCATAGAGCCGCCTGTTGTGATAGCAGGGCAGGGTCCTTAGGACGACCCTGGCTATCGCCAAGTTGCTGAAGAGCGGTTGACTGCTCCGATCAGCCCCAGGCAGCCAATAGTGACTCGCCCGCCCCGGTGTCCCTGCCCTCACAAAGGGGAATGAGGGTAGTATAGATGACGCCGCCCATCGAAGAAGGGTGCGTATCGGACAAGTTCGAGCCTCGGCAAGTCTTAACTATGAACATGGTGGAGGCTAGGGGATTCGAACCCCTGACCCCCTGCTTGCAAAGCAGGTGCTCTCCCACTGAGCTAAGCCCCCACGCCGGCGCATCGTGTCGCCACAATCGATTGTAGCACAGGGGCGATCGCCCGCTCTCCGTTTTACACCGGCGCGGGCAGCGAGTATCATACCGGCACCATTTTCCTGTTGCATCAAGCGTCCGCGTCCGGCGGACAAGGAGTGTCATTATGCGAGGAGTAGCCATTGTTGCGCCGGTTCGCACTGCTGTCGGCAATTTCGGCGGCGCGCTGCGCGACGTGCCGGCCGCCGAGCTGGCGTCCACCGTCATCCAGGCCGCCCTGGAACGCAGCGGCGTCGATCCCGCCAAGGTCGATGACGTGATCCTGGGCCACGGCTATCCGTCCGGCGAGAATCCCGCCATCGGCCGACTGGCCGGACTCAAGGCCGGCCTCCCCATCGAGGTGCCCGGCTACCAGCTGGACCGCCGCTGTTCCTCGGGCCTCCAGGCCATCCTCAACGCCTCCATGCTGGTGCAGACCGACAACGCCGATGTCGTGATCGCCGGCGGCGCCGAGAGCATGAGCAGCGCCGAGTTCTACAGCAACGAGTCCCGCTGGGGCGCACGTTTCGGCTCAGTGACGTTCCACGACCGGCTGGCCCGCGCCCGTGTCACCATCGCGCCGGACGAACGCTTCGGCACCATCCCCGGCGGCATGGTCGAGACCGCCGAGAACCTGGCCCGCGAGTACGAAATTCCCCGCGAGGAGCAGGACGAGTACGCGCTGCGCAGCCACCGGCGCGCCGTGGCCGCCCGCGACTCCGGCAAGTTTGCCGACGAAATCGTCCCCGTGAGCATCCCCCAGCGTCGCGGCGACCCCAAGATCTTCGACGTCGACGAAGGCCCCCGCGCCGACACCACCATGGAAGTACTGGGCCGCCTACGTCCCGTCATGCGCGACGGCGTCGTTACCGCCGGCAACGCCAGCAGCCAGAACGACGCCGCGTCGGTGTGTCTGGTCGTCGCCGAGGACAAGCTCGAAGAGCTGGGGCTGGAACCGATGGCCTTCCTGCGCGGCTGGGCCGTAACCGGCTGCCATCCCGCCACCATGGGCATCGGCCCCGTGCCGGCCGTCAACAAGGTGATGGGCAAGATCGGCATGACCCTGGGCGACATGGACTTGATCGAGCTGAACGAAGCTTTCGCCGCCCAGGTGCTCGCCGTACTGCGCGAGTGGCAACTGCCCCACGAGGACAACCTGAACGTCAACGGCTCCGGCATCTCCCTGGGCCACCCCATCGCGGCCACCGGCGCCCGCATCCTCACCACCATGCTCCACGAGATGGAACGCCAGGACGCCCAATGGGGCCTGGAGACCATGTGCGTCGGCGGCGGCCAGGGCGTAGCCGCGGTGTTCGAGCGCAAATAAGCGGACGCAAGCTTTTCTACGGTTAGGGGCGAATAATCATTCGCCCCTGCGACAACAGCATTGACGAGGGCCGTTATGACTATCGCCAAGCCCGTCGCCCCGCCGCGCGCGACCGGCAAAGTGGACCCTCCGGTAGAGTTGCCCGACCCACCGAGAGCGCCCGATATGCAGCAGTACGTCCACATTGCCAATGTTGCATCGACGCTCATGGCTCATTTCGCATCGCGGCCGGGCACGCTGATAAGTGGCGAGGGTTTTCTCTGCTACGACACTCGCAGCCACGACGGCTGGCTCGTGCCCGACTGCGTGGTCGCATTTGACGTTGATCCGGAATCCATCACTGACCGCAACGGTTACGTAATCGGCGAAGTGGGTAAACCTCCCGATTTCGTGCTGGAAGTGGCCTCCCGGAGGACTGGACAGGCCGACTACACCCGCAAGCGGTTCGGGTACGCCCACTACGGCGTCAGGGAATACTGGCGGTTCGACCATACCGGCGGTCAGTATCACGACGTCTCGTTGGCCGGCGACCACCTGGTGAATGACGATTACGAACCCATATCGCTGGCCGACGACCTCCCCGGTAAGTTGTACGGGATGCTGTCGGGCTACAGCGATGCGTTGGGCCTGTACCTGTGCTGGGACGCCGGCAGCCTGCGGTTCTACAATCCGCAAACCGACGCTTTCCTGATGACCCGCGAAGAAGCAGAGTCGGCACTTGCCGAAGTGCAAGCGGAACGTGACGCCGCACTGGAGCGGATTCGCCAACTCGAAGCAGAGTTGGGCCAATAGTTATTGACACACAGGAGCAAACACCCATGGGCAGCAAACACGATATCGCCGACGTCCTGGTCATCGGGGCCGGCGCTTCCGGCGGAGCCTTCACCTGGAGCCTGACCCAGGCCGGCGTCAAGGTGGTGTGCCTGGAGCAGGGCGGCTGGGTGCCGCTCAACGCCTTCCCGGTCAGCGAACCCCAGGCGCAACTGCACTGGCAGACCGACTTCCATCCCAACCCCAACTTCCGCGGCCTGCCGGAGGACTATCCGGTCAACGAGGACGACACCCCCATCGCGCCGTACATGTACAACGCCGTGGGCGGCAGCACCATCCACTGGGGCTCCCACTTCCCCCGGTTCCATCCGTCGGACTTCCGGCTCAAGTCGCTGGACGGCGTGGCCGACGACTGGCCCATGGACTACTTCGAGCTGGAACCCTACTACGACCAGAACGACCGCGCCCACGGCGTCAGCGGCTTGCAGGGCGATACGGCGTACCCGCCCAAGCCGGCCCGTCCCACGCCGCCGCTGCCCATCGGACCGGGCGGCGAAATGCTCGCCCGCGCCTTCAACAAGCTGGGCTGGCACTGGTGGTCGTCGGACAACGCCGTGGCCTCCACGCAGTACGACGGCCGGCAAGCCGACGTTGGCGAATACCTGCGCTCGCCGTCCAGCAGCGACATCATCTTCTGGCCCGGCGCGCTGAAGCAGGGCGCCCGTCTCATCACCCACGCCCGCGTCCGCGAGATCCTGGTGGACGAGACGGGCCGAGCCACCGGAGCGGCCTACTACGACCACAACGGCAATCTGCAAGCGCAGTATGCAAAGGTCGTGGTGCTGGCCTGCAACGGCATCGGTACATCCCGGCTGCTGCTCAACTCCAAGTCAGCCCTGTTTCCCAACGGCCTCGCCAACGGCAGCGGGCAGGTGGGGCGCAACCTGATGCACCACCCCTGCGGCTACGTGCTCGGCCTGTTCGACGAGGACCTGGGCCCGGACGATGGCCCGCGCGGTTCGTCCATGCTGAGCCAGGAGTTTTACGAGACAGACCTGCGCCGGGGCTTCGTGCGCGGTTACGACATGCAGATCTCCAACGTGGGCGGCGCGCCGCTACAAATCGCCCTGGGCGGACTGGTCGGCGAACAGGTGTCGTGGGGCGAGGGACACCACCAAGACTTCGCCGAGCGGTTCCGCCACCAGATGGGTATCGTCATCATGACCGAAGACCTGCCCGAAGAGCACAACCGCGTCACCCTCGACCCGACGCTCACCGACGGCGACGGCATCCCCGCGCCCAAGATCGACTACACCGTCAGCGACAACACCTGGGCCATCCTGGACCACGGCACCGCCCGCGCCACCGAGGTTCTGGAGGCCGCCGGCGCGAAGCGCGTGATCTCGTCGCGGCTGCGGCGCAACGCCGGCTGGCATCTGCTCGGCACGGCCCGCATGGGAACCGACCCCGACCGCTCGGTGGTGGACCGTTGGGGCCGCGCCCACGACGTGCCCAACCTGTTCATCATCGACGGCAGCATCTTCACCACCGGCGCCTGCATCAACCCCACCACCACCATCCAGGCGCTGGCCCTGCGCACCGCCGACTACCTCAAGGGCGAGGGTTCGTCTGCCATCGCCTGACAGAAACTCTATGCCAACGACGTAGGGGCGAACAATCATTCGCCCCTGCCCAGTCACCGCAGTATCTGACGGAGTAACCATGCCTAAAGTAGTGCATTTCGAGCTGCCCTTTGACGACGCCGAACGCGCCAACAAGTTCTACGCCGATGTGTTCGGCTGGCAGTCCAGCAAGTGGGATGGCCCCGAGGAATACTACCTGCAAAACACCGGCGGCGACGATGAACCCTACGGCATCGGCGGCGCGCTCATCGCTCGCGGGTCGGCGGTCAACTCCGGCGGAACCCTGGTGGTAATCAACGTGGACGACCTGGACGCCTACGTCTCTAAGGTAACCGCCGCAGGCTGCGAAATCGTAACGCCGCGCACTCCAATCCCCGGCATGGGACACTTCGCTAACTTCCGCGACACCGAGGGCAACGTAGTCGGAATGTTCATGGACGACACCAACGCGGCCTGATTTCCATGCCCGCTCGCATCCACATACCCCGTGAGGAAATCGCCGAGATCTGCCGGCGCTATCGCGTCCACCGTCTGGCGTTGTTCGGCTCCGTTATCCGCGACGACTTCACGCCTCAGAGTGACGTAGACGTGCTGGTGCAATACGAGCCGGGCCATGCGGGCGGATTCGAGTTTTTTCGTATGCGCAGGGAACTAATCGCCCTGCTGGGCAGGGAAGTGGATATGCACACCGCGGCTTCCCTCAGTCCCTACTTCCGACAGGAGGTTTTGGACGAGGCGGAGGAAATCTATGTCGCGTCGTGATCCACTGGTGGCCGTGCAACATATGCGAGACAACGCGCTGCGCGTCTTGACCGCGACACAAGGCCGATCCCGGTCTGACCTTGACGATGATGAGATGCTGGAAGCAGCCCTCATCAGGTGGATGGAAGTAATCGGCGAAGCCGCGCGCCGAGTTCCTAACAAGTTTCGCGCCCGCTATCCCCAAGTGCCTTGGCAGGACACCACCGACCTGCGAAACGTCCTGATCCACGGATACGATACGATTGATCTCGACGAGTTGTGGCGTATCACTCAAGAGCATCTGCCACCGTTAATGCAGCAAGTACAAACCATCATCGACGAAAACCTGCCCCCGAAGCAGTAGGAGAGAAGCATCATGGGCCGACTCGACGGCAAGGTAGCCATCATCAGCGGGGGCGCGCGCGGCATGGGCGCCGAGGAGGTCAACCTGTTCGCCAAAGAGGGCGCAAAGGTAGTCTTCGGCGACATCCTCGATGACCTGGGCCAGCAGGTGGAAGCCGATTGCCGAGAGGCCGGCCTGGACGTCGCCTACACCCACCTGGACGTCACCGTCGAATCCGACTGGGAGGCCATCGTCGCGCTGGCCGAGGAACGCTACGGCCGGCTGGACGCGCTGGTCAACAACGCCGGCATCAGCATCTCAGTCGAAGGCGGCGCCCGCAACATCTCGCTGGAGGACACTAGCGAAGAGCAGTGGGACCGTGTGATGGACATCAACTCCAAGGGCGTGTTCCTCGGGACGAAAGCGGCCATCCCCGCCATGCGGCGAGCCGGCGGCGGTTCCATCATCAACATATCGTCCATCGCCGGCCTGTCCGGAGCCTGGTCGCGCTCCCATCCCTACAACGCCTCCAAGGGAGCCGTGCGCCTGTTCACCAAGGCCACGGCCATCCAGTACGCGCGCGAGGGCATACGCTGCAACTCGGTGCATCCCGGCCCCATCATGACGCCCATGAGCGCGTCCACCTACGACGATCCGGAGGTGGCGGCGCAGCGGTTGGCGTTGGTGCCGCTGGGCCGTCGGGCGCATCCCATCGAGGTGGCCTACGGCGTGCTGTACCTGGCTTCCGACGAAGCGTCGTTTGTTACCGGCGCCGAGCTGGTCATCGACGGCGGGTGTGTTGCCCAGTAGCGCGGCGGCAAGTAAGATAGCCGCTGAACATCAAACTCACCACACACTTTGCAAAGGGAGAGCAATCATGCCTGAAACCTATGGGCAGGGAGATTTTCAGTACACATTTGTGGACAACTGGCTGAAACTGCCGGACGGGATGCGCCTGCTGGAATGCCCCGGCGTGGCCGTGGACGGCAACGACCGCGTGTTCATCCTGACCCGGGGCGAACACCCCATCATGGTCTTCGACAAGGACGGCAACTTCGAGCGTTCCTTCGGCCAGGGCCACTTCAGCGAAAATCGCACCCACGGCCTGTATTACAGCGAGGCCGACGACACCCTCCTCGCCGCCGACGACGGCATCCACACCATCCAGAAGTTCAGCGTCACCGGCGAGAAGCTTATGGAGATTGGCGAGAAGAACCATCCGGCCCCGCGCTGGAGCGGCCAGCCGTTCAACCGGCCCACTTCCGCCGCCATCCGACCCAGCAACGGCGACATCTACATCTCGGACGGCTACGGCAACTCCCGCATCCACGTGTACACCGCCGAGGGCGAGTACAAGTTTTCCTGGGGTGAGCCGGGCATCGACGCCGGCCAGTTCATTCGCCCGCACAACATCGCCTTCGACGAGGACGAGCGGGTGTACGTGGTTGACCGCGAATGCCATCGCATTCAGCTGTTCGACACCGATGGCAACTTCCTGACCATGTGGAGTAACATCCACCGTCCGGACGCGATGGTGTACTGGGGCGGGCACATCTACGTCGGCGAGCTCAACGGCATGGGCGGCGTGGACGACGCGCCCGGTCTCGGCCACCGCGTAACCATCTACGACCGCGACGGCAACCGCGTCTGCGTGTTCGGCGCTCCGGAAGAGGGCGAGGGTCCCGGCCAGTTCATCGCGCCCCACGGCATCGCCGTGGACAGCACCGGCGCCGTGTACGTGTCCGAAGTCTCCTACACCATCCGCGGCAGTCACATGGACCCGCCACGCGAGCTGCGCAGCTTCTCCAAGTACGCCAAGGCTTAGACGAGAACTCGGAGCACAACCTTGTAGGGGCGACTCATGAGTCGCCCCTACGTGTCAACGGGTGTTAGAATCGGCGCAGCGTCCTGCTTCCGCAGGACTGCCGGAATCTGTCAACTCCTCCAGAGGCAACCAAATTGACCACCACTTCATTTACCGACACCACCACCGCTTCCTGGGATGACGCTCTCTCCGCCATCGAGAAGGGCTACGAACTGGGCTGGAGCGACGGCCTGCCCGTCGTCCCGCCCACCACGGCGCGCGTCGCCGAGTTCATCGGCTACGCCGCCCGCCCGCCCGATGAGGAACTGGGCGAGCTCCCGGAACGCCGCCGTGTCATCACCGTGGAGAAGGCCGCCGCCAACGCCGTCATGGCCGGCTGCCTGCCCGAGTATTTCCCGGTAGTCCTGGCTGCCACCGAGGCCATGCTGGACCCTGTGTTCAACCTGGTCGGGCCATCCTCCAGCATGGGCGGCGCGGCGGTGCTTTGCATCGTCAACGGCACCGTGCGCGAGCGGATCGGCCTGAACAGCCGCAACAATCTGTTCGGCCCCGGCAACCGCGCCAACGGGACCATCGGCCGCTCCATACGCCTGATCCTGATGAACGCCTGCGCCGCCATCCCCGGCCTTTTCGACCGCAGCGTCATCGGACATCCCGGCAAGTACACCTACTGCATCGCCGAGGCCGAGGGCGAAACCCACTGGACGCCGCTGCACGTTGAGCGCGGCTTCGACGCTGGCGACAGCACGGTTACGGTCTTTGCCGGCGAAAGTCCCCGCCAGATCCGCGCCGTGGGCCGACCCGAGGCCATTCTGTACGCCATGGCCGATGTCGCGTCATCCCTGGGCACGTCCATGTCCACCTCCGGCTCCGTGGGCGACGTTTCCGTCGGCATTCGCCAGGGTCAGATTGTGGTAACATTCGCCGGCAACAGCAACTTGTGGCGGGACTGGACCAAGGACAAGGTACGCGAGTATCTGCACGCCAACATCCAGCGCTCCGTGGCCGACCTTAAGCGCGGCTTGGTGCTGCGCGGCGACATCGAACCTGGCGACGAAGCCGCCATGGTCTCGCTGATTCCCGAACCGGAGGACATCCTGGTAGTATTCGCCGGCGGCGAGGAGTCGAACATGGCGTCGGTGATCCCCAGTTGGGGGCCAAAAGTTGGCTCCACTGCCGTAACCAAAGCGATCCGACTACCGTAGGTGCGAACCGCGATTCGCTCGTAAATGCCGAAATCGTTGCCCGTGGAGGTGCAAAGCATGGCAACCCAACAATATACCCTGGTCAACCCGGTCACCGAACCGATCATCGCCCCCTTTGACGGCGCGCCCCGCCTGCCCTCGCTGGCCGGCACTCGGGTCGGACTGATCGACGACAGCAAGCGCAACGCCGACGTGCTGCTGGAAGAGCTGGCCGAAGTGCTCCGCAACCGGTACGAAATCCGTGAAGTACGCTGGCTCCGCAAGCCCAGCGCGTCCCGTCCCGCCGACCCTGAGGAATTGCAGGAGTTGGTCGCCAACGTTGATTCGGTGGTGGTCGCCATCGGCGATTGAGGGAGCTGCAGCGCGTGCAGTGTGCACGACGGAATCCACGTTGAGCAGGCCGGCCTCCCCTCTGCCACCATTTGCACCGACCGGTTCATCCCCACCGCCAGGGGCATGGCCAAGATGTGGGGCGCGGAAGACTACCCGACGATCTTTACCCAACATCCCATCGAGAACCTGGACCGGCCCGCCCTGCGCGAACGCGCCGAGGGTCTGGCCACGGAGGTAGCCGCCATCCTCACCGGCGGCTGATGCGCAGAACATATCGATACCTTGTAGGGGCGGGTTTGACCCGCCCCTACGATTACCTGCTCACCGCCCCGCTGCGATCTCCGTGTCCCGTAACTCCGGTGGCAGTAGGTTCGGGATTCCGCCGGCGATTGGATACACCTCGTTACACGTCGCGCAGGTCAACGCCCCGGTCAATACCTCACCGGCATCCGCCGCCCCCTCCGGCGCAATTTCGTCGGCCCGCAAATCCAAAGGCCCCTTGCAAACCGGACAGGCCAGTATGTCCAGCAAATCGCTTCTCAATTTACGCCTCCTCGCTCCACTCATCCTACCAACCCGCGCTCGAACAGCCACGTCAGCACGTCGGCCAGCCCGATCACCAACACGCCGATGATGGTCAACGTAACCGGCCCCAGCAGCGCGCCCCGTATGCCGCCAGTCTGTCGCTCCAGGCGGCGCGGCAGCAGCCACGCGATGCCGAAAGCGTACACCGCCAGCACGATCTTGGCGACCAGCACGGCGGTGTAGGCGATGCCGGCGGCCTCGGAAGTCAGCCGGTCCACCGTCAGGATCACCCCGGTCACGATCAGCACGGCGATGGCGGTGGCGACGATGGGCCGGAACTCCACCGCCAGCGCACGGCCTACCAGCCCAGTGCTATCGCCGATCTCGTTCCGGAGCGAACGCAGCGCCGGCCGGCCCGCCAGCAGCAGAAACAGGCTGCCGCCGATCCAGACCACCGCGGCCAGCGCGTGGGCCCACCGGATGATCAGCAGGATGATGTCCAGTACGTCCATCAGCCCAGCAGGTCGTCGAGTATTTCGGTCAGACGGTCAACGTCCATGCGGCTGATTTCCATGAGATGCACGCGCCCGGCCTGGTCGATGAAATAGGTAGTGGGAAAATACTGCACCGCGTACGCCTGCGCCACCTCCGCCCGCACGTCGGTGGCAAAGTCGAAGGTCAACCCCAGCTCATCGACAAACTCCCGTGCCGATTCCTCGGTGTCGAAACCCTGGGGCACGAACAGCCCGATGAACCGCACGTTGCGGCCCTCGTACTGCTCCCATGCCTCCTGGAAAGCCGGCATCTCATCACGGCAGGGCGGACACGACGGATACCAGAAGTTGATTACCACCACGTTGCCCCGCTGTTCCGACAGCCGAAATTCCTCTTGGTCAAAGGTGGTCAGGACGAAGTCCATCGCCGGCTCGCCGGTCGAGCAAGCCACCGACAAGATTAGCGGTGCGGTCAGTATCAACGCCCAAAGCAAGTTGCGCACGGCTTATCTACCCCTTGCTTTGACCCGCAGTTTCGCCGAACTGCCGGCCGAAAAGACCCGTCAGCAAGGCGCTGGTGATGGTGGCGCCGAGGCACATATAGCCAACCCCCAGGTAGCCGGCGCTCGCCAGCAGTGCCCCCGCGATCCCGGCGCCTAGCGCACCGCCGGACTGGTTGCTGAAGCCCATCAGTCCTACGCCCGTGGCTTTGGATTCACCCGAATACTCGGTGCTGGCGGCCACCAGGATCGGGAACGTCATGCTGAGCAGGCCCGTGCCGACCGTCGCTACTGCCACCGAGGCCCAGAGGCCCAGGTTCGCGGTGAAGAATACGAACCCGCACACTCCGCCCGCCGCCGTGGTCGCCGCGATGAAGTATCCCCGATACCTCCGGTTTGCCACGTATCCGGCGCCGTAACTGCCCGCCATTTGCCCCAGGGCGGCCACCGCCAGCGGCAGCGCGACAAAGCCGACGCTCAAGTCAAAGGTCTTTATCAGGTAGGCGGCGAAGTAGCTGATCGTTCCCCAGAAAGCGATTCGCTGCGTGATGTTGACGACCACGGCCACGCGGAAAAACCGCATCGATACCAGCGACCGGTATCTGGAAAAGAACGCCCAGCTGCGAACCCGCTCGCCTTGGCTTTTCGGTAGCCAGATCCAGTTCGCCAACAGCGCCGCCACCAGCACCCCGCCATACACGATGAATGGCAACCGCCACCCGCCAAGGTCCGCCAGCACCGCAACCAGCGGGACGCTGATGGCGGAAGCCAATCCCTGAATGGACAGCAGCGCGCCCACCGCCTGGGCCCGCCTGGCCGGAGAAATCACGTCGGCCACCGCGCCAACGATGTTGGGCGGCAGCGCTCCCCCGCTGAGGCCCGTCAGCACCCTCAGCGCCAGCAGCGTCTCCAGATTCGGCGCGAAGGCAACGGCCAGGATCGATGCCGACAGAGCCGCCAAACAAACCAGGGCAACCGGACGCCGGCCGAAGGAGTCGGACAGAGGGCCGCCGGATACCCCCATGACCGCCCAGGACGCAAAGGTCGCAGTGGCCAACTGGCCCGCCACCGCCACCGATATCTCCAGGTCGGTCGCGATTTCCACCAGCAGCGGCGGAACAATCAGAATCGCGCTGATGGTCGCAAAAACGGTAAGCGCAAGCACGGCCATGAACCACGCTTTGTTCACCTCTCTTTGCTGTACTCGCGCCGCTTGCGTCTCGATGTTTTGGGTTCCTTCAATGGGGAATTGCGCTCCGCCATCGGGCTCGATGGTAGCCCTGTGCCCTCTGTGTGTCCAGCCCCATAGTTCGCGGCGGGGCCTTTTTGTGGACTTTACGTACGGAGGTGCTGTGATGACTGGCAGATTGTTCTGATGTCGCGAGTGCGACCTGAGAGTTTAGAGGCGCTGAAGAGGATGCTCCCTACGAAGTCGAATACATTGGTTTGAGCAACTTCCGTGTTGCTGGCAATGAATCACCCCGGTAGTTTCTGTGGGTACTGACCAGCTGAGCCGTGGTCGAGGTTGGTGGTAGTCTGGCCTTGTCCAATCCATCAAATTGATCAGTCCTGACTGACTGTCAACCGTCCCACAGGATGCTTTCCGATGATGAACGAGAATGAACGACGCGCCTCACCAAAAAATCGTTGGACCCGCTGGTACATGTGGCTCGCCTACGGCGGCATCCTGGTCGTGATCGCGGTCGGGGTCGTAATCGTGGCGATGGCGCCCGCCCCCGGCCGCGACGGCGAAACGGCGGTGAGCCACCACGACATGGCGACGTTGACCCCCCACGAAGCGGCGGCACTGATGCGCCAACACCCCAGCATCGACAGCCCCGCCGAATTGAACGACCTGCAACACATCGCGGTCCAGTATGGCATCACTCTCGATGAGTCCATCGCGCGTCATGCCTGGCGCGGCAACTTCTCAAGGATGGTAACGGCCATCGAGGACGAGGACCCTGACAGTGTCGTTGATGCTGCCATCACCAGCGGGTCGTCGGCCTGGATCAAGTTTTCAGGTTCCATCTCCGGCAACGCCCGAAATGCCATCGACAAATTCAAGTCCGAAAACCCTCATGTTGAGATCAGCCTACAAGCAGGCAGAGACCCAGGGTTCACCAAGAGGGAGGCGGAGGAAGCGGTAATCGGAGCGCATTACGCGGTCATGGCAGAGGACGGTGTACAGGACAGCGTGACCTATTACGACAGCGACGCCATTGAAATCATCGTGACCGTCCAGATGGCGACTCCGCCCTCCGGTGAAAAACTATCCTCACTGGAGAAGGCAGCCGAGCGCGGCGCCGCCGAGGCCACCAGGCCGGACATCACGGACAACCTCGCCATATCGCTGTCAGTCGTCCAGCATGACCTCAGTGGAACCGACGGCTACCGTGCGCCCAACTGACGCGGCTCGACACAATCTGTTCGAGGTGGCAGTACGAATTTCGTCTTGGCCGCGCCGGTCTCGTCCGGAGATGGAGGCGCCAGCGGTACCGACGGCGGTGACGCTCCTCCGCTTCCTACGTCGTAGGAAAAGCAGCGAGTAATTTTCCCACCCCGCGCCTACCGAGGAGTTGGCGGGCGTGGGCTCGTTCCAAATCGGCGGCCTGAGACATGTGCTACTATTGCGCCGCCTGGGTGGCTCATTGTACACGCAGGACGGTACTTAATGCTGATGCAAATAATTGGCTCCGGGGGCAGTTTCGATGACCTTGGGGTGGCCATCTACACGCTTCTCATCGGCAATTTCATCGCCCCATTTATAGGCTGCATCGTAACTGGAGCTATTTGCGGCGGCCTTATGCCTCGGCTCGGTGTTGGGGCTGGCTGGAACGTTGGGTTGTATGCCGGGTTAGGAACCACAGGAAGTGCTTGGGTGAGCACCTTAATTTCCGCTTGGGCCACCGATGGCGACATTGAGATCATCGCTATTGTGCTTGCGCTGGTGGCTGTGTGCGGCTGCATCGTGACCGCGCTGCTTTGCGAGCGGAGGAGCAGAAAAGTCCCGGAGTCGGGCGAACGCTGACCGGGCCTGTCGCGTAGCGAAATCTCCTCGCGCTTGACTGCCCACAGCGCCCGACTACAATCGTATCGACCCGTGCGATTCCTTATTGTGCTCGGCCCCGATGGCTGGCCGCCAGCCATATTGGAGGTATTTCTATGCGTTTGGAAAACAAGGTTGCCCTGATTAGCGGCGGTTCCCGTGGCCAGGGCGCTGCCGAAGCCCGCCTGTTCGCCCGCGAAGGCTGCAAAGTTGTCATCGCCGACGTGCTGGAGGATGAAGGCCGGCAACTGGAGGCCGAAATCAACGAAACCGGCGGCGAATGCGTCTTCGTCCGCCTGGACGTCACCAGCGAGGATGACTGGAACTCCGCCGTCAACACCGCTGTACAGCAATTCGGCAAACTGGACATCCTGGTGAACAACGCCGGCATCTACCGGCAGGTGGGCATCGAGGACACCAGCGAAGAGCTGTGGGACAACATCTTCGACATCAATGCCAAGGGCGTGTTCCTGGGCGCCAGGGCCGCCATCCCCGAAATGCGCAAGGCCGGCGGTGGCTCCATCATCAACATCTCCAGCGTCGCCGGACTCATCGGCAGTTGGCGCGCGCCCGCTTACGGAGCCACCAAGGGCGCGGTGCGCCTGTTCACCAAGTCCACCGCCATCCAGTACGCCGCCGAAGGCATCCGCTGCAACTCCGTCCACCCCGGCATCATCGAAACGCCCATGACCACGCCCACCCTGCTCCGCGACGACGCATCCCGCCAGGCGTCCCTGGATCGCACTCCCATCGGGCGCGTCGGCCAGGCCGAGGACGTGGCCTGGGGCGTGCTGTTCCTAGCCTCCGACGAGTCCTCCTTCATGACCGGCAGCGAACTTGTCATCGATGGCGGCCTGTTCGCTCAGTAACCGCCCCGGGTAAGTGTCGTCGCGAGCAAAGCGCGGCAACTCGCCGGCGTCGCTTATAATATCCAAGCGAACCCGCAGAAAACGAGGTACTTACAATATGCGTCTGGAAAACAAAGTCGCTTTCATCAGCGGCGGCGCTCGCGGTATGGGCGCCACCGAGGCCAGGATGTTCTCCCGTGAGGGCTGCAAGGTCGTCATCGGCGACCTGCGAGATGACCTGGGCCGGCAGGTTGAGGCGGAGATCAACGAGTTGGGCGGCGAGTGTCTCTACGTCCATCTGGACGTGACCGATGAACAGTCCTGGAAGGACGGCATCGCCGCCGCCGTTCAACGTTTCGGCAAGCTGGACATCCTGGTCAATAACGCCGGCGTCTATATGCCTGAAACCGTCGAGAACACCACCAACGAAAACTGGGACGTCACCATGTCGGTCAATGCCAAGGGCGTGTTCCTGGGCACCAAGGCCGCCATCCCCGAAATGCGCCGCAACGGCGGCGGCTCCATCGTCAACATCTCCAGCGTGGCCGGCCTCGTTGGCAACCACATCTCCTCCGCCTACACCGCATCCAAGGGCGCGGTGCGCCTGTTCACCAAATCGACCGCCATCCAGCACGCTGCCGACGGCATACGTTGCAACAGCGTCCATCCCGGCACCATCGAAACCGACATGACCGCCGACCTCCTGGCCGCCGGCGGCCGCGAGGATCGCCTCAACCGCACCCCCATCGGCCGGCTGGGCCAGCCCGAGGACATTGCCTACGGCGTCCTGTTTCTGGCATCTGACGAAGCGTCCTTTATGACCGGCAGTGAGCTCGTCATCGACGGTGGCCGCACCGCCATGTAACCACCGTACTAGCAACCATGGCGGCAATTTCGGACAATTTCAGCCTGCTGAAGTGCCGGCTGCCGGATCGGAATGCCTACGTGCGTCTCCAGCACGCCGTGTTTCACGTGCTGGAGTCCGACAACGGCGGCCCGGCCCGGGTGGTGGACTTCACCATCTTCGGACTGGTGTTGATCAGCGCGGTTAACCTGGCCATCGGCAACGACCGGCTGGAGTTCTTATTCATCGGCGTGTTCGCCCTGGAGTACCTGATTCGGCTCTGGTGCATCGTCTGGCATCGGGACTACAGCCGGGGCGGTTGGAGAGCCAGGCTGAAGTACGCCACCACCAACGCCGCGGCCGTCATTGACTTCATCGCCATCTGGCCCACGCTGGTCGTCATGATCATATTCGGCGAGGTTGAGATCCTACCGATATTCCGACTGATCTCCCGCCTGATTATGACCGGCCGGCGTTTCCCGGCCATGCGCGTCATGGGACGGGTCATGCTCCGTTCTGCGACCCAGTTGGTGAGTGTGCTGGTGACCCTTGGAGTCTTCTGGCTGGCGGCGGGCTACCTGATGCACGCCGCCGAAACACGCCTGCCCGGCGGCAACCACGAGCAGTTCGGCAGCATTGGCGAATCCCTGTGGGCATCGGTGGTCATCCTTACTACGCTGCCCTCCCTGGAAGTGGTGCCGGGAACGTTGGCGGGAAGGGTAATCGCCGGCTTCATCGCGCTGCTGGGCATCGGTCTGTTCGCGCTCCCCGCCGGCATCCTTACCTCCAACTTCATGGAGGCGTACCAGCAGGCGAGAGCCACCGCCGGCCAGATGGAATTGAGCACCTGCCGGGTCATGTACGCCCGCCAGCGTCGCCGTTCCCGTTGGCCCATGGCCTAGTGTGGATTTGATTGACGGCGTAACCTCTGCATGTTACGCTTGCGTAACCACTGACTTGCGAGCCGGGACCGTTTTCCCCGGCACCAAACATCATCAGGAGCGACTACGATGAACGTCACCCCTCTGGCCATCGAAAAACTGAAGGAAGTCATGGACGGCGAAAACGAAGCCGATTCCGCGCTCCGCGTCGTAGCAATGCCCGCCGGACCGGGCCTGCAGTACATGCTCACCATGGAAAAAGAACACCAGCCGGATGACACGGTGCTCAGGATGGACGGCGTGGAGTTCCTCCTCGACTCCGACAGCGCTCCTTTCCTCGAAGAGGCCACCATTGACTACGTCGAAGAGTTCGGCGGCCGCGTCGGCTTCGTCATCAACAACCCCATGTACGCCGGGGGCGGTTGTGGTGGCGGTGGCTGCGGTTGTGGCG
This sequence comes from Chloroflexota bacterium, assembly GCA_028875655.1. Classification (GTDB taxonomy): domain Bacteria; phylum Chloroflexota; class Dehalococcoidia; order Lucifugimonadales; family UBA3495; genus Bin87. The sequence goes on along the minus strand of JAPPCX010000112.1, from coordinate 110,439 downwards.
GGGGCGGATGTGGCTGCGGTAGTGGTGGTTGCGGCTGCGGCGGACACTAAGCGACGATAATACGGTTTGGCGGGGGCGGAATCACTTTCGCCCCCGTTTCGTTTTCCGGCGCCGGCCAGCCGTAATTTCGCGCTAACCCGCTTTCATTGGTTCGCGCCGCCTTTGGAGTGAACCAGTGTAGAATAACCATAATTGTACGAATCTCTGTTCAGGAGTGCGGTCATGGACTTTTGGCGTAAACTCACGACCCGACGTCGCTTGGACCTGTTGTGCGCCGACGTGGTCGCCTGGAATGAATCACGGGCCACCAGGGACGGCGCGGGGATGGCCTTCCAAAACTCCCAACTGCAACAGGCCAGGTTGCCCTGGGCAGACCTGGGGGAACTGGACTTCGCCGGATCCGACTTCAGCGGCGCCGACCTGCGGGGCGCTGACCTGCATTTCTGCAACTTGGTCGGGAGCAACTTCCAGGACGCCGACCTGCGCGGCGCCAGCCTACAAGGCGCGCAACTGGGCCAGAGCAACCTTACGCGGGCAAATCTTCAGGGAGCCAACCTGCAGCGCGCCGATTTGAACCAGGTCAACCTGCGCAACGCCAACTTGAGCTGGGCCATTCTCCGGGAAACCTACTGCTACTACACCGACTTCTCAGAGGCTGCCCTGACCTGGGCCGACCTCGAATCCGCCAACCTGTCCAACGCCACCTTTTATCGCACCCTGCTGTCCGAAGCCAATTTTGCCAGGGCCAATCTGTCCCACACCAATTTCAACCTGGCCACCCTGGACACCACCAACTTCGATCAGGCCGTGATGTACGACACGATCCTGGCCGCCATTGATCTTTGCGGCGCGCTCAACCTGGGGGCGGTCGTCCATAATCCTCCTTCCCAGTTGAGCATCGGCACCGACACCCTGCATACCACCCGGCAAAGCGCCGGCGGCCAGTTCACCGAGGAACAGGTTGCGTTTTTAACGAACAGCGGGGTGGCGTCCGAAATTCTAGCCTCCACGGGCCCCGTAGTCAGCTCAGGTCCGGTTCAGTAGCGCGTCAGACTACTGCGCTGCCGGATCCGGCGACGCGGTCATCAAGGAGTCCCCGTCATGTCCAACACACCGCACGGCATTGGTTTTACCGCGCACCGTCCCGTCGTCATGGGGCGCAACGGCATGGTCTGCGCCGGCCACCCGTTGGCCGCTCAAGCCGGCGTGAGCATCCTGCAAAAGGGCGGCAACGCCTTCGACGCCGCCATCGCCACCGCTGCCGCTCTGGGCGTCGTCGAACCACTGATGTCAGGCATCGGAGGCGATGGCTTCATCATGACTTACCGCGCCCAGGACCCAATTACCGGTCACGACAGCCTGCGCGTATGCAACGGCACCGGCGCCGCGCCCTATGCTGCCACGCTGGAACGCTACCGTGAAGGCATTCCCATGAAAGGCATCCTCAGCGTCTCCGTGCCCGGCCTGCTCAACGCCTGGCTGGACACTCACGAGGCCTACGGTTCACTGCCTCTCAGTGAAGTGCTGGCTCCGGCCATCGCCCTGGCCGATGACGGGTTCCCCGTAACGCACTACCTGGCCGGCGCCATCGCCGGCGATGCGCTGCTCTGCGAGTTTCCCACCAGCCGCGCCATCTTCACCCGCAGCGATACCGGCGCGCCGCTGCAGCCGGGCGACATCCTGCGCCAGAACGACCTCGCGCGCACCCTCACCACCATCGCCCAGCAGGGCCGGGACGCCTTCTACCGGGGCAGCATCGGCGAGGCCATCGTACGGTTCAGCGAGGAGCAGGGCGGCCTGTTGACCATGGCTGACCTCAACGACTGCTCCGCACGCTGGCAGGATCCCATCTCCACCGACTACGGCGACTACACCGTTTACGAAGCGCCGCCCAACTCCAGCGGACACATCCTGCTGCAGGAACTCAACATTATCCGACAGTACGATATGGCTGCCTTTGGGTTCGGCTCGCCCGAGTCGATACACCTGATGGTGGAGGCCAAGAAGATGGCATTCGCCGACCGGGAAGCCTACGTCGCCGACCCCGACTACATCGACGTGCCCATTGCCGGAATGTTGTCGGAAGAGTACGCGCGCGAGCGTGCCGGGATCATCGACCGGCACGTGGCATCGGCTCGCATGGAGGCCGGCGATCCCTGGCGTTTCCAGCCAGAGCGTCACGCGGCCACGCCCGCCGGAGCCGGCCGCCGCGGCCCCCGCAGCGAGGAAGAGGACACCACCTGCTTTGTCGTCGCCGACCGGGCCGGCAACGCCGTCTGCCTGCTCCAGAGCATCCAGAGCGGCTGGGGATCCTCCCTGGTCGCCGGCAACACCGGCATCCTGCTCAACAACCGCATGACCTACTGGCACCTGGAGTCCGACCACGTGGATTGCCTTCAGCCCGGCAAGCGTGTGCGCCATACCATGAACCCGGTCATGGTGTTCCGACGCGGCACATCCGCTGCTAACGGCAGCAGCAACGGGACCGGCGGCCGGCGTCTCACCTACGTCCTGGGCACGCCGGGGGCCGACTGCCAGGTGCAGAGCAATATGCAGGTCATCACCAACCTCGTTGACTACGGCATGACGGTACAGGAGGCTGTGGAAGCGCCCCGCTGGAAGCACGTCGGCGACGGCACCGAGTCAACCGTCCCCCACACCGCTGAAGACCGCCTGCTCATGGAAAGCCGTTTCGATGCCGCCGCAATACGTCAGTTGCGCGGCATGGGCCACCCCGTCCACGAGCTGGGCGCCTGGGACGGCGTAACCGGCCGCGAAATGGCCCTGTACATCGACCCCGACACCGGAGCCCTCCACGGCGCCGCCGACCCCCGCTACGACGGCTACGCGGTGGGCTATTGAGAAACCGTACGTCGATGTTGCCGGCATTGACGGGGTGTATGGGATAGGTGTACCATAGTGGTGCGGTTGGGAGGGCTGCCCACAGCGGTCCGTTAAGACATGGCTCTTACCCGGCTGCCTTTTTATTGTGTATTTGCTTTACCTGGATGACGCAGGCTCCGTTAGCAACCCGGACGAGAAGCACTTCGTCCTGGCTGGAATAGCGGTATTCGAACGCCAAGTTTACTGGTTGCATGATGCGCTGGAACGTTTGGTATCCGGCCTTGGTCATCACGAACCAACCGCACTGGAGCTGCACGGCAATGCTATTCTGTCTGGGCGCAATTGGTGGCGGCGAATGCCGTCGCCCGAACGCCGAGGGGTTATCCGAGGTGGCCTGTCAGCGACCCAATCGTTGGCCCCCAATAGGTGGCGACTTTTTGGCGTGGCGGTAAACAAACAGGCGCGAGCGCCCGAATGCAATCTCTTGCGGCAGAGTTCAGGACTATCGGACATCGCTGGGGGATTACTCGGAATTTAGTTGATGTTCCCTTCTTTGTTGATTCTACAGCCACGCGAGGTATCCAATACGCTGACTTGGTAACGTATGCCTTATGGCGCAAATACGAAAAAGGAGATGATCAATTCTTTGACGTAATTTCTAACTCTTTCGACAGCGAGGGCGGTATAGTCCACGGATTACATCACTATCGGGACTTACTTTTCGACCCCTGCGATTGTCCTGGATGCGTCACCCGGTTTTGACAACCCGAGCCAATCATGATGGCAACGGAATAGCCCCTCGCTATCTCCCGCGAGGGGCTTTCCGATTCGTGCGGATTATGTGGAGGGCCGGCGCCTAGTGCTGCACCAACCCCTCGTCCATCATCGCGGCAATGGCGCCGTCAAACGCCTCGATGGTGAAGTCGATGTCGGCTTCGGTGTGCGTTCCCGACAGCACGCCGCTGGTGCGGGACATCAGGTCCACCCCTCGCACCTGCAACGCCTGGCGCAGGGTTCGCTGGATTTCCGCGGGCTGGTTCTTCAAGCGGGAAGCGTCCAGGCCGTCGATGCTGCGCTCGCCGAAGAAGAGGTGGAAGGTCGAAGCATCCCCGTACACCGTGGCATTGACCTCGCGGCGTTCCACCACCTCGCGCAGGCCCACGCGCAACCGCTGAGCCATCAGGTCGGCCTGGGCGTTGTACTCGCCGGTGGCGACCAGGCGCAGCGCGGCGTTGCCCGACGCGGCGGCGTAGGGGTTGGCGTTGAACGTGCCCCCGTGCAGCACTCGCTCGTAGCGGTCGTGGTGACTGTCGCCGGTCTGGTGCATCACCGCCATGAACTCGTCGCGCCCGCCCACGGCGCCGCCGGGCAGCCCGCCGGTGATGATCTTGGCCATGGTGCAGATGTCGGGGTCAACGCCCAACCGTTCCTGCGCGCCGCCCGGCGCCCAGCGGAACCCGGTGATCACTTCGTCCAGGATCATCACCACGCCATGCTCCCGGGTCAGCCGGCGCACGCCGTCCAGGAACCCGTCGGGCAGGGGCACCGTGCCGTAGGACGCGCCCGACGCCTCGGTAATCACGCCGGCGATGTTGTCGTCGCTGTTCAGCGCGTTCTCCAATGCCGTTAGATCCGTCGGCAGCACGATGATGGAGTCAATCGTCCCTTGGGGTATGCCGATGGACGCCGGCACGTCAAAGGGCGGCAGGTTGCCGGGCATTACGTAGTCGTGCCAGCCGTGGTAGTGCGACTCCCAACGGATGATCTTCTCCTTGCCGGTGTAGGCCCGCGCCACGCGCATCGCCAGCATGGTGGCCTCGGCGCCGGAACCGACAAAGCGCACCTTGTCCACGCAGGGCATCAGCGTGCAGACCCGCTCGCCCCATTCCAGCATGGATTCCGTGGGCGCGCCGAAGTGCGCCCCGGCGTCCAACGCTCCCGACAATGCGGCAACTACCTCAGGGTGCGCGTGCCCCAGCAGCAGCGACGCCGACCCCATGCCGTAGTCCACGTACTCGTTGCCGTCGATGTCCCACTTGCGCGGCCCGCTGCCCCGGGCGATCACCACCGGGAACGGGTCCGACGTGTAGCCGTCGTGGCCGGGACTGCCCGACGGGAACCGGGCCTGGTAGTTGGGTTGCAGTTCCCGCGAACGGGGATTCATCCGTATGTACTGTTCCTGGATGGTTTCAGCCATGTTGGTCGCTCCTTTGTACAAAGCGTTGGCGGCGAAGGGACTGGGTTACCCCTACGCCGCCATGATACCACTTGCCATAGACGTTAGGTTAGTATCTTCAGTTATCCGCCGCCTCAACGGCCTCCGGCTGCTCCAGCGCTGCGCCGAAGCCATCGCGCAGGCTGGCGCAGGCGGCGTCGATGGCCTGCCGCCCCTTGTCGATCACGTGGGGCAATCCGAAGAAGCCGTGGATCACGCCGTCGTAGCGGATCAGGCTGGTGGATACGCCGGCCTCTTCCAGCGCCGCGTGGTAGGCTTCGCCTTCGTCCCGCAACGGGTCGAACTCTGCCGTTATCACCAGGGCCGGCGGCAGGTCGTTGGACAGCCGCGCGCGCAACGGCGACGCGAAGATGTTGTAGCCCGACAGGTCAGTGGTGTCCACGTAATGGTCCCAGAACCAGCGCATGCTGGCCGTTTCCAGGAACATCCCTTGCCCGTTGACCTGGTAGGAGCGCGTCTCATAGGCGTAATCGGTGACCGGATACACCAGCAGCTGGAACGCCAGCGGGTTGGGGAAATCATCCTGGGCCAGCGATACGGCGGCGGCCAGGTTCCCGCCGGCGCTGTCCCCGCCCACTGCGATGGCGTCGGGCCGGCCGCCCAGCGATTCCGCGTTGGCCATCGCCCACAGCGTCGCGGTCAGACAGTCCTCAAACGGCGTGGGGAACTTGTACTCCGGCGCCAGCCGGTAATCCACGGACACCACCACGCAGTTGGCGCCCACACACAGCTCCCGGGCCGTAGCGTCGGCGGTTTCCACGTTGCCGATCACCCAGCCTCCGCCGTGATACCACACCAGGATGCCCCATGGGCCGGGCGTTGCCGGCGTGTAGATCCGGATCGGCACATCGCCAGGCTCCTTGCCGTGGACGTTCTGCAGGATGCGGTCCTCCACGTTGCCCACCGCCGGGCCGTCGGGACGCGGCCGGTTGTTCATGATCTCCCGGCACTCGTCCACTTCCATGTCCTGGAACGCCTTGATGCCCAGTTCTGCAAACACCTCCAGCACGTGGGCCGCCTGCGGGTCCAGCATCTTGCGCATCGCGGCCGGGTCGCCCTCGTGCTGGTTGAAATACTCCTCCATCATGTCGTCAACCGCGCCCCGCAGGAACCGGCAGGCGTCGTCCATGGCATCGCGGGCCGTGTCCATCACGCCGGCCATGCTGAAAAAGCCGTGGATCATGCCGTCGTAGCGGTTGGTGGTCGCCGGCACGCCGTATTCGGCCAGCAGCCGCCCGTACGCCTCGCCCTCATCCCGCAGCGGGTCGTACTCGGCGGTGATGACCAGGGCCTGCGCCAGGCTTTCTATCGCCTCGAAGTCGGCGGCAAGCCGCATCGGCGCGCACTGCGGGTCGTTGGCCTGCGACGGGTCGGCCAGGTACTGCTCCCAGTACCAAATCATGAGGTCGCGATCCAGGTTGTAGCCCGCGCCATTGTCCAGGTAGGAGCCGGTGTCAAAGTCGACGTCGGTAACGGGATAGACCAGCAACTGGTGGCTGACGTGGAAATCGCCGGTTTCGGCGGCCTTGATGCTGACCGCTGCGGCCAGGTTGCCGCCGGCGCTGTCGCCGCCCACGGACACGACGCCACTGACTCCTCCCAGTTCCTCGGCATGGTCACTGGCCCAGATGGTGGCGTAATAGCAATCGTCAAAGGGCTCGGGAAACTTGGCCTCCGGCGACAGCCGGTAGTCCACCGACACCACGACGTTGCGCGAGCCGACGCACAGGTGGCGCGCCGTGCCGTCCGCCGATTCCAGGTTGCCAACGACCCAGCCGCCGCCGTGATACCAGACTAGTATCGGAAAGGGGCCGTCGCCTTCCGGCGTGTAGATGCGAACCGGAACGTCGCCGTCCGGTCCGGGGACGCTGCGGTTCTCAACCTTGCCTACATCCGGGCCGGGGCCTCGGGGGCGCTTGGCGGCGTTGGCCCGCGCCTCGGCCGGCGAAACCGTGTGGTTGGGCGGCAGACCCAGCGCGCGGGTCGCCTCAATAACTTCTTGCGCTTGTGGGTGCAGTGGCATTTGGGGCCTCCACTATTTCGTGCGTCGTGATGAAAATTGGCCGCCGGAGTTCCCTCTTAAGGCTTTCCGGCGGCCGCTGTCGTCTATGGTTTCCGATCAGGCGTTCCGGCCGGCGTAGTCCTCCCGCGCCCGATCCAGCGCGCGCGTACGGCCGGCTTGCAGCGTTTCGTGGCGCTCGTAGGCCCACTGGTTGGAGGCGATCATCGCGTCCGCCGAGCCCTGGAAATGCGGCATCACGTGGCGGGCCATCAGCTCGTAGCTGTGCAACATGTGCTCCCGCGCCGCCCAGTCCACCGTCTGCACCATGAACGCGCCGAATCCGCCGCTCATCTCCTCCAGCCGCTTGATGCCCTCAATGCAGTCGTCGGGCGTGCCGATGATCCACGCGCCCCGCTCGGCCATCACGTCGATGATCTTGTCCGGCGGACCATCTACCACCTGGGGGCGACCCATGGTGTGCTCGAAGTACTCGCGCTGGTAGCGTCCCGCGCCGATGCGGGCCTGCTCGAAGGCCTCCTTGCGGGTGTCGGCCAGGTGTACCGGCAGCACCAAGCGCCACTCGAAGCGGTCAACCACCTGGTTGTGCTCCGCCGCCGACTCCTCGCAGATGTCCCAAAGCTCGTGCAGGGCTGCGCCCTGGGGCACCTTGGGGTCGCGCGGCGTGGTGATGGTCAGCACCGACGCGCCGTGCTTGCCGGCCAGCGCGACGCCCGACGGCGTCTGCACCGACGCCACCGAGATGGGCATGTGCGGCGTCTGGTAGGGCCGCAGCTGCAGCATCGCCTCGTTGAGCTCGAACCAGTCGCTCTTGTGCGTGATGGGTTCCTTTTCCTTGAACAGCCGCATGATTACGCCCAGCGACTCGTCCATGCGCAGGCGCTGCTTGGTGGGGTCGATGCCCATCATGTAGGCGTCGCCGGGCAGCGCGCCCGGCCCGACGCCCAGCATCACCCGGCCGCGGGTCATGTGGTCCAGCTGCGTCATCCAGTTGGCGACCATGAAGGGATGGTGGTACGGCAGGCTGACCACGCCGGTGCCCAGCTTGATGTGCTTGGTGCGGTCGGCGGCCACGCCGATGAAAATCTCCGGCGACGAGATGATTTCCCAGCCCGCGCTGTGGTGCTCGCCGATCCAGGCTTCGTCAAAGCCCAGGTAGTCAAGCCACTGCACCAGCTCCAGGTCCCGCTCCAGGGCCAGCGTGGGGTTCTCGCCGGCGCGGTGGAACGGCCCCATAAAGATGCCAAACTTCATACGGTCGGGTAATGCCATCGGGAAATCCTCCTGCTGGGGCCGTGAGACGCGCCGACCGGCAGCGCGGAGCGATGCGCGTTCAGGTCGTTCAGGCGAGCGAATATGACCGCATTATATGGGCGGTGCGATACGGCGGCAACCCGGCTGGCGGGCGCAAGCTTTGGGTCAGCAACAGGATTTTGGGTTGGCCTCCTTCCTTCGACAGGCTCAGGATGATGGTTCGACAGGCTCACCATGAGCTGGTTCGTTGAGCGGGAGTCGGAGAGTTGGTGTTGGTTGGGTTGCCTGCCGAGGTCGGTTTCCGGATTCACTGTGGTCGTTGCCAGCCCCACGGCCGGGGGTTGTCACGCAAGGAACGATTAGCCACCGTTGAGTTCGCACGGGTCATGTAGTTAGCCGTACACGTCGCAGTGGGTAGCGCGCAAAGGTTGCCCGGTCGGTCAGGGCGTGGTCTTGCGAATTGGATTTGCTGACTGGTTGGCGGCCGTTGACGACCGTAGTGATGTGACCTCGTTGGCAGGCTGGGATGGTTGGATAATCCGGTGTGCACAGGGTTATTATGAACTGTTGTTCTGTCCGTTGTCAAGCGGGAAATGCCGGCTACATCGGCGAGCACCTGCCCTACGCAACTGCTCGCTCCTGACCGGAAACAACAGCGGCGCTGGCGTTCGTACTGATCAGCGCCAGCACCAACAATCAGAAGCGAACCAGTCACTCCTTCGCGCCGTCTCCGTTCCGCTCTTCCAAACGCCGTATCAGCGCTTCGGTAACGGCTTCATAGCGGTCCATCAACCGCTCCGCTCTGGCCTCCGCAGCGGCGGCCCGTTCCCGTTCCAACTGCAACTGGGCGTTTGACCATTCCCGTTCCAACTGCAACTGGGCGTGTGCCTGTTCCCGCTCCCGTTCCAACTGGGCTGTTGCCGTGGCGGCCTTGATGGTCGCCTCTTGGGCCCTGGCTTCAGCGTCCGCCGTGCGTTGCCGTTCCTCCTTGACCCGGCCATCCCGAATGAATCCCAGTACCATGATCAGACCTCCGATTGACATTCCGGACAAGTTGGCGGCCATCGCGCTGACCGGGTGGCCGACGGGGAACTGGTCCCCCAGCAATTGAAACGCCGTCGATACCACTGCGCCCACCACCATGATGGAGTACGCCAGAACGTACAGTTTTATATTCTGCCACATGACGGAATGTCGCCGCTACTTCAACATCAGTCAGCCCGAAGCCAGCGGCAACCCCTCGTCGGCGCGCACCTCGTTGATGATTTCCAGCACCCGCTGGGATAGCGGCGCGTAGGTCAGCTCGAACTCGGACAGCAGCCGGCTGTTGTCCACCAGGTAGTTGCCGGAGTGCTCACGTCCGCCGGGGTTGTCGAAGTTGATCTGCGCGTCCGGCAGGTAGCCGCGCACCATCTCCGCCAGGTCGCCCAGGCTGATCGGCGTGCCGCCCGAGTTGTACACCGGGTACTCGCTGCGGTCCACCAGCGTAACCCGCACGAACGCCTCGGCGATGTCCTCCACGTGGATGGGCAGGCGCATCATGTCCTGGTAGGGGAAGCTCACCGGCTCGCCGCGGGACGGCAGGGTGACGCAGCGCACGTGGTCCGTGGAGCCGCGCACCTTGTCCGGGCCGGTCACGTTGGCCGGCCGGATGCCCGTGATGCGCATGTCGTAGTTCTCGTTGAACATCTTGGCCTGGAACTCGTTGAAAATCTTGTGCGTGGCGTACTGGCTGTCGCCGTAAGTCGCCTCGTCCTCGTTGATCTCGCGATCGCCGAAGTTCGACTGCTGCCCGCTCACCGCCACCGAACTGGCGTACACGATACGGTCCACACCCAGCAGTCGCCCCGCCTCGAAGCAGTTGTCCATGCCCAGGATGTTCAGTCGCATCTGGTGGTGCGGGTTGCCCTCGCCGCCGCCCAGCAGGTAGGCCAGGTTGATAATGCGGTCGGGCTGCGAGTCCACGATGGCCCGCGTCACCTGCTCAAAGTCCGTGATGTCCACCCGCGCGCTGCGGATGCCGTCCGGCTCAACGCCGGGAATGTCGGGCAGCGGATTGATGTCCGTCGCGTAAACGTCCTCGCCGCGCTCCACCAGCTTGCGAATCACCCGCGGCCCAATGAAGCCCGCGCCGCCCAGTACCAGAACCGTCATAATCATGCCTCCAAGAGATGAGTTTTTGCATGGATGTGCAGGATTAGCATGATGAGATTCAAATAATCCCGAATATCCTGTACATCCATGCCGGTTTAAATTACCTGCGCACCGCTACGAAGAACAGCCGGCGGAAGGGATAGAGCGTAACGCCATCGGGTCGCCGCGGATACTCCGCGTTGAGCCGACGCCGGTATTGCTCCAGGTAAATCTCGCGCTCGCCGTCGTCCAGACCGTTCAGGATTGGACGCAGGCCCGTGCCCGTAACCCACTCCAGCACCGCGTCCTCCCCGGTCAGCACGTGCTGGTACTCCGTCGTCCAGACGTCCAGGTGCGCCGACTGCGGAGCCAGCAGATCGTAGTAGAAATCGGGATCCTGCACCCAGCGGTTGCCCACCGCCGTCCGCAGTTCCGGCGACCCGAGAGCGCTGTCATCGGGCCCGCCGTCCGCCAGTGCTTCACGCATCAGGTGATGTGACCGCATGTCCCAGCTCAGGGGCGCTTGCACCGCCAGGCAGCCGCCCGGCGGCAGCAGGTTCCATAGCCGGGGCACCAGTTCATCGTGGTCGGGCACCCACTGGATCACCGCGTTGGAGTACAGCACCGACGGTTCCCGGTCCGGCTGCCAGTTCGCCAGGTCTCCGGTCTGCCAGCGCACTCGCCCGGCGGTCCCATCCGAATCGGCTGCCGCTTGCGCCAGCATCTCCGGCGAGTTGTCCATGCCGACCACTTCCGCGTCCCGCCACCGGTCAGCCAGCAGCCGCGTGACGTTGCCGCTGCCGCATCCCAGGTCGTAGATGACCTGGGGATCCTCCAGCGGTATCCGGCCCATGAGATCCAGGGCCGGCCGCAGCCGGTGGTCGGCAAACTTCAGATACTGACCCGGGTTCCAGGATTCTCCCGCCAGATCCCGCTGGTGCGGCGATGCCTGCGTCATTCAAAAACCCCTATGCTCAGCAAATTGTTGCTCAATCGCAACGCTACCGAGTATAGGGGCCTCCGAAAACGAGCGTCAACCGCGCCGAACTCACCCGCCGCTGGCGTAGATTGCCAGCATATCGTCAATGAAGTTTTGGGCCAACATCCGGGCTTTCTGAAAATCTGCATCCGAAAGGTGTTCTCGGTCAGCGTGGATGTGCAGCCGCATGGCCGCTTCCCAGCCGACGGCCAAGTCGAACCCATCGCCGGGAGGCTGTGAGGCGATGGATTCCAAGTAGCGCGTTTTGCTCCCAGTAGCACCGGGATTTTGGCCGTTCCTGTTGGATACAGCGTTGATGCACTGCTTGGCCGCTTCGTACAGCAGCGCCCCGGCGGAATCCGGCTTATTGTATTGGGTCAGCAGCAGATTGGCGTCGTCCCGGTAGCTGATGGCTCTGTCCCGATGCCGTTCCGCTCTTTGACGGTATCGGCTATCGGCCGGTGGCATCGTTTCCGAACTTCAGGTAGCTTTCCTTGATGAAATTCATCAACCGGCGACTGGGCCAGTCCAATTCATACCCTTCCAATGCCTCCATTTCGGCGTGGTCTTGCATAAGCCCGCACGTCGTCAGGTAGCCACTGTAATAACGCTTGCTCCGGCGATCATTCCCGCCGTACTTCCTGTCCAAGGCGGCCGCTATCTGATTCAGGTCTCTGGTGTGCAGGCCATGTGCCTTGGCCATCATCACGTAGGTGGCTTCCGTGGCCTTCCACAGGATGCGCGACGATTCCACGTAGTTGCCGGCGGCGTATTGGCGCTCGGCCACTTCCAAAGCTTTCAAGGGGTGCATTTCAGTATCTGGAGTGTTCATAACCCTGCTCCCGTTTGGCCGCCGCCGGCTTGATTATACCAGTGTGCTATACTGCCGCCGACTCCCAAATCAACTGAACCGATACGGAGCCGCCTCATGGTCTCTCCCCTTGCTGCGACGCCCAATCCCTTCCGTGGCGTCGTGGTCAATTCCGACCGTCTGCCTCCCGATCCCGACGATTTCGCCGCTGCTCTCGACGCCTCCATCGCCGAATGGCGCGAGGCCGGCTACGAGGTTGCCTGGGTGGACATTCCCATCGAGCTGGCGACCCACGTACCCGTCGCCACCCAGCGCGGCTTCACCTACCACCACGCCGACGAACACGGCGTCACCGCCACGCTGATGCTGATTCCAGACTCCTTCATCCCGCCTTACGCCACTCATTACGTGGGAGCCGGCGGCGTCGTCCTCAACGACAAGGAGGAACTGCTGGTCGTCTGCGAGCGCTACCGCATCGACAACCGCCCGCCCTTCTACAAGCTGCCCGGCGGCGCTTTGGAACCCGGCGAGCACATCGTTGACTCGATTGTTAGAGAGGTGCTTGAAGAAACCGGAGTCCAGGCAGAGTTTGAGGCGTTGGCCTGCTTCCGCCACTGGCACGGCTACCGCTACGGCAAGTCCGACATCTATTTCGTCTGCCGCCTGCGCGCGCTCACCCACGAGATCAAGATGAGCGAGCAGGAAATCGAGGAATGCCTCTGGATGCCCGTCCGCGATTTCATGTCCGACGACGACATCAGCCCCTTCAACAAGGGCATCGTCCGCTCCGCCATCGAAAGCGACGGCGTAGTCTCCGCCGACATGCCGGGAATGCCCCCCGACCCGACGCGGGAGTATTTCCTGCCCGGCTTCGTGGCGCACTAGCCCCAATTGCAGGAAAGGCGATCAGATGGAACAAATAGTTGGTTATTGCCCTGGCTGTGGCAGCGGATATGATGAGGGCTCTAAGTTTTGCGTGAGGTGCGGTGCCGCTATTCCGCAGAATGTTTCTCCGGAAGCGGCAACCACAACCGAGGCGTCAAGCACGGCTGAGCCGGCAAGCGCGCGTGATGCCTCAGCCTCAGGCGCGGGCAGCACGGTCAGGAGCGTCTATCAGCGCTACGCGACGATAGATGCCTCCGGTGGTTTCCTAACCACCGTCGGTCCGGTGCTCATTTGGTCGGGCGCGGTAGGTGTTTTGATCTGGGCCATCATTGGACTCATTTCGCTCCGCTTCGACATCGGAGCTATTATCGATCTTGAGAGCCTGCTGCTCAGCATGCTAATTCTGGTCGGGATAGTCCTGAGTACCGCAGTCAACTACTACCTCATCCATAGATTCCGTGAGCGGACCGGACAGTTGTGGGACGCGCTTTCGTATCTGCCGTTCATTTGGGGCGCCTTAATCAGCGTGGGGCTGCTCATCATGATATTGCAGGTGTGGACTGATTTCGCGTGGGGTCCCGACGACCTGCGACGGGCGATGTTCTCACTGATTGGTGTTGGTTTGTGTGGAACGTATGGCGGGTACTTGGCCCTGGTGGACGTTGGAATGACGCGAATCTATAGAATTGTGCAGGGAACGCTGTACCCCCTGCTGGTTTTGATCGCGGTGGAAATTCTGGACGCCATATGGTTGGGAAGCCGGGGACGGTCTGGACAGGAAATGATGGATAGTTTTGCCGCTGCCTTAGGGACGGCAGTTTCAGTTGTGATCGTATATTCCATCGTTGCTGCCCTCATGTCTCAGGCAAGAGCCAGGAAGACGCGCACTTTCGTTCTCGTCGCGTACGTCGTGTTGGGACTTGTCGGATTCACCAGCGCGGTAGGGATTTTGTGGGATGACCTGCCCGCGGGCGCTATGCGGTTCATCCACGGAGGCATTGTTTTGGTATCCATTGCTACCATCGGGCTATTGTTGGTGCGGTACCTCCGCAGAATCCCGATACCCACCGCAACGGACGAGAACACCGACGCCAATCCTCAGCCCGACCGGAATCTTGAGAGCTGAACAATGTTTTGCAGGAACTGCGGGCAGGAAAACGCCGACGGCGCCAGATTCTGCCGGAACTGCGGGCAGGCCATGGTCGGACCTATGCCGAGGGCAGAAAGAGCCTCCCCTGCGTCTGCCGACGATGATGCATTCCCAATTCAATCCTCCCCGCGATCCCGGACACGGCTGTGGGTTGGCATAAGCGCATCACTAGTGGTACTCCTGTTGCTCGCGGGTCTTATCGTTCTCCTCCGCGGCGCTGGAGCATTGTCGGAAACGGCGGGCACGAGCTTTAACGGCACGCCCACGCCCGTGATGGTGTTCGCTGATACCCCTACGCCTACTCTCGGATTGCTATCCACACAGCCTACCGGCCAGTCCGAGATTCTCGACAGACAGTCGCCTTTACAATCCACTACGTTGCCACTGACCAGTCCCTCACCTGAGCGAATCAGAATGCCGACTGATCTTGATGTGACACGCGAATTATTCGAAGCCAACACTCCGACTGGCTACATTGGGGTCACCTTACGTAATCGCGGCACCGTATGGGGAGTACCTGGCCGTTACACCGATGACTCCGAGCATGGCGTAGTTGCCTACATGCTATTGGGGATGCTTCTTGGGTGTGACTTCGTCAATCGGGAGCTCGATCGCGGGAGCACTGTGTATATCAAGGTGGAACGGTTGGGGCGCCTCAACGGCTACCAGTCGGCACAAGTGTGCCGTGCGGAAAGCAGGGATTGGGGTTATTGGGACGGATTGCGCATTACCCATTTGCGTTTCTTCGACGAGGATACTATTGGCAACGTCAAAGAGTACGTCGTTGATGTTGCAACCGGCCATTACATAGATTCTACATCTACCACGACGCCGACGGTTACTCTCACGGCTGCGGCTGTAGATACGACCATGCCCACGGCTACGCCTATGCCCACGGCTACGCCTATGCCCACGGCTACGACCATGCCCACGGCTACGCCTATGCCCACGGCTACGACCATGCCCATGGCTACACCTATGCCCACGGCTACACCTATCTCTCCGCCTTCGTCGCCGAACAATGCGCAATACAGATGGAACAACGACCAAACGGTGGTGAGCTGGGATTCAATGGCAAGAGCGAACTACTACAAGGTGTATTACGAAGATTTCCATTCGGATTTCTTCTTTGCCGAACCGCTGGAAGATGACGTCTCTAGGACGACTTATACTCACACCAGTCCAGACGACGACCGCAACTATTACTGGGTGGCAGCCTGCAATCGCGGCGGGTGCTCGAAATTCGTGGCCGCGACATTCGTTGACACCAGGCCGTCGCCTCCCAACAACGTCGTAGGTGAATTTGTCGGTGAGGATATTCGCCTCAGTTGGGACGCGGTTTCCGAAGCCGACTATTACCAGGTGTACTATGACGATTTCCACGGTTCATTGTCCTTTGCCGACTTGCTGGCAACAAATATCACTGCGACCACCTATCTGCATACGGAAACTGAAGATCAAAACTGGTACTGGGTCTCAGCATGCAACAGCGGCGGATGCTCGGATCCGATTAGCGCGGCTCCGGTGGAAGCCGAGCCGGACAAACCCGGTGATGTCCAATACGTTCGCGACGGTTCGAACATACGAGTCAGCTGGGATGTGGTTGAGGAAGCGGATTACTACGGGGTGTACTACGACGATTTCCATTCCAGTTTCTCCTTTGCCGAACTGCTGGCGGATAACGTCCCCGGGACGACCTACACCCACACCAGTCCGGACGACGACCGCAACTATTACTGGGTGACAGCCTGCAACCGCGGAGGATGCTCGGAAGCCACCCCTGCGCGGTTCATAGACACTCGACCAGCGGCTCCAAGCAACGTGCGGTCCGCGTGGTCCGGTTCGGCGATACAGGTAAGCTGGAATACGGCAGAGGGAGCGCAATACTACAAGGTATATTACGACGACTTCTTCGCCTCGAATTGCCGAGTAAGAAGCGACGGAAGCCCCAGTTTCTGCGAACTGCTGGCGGACAAGGTCTCCGGCTCCGGCTATACTCACAATCGCCCTGACGAAGACAAGAACTACTATTGGGTAACGGCATGCAACAGCGGAGGCTGCTCCAATATCGTCCGCGCTAAATCCGATGGGAACTGAAAGATGACGAAAGCCTCCTTGGTTTCTACTCCTGCGCAACCCCGAAGTTCCGTTCCTACTCCGCATCAATGAGAAACAAAGCCCGCAGCCACTACTCTTATATCAGGAGGAACCCCATGACCACCACCGCTCAGCCCGAACAGCAATACCGCGTCATCGGCACCCGTCCGGTGCGACACGACGGCGTGGACAAGGTGACCGGCGCCGCCCGCTACGGCGCGGACATCAACCTGCCGGGGATGCTCCACGCCCGCATCCTGCGCAGCCCCCACAGCCATGCGCGCATCCGCAGCATCGACACCAGCAAGGCCGAGGCCGTGCCCGGCGTCGTCGCCGTCGCCACGGCGGCCGACTTCCCAATCATTGAGAACCGGATGATCGACTTCGCCGAAGTCCAGGGCAACGCTCGCATGATCGCCGAGAACCTGCTGGCCAAGGATAAAGTCCTGTACGTCGGCCACGCTGTCGCCGCCATCTGCGCCACCAGCCCTCACATCGCCATGGAGGCCATGAAACTGGTGGAGGTGGACTACGAGGTTCTGCCCACCATGCTCACCTGGCGCGAGGCCATGGCCGATGACGCCACCCTGCTCCACGACGACATGACCACCTACTTCCGCATGGAACGGTTTGCCCGCGGCGACGACACCGGCGTCAAGAGCAACGTGGCCGGACACATCCAGCACAAGGTCGGCGACGTTGATCAGGGTTTCGCCGAGGCCGACATCGTCATCGAGCGCGAATTTGAAACCCAGACCGTGCACCAGGGCTACATCGAGCCGCACGTCTCCACCGCCATGTGGTCCGCCGACGGCCGCGTAACCGTCTGGACCAGCACGCAGGGCATCTTCAACGTGCGCGCCCAGACCGCCGCCATCATCGGCGTGCCCGAGGGTCAGGTGAAGATTGTCCCCATGGAAATTGGCGGCGGGTTCGGCGCCAAGGGCATCACCTACACCGACCCGGTGGCCGCCGTCCTGTCCAAGAAGACGGGCAAGCCGGTCAAGGTCGCCATGGATCGCACCGACGTGTTCATCGGCAGCGGCCCTGCCTCCGCCACCTTCATGCGCTGCAAGATGGGCGTCAAGAACGACGGCACCATGGTCGCGGGTCAACTCTACATGGTCTATGAAGCCGGCGCGTACCCCGGCTCTCCCGTCGGCGGCGGCGCTCTCACCGGCTTCGGCCCCTACAAGATGGATCACATGCTGGTGGACGGCTACGACGTGGTCTGCAACAAGCAGAAGGTGCAAGCCTACCGCGCTCCCGGCCAACCCCAGGTCGCTTTCGCCGTGGAAGCCGTGGTTGACGAACTGGCCGAAATTCTCGGCCGGGACCCCATGGAACTCCGCATCCAGAACGCCGTCCAGGAGGGCGACCGGATGCCCAACGGCGTGCCCCACCGCGTCTTCGGTTGCCGTGAACTGGAAGAGGCCATGATCAACAGCGACCACAACCGGACGCCGCTGGAAGGTCCCAATCGCGGCCGTGGCATCGCCGTCGGTTTCCGCTGGCAGGCCGGCCAGGCTTCATCGGCCACTATCAACGTCAACTCCAACGGCACCCTCAACCTCATCACCGGCTCCGTTGACATTGGCGGCACCCGCACCGCAGTCGCCATGCAGGTCGCCGAAACCCTCGGCATCGACGTTGACCAGATCGCCCCCACCGTGGTGGACACCGATACCGTCGGTTGGACTGCCTCCACCGGCGGCAGCCGCATCGCCTTCGACACCGGCCTCGCCGCCATCGCCGCCGCCGAGGACCTGCGCGACCAGATGGCCCGGTGCTGTGCCCTGGTCTGGGAGGTTGAACCCGACCAGGTCGAGTTCGCCGACGGCGTGTTCACCTGCACCGCCAACGAAGAGCGCATGACCATCGCCGACGCCGCCAGCCGCATGATGCGCACCGGCGGCCCGCTCACCGCGTCGGCCTCCGCCACCTCCACCGGCGTGGGGCCCATCTTCGCCGGCAACATCATCGACGTTGAGGTTGACCCCGAAACCGGCAAGGTGGACGTCCTGCGCTGCACCGCCTTCATCGACTCCGGCACGTCAGTCCACCCCAGCTACGTCGAGGGCCAGATGCAGGGAGGGACCATGCAGGGCATCGGCTGGGCGCTGTCCGAGGACTACACCTACGCCGACGACGGGCGGATGCTCAACTCGACGTTCCTGGACTACCGCATGCCCACCGCCCTCGACATGCCCATGATCGACACGGTGGTCATCGAAGTCCCCAACCCGCGCCATCCCTATGGTTTGCGCGGAGTTGGCGAGGCTCCCATCATCCCGCCGCTGGCTGCGCTGCACAACGCCGTGTACCACGCAACCGGCGTCCGCGTGAACAAGCTGCCGCTGTCCCCCACCAGCGTCCTGGAAGCCATTCAGGAAGCCAACGGAGCATAGCCGGCGCCAGCGTTTCCAGCAGGCGCAAAGAGCAGGGGCGGGTTTGAAACCCGCCCCTCACTCATCGATCGCGATGACACGAATCAGCGTCGATCACTCGCGCTGTCCTAAAACCTCGCTCAGCATCAGGAAGTTCTCCTGCAACTGCGGCGCCAGCGTGGTCCCGCCGGCGGACAGCATTGCCAGGAGCCGCAACTGCGCCGCCAGATCCACCGCCAGTTTACCTTTCGCCTCTGCCACCGTGTCCGCCTCCACCGGCACTCGTAACCCATTCAGCGGCAACGCGGCTTTGGATTCAGCGGCCCAATACTTGTCCAAGCTGTCTATTATCACCAGTGGGATGTCTTTTTTCAGCACGAAGTAGGCTTCCGGCGGGCTGTCGGCCGGCGTCAGCACGTCCGCGAATACCCTGGTAACGTCGCTGTGGCTGATGTGAAACGTCGCCGCGTTGGGCTGGCTCGTTGACGTGCTGTGCCAATCCCATCCCTCCGGCTGAGCATAGTTGGCGTTGGGAACCACGTTCACCGGCAGCGATAGATCCTGCGCCAGCGCGCGGTCGCTACCCGGGGCGCCTGCATCCTGCGGTGTGCTCATTTCAATAACCCTGGTCGATCAGTGGCCCTGGCCGTCAACGTTGCTCGTGCCGTCCGGGTTCAACTCCCAGGCCGCGAAAACCTGGTCCGGCAGCGAGATTGGGCCGACCGCCTCTTCGTACTCCCGCACGTGCTTGGTCGCCAGCACGGCGATGGCTTTCATCATCTGCGGGCTGACCTTGATGCGCGCCCTCAGGATCGGCTCCCGCTCTTCCAGTTGCTCCCCGAAGAACAACACCGCCGAGTACAGGCTGCTGAAAACATGGAACGAATCGCTGTAGAACGTGATGGCGTCCAGCGAGGTTGCCCCTTCCGCCTGGGCCGGCGCGGCGGCAGTAGCAGTGTTGACGTTCAGGGGCGCAACGTCGCCCGGGTTGATATAGCTCTCTTCTTGCGGCGGCTTGTCTTCCGGCGGCACGTAGGGACGTTGGACGATGGGCATAAATCCTCCGGCCCGGCCAGCGGCCTGAGCAGGCGCGACAGGGCGATGCGGCAGTTGGCCGCATTATAACGGGTTTGTACAACCCGTGCCGAGGAAGCGCGCGATGTGGCGACTACTGCAATAGCGGTCGCTTCTAATAATGGTCACGCGAGTGTTGCCAAAATGCGGCAATGATCGCTGGGTCCCCATTCGTCCACGCTGTTCATAGCCCGAACCGTAATGTTGTCGTGCATTCCCTTGGAGGCGAATACGTGATCCAACTGTGAGCGGGCAGTAGCAGGTTGTTGGCTCCTAGTGTAATACGTGGGCACTCTCTCGTTGTCACTCGTCTTTGGGCCAATGTATTCCATCCCCAATGCTTCCATGCGAGTCATGACGCTCTGACTGCGACCTTCTGGGACGACACGGCTCAAGAAGTTCATGTTCAAGTCACCGGCGGCCAGTATCCGGTGTGTCGTGTCCGGCTCGGGGCTAATGAACACCGAGAAGTCGGAAATGATGCGATGTACTGACGCATCCGCATGGATCCAGTCGGAGTCCCCTACGGTGGGATGGGGTGACCGAAACCGACCGTACATCGACGCCGCAATGAAAGGTTCCTGATTGTCCGACGGGATCACCCTGGCTACGGCAACCGTACCGTAACCGCTGGTAGGAAACTGGGTGGCAGTAGGCCAATGCGCTGGTCCCCGGTAGGTAAACCACTCCATCCGTATCCGGTCCGACAGACGCACCACCAACGGCCATCTGTCATAGGTGGCTTTCCCCCACGGCGACCACGGGTCGTGCGGAGATACTTCAACACCATTTCCATATTGGGCCAACCACTTCCACCCTCCGGGATGAACCTCTTGCAGCAAAGCCAGGTCCGCACCCATTTCCACGAGTTGTTCCAAAGCCTGCTGCTTTCGGTTAATGTTCCAAACAACCACTTCGGTCATGTACATTTGCTCCTTATGCTTTTTCCCAAATAGTAGTCCCTGCAAAATTTTATTGGTGAATTGCATGCTGGTCTAAGTGAGACACCACCGCGATCCTGTTACTCAAAGCAGCCGAATCGCGCAAGGCGGTCACAGCTCAACCGGCTGATCGCTGTCCATCCACTCGGTATAGGATCCATCGTACAAACGAACGTCGTAGCCGTTTTGACGCAGCGCCAGCCACGCCACGGAGGCGCGCACTCCGCTGCGGCAGTAGGCAATCACCGAGTCGTTGTTGGCGACGCCGACGATGCCCAGCCGCTCGCGCAGCTCAAACTCGTCAATGAGCAGGTTGCCGTCCGTTCCGGCGGTTTCAACGTGGGGCAGGTTGACGGCGCCGGGAATGTGGCCGGGCCGGTGGTCCATCTCCACCTGTCCGTTGAATTCGTCCTCGGTTCTGGTATCCAGCAGCACGGCTTCGCCGGGATCCGCAACGTCGTCCAGCGTGGCGCGTACCGACGGGTTGAGCCGCACGGTGAAGGGCCTGGACTCCGTGGGCACGGGGCGGTACAACACCTCGCGTCCCTGTTCCTGCCAGGACTCGTACCGCAGGTCCATGATGTGAACGTCGTCGCGCCCGAGGTACTCCAGCACCCAGGCGGCCATGGCGGCGTTGCGCCCGTCCTGGTGGTCGTACAGCACCGGCGCAATGTCGTCGCCCAGCCCAACAACGCCGAAAGCAGCGCCCAGTTGGTCCGGCTCTGCCAACTTCCCATCCGGCCCTTGCAACTTCTTGAACGGTACGCTGACTGCTCCCTTCAGGTGGCCCATCAGGTAGCGCATCGCCGACCGGGGATCAATGATCAGGTATCCCGGCTGGCCGATGCGCTCAGCGACCCAATCGGCGGAAACGAATGTCGCCATTAACCCACCATCTCAAAATCGGTTGCCACGGACGTAGGATTGGCGACGGACTGGGTGACGGGTGAACCCTCCACCGCCAGCCGCCAGATCTCGCGCAGGGTGTCCTCGTCGGCGTCGGCGCGCACGAAGCACTTGGCGGAAATCTGGCCGTAGCCGGGATTACCCTCGTCCTCGACGCCGGCCCACTTGCGAATGTTGTCGAAGTAGCCCTCCACGGCGATTTCCAGGTCATGGATGCGCACGCCCTGCTTGGTGGCGTTGACCACGAAGCCCACCGTCATGCAACTCCCTACGGCGGACAGCAGTTGCTCATGAGCGCTGGCGGCAACATCGGTAGCGGTCAGGTCGCCGGGCTCGTCCATGTCAACCTGGTGGTTCCGCATGTAGGCGCGGGCGCGCATCCCGTCCTGCCAGACGACGCGGGACTTCCAGGGGCCGGTCACTGCGTTGAAAACGTCGGGGTCGCGGAAGGAATCCAGCACTTCGGTCAATTTTTCGCGGGGCAATCCGTTCAGGTTTTCTTGTTGCTGTGCCATGTCGAGCTCCTTGGTTGTCGTTGAGATAGTTATCAGAATCAGGATTTACCGGATTTCTGGATTTCCAGGATTGGATCCATTCAAAGCAGAGAGTTACCAATCCTGATAATCCTCTAATCCCGTAAATCCTGATTCTGACATTAACGAAAAGAGGGAACGCCCGGACGCTTAGCCGTTGGCTACGTTCACTGGTAGAGACGTTGCCGCGATGACGGGGGCGAGATGCTTCGAAGCGTTGTGCAGGTCAACCGCGATAGGCAGCAAAGACGAGTCAGGATCGTATTTATCCGGGCCCCAGTACGCAACCAGGTCGCCATTTACCGCAACCACCGTTGCGGTCTCCACGCCATCGCCGAAGGTCAGGACGTCGGTTTCCTCGCAATAGCCACGCTTGCCCAGTGGCAGCCACGCGCTGATGCCGATCACTTCCAGTCCGACTGGTACATGACTTTCCCTGTCGAGCAGGTCTATCACGACCCAACCGAGTCCTTCCACCTCGCGGGCCCCATCGTGCGGCTGTTTGTAGTTTGCGCCAATCGCATCACAATCAGGGTCATAGTGCACTTTCAGCTTCATTTCGCATCTCCCATCGTTCGTAGTTTCGCTGAAAGTAACCGATGTCTCCACGGTTCATTTTCTCGGTAGCCGTATCGTCTGTGAAGGCCGAGGCAATCCGTCGGTCGTCCATGGAAACTGCCACTCGCATCAAGCGCTCAGCTCCTGCATACTCTATCCAGCCCCAATAGACCATGCTTGCTCTTCTGGGTTCATTGAATCTGGGCTCATCGTACCGGATGCCGCGTGCAACCCAATTGCGCAAAACTTCAACCAGATTCTCCTCCGTGATGTACCTCCGCTCTTCTGCCCGCTGTTGCAGGTGGATGGTTATCTCCCTTTCAACGCCGGCAACTGTCAGCGTAGGCGGCAATCCGGCGGCGTAGTCGCTACTCATACTCCGCGCGCAGAATCTCCGCGGCTTCGGTGATTACCTGCATCTTCTTGGCGGCCATGTCGTGGGTGTTGACGTTGCGCTCGGCGAAGGTGCCGAATCCGCAGTCCGGGTTGAGGTAGATCTTGTCAGGATCGAAATACTGCATCAGTTCCTTGACGCGCGCCACGATCTGCTCGGCCGGCTCGACGTCGTCGGTGCGGGGGTTGACCACGCCCAGGCCGATTTCCTTCTCGTTGGCGTATTCCTGGAACACAGCCATCTCGCCGGCGCGGGGCGTAGCGCACTCCAGCACCAACCGGTCAATGTTCATCTGGGTCAGGTAGGGTAGCATGGGGCCGTAATTGCCCTGCAACAACACCTCTTCCTTCTTGCTCCAGTTGCCCCGGCAGACGTGTACGCCGGTCTTGATGCCGTCGATGCCGTCCAGGGTCTCGTTCATCAACCGCACCGCCATTTCCAGCTCGTCGGTGGGGTCGCGGCGGTTGGGCAGGGCGGCGCACATGAAGGTCTCGGTGGTTTCCTCGCCGAACACCACCTGGGAAAGGGTGGGTTCATCCAGCTGCACGAAATCGCAACCGTGGTCGCGCAGGGCGATAATCTCCTCGCGCAGGATTTCCACCACGTCCCTGGCCAGGTCGTCGGGCGAGGGATAGGCTTTGTCGGACAAGCCCTCGAACCAGCCGGAGCGGGTGAGCATATAGGGGCCGGGAATGGGAACCATGATGGCCCGGTCAGTGTGTTCCTTCATAAAGGCCAGCTCGTCGAGGGCCAACCCGTGCCGTTTGCTGATGGTGTCGATCACGATGGGGCTCTTGATGGCGAAGGACGGCACGTCCAGGGCGCGCAGCACTTCCTCCATGCGGGCGCGGTCGGAGGAATAGTCCAGCAACTCCGACACCTTCATCAGCTGCATGCCGTTGAGCTTGTCCACCGCGAACGAGTAGAAGTTGTCGCGGCGCTGCTCGCCGTCGCTGATTATGTCCGCGCCGGCCGCTTCCTGGGCGCGGATGCAGGCCAGCACTTCATCGTCGGCCACTTCGTTGAATTCGGCCAGCGTGATCTCGCCAGCTTCCTTGCGGCGCAGCGCGCGGATCAAATCGGCGGAACGGGGCCAGCTACCGACCACGGTTACGGGAAAAAGCGGAGTGTTAGCCATTCGTCATACCCTCCGGCGAATGAGGCGTTCCTTAATGGGGTTGCCGGCGACGCGAGAAGCGTTGGATCATTTCCCGCAGCCGGCCAAAGTAATCTACACTATAACAACCTGATTCACAAACCGGGGCGAGGTCACTCCGCAGAAATCGACAGGGCCTCGATGAACTCCAAACCCGGCAGTTTCTCCAGCTCTTGCGGCGCCAGCTTCACTTTGCCCGAGCGGCTGCCCGCGCCCAGGATGATGTAGTCCATCTCCAGCAGGCGCGCGTCGGCATAGATTGGCAGGCCGTCCGGCAGCGCCAGCGCCGTTACCCCACCGATCATCATGCCGGTCACTTCCCGCGTCTCGTCCGCCGACGCGAACGACGCCCGCGACACGCCCATCAGTCCGCGCACCCGCTTGTTCACGTCCAGCCGGTCGCAAGCCCGCACGATGCCGGCGCAGTAGGCCGCCGGCCCCCGCTTGCTCGCCACGATGATGGTGTTGGCCGAGTGGGGCAGATCGTACCCGTACTGCTCGCAGAAGTCCGCCGTGTCGCCATACTGCGGGTCGATCTCAATCCATTCCCAGCCGGCGATGCCCAACTCATCCAGCGCCGTCCGCACTCGCCCTTCGATTTCTTCCGGTGTTTCCATCGTCATTTGGCCACCACTCTACGCAAACGTTACGGTCGCGTCCGAAAGCGACACCAGCTCGTCGCGCTGGTTCACGCCGCGGATACGCACCTGAGCCTTGCGCTGCCCGTACAGGTTGCCGCCGGCGCCGGTGATTTCTCCCGAGAAGGTCACCACGTCCCCAGCTCGGAACGGGGTGATGGCCCGCATCAGCAGGCTGCCGCCGTTGTACAACGCTTCCGGCGGGAAGTTCAGACCCAGGAAGCGGTCAACGTATGACAAGGTGGCCGGCCCCGCGTTCACGGCGCCGCCAAAGATGTTCTGCCGCGCGAATTCCTCGTCGGTGTGGATGTTGCTCTCGCTGGGCCGGCCGGCCAGACGATGCGCGTTTTTGCGCAGGATATTCTCCGTCGTTTCGCCCACCGCCAGGGTACGCGGCAACGCCGTCCCCGTGCCGGCCTGTTCCCACGTCAAGAACTGGGCCGGGTCCGGCACGGCGTCCGTATCCTGGGCTACCGTAACCTGGTCGGACGCATCGGGAACCGCGCGCTGCCCCGCCGAATACTCGAAGATGCAGGTGTAGTCGTAGCTGGCGACCACCGCGCCGGCCTCATCGAAGGCCGAAACACGGAAGGTCACGAACTTGCTGCCGCGCCGCTCGTACTTCTCGTACACCCGACGGCTGGCGGTCAGCGTCTCGCCGGCGTACACCGGCCGGTACCAGCGGATTTCGCACTTGGCGAACGGGGTCTGACGCCGCGCCGTAACCGAACGCTCCTGGGCCACAAACCCGTTGGCCTCGGCAATCTCGTCCCGCAGCAGTGGCGCGTAGGTCAGCGCCATAGTCGGCATCGCCATCATGCGCGGCGCGTCCCCACCGGCCCCCGGCATCGAGTACCGCGCGTCGGGGTTCTGGGCACACGCTGCGTATTCGGCGATGTCCTCGCCGGTGAGGGTAACCTGGGTTTCCGCGCCGGCTTGACCGACGCGCACCGTGTCGTAGGTCCAGAGCCGTTCGGCGGTGGCATCTTGCTGCGTTCCCTGGGTTGTCGTCATCGTCGCTGCCTCCTGTCCGGTCGCCCAATTATACTCCCAACACCGCCTAGTGATTCGCTCGCAGATAGCGCACGATCTCCATCATCGCCTTGCAGTCCACCTCGTTGTAGCCCGCGATATCGTCCATCAGCGGCAGTTCGCCCATGGGAATGGCGAGCCGCCTGGCCTCGGCGTTGCACCGCCACGCGCCCACCATCGCACCCAGGCCGTCAACCGGATTGCTGTCGTCCCATTCCGTTTCGATGAAGCCATGCCGGCGCATGGCCCGCGCCACCGACTTCAGCCCGAAATCGAACGCGCCTCTTACCACAACCGGCTCCGCGCGCATCACTCGGTCCAGGAAGTCATACCAGCCCAGTTCGGGCCAGCCGGCCGGCCAGCCGTGTCGTTCCCTGGCTCCCCGGTAGGCGTTGGTTTCCGCTTGCGACCAGTGGAAGACGCGCGGCTGAGTGTTGCCCGGCTCCAAACGTTCCCGGACTGACCGCATGTGCTCGATCCACTCGCTCACGATGCGCGCCTCTTCCCGTAGTGTCAGAAACTCCGTGACCAGCGACTTGAACTGCCATTCTCCGTTTTCCAGGTGCCCGCACCCTATCATGAAAATCAGCGGCTGCCCTCCCTTCTCCGGCAGTTTGGCGAAATCATCGTCCAGGTCGCTGCAATACTCAAAATCAACGTAGAATTCCACGCCGGGCGTTCCGTGCCACACGTCCCGGTCCACATCAATCCGTTCCGGGCGCACCGGCGGGCCGTCGTCCACGTTAATGGCCAACAACTGTTCCAGGATCGGGCCGTAGTTTTGGCCGCCAACGCCCACGGCGTCTGGCGTGACTCGTGGGTCATCCCAGCGGAAAATGCCCGCGCCATGAGCCTGCTCGCGCCCGGCGACGCTCACCCGCCAAAGTTGGGTCAACTCTTTCAACCCCGACGCCACGCGCTTTTTCACGCTAACCCATTGCTCGCCCGATTCACCGTCGCCGGCGTCCGCGCCCGGTTCGCCGCCGCTGCCCACCATCAGGTCTGAATCGGTGCCGCTCTTCATGTTCGGGTAAAGCTCGGGAACCGACGGTGTGGGCAATACTTCCCAGCCATCGCCCTCCGTTCTTACCCGTCTCACCCATTCCAGCGCTCGTTCAACTTCCTCACCAATAGGGAGTCCCCGCGCGATGCTGCCGTCCTGCGGAACCCGCCCCAGCCGCTCCAGCGCGCTGTCGCCGCTGTGGGTTTCCCTTTGGCCTTGCCTTTGCCGGGTTAGCGTCCACCCCCGTCCCAGCACGTATGACGCCGGCGGCAGGTAGCCCTGCAACCGTCCCAGCATCCGGTTCAGGAGGTACAGCTCGGCCTTGCGCGCCGCATTCCCGCCGTTGCCCAGCTCCGTGCCGGCGGCGTTCAAGTGCAGCGTCATGTACTTGACGTTCACAACCCGGTAATGCCAGTCGGCCCCGGCCAGATCGGGCGCGGCAACCGCCGCCTCCGCATCAGACATATCATCAGGAAACAGCTCGCGCAAAACGTCGCTCCGAATCAAGAAATCCGCCCACCCGTAGGTGCGGTGTTCGGCGTCCCGCAGCACGGCCCGGTGGATTATCGGCGCGCCGCGCTGCATCACCGCGAATGTCTCCCGCGCCCGGTCCAGGCGTTGCGCGTCCTCACGGCTCCGCCCGATGGCGACTACCTCGTGCCGTTCCTCAAGCAGGCGCCGGATGCCGGCCCGGAACGCCGCCGCCTTTTCGCCGACGAACTTGCCAAAGTCCAGGTTGGCGTCATAGTCGTCCGTCTCCGCTTTGGAAACCGCGTCCAGCCGGTCGCCGTACAATTCCAGCCAGTCGATCAGCGGGTCCTTGAGCATCCAGTTGTGGGCGTCGGTGGGGCTCACCCACTCCCGCCAGTCCGGTTCCAAGGCGGGAACCGTTGCCGGCGCGCCGTCGTCCCGGTGTGTCAACGCCTCTATTCCCATTTGTTCATTCCTCCGCTGAGCGCCGACCATAGTGCCATCGCGTCCCCGGGCAAGCAATCCCTCGCAGGCAAGCAACCCCCCGCTTGACCGCCCCGCCGCGCTGTGGTATCGTCGGGCCACAACCGAATAAGATTCTGGCGGGAGCTTGGTTTTGCCAGGCTGAGAGGGTGGCCGAAAAGCCGCCGACCGCAGCACCTGATCCGGGTAATGCCGGCGTAGGAATTGGGATTTGCCATTAGTTTGCCGCCAGAGTTGAAAATCCGGCGGTTTTTTTGTTGCACACGGGCCGCCGCGGTTGAACTACATCGGGGGTCTTCATGCTGGATACTCAAATCACCTTGGTGTGGGGGATTGTGACCCTGGTGGTCGCCTGTGCCGTTTTCCTCGTCCTGGGCTTGGCCTACGCCTGGCGGCGACGTCGCCAGAGCGTCGAGGACTACACCGTCTCCCGCAATCACGCGCCCACCAACGTGGGCATCGCCACGCTGGTGGCGTCCATGTTCGGCACCTGGGTGCTGATGAGCCCGGGGGAGTCGGGCGCCAACTTCGGCATCATCTCCCTGGTGGGTTATGCGCTGGGCATGGCCGGCATCCCGGTGATGTTCATGTTCGTGGGGCCGCGCATCCGCCAACTGATGCCCAACGGCCACTCGATCACCGAGTACGTCAAGCACCGTTTCGGCTCGGTTCCCTTTGTCGCCATCGCGGTAGCCATCATTTTTGTCATCGGCATATTCATCACCGCCGAAATGGTTGCCATCACCAACGCCGTGAGCGTGCTCACCGGATCGCCCAAGTGGGCGACCGCCGTAGCAGTGGGACTGGTGGTGGTCGCCTATACGGCCTACGGGGGCCTGCGAGTTTCCATCTACACGGACCGCATCCAGTTCTGGATTCTAATACCGGTATTGCTGTTGCTGCTGGTGGTGGCCGCCGTATTGGTGGGCAGCACCGGCGCCTGGAAGTCGGCCGGTGAGGCCGGGGCGCTCTCCGTTTCCCGCGCCGATAGCTACTTCTTCGCCATCGTACTGATCATCGGCATCGTCGCTTCCAACGCCTTCCACCCCGGCATGTGGCAGCGGGTGTACACCGTGGAAAATCAGCAGGCCCTCAACCGGAGCCTGTGGGGCGCCGCCGCCATTGCCATCCCGCTGACCTTTCTCATGGGTATGGCTGGCGTCGCTGCCGTGGGCAACGGCTCGGTGGACCCCTTCGGCTACCCGGAGGTCGCCGTGGCTCTCTTTGCGCTGGCTTCCGATGTGTTCCCGTTGTGGATGCACTTCCTCATGCTGATTTGCGCGTTGATGCTGGCGATGAGCACGCTGGACACTATGATGAACGGCCTGGCGAGCAACATCGCCGCCGACATGGCCGGCATGAACATCGGTCGCGGCACGCTGATGTGGGTGGCCCGCATCGCGACCATCGTGTTGGCGGTTCCGGCCATAATCGTGGCGACGAAAGCCAACAGCGTGCTCTACGTTTTCCTCGTTGCGGACCTGATCGGAGCGGCCATCGCCGTGCCGATGCTGGTGGGCCTGTACTCCGCGCGAATGCCCGGCTGGGGCGTGCTGCTGGCCGGCGGCGTCGGCATCGTTATCGGGGCGTTGTACTATCCCAAGCCCGACCTGCTGTCGCCGTGGGCTCTCACCGCTCCCGATTGGGCCAACAGCCAAATGCTCTGGGCTTTCGCCTCGGCGCTGGTGATTTCATCAGCCATCTCGCTGGTTATCATCCTGATCCGGCGCATGGCCGCGCCGTCGCAGGAGTACGACTTCGCCGCCCTCGACTCCAACGTGGGCCTCATCGACGAACCCGCCATCGCCGATGATTAGCCATCCGCACACCACGCAGGGGCGAATCCGCCTGAGGTGGATTCGCCCCTGCTACGTCAACTGCCACAGCCGTCATCGACGTTCGCCGGGGCCGGCCCGTGATTCGTCAGCAGGTCGCCGGGTCAGCAGATGGACGCCAGGCTTCTCAACATCGGTACGCCATAGACTCCCAGGAACGCCACCAGCATCCCGATGACGACGCCCCCCACCATGCCGACCGCCAGGTACTTCATCATCCTTATTCCTTTCCTCTCGGGAAGCCGACCGCAAAAATGGACGGCGCGGATTTGTGAGATAATGTAGTCACGGCCACCCATCAACTGAATAAGACCATCACCCGGAATACGATCCGCAGCGCCAACTGACCGCGCCACCACCTTCCGAAGGAGGTGCGACGTGACGGAAAGAGCAACGACAGCGCAACTCCGCTACCTGGAGCGGCTGCTCGCCAGCGCCGATACCACCTGGCCGATGGTCCGGCGTCGTTGGCCCCAGGCGCCGACCCGCTTCAATGACCTGGACCGGCGACAGGCCGGCTCGCTGATCGCAACCCTGCGTCGCCACGGCCACCTGCCGGTGGACCACCGCCTGGACAGCGAGCCGCCGGAGCGTAGCGAGCCCTCGGAGCGTGATGAAGTACCGCGCTACCCTTACGTCGGCTGAGCCGCGATCCCGTCGAAGTTCAGTGTATCGGCGGCGTGGATCGGCAGTTCTACGCCGGTGTGCGCCGGCGTATGCGCCTGCCTGACCACCAGCACCGGAACGTCGGAATGGCGCACGACCCGGTCGGTGACGCTGCCCAGCACCAATCGGTTGATGCCGCTGCGCCCGTGGGTGGTCATCACCGGCATGGCTTGCTCTGAAGCGGCCATGTCCACGATAGCCTCGGCTACATTCCGCGACTCCACTGAACGGAGCGCCACGTTACCGGGGAAGTGGCATTCGTTCGCCAGCCGCTGCGCCGCTCGCTCCAGCGACATCCTCGCGTCATCGGCATCCGCCTGGGTCAACTCTTCGATTGACGCCCAATCGGATTCCGCCTCCGCATCAGCGCCCCGCGCTGCGGGACTGAGGTATTGGCGGTAAAGTTCCGCGTCAGGATTTATTCGCAACAGCACGATACGAGACCGGAGCGCGGCGGCCATGGTCGCCGCGTGTTCCAGGGACAGCTCCGACAGCGTAGAGCCGTCCAGCGGCACCAGGACCGCTTTGGGTTCTATGGCTGCCGGGGCTTTTCCGGCGTTGCCTCTGATTAGCAGCACGGGATTAGGAATCGAGTGGAGCACCTTGTCTGCCACGCTGCCCAGTGCCCAACGCGCGATCCCGCCCCGGCCATGGGTTGACATCACCACCAGCGCCTCTGGGTCGTCGCCAACCCAATCAACGATAGCCGGCGCCGGCGCTCCGGGCAGCGTCGTTGCCGTGGCCGCGAATCCCATGCCCCTCAGTTCCGTCCGAACCCGCTCAAGGTAATGCCCGGATTGCGTCCGCGCTTCCTCAAGCATTCGTTCGGTTGCGAACATCGCGCTGGCCGCGTGCATCGCGGGCGGCAATACGTCGAACGCCTCCACCAGTTCAATGGGCAGCGAAAGCGCGCCCGCAATCAGCCGGGCGTAGGGCAGAGACCGCTCGGAAAGCTCGGAGCCATCCAGCGGAACGATTACTTTGGAGTACATGATGCCGCTTGCTCTTAGGGATTCCATAGGGGCAGATTTCAAACCTGCCCCTGCATGTCAAACTCCGGCTCAGTAGTGGCGCAGTTCCACCACGTTGTTGTCCGGGTCGTAGATGTACAGCGAGATGCCGTCGCCGTGGGAACCCCAGCGCTTGCCCGGCCCAGCCTGAATCTCCACGCCCAGATCCTCGAAACGCGCCTTGAGCTCGTCCATGTCCGTATAGTCGATGACCATGCAGAAATGGTCCTGGTTCTTGGGACCGTCCTTGTCGAGGGAATAGTTGTCGGACGCGAAGAAGTCGATGATTGTGTCGGCGTTCAGCCGCGCCGACGGGAAGCGCACCTCGCCGGCCCGCCACTGCTCGACCCGTTCGGGCTGCATTCCCAGCACTTCGGTGTAGAACCGCAGCGATTCTTCCACGTCGCGGGTGCGTAGCACAATGTGGTCCATTTCGGTGATTTTGACCAGGGGTTTGGTCAGTCGTTCAAACTGGGTTGCGGTAGCCATGTTTACCCTCCTGAAAGGTGGTGACTCATTGACTGTCTGTTGATTCGGCATTATATGGCTGCGCCCGGAACTTGTCATCCGGTATGTTGACGATTATCCGAGTTTGCCGGAATATGGAGCCGATTACTCCCGGTCCCCGCCTGACCCTCACGCAAGGAGGAGAGCGATGTCACAGAATAAGACTATCTACGTTGGTATGCACGACGGGGTATGCGCCGTTAGCAGCGATGATGGCGGAAAAACCTGGCGGCAGGGGCCGGTGACGGAATTGGCTCACGCCGCGGCGCGCCTGGTCGCCGGGCCAGCCAATCCGCAGACCGCATACCTGGCTGCCTATGAGGCCGGCGTGTACCGCAGCGACGACGGCGGCGCGTCCTGGCGCAAGCTCGACACCTACCCATCACCCTACGCCCACAGCGTTCTGGCCCATCCCAGCGAACCCAACACCATCTACGTGGGCAGCGAACCCGCCACCGTTTATCGTTCCACGGACGGCGGCGATACCTGGCAGGAACTGGACGGATTCCGCGCCGTCCCCGAGTCCAGCGACTGGGGGTTTCACGCCCCAACCCGCGATTCCCACGTGCGGGACCTGCGCGTCGCGCCCGACGACGCCGGGCGATTGTACGGCGGCATCGAGGTCGGCGGCATGGTGCGCTCCGACGACGCCGGTTCCAGTTGGCGGCAGCTTCCCGGCCTCAACGACGACATTCACTGCGTGCATCTGAGCGATGCCCAGCCCGAGCGCGTCTATGTTGCCACGGCGCGCGCTCCTTACCGTTCCGACGACGGCGGCGCCAACTGGGAACTGATTAACACGGGACTCGACCGACGCTACACCCTACACATCGCCGCGGCTCCCGACGACGCCGACCTGGTGCTGGTAACCGTGTCCGAAAACGCTCGCCGCCTCAATCCGCAGTTCTATCGCTCCACCGACGCCGGCCAAAGCTGGACGCTGGTGGACGGCCTCGGCGCGGGCGAAAACCCCGAGGACATGGTGGTCGCCTTCGACTGGGACCCACAGGAACCCAACCAGGTGTACGCCGGCACCGACGGCGGCGGCCTCTATTCCAGCGGAGACAATGGCAAAACCTGGCAGAAACTACCGGTGCAACTGCCGACGGTGGCCGTGGGCGCGCTGGCGGTGTCCGCCGGCTGACCCGAACGTGTTGTCAGAATCAGGATTCACAAGATTATCGGATTTTCGGGATTGTTGTCATTCCGATACCGCCGGCGCAATCCTGTAAATCCTCAAATCCGGCAAATCCTGATTCTGACGATACCCCGGCGTTCACCACTGCAGCCCCGACTCCCGTTCCTGCAACACCTCGCCGAACAGGGTCAGCACCTGGTCAATCCGCAGCGATACGATAGTGCCCTGGCTGCCGTCCGGCAGGTGCCGTTCCGCAATCAGGCCCGACTCCAGCAGCAGGTCGATCATCTCCTCGAACACCGGGCCGTCGCGGTACACGCCGGCGGTGCAGCGGAACTTCCAGCCGACGTCCTGCTCCGTGTTGCGGAACAGCACGATCACTTTGGGGTTTTCCTCGATGTGGTCCAGCGGCACGCGCCCCGTGCGGTCCCGGTAAATCAGCCGGTCGTCGCCGACGGTGAGCACGGTGCCAATGTAGCCGCAGTTCGGAGTGCCGTCGCCGGACGCCGTGCCCACGATGCACGGATACCCGTCGTCCCGCGCGTGGTTAATCAGCCGCGCCATTTCTTCGGTAAGTTGAATCATGTCGCTTCCTTATCAATTTCGCTATCTGGATTCCCGCGAAAGCGGGAATGACGGGTAGTATCGCGGGAGTGACGGTATATGTTGACCGGCATTACGCCATCACCCGCCGGAAATAGTCCAGCGCGTTGCCGCCCACGATCTTCAGCACGTCCTCGTCGGAGTGCCCCCGCCGGATCAGCCCGCGCACGATGTTCTTGCCGTCCGCCGGCGACTCCAGGCCGTTCAGATATGGGGCCGGCAGTTCGTCGGGCGTCCGGCCCATCACCACCCGGTGAAACCCAACGTGGTCGCCCACGGTGGTATCCGTGCCGATGCCCACGTGATCTACGCCCACCAGGCTCACCATGTAGTCGTAGTGGTCCAGCACGCACTCGATGTCCTGCTCCGGATCGTCGCTGAGCGAGTTGGGCACGGCAGTGATGCAAACCAGCCCACCCTTTTGGACGCACGCCAGCAGTTCCTCGTCGGTGCGCGTTCGTCCGTTGGGACGCAGCGTGTAGGATGCGTTGTGGCTGAACACCGTGGGCGCGCGGGATACCTCGATGGCGTCCATGGCGGTGGGCGTCGATGCGTGGGACAGGTCAACGGCCATGCCCAGGTCGTTCATGCGATGTACCACCTCGACGCCGAACGCGCTGAGCCCGCCCGGGTTGCGTTCCTGCTGCCCGTCGCCGATGTAATTCCGGCGGTTGTAGGTGATGCCGGCCACGCGCACGCCCATGCCGAAAAGGGCGTTGACCCGTTCGATGTGGTTGCCGATGGGCAGGTGCTCCAGCGTGGGCATGAACCCCACTTTGCCCTGCTGCCGCGCCGCCAGTATCTCATCGGCGTTGCCCACCCGCACCACGTCGTCCTGCGACGCCACGTCGGCCAGCATCCCGCCCACCTCCGCCGCGATGTCGTCGTATTCCACGAAGGACATATCCGACACTTTGTACAGCGCAGTGAAGAAGTTGGACGTGGTGACCGCGCTCCAGCCGCCGGCGATGGCCGCCTGGTATCCCCACTGGAACCGGCTCGCTGCCCGCAGAAATTCCATGAACCCGTCCATCGACTCCGGCAGCACGAAGGGGTGCTGATGCACGTCAATCATCACCGCCTGGTCCATGATGCGCTCGAACCGCGTCTCCTCGTCGGAACTCAGCGGCACAACTGAGGATGGCACACGGTCAACCTGGGCCGCCATGGGAAAGTTGTGGGTGGTCATCAGTTATCCCTCCAGCAGTCCGTCAGCTCGGTGATGTTCTCCAGCGCGTCAATGCGGCCCGCCGTGTCAATCGCCCGCGCCGCGCCATCGTCGCCCAGCGTCGGCCCCGCCAGCGAGCGGAACTTACCCAACAGTCGCTCCCGCGATGCCGGGTTGGTCGCGTCGCCCCGCTGCGATACCACGCTGGATTCAAGCGAGCGCCCATCGCCCAGATGCACGGCGACCCGCGCCGACGGGTAATCGTACCGGCGCAGGTTCATCTCGGAATCGGCGTCCACCGTAACACGTTGCGCCAACTGCCGCACCTCCGTGTTGGCGACCCTGCCCGGCAGGAACGCGCTCACGTCCGTCGCGCCGTGGCACACGGCGGCGGCCACGGCGTAGGGTATGGAGAACTTGGCGGCCAGCATATTGTCCGGCTCTGGGTCGGCCATGATCTGCGCGATGGGCGGCGCCGTTACCACGATGTGCTCCACCTCGCCGGCCGTGAAGGGCGATTCATGCAGCAGGTTTTCCACCGCGTCCAATGCCGGATGGTTGTACAGGCAGCAGGCATGGAATTTGACGTAACCCTGCTGGATGCGGTACGTGTCGCTGCCCAACCCTGCCACCACTTCATCGGGATCAAACCCGTCGCCCAGGAACGTGCGGTACAGGTCCGCCGGCCCGTCGGCGATTGCCGTGAAACCGCAGCGGCTCAGGTGCGCCGCCATGATCCCCTGGAAACCGGAGCGTCCGGGGTACAGGTTGCGCACGGTGGCCCCTTCCAGGCACGGCGTCCAGGTGTTGGCGGGACTCATGGACATGGCCAGGTTCATCACCAGCTTGGTTTGCGCCGCGTCGAATCCCAGAAGCCGGGCCGTGGCCGCCGCCGTTCCGATGGTGCCCCACGTGCCATGCGAGTGGACCTCCGGTTTGACCTGCGTAGCCGTCCCAACCCGCGAGATTACCTCGTAGCCCAGGATGATGGCGGCCAGCGCGTCCCGCCCGCTGCTGCCCAGGTCCTCGCCGACCGCCAGCGCGCCGGGCGTAACGTGGATGGACGGATGGCCGCCGCCCACGCGGTTGCCCTCGTCCATCTCCAGAGCGACGCCGGCGGTGGCGTTCACGAATGTCGCCCAAACCGGCTGCACCCGGTACGGATGCCCAACGATGCCCGACTTGCCCGGCCCGCTCATCTCGGCGGCCAGCCGCGCGAAGTTGGCGTTTTCGGGGAGGCGGCTTCCCGCCGTGATCGCACCCAGCGTGTCCAGCACCACGTCGCGGGCGGCGGCGATGGTATCCGGCGGCAGGTCTTCAATCCGTGTGTCGGCGACGAACTCGGCGAGTTGGTCAAGGTAGTCCTGCGCCATCATTCCCTCCCTTTCCTCCGCTCATGGTGAGCCTGTCGAACCATCCCCTACCGCTACCGCGTGAAGAACTCGTGCAGCAGCCGATAGCAATCGTCGGGCAGCTCCTCGGCGATGTAGTGGCCGCACGGCAGCGACTGGCCCTCCACGTTGTTGGAGTAGTTGCGCCACACGCCCAGCACGTCCTGGGTGCGACCCACGAACCCACGGTCGCTCCACAGCGCCAGGTGCGGGCAGTTCACCTTGTTGCTGAAATCTTCCTCGTCCTGTTCCAGGTCGATGCTCGCTCCCGCCCGGTAGTCCTCGCACGCCCCGTGGATGGCGCCGGGATCGCTGAAGCAGCGGACGTATTCCTCGACTGCTTCAAGTGGAAAGACCTCCTCGGCGTTCCGCTCCCGCATGAACCGCGACCGGATGAAGTAGTCAGGGTCCGCGCCGATCACCCGCTCCGGGAAGTCATAGGGCTGGATCAGGAAGAACCAGTGGTAGGTGTTGGTCGCAAACTCCTTGTCCACAATGCTGAACATGTGGCGTGTCGGCACGATGTCCAGCGTCGCCAGCCGCAGCACCCGCTCCGGGTGGTCCTTGGTCAGCCGGTGGGCGCAGCGCGCGCCCCGGTCGTGGCTTCCCAGGAAGAAGGTGTCGAACCCCAGGCTGGACATGGCGTCCACCAGGTCCTGCGCCATGGCCCGCTTGGAGTGGTTGAAATGGTCGGCGCTGCCCTGGGGTTTACCGCTGTCGCCGTAGCCGCGCAGATCGGCGCAGACGACGGTGAAGTCCTCGGCCAGCCGGGGCGCGACCTTGTGCCACATGGTATGGGTCTGCGGATACCCGTGCAGCAGCAGCAACGGCGGTCCGCTACCGCCCCTCACCAAGTTCACGATCTCGCCGCTGCCGGCCTCAATCTGCATCCGGTCAAATCCCTCGAACAAAGCCATCATTCTCTCCTGGTTATGGTCCTCAAGTTATAGAGCCCGCATAGGCGCCGCGCCCACATAATGCGGCGGCGGCCTCTCATTGTAAATACCCCACGTTTCGACCGGCATCGCGCGGGCTGCGGTGGCAGCTATTCTTCCGGTATCAACCCCGCCGCCAGCAGCGCGTCTCGCAGCGCGTCGCCCGATATGGCGTGCCGGGCGGTCCATCCGGCATTGGGACGATCCGCCGTTCCTCGGGTCCAGACCACCAGGACGCCCGATTCCTCGTCCATGTCGCCGGGGATGGTGGAGCGTTCGATTTGCGTTTTGGATACCATCCCCCAGTCTTCCGTGGAGAACATGAGTCGGTTGTTGCTGGTAGCGGCGGGTTCGGCCATGAGTGTCTCCTGTTCGATGCTCGTGTCTCTCCATTCTACTACCCGACCCGCCCCTGCCGTCCGCCGTCGTCCTGCCCATTCTGCCCCGCTCAAACCGGCCCGGCTCCCCCGCTCATCCTGGCCCGGCCCCCCGCTCATCCTGAGCCTGTCGAAGGATGAACCCCTTTGACACCGCAATTCCGCCCGTGTACCGTAGTCGCCAGTCAACCCATATCGAGAGAAAAGATGACCAGCACCACCCTCGCCGTTCCCACCGACATTGACCACTATCTCACCGCCGCGCCGTCCTTCGTGCAGCGCGTCGCCGACGCTGCCGATGCCATCGACGCCGAGCGCCAGATCCCGGCCGACTTGGCCACAGACCTGGCCGACGCCGGCTTTTTCCGACTGCTGCTGCCCCGTGAGCTGGGCGGCGCCGAGCTGGCGCATCCCGACTTCCTGCGCATCCTGGAGTTGTTCGCCGGCGCCGATGCCAGCGCTGCCTGGTGCCTCAACCAGAACAACGTCTTCTCCACCAGGTCCACCCGCATGCCCAAGGCTACGGCGCAAGAGATCTGGGGCGAGCAGCGGGCCGTGGTCACCAACGGGCCGCCGGCCGGAGGGTCGAAGTCGGTTCCGGCGCCGGGCGGATACCGGCTCAGCGGCCACTGGAACTTCAGCAGCGGCAGCGACCATGCCACCTGGATCGCCGCGCTGGCCCCTGTGATGCCGGAAAACGGCGCGGGAACGGACGGCCAGCCGCCGCAAACTCGCCTGCACCTGATGCCCAAGGGCGACGTGCGCATGGTTGACCTCTGGCACACCGCCGGGCTGCGCGGCACCGGCAGTTTCAGCTTCCAGGCTGAAGACCTGTTTGTCCCGGCCGAGCATACTTTCCTGCAGGAAGGCGATTCCTGGTCCGACGGGCCGCTGTACGTGATTCCCACCACGCTGCTGTTCGCCACCGGATTCGCTACGGTGGCATTGGGCGTGGCGCGCAAGAGCCTGGACATCGCCATCGAGGGCGGCAGCCGGATGCCCTACCGCGGCGGGGTACGGCTGGGCGACCAGCAGACGACACAGCGCGCCATCGGCGAGGCCCACGCGCTCCATTCGTCCGCCCGCGCCTTCCTCCGCGAGAGCCACGCCCGGCTGTGGGAATCGGCGTCCGCCAGGGGCAGCCTGACCATTGAAGAGCGGATACAACTGCGCGTCGCCACCACCCACGCCATCCGCACCTCGGCGCAGGTGGTGGACACGTGCTACACCCTGTCCGGCTCCGGCGCGATTTTCCAGACCAATCCGATACAGCGGCGGTTCCAGGACATACACGTGATTACCCAGCATACGCAGGGGCATTACATGCACTACGAGACCACTGGCCAGTACCTGCTGGGCCTGGAACCGCAGGGCGTGTTTTAGGATACTCTTTCGTCATTGCGAGCGTCGCGTGGCAATCCCGGCAGCCAGCAACGATCCAACGCCACGAGATTGCCACGTCGCTGCGCTCCTCGCAATGACAGATGGCCGACTGGCATAGGAGGCAACTCATGCCCGCCAACCACGTCGATACCGTCATCGTAGGCGGACAAATCGTAACCTCGTCCCAAGTGTACGAAAGTTCCATCGCCATCGCCGGCGAGAAGATCGTCGCCATCGGCCCGGAGGCGTATTTGCCGCCGGCCGACAACTACATCGACGCGTCGGGCAAGTTCGTCCTGCCCGGGCTTATCGACAGCCACGTCCACCTGGACGGGCACGACGACTACGCCCTCGGTTCCCTAGCCGCTGCCCACGCCGGCCTGACCACGCTGATTCCCTTCGGCACCTACCAGCTGGAGGGCGACGAATCACTGCCCCAGGCCACGCACCGCACCCGCGAAACCGTGGAGCAGTGCGCCCTCACCGACTTCGCTTTCCATTTCATCCTCCAGAACCGGCCCAGCATCCTGTCCGGCCTGCCCGACGCCATCGACCTGGGCGTCAAGTCGTTCAAGATGTTCATGACCTACAAGAAGCGCCCCGGCCGCATGTGCGACGACGATTACATCTGCGAAGCCATGGACATGGTGGGCCGCGGCGGTGGCGTTCTGCAGCTCCACTGCGAAAGCGGCAACATCATCGAGTACCTGGAGAACAAGCTCATCGGCGAGGGACACACCCATCCCACCGACTTCCCCACCGCCTGCCCCGACTGGGCGGAAGAGGAGGCCATCAACCGCGCCGTCAAGATGGCAGGCGCGACCCGCTGCCCCACCTACGTCGTGCATCTGAGCACGCAGTTGGGCCTGGAGCGCATCAAGCAGGCGCAGAGCCTGGGACAGCGGGTCTGGACGGAAACCTGCCCTCAGTACCTGCTGCTCTCCGACAAGCAGATGGCCGAGTTCGGCCCGCTAGCTAAGATCGGCCCGCCGTTGCGTCCCGAGGACGGCCCCGACCGCGACGCCTTGTGGCAGGGCCTCCGTCAGGGCAACGTGTCCATCGTCGCCAGCGACCACTCGCCGCACCCCCGCGAGCTCAAGCAGCCCGGCTGGGACAACATCTTTGTCGATTCCAACGGCACGTCCATTCCGTTCGGCTCGCCGGGCATCGAGACTATCGTGCCCCTGATGTACAGCGAGGGCGTGGTCAAGCGCGGCATGCCCATCTGGTGGCTGGCCCGCGTCATGGCCGAAAATCCGGCGCGCATCTTCGGCATCTACCCCCGCAAGGGCGTCATCCAGGTTGGTTCCGACGCCGACTTCCTGATCCTCGACCCCAACGGCGACCGCATCCTCACGTCGCAGAACCACCACAGCAATGCCGGCTACACGCTGTTCGAGGGCTGGCAGGTCAACGGCCGCCCGTGGATCACCATGCTGCGCGGCCAGGTGCTGCTCAAGGACGGTGAAATCCAGCAAAACCCCGGCTACGGCCAGTTCCTGGAAAGCGGCGAACCCCGCGCCCCTCTCGGCGGGCCGGTGAGCTAGGGCCCTTTTGACTCTCCGATATACGTGCGAGTGAAATTCTACTTTTCGAACGGTGGAGGTTCGTATGGTCAAGGTAGTGAGCTGGAACACCAACGCGAGACGCGACGCAATCCAGAAATTGCTGGAGATGGATGCTGACGTTGCATTACTGCAAGAAGTAACCGTCAACGGCTGGAAACGACTCGCTGGTGTTGGCAACGGGGTCGCTGTAACACCTTATGAACCATGGCTTCCTTGGACACAGGGAGCGTACACGCGGTGGCCCCTGGTTGTGAAATTGTCCGACCGAGTGCAGGTTGAATGGTTTAAGTATCGGTTGCCCGTCTATTGGCCCAAAGTTGATGAGTTCCCGGTGAGTGGAATCGGCACCATCGCGGTTGCCAGAGTCACGCCCTTGTCGGGTCAAGAGCCCTTTATCGCCGTGTCCATGTACGGGCGTTGGCGTCCTCCCCATCCAAGCGTTGGAGACCAACAATGGATTCATGCGGACGCTTCCGCGCACCGTATCATTTCCGACCTCTCGGTGTTCATTAGTCACAATCCGAAAAACTCCACTCACAGGATTTTGGCAGCCGGAGACCTTAACATGGCGTTCTTTGGTAATTTCCGTTCCGACGCCCGTATGCAGACCGTGATGAATCGTATGAACGCTCTCGGCCTGGAGTACCTTGGCCCGCGGGACTCAAGTGGCGAGAACGTGCCTACCTACCACACGCCACGTCAAGACCCAACGACGGCGACAACGCAGTTCGACCACGTTTTCGCCTCACAAGGATTCCACGACAGCATCCATGTCCGGGCGATGAACGGCGCCGACGAATGGGGACCCAGCGACCACTGCCGAATCGTCGCCGAGGTTTCCGAAGCCTGGTTAGGATTAAAGGATTGAGCGAATGACGATGCTAAACGCCCCCCTCAACGCCTTCTGCACTGATAGCGACGCTTACCTGCCCGGCGCAGTTGATGGCCCACT
The DNA here is from genome assembly GCA_028875655.1 of Chloroflexota bacterium. Lineage (GTDB taxonomy): Bacteria > Chloroflexota > Dehalococcoidia > Lucifugimonadales > UBA3495 > Bin87. The sequence continues at coordinate 68,921 of JAPPCX010000112.1, read as the reverse complement.
AGCCGGCCTCACCTTTGCCGCCAAGGACATCTTCGACGTGGCTGGCCACGTCACCGGATGCGGCAACCCCCACTGGAAGGCGACGCACGGCCCAGCCGGTTCTACCGCCTGGGTAGTGCAGACGCTGGTGGACGCCGGCGCAACCATGACCGGCAAGACCATCACCGACGAGCTGACTCGCGGCATCTTCGGCGAGAATATGCACTACGGCACTCCGCGCAACCCCCGCGCTCCGGGCCGCGTCCCCGGCGGGTCGTCCAGCGGTTCGGCGTCGGCAGTCGCCGGCAAGTTGGTGGATTTCGCCCTCGGCTCCGACACCGGCGGCTCGGTGCGCGTGCCGGCCAGCTTCTGCGGACTCTACGGCCTGCGTCCCACCCACGGGCGCATCCCTCTGGATGGAATGCTTTTGCAGGCTCCGAGCTACGACACCATCGGCTGGTTCGCCCGCGACGCCGGAACCTTTGCTCGCGTCGGCGCAGTTGTCCTGCCGCCCGCCGCCGAAGCCGCTCGTCCGCGCCGGCTGGTCATCGCCGAGGACGCTTTTGAGTTGGCGGAGGCGCCGGTGCGCGCTGCGTTGGAATCCGCCATTGATGCCGTGGCCGCGGCTTTCGACTCGCGGATAACCGAGCGCCTCTCGCCCACCAGCCTGGAGGAATGGTCCGGACACCAGCAAATACTCCAGAGCCGCGAGGCGTGGCTGTCCATCCGCGACTGGCTGGACGCGGTGAACCCGACTATGAGTTTCGAGGTGTCCGACCGTTACGTGACCGCCCGCGCCGTAACCGACGAGCAGGTGGCGAATGCCCAGGCCGGCCGCGATGGGATCGTCAACCGCATAAACGAGGTTTTCCAGGACGGCGAAACCGTGGTCTGCCTGCCCACCATCGTCGGCCCCGCGCCGCCGTTGGGTCAGGCCGTGTCCGACCGCCACACCCTGCGCCTCCGCAATAGCGCGCTGACCTCCATCGCCGGCAACACCGGCCGGCCCCAAATCAGCCTCCCGCTCGCCGAGGTGAACGGCCTACCCATCGGCCTCTCCCTGCTAGGCGACCACGGCGCAGACGAGCAACTTATAGCGTTGGCGCGGGAAATCACACACCAGTTTTCACGCTAGTCTCGACGCAACCGCAACAGGACGTGGGTTGCGAAACCGCGGCGCTCCCTGGCTGGCACGCGATTGAATTGGGCTATAACCACTTCGGTGTCATCGATTAGCTGTTCGACCCGGTCGCGAGAGAAAGCGATCGCAGGGTCGTAGTCAGCCTGGTGACGTAGGCGTTGCATTTCAACGAACCACTTGCCGAACTCCTGAATTTCTGTGGGAAACCGTGCCATCGACATCCGATTGTCGCACTGGTTCCGAGCGTAACCGTGCTCCAAGGCGCGGTAGGTCTGTTCCCAGGCCGCTTGATCTCGGTTGGTGCGGGTAGCACCGACCAGCAAATCGGCACAGCAGCGGGCGAGGGTGTGGAACAAAGCGTAGTAAGTTGTGCTGACGGCGCGTTGCAACTCAGATTGGCGGGGGCGGCCTCGGCCGCTGCCAACCCCACCGGCTGCCAGATGCCGGGCTATTCTGAGCAATTCCACCGGGTTCACTATCGCACTCTGCCGGTCTCATGATATTTCTTCATATACATTTTTTCCCACTCTGATTTGCTGATGAACGACCGGCTTGGCAAATGCGGGTATCCCAATTTTTCCACATCTTCCCAGAGGCAACCCGACAAGCCAATTGTCTTGTCCGGAATCAGTTTCTTCCGGTCGCCGTCGAAGATGATGTAGATGTGCAGGTATTCGTCGTCGTATTCGTCATATTCAGACTGCACGATAATCGGATCAAAGACGAAGTCGTCCTTGAACCGCTCGGTGAGCAAATCCCGCATTAGACCGGCAACTTTTTGCTGCACTTCATTGCTGACGGCCATAGTACCGCCTCCTGCGTAGTGTTGGGATACAGGTTAGCACACGGCTACGGTTCGCCGTTTTCCGCGTCGTGCTGCCGGTCACTTATTCAGGACGACGTCGATTAGCGCGATGCGCCCCTCCTGCACTGCCGCCAGGCCGTTGCGCAGCGCTTGGTGCAGTTGCGCCGGATCATCCACCCGCTCGCCGTAGCCGCCGAAGGGTTCCACCAGCTTGGCATAGTCCGGCCCGGGGATGTGTACGCCGTGCCAGATGCCGGATTGCGCGGCGTCGCCGTCCGGGTAGTAGGCCAGGTGGTTGCCCCGCATGGCCTCGTAGCCCCCGTTGTTGTACAACACCGTCAGGAACGGCAGATCGGCCTCACACGCGACGCCGAAGCACTGGGTCACCGGGTTGTACAGGAAGCCGCCGTCGCCCATCAGCGCCACCACCGGCTGGTCCCGCTTCGCCAGTTTCACGCCCAGCGCGAGGCCCAGGCCCTGACCCAAACCGCCGTTAGTTTTGTAGTAGCTCTGCGGCCGGTCCCAGCGCACGTGCCGACCCACCGCCGGCCGGTGCGTCGTAACCTCCTCCGCGTACACCACGTCCTCCGGCATCACCTCGCTCAGCGCCGCGCCGAGCCATGCCGGATCAATGGGGCTGCTGCCGCTGGTCGCCGATTCCGCCGCATAGGTGGCCTCGGCCAGCCGGTCGTGCTCCTCGGATACGCGTTCCCGACGCGCCGCTATCTCGGCCTGCTGTTTCTCGGTCTCGGGACGCAGCGCATCGGCCAGCAAACCAAGGCCGAGGGTCAGGTCGCCCTCAACGTAACGGTCGGCAAACAGGTTCTGATAGACCATGTATTCCTTGATAGTGGTCTCGCCCATGGCCACCACCGTGGCGTGCTGCGGCCCGGCCTGCGGCGGATACCACGGCGCCCTGCTGCCGGCAAGGATCACCAGGTCGGCCTGGTTCAGGTAGCGTTCCGACTGTCCGCCCAGGTACAGCGGGTGGCTCTTGGGGAAGTTGGCGTACAATGCCGCAGACTCCACCACCGGGATGGCGAACAACTCGGCCAGCGCCACCAGGTTGTTGAATCCCGCCACCTCGCGGCCCGCCGAGTCGGTGATGATCAGCGGCGACTTGCTCCGCGCCACCAGTTCGGCCAAGCCGGCGATGTCTTCGTCCGCCGGACGGGTTTTCGGCGCGCCGGCAACCATGCGCATCTTGCTGCCCGGCGTCCAGTCGTGGATCATCGTCTCGATGGGAATGTCCAGGAACGTCGGCCCCTGGGGAACGCGCTGGGCCAGTTCCCCGGCACGCACCAGCTGTTCGTACAGCGTGTGGGGACTGGTTGCCTTTCCGCTCCACTTGGTGAAAGCGTTGGCGAATCGGTCCGGCCCGCCCACCACGCTCAGGTTGCGATACCACTGGGCTTGCGGATCAATCTCCGGATCTTCACCGTAGCTGATGGCCTCGCCGGAGCACACCAGCATGGGCACTTCACCCACAACGGCGCCCTGAATGCCCATGCTGCCCTGCAACAATCCCACGCCGGCGTGCAGCAGCACCGCCTGCATCTTGCCGGTCACGCGGGTGTAACCCGACGCGATGTTCACCGCCAGCGTTTCGTGCCAGCAGTTGATGTAGCGCGGGCCCGGCGTCTCATTGATCTGCTGCCGTGCCAGGGCCTCCCATACCGGCGCCCATTCCGACCCGGGCGACGATATGATGTAGTCAATGCCCAAGTTGCGGAATGCCTCCAGGATGGCCTCTCCGCCGTCTCGAGTGGTGGTGGTTGTCGTCATGTTCTAATCCTCCTGTGCCTGGCTGGCCGGACGCAAAACTGCTTCCGCTGGCGCCGGCCTGGCTTGTCCCTCCCGGTGTGTGGGCAATGCCGACAGGACCAGCGCCACCAGCAGCGAGCCCATCATGGCAATGAAAGCGTATCTGAGTCCTGACGTAAAGGCCGCGCCGACTCCCTCCGTTCCTCCGTTTCGCACCGCGTCCAGGCTGGGCTCATAGCCCAGCGATCCCATCGTTGCTGTAACAATCGCTGTAGCCACGGCGATGCTGACCACGTTGCCCGTGTTACGGATCAGGTTGACCAGTCCTGAAATCACCCCGTGGCTTTCCCGCTCCACCGCGCTCAGAATCGAGCTGGAGTTGGGCGAGTAAAACGTGCCCATGCCGCTGCTCATCATCATCAGCGCCGGAATCACGTGGAGCAAGGACGAATCGCTGGAGAGGCGGGAGAGAATCGCCACTCCGAGCAGCGACAGCATCAGCCCGGCCACGGTGAACTTGCGCCAGCCGAACCGGTCGGAAAGCCGCCCGCTCAACGGCCCCAGGGTGGCCATGCACATCGCGCCCGGCACCACCGCCAGCCCCGCCACCGACGGCTTGTATCCCAACACGTTCTGCAGGTAAAACGGCGTCATAAACAGCACCGCCGAACTGCCCATGAACATCATGTAGTTGGCGGTAACTCCCAGGAAGAAGTTGCGCCGGCGGAATAGCCGCAGTTCCAGCATGGGGCTGGCATACCGCAGTTCCCACCAGATGAAAATGGCCAGGAACGTCACGAAGACAGCAACCGCGGCCAGTATCGGCGGCGCGGTCCAGCCGACGCGGTGCGCGTTCGAGATGCCCAACAGCAACGCCAGCAGCGCGCTGGAAGACAGGAACGCTCCCAGCCAGTCGAACCGAGGTTGGTTGACGCTCTGCATTCGGCGCAGGTCGCTACCGCCGGGCAGGATCGCCAGCGTCATCCCCATGCTGGCCACTACCATCGGTACCGTCGCAAAGAACACCGCCCTCCAGCCGAATGCGTCCACCAGGAACCCGCCCAGCGCCGGCCCGGCCACCGCTCCGGTACCCACCATGGTCATAATCAGACCGATGGCCTTGCCCCGTTCACCCGGCGGGAACGCTCCGATGATGATGGCCATGCCGGTGCCCTGGGTCATGGCCGCGCCGGCGCCCTGCAGGATCCGCGCCACTATCAGGACCGCCAGATCAGTCGAGGTTCCGGCGGCAATGGACCCGGCGATGATCACCACCGAACCCATCAGGTACACCCGCTTCGAGCCGATCAGGTCCGCCAGACGGCCCATGGGCAGCAGCAGGGCGATGATGGTCATTGCGAACCCGATCATCAACCACTGTACGCTGGGGATTGGGGCATGAAAATGGGTGGCTATGGTGGGCAGCGCCACCCCCACGCTGCCGTGGTCCACCACGGACGCGAAGGTGCCCACCGCCATGGCGGCGAAGGCATACCACTTGAAGGCCGGGCTGTTGGCTAACGATGCGATCACGTTGGTCGAAAACTACCGGAAACGGTAAAGTGACGTATTCGATACGGTAAGGTGACGTATTCTATTATGATTCAGGTGCGATTGATACTTGCTTGCCACCGCCCGGCCCGCCGTCTATCATCGAACAAAACCCATGGAGGCACAAAATGCGAACCCCCATACTCACCCGCGATATGGTCCCTGAAAATCTGCGCGAGGCCTTCGACCACGAGACCGCCAACTCCGGCGGCGTGGTGGACAGCGGCCCCGGCTCCGCAATGATCAACAGCCCCGAAATGCGCCGGCGCTCCAACTATCTGGTCAACTACCTGCGCGACGAGTCGTCCCTCCCCAAGCAGGTCCAGGAACTGGTGATGATCCTCACGGCCCGCAACATGGACTGCCAGTACATCTGGCACGCCCACGCCGCCCGCGCCCGCCAGCAGGGCATCAGCGACGAGTTCGTGGATAACCTGCGCGACGGCAAGCCGCTGCCCCAGCTGTCCGACGACCTCCAGATCGTGGTCAACTACGTGACCGAGCTATTCGCCAACCACCGCGTCGGCGAAGCCACGTTCCAGGCTGCCATCAACCGGTACGGCGCGCTGACGGTCACGGAGATCTCCACGTTGATGGGCTACTACTCCCTGCTGGCTTTCAACGCCAACGCCTTCGACATCGACGTGCCCGACGGCGACGAACCCAAACTGCCCATTTAGTGAAAAAGCGCCGTCATTCCCGCGTAGGCGGGAATCCAGTCGAATTTAGACGTTGGGAATGACGGTCTCGATGGCGTCTATCGGAGGATTCTACTGGGGATTCTCCGGGCTGCTGGCCTGGGGAATCGCCGACTATCTGGCCCGCGCATCATCCCGTCGCATCGGCAGCGTCAGCACGACCCTGCTCACCCAGCTGATCGGGCTGGCATTGCCCCTGGCTTTCGTGGCGTTCGAGGCCGCCACCGGCCGGCTGAGCGTCGATGTTCCCGGATTGATCCTGTGGGCGCCGTTGACCGGCGCGGCCCTGGGTTTCGGATACCTGGTCTATTACACCGGCCTGGCTCGGGGGGCGGTGACGGTCGTCAGCAGCGCGGCCTCGGCGTGGCTCGCCATCACGGTGCTCATCGCCGTGGCGCTGTTCGGCGAATCCGTCGGAGCCGGGCAGTTGGCGTTGATGGCCGGGGTTCTGCTGGGCATCCTGCTGCTGTCCGCCGGCCCGTTGACCGGATCCGAGGTGAGTTCGGGCCTGCCCTGGGGCCTGGCAACCATGCTCAGCATCGGCGTGGCCATGGCGCTGTTCGACCATGCTACTGCGGCGGCCGGCCCCATGCTGGCGGTCCTGGTGGTGCGCGCCATCTCCGCAATTCCCCCGTCCGCTTTCGCCTTGGCCAGGCGTATGCCGATTCGCCGGCCCCAGGATTCCAACGGTTGGGCGCTGCTGGCGGCGATCGGCGTCGTGGACGCCGCCGGTTACGTGGGCTACAACCTGGGCGTCGCTTCGGCTCCGGTTTCCCTGGTTGCGCCCATCGCGGCGGCCCATCCCCTGGTCACCATCGCGTTGGCGGTCGGTATCAATCGCGAACGCCCGCGGATCACCCAGTGGGCCGGCGCGAGCCTCATCATCGCGGCCACCATTACCCTCAGCGTCTTCGCAAGCTGATTCATCGTAAGCATTCGGATTTGGTGTGAATCTCAGCCAGGAACCCAGAAAGCCATTGCGACAGGAAAGTCGGCCTGATTTGCACTCTCTGGATTCCCGCTTTCGCGGGAATGACGGGAAATGTCAACAAATTCTGGTATCAGTGTACAATCCCCGCATCCTGTGAATCCTGTACATCCATGCAAAAACAAGGAGGCGCATCGTGAAGTACGACGTAATCGTTATCGGCGCCGGCTCCGCCGGTTCCATCGTTGCCACCAGGTTGAGCGAGGACCCCAACCGCTCCGTGCTGCTGCTGGAAGCGGGCCCCGACTATCCCAACTTTGACCACCTGCCCAGCGAGGTGAAGTTCGGCTACGCCACCGCCACCGACGTGATGACCAGCGATCACAACTGGCAGTTCACCGGATACGGCACCGCCGAAAACCCGGAGATCATGGTGCCGCGCGGCAAGGTCACCGGCGGTTCCAGCGCCATCAACGGCCAGATGTTCCTGCGCGGCGTGCCCGAGGACTACGACACCTGGGCCGCCATGGGCAACGACCAGTGGAGTTTCCAGAACGTGCTGCACTGTTTCCGCCGCCTGGAGACCGACACCGACTTCTCCGACGACTTTCATGGCAACGACGGCCCCATCATCGCCCGCCGTTTCAAGCGCGACGAATGGCTGCCGGCCCAGTCCGCCTTCTACAACGCCGCCCGCGCCTACGGGTTCCCCCACACCGACGACCACAACAGCCCCGATTCCACGGGCATCGGTCCCACGCCGTTCAACAACCCCAACGGCATCCGGTGGAGCACCGCCCTGGGCTACCTGGACCTGGCCCGCCATCGCCTCAACTTCACCCTGCGCCCCAACTGCACAGTGCATCGCGTGATTTTTGACGGCAACCGGGCCACCGGCGTGGTGGTCGAAAGCGGCGGCGAGGTGTTCACCGTCGAGGCCGACCAGATTATCCTCAGCGGCGGCGCAATCGCCTCTCCCCAACTGCTGTTGCTCTCCGGCGTCGGCCCCGCCGACCACCTGCGCAGCATGGGCCTGCCCGTGGTTCACGACCTTCCCGGCGTCGGCCAGAACCTCCGCGACCATCCAATCGTGCCCGTAACCTGGCGCACCGTGCCGGGGTTTGACCTCGACGGGTTCGCGCCCCGCATCCAGACCTGCCTGAAATACACCGCCGAGGGTTCCCACCTACGCAACGACATGATCATGATTTTCTCATCTTTCGCCACCGAGCAAGTGATACGGGGCGGCGGGCGCATGGAACCCATGGGCATCCGCGCCTCGGTATCCATCTACCTGGCCGTCGGCGCCGGCGAGCTGCGCCTCAACTCCACCGACCCGCACCAGCAGCCCTACCTGGACTACAACTACCTCCAGGAGGAGTTCGACCGCAAGCGTCTCCGCGACGGCGTCCGCATCGCCGTCCAGCTTGGCGAACACGGCGATTTCGGCAACATCATCCAGGAGCGCATCGAGCCGCTGGACTCAGACCTGGAATCTGACGACACGCTGGACCACTGGCTGCGCAGCAACGTCTCCACCGCGCAACACATATCCTGCACCTGCAAGATGGGCCCATCCTCCGACCCCATGGCGGTGGTCAGCCAGTATGGCAAGGTGCATGGGTTGGAGAACATCCGCGTGGTGGACGCATCCATCATGCCCGACTGCATCCGTGCCAACACCAACGTCACCACCATGATGATCGGCGAGCGCGTCTCCGAGTTCATCCTGCGCGGCGACTAGGGAACCGCGCCGCGAGGATGTCCATGATCAGTCGCGCCGCCACCTGTACCGTCAACTGCGAAACGTCATACGGCGGCGCGACTTCCACCACGTCAAACGCGACCAGGTTGGAACGGCGCACCAGCGTCTCCAGGCAGCGGCGGGCTTCGTCGTAGAACAGCCCGCCAACCTCCGGCGTGCCGGTTCCCGGCGCCTGGATCGGGTCCAGCGCGTCCACGTCGAAGGTGACGTACAGGTTGGAGCCGACGGGGATACTCTCCGCCACCGCCTCCGGCCCCAACTCGCGGAACTGCCGCAGCGTGATGATGCCGTTGCCGTGACTCACGGCCTCCTCGTAAGGCTCCCGTCGCACCGAGCGGATGCCCACGGACGTGATGTTGCCCACGTGCTCCAGCTCGTAGCACCGCCGGATGGGGCTGCCGTGGGTCAGCATGGCTCCGTGGTAGTGGTGTGTGTAGTCCAGGTGCGCGTCGAAGTGCACGATGTCCAGCGGCGCGAACTGCGCCAGCCCCGCCACCGCCGGAAACGTGACGGCGTGGTCGCCTCCCAATATCACCGGCATCGCGCCCCGTTCCGCGACCCTCCGCACCACGCCGGCCAGCCGCTCGAAGTTGTGCAGCACGTCCGACGGTGCCACCGTCACGTTGCCGCAGTCGGCCATGGTGACGCCGCGCAGCAGCTCGTCGCCGGCGTCGGCGTCGAAAAACCCCTCCGCGTCCTTGCCCTGCCCGAAGGGGTCCAGGTAGGAATACGCTCGCGGCGCGTCCCGCAGGGCGTCCGGGCCGTAGCGCGCTCCCGGCCTCCCGAAAGTGCCCTGGTCAAAGGGCATCCCGATGAAGGCCACGTCGGCGTCCAGTTCGTCAAGGTTGGCGCAGAACGGCGCGCGAAACATCGTCCGGGGCCGCGCGTCCAGCGGCGCGACGTCCGACGCCGCAGCGCCCTCCAGGTATTGTGGCCCAATGTTGATGTTGGAACTGGTCATGCGCGTCGTCCGGAAGGTGAGATTGGGGTCAGGGAAGTTGGGTGAGAGTTACCCGGCCGCCGGGAATCATGGCGGCGGTGAGATAGTAGCCGGCCAGCAGGCGGGCGCCGACGAGGGTTTGGGTTTCGGAGACCAGTATGGGGATAGGGATGGGTTCATCTTCCCAGAGAATAACCGCGGCGCACAAATCAAACCGATACGTTTCTTCATTCCCAATCACCAAGTCCCTGGTATCGATTACCATCAACCCCAACTGCTGAACAACTGCGCGTGGCAGCATCAAATAACCTTGGAACCCGGTGTCGATCACAGCCGAAAAATGGTGCAACTCGCGAGTTGGCAAATCGGGAAGCGCGATTGGGATCACGGCCTCATAATTTTCGTTGACGCGCCCGATAATCATCACTTATGCGTCATCCGCTTGCCGTGAAGCACTGACCGCTCTCGTTCGCTGTCGCCAACGCGAAAGGTGTACAGTTCCCCGTCAGGGCGCCTATCACGTAGGTGAACGTATGCGAAGATTAAGTCGGCATGCACCTCGTAGTCGCTTGACCTGGCGTCGATTACGATGAACTTGCCGTTTTCGGCAGGCTCCAGGCTGTCGCGCAGCTCCTCATTGTAAAATGCTTCGGCCCGTAGCGAATCCTTACTCCGGCCCTGCTCGGTCGTGGTCATGATTCCTCCGCTTACGATAGTTGTGCCTTTGGACATTCCCGCCGGACATTTTGATTATACTTGACGCCAACCACATTGACGGAAAGGAGCAAAGCAATGGCCCGGCTTGAAGACTATAAGGACCGATTCCAGTACGCGCGGTTCGAGCGCGAAGACGGCATCTTGCAGATGACCCTGCACAGCGACGGCGATACCCTGCAATGGGGCGCCGGCCCGCACTCCGAACTACCGGAGGTTTTTCATACCATCGGTACCGACGTGGAGAACAAGGTCATCATCATGACCGGCGCCGGCGATGGGTTCACCGGACCGGCCGGCAGCAGCGACACCGTGCCGCGCCGCACCCCTGAACAGTGGGACGCTACCTACTGGGAGGGCAAGCATCTCCTGGGCAACCTGCTCAACATCGAGGTGCCAATCATCGCCGCCATCAACGGCCCGGCGTTACGGCACTCAGAGCTGCCGTTGATGAGCGACATCGTGCTGGCCGCGCCGCACACCACATTCCAGGACTCCGGCCACTTCATGAGCGGCCTCACTCCGGGCGACGGTATGCACATCATCTACCCGCTGCTGCTGGGCATCAACCGGGGCCGCTACTTCCTCCTCACCGGGCAGTCGTTGGATGCCGCCAAAGCGCAGGAGCTGGGACTGGTCGCAGAGGTGCTGCCGTCGGACAAACTGCTGCCGCGCGCCTGGGAACTGGCCCGTGATCTGGCCCGCCAGCCGCGCCTGATACTGCGCTATTCCCGCGTACTGCTCACCCAGAAGCTGCGGGGAGAACTGCACGACCTGCTGGGCTACGGGCTGGCGCTGGAGGGACTCGGCTCCGCCCAGGACTACCTGGACCGAGGGCAGGGGCGGTAGTTCGCCCTCTCGCAACTGACGATGTTTTCAAAACGTCGCCGGCAATTCCGTAACGGTCACGGTTCCGCCGGGAGTCAAGTCGATTTCGATATGGCTCTCGGCGAGCAAAAACTTTCCGACCAGTGAATAGGTTTCCGACTCCAACACTGTGATGTCACGCTCACGGTTGAACCAGAATATGGTTCCAGAGTAGGCATTGAACAAAAACGGCTGTCCATTGGGTAGGTACAACTCATCTTCGCCAATACGGAGTAATCCCAAACCCCTTATGATGCTTCCGGGCAGTACCAACTCACCGTCAAATCCAGAGTCAATGACTGCCCTGATCCGATGTAACCGTCGGCGTGAATCAAAAATGTCGATTGGGATGTCTGCAAGATAAGCTCCATTAACCTGCCCTTGAGTCATTCTGACCGCCTCTTCAATCCGGTCCACCTTCGTTCGCGTCCGATCATGAACGAGTACACGTAAGCACCCGGATGTCGGTCTCGGAGATGAACTGCGGCTCTCATGCCGTCATTGTCGATTTCATAGTCGCCCGTTTCCAGGTCCAGGGCTATGACCTTGCCTCTTTCGCCGGCAGATAATTGGGAGCAGATTTTTTTGAATAAGGCTCGGGCCTGATCAGCCCGCTGTTTACGTTGGGCCATTTCTTCCGGCGACGGTTTGGGAAGCGGATTTGCCTCGGCATCCGCCAGCAATTCATCGCCGGGAAGCACCTCTCGCGTCCACCAGATCGGGTAGCCGATGCGATAGGCATAGCAAATGGCGTCGGGATGCCGGTCGGTCAGGTGCACCCAGGCTCCGCCATGCTCGTCCTCAATTTCGTAGTCGTGGGACTTGGTGTCGATGAAGACCAATTCGCCGTAATGTTCGGGCTCCAGCTTCTGTCGGAGCTCGGTTTCATAGATTTCCCAGGCCGCATCGGCTATCGGGTTAGGAGGGTAAGGATGGTCGGCATCGGGTTGAGCTATCATATCGCCCCCCTCTTGGGTCTGTTCACTGCACGGTTTGATTGTAGCATTACCCGGTAGCGTCGGCCCGACCCGGCGGCAGCGCCGTCAGCATCAGCGCGGAGCAAGCGCCGTAGATGAACAGCAGCGTCCACCACGCCGGCAGGTACGACCCTGCGTAATCGTGCAGGTAGCCCACCAGCGGCGCGCCCAGCCCCGCGCTCAGCAGGTTGATGGGCATCACGATGCCCCGTATCGTCCCTAGGAAGGCCCGCCCGTAGTATGCGGCGAAGATGTACGTATGCACAATCATCCCGACGCCCACGGAGCAGCCAAAAACGATGGTGGACAGGAACATCATCTCCGCCGACGCCACGTAGATCATCAGCAGGATGGCAACTATGAATCCCGAGAACGAAACCGCCGCCAGGAACCGGATCGGGATGCGGTCGGCCAGCCAGCCGGACACCAGCGCCAACGCCGCCGCTCCGCCGGCGTCAGCCGCGAAGGACCACGACACCAGCAGCGGGTCGTAGGCTTTCTCCACGAAGTACGGGATGCGGTGAAAGCTGGCTCCGCCCTGGGCCACGCCGGCCAACGAGAACACGGCCACCAGCTTCCACATCGTCGCCGTGCGAAAGGCCTGGCGAACCGTCCAGACCGGCTCGTCTCCGGTTGACCGCCGCGGTTCCGAAGGGGGCGCGGCGTCGGCCGGCGCGTCCGGAGGGTCGCCGTCCACGCGCAGGCCCATGTCCTCGGGCTGGCGACGCAAGAACAGGGCCGACGCCGGAATGGATATGACCATGAACAACAGCGCCAGTATCTGCCACGAAGCGCGCCAGCCGTAGCCGTCGATCAGCCATTGGGTGACGGGCAGGAATACGATGCCGCTGATGCCCAGTCCGGCGGTTGACAGCGCCAGCGCGCGGCCGCGTTTCCGCACGAACCACTTGGCTACCGGCACTGACGTGACGAGCCCGTTGGGCGCGGCCAGTCCCGAAACACCCACCAGCGCGAACAGCAGGACGAACTGCCACGCATGGCTGCTCATTCCCACCAGTATCAGGCAGCCGCCGATCATCAGGGCCGCCACCGGGATATACACCCGGGGCCCATAGCGGTCGATCAGCCAGCCCACCGCGAAGCTCAGCGCGCCCGCCGAAAGTCGCCGCGTCGTCTGCATCCACCCGAAGGTGGCCCTTGACAGGCCCAGTTCGCTCTGCATCGGCAGCACGAACAGGCCATAGTTGAGCGTCCCCGTCGCCATCGTGGAAAAGTTGACGGCGAACATGGTGGCCACGATTACCCAACCGTAGAAGAATCGCTGCGATTTCATTTCGTCATTCCGGCGAAAGCCGGAATCCACGCCCCCCCATCTATTATGACCGTGTGAGCAATTGTAGGGGCGGGTTTGAAACCCGCCCCTACGTGTCGGAACGAGGTCAAATCGTGATCAGATGGCCTGCCAATACCGCTTGCCCTGCAGCCGCACGATCTTGCCGAACCCGGGCGCCGGCAGATGCACCGCCGCCACCGGGATCCCCTCGCTTTCCAGCCGATCCAGGAGATTCTGCCGGGTTTCAATGGCCTGCTCTGGGGTGATGTCGGCGCGGGATGCCCAATCCGTCTGCTGGATCTGCGCGGTGTTGTGCAGCACGTCGCCCAGGATCAGCCCACGCTCGCCGCCTGAGTTGATCATGATGCTCATGTGGCCCGGCGTATGCCCCGGGGTCGGCAGGGTGGTCAGCTCGCTCGTGATGCTAAACTCCCCTTCCATCCATTCCACCAGCCCCATTTCGGCAATGGGCCACACGCAATCGGGCGCGTTGGGGAACCGGTCGGGCTGCAACGCAGGATCGTGGCTCGCGTCGTAGTCCACACGGCTGAAGTAGTACCGCGCGTTGGGGAAGGTGGGCTTGAGCGTTCCCCCGTCGTCGCGCACCGTGTTCCAGCCCACGTGGTCGCGGTGCAGGTGGGTCATCACCACGGCGTCGATGTCGTTGGGCGAAAGGCCGTTGCGCGCCATGTCGTCCAGCAACTCGCCCCAGGGGGTTTCCGGCGTGTCCTTGGCGCCCAGGCCGGTGTCAACCGCGATGGTTTTGCCCTCCGAGCGCACCAGGAAGCACGCCAGGTTGAAGCTCACCTTGCGCTCCGGGGTCAGGTGGTCATGGAATGGTTCCCATTCTTCAGCGGGAATGTTCGGAAAAAAGTTGCAGATGTCGAATTCCAGTAGCCCGTCGGAAAGGGACGCAATCTCCACGTTCCCGATGGTAATTTTGCTGGCCGTCATAATCCCTCCACGGTGCTTCAATTCGCGTCATTCTACCACCGACGGTCGGTCGGCAAGGTACAATACACCCAATATCCGCAACCGCGAGGCAACGATGGGCGCTTACACCAGCACACAATTGATGGTCCGACTGCTGGCGTTGCTGCTGGGATTGGCCGGCGGGTTGTGCCAGACCGTCTGGTCCCAGGTCGTCGGTATGCGTTGCGGCGCGGCTCAGGTCGGCGAGTACGTTTTCCACACGGAATGCCTTGCCTGGACCGAACTGTTCCTGCGCTTCCCCCAGAACGCCAGCACCGAGATGGTCAGCATCGTGCTGGCCGCCGCCATCGCCGGCATTGTGGCCGGCCTGGGCGGCATGTGGCGGGCCCGCTGGGCCGCTCTGCTGTTCCTGCTCCTTGCCGCCTGGAACCTCGGTCTGCTGGTGTTCGCCGTGACCAGCATGGATCAGAAGGGCATCGCGATTGTCCTGGCCGCCCTGTCCATTGCCTTCCCTGCCCTTTGCGGCGTGCTGCTCTGGTGGCGCGGCGAGTATCGGGCGACCCATCGCCAGCCCGGCGCCGCCGGTGACACCGGCCCGTGGACAGTACAACGCTAGGGATGCTACACCTGTATGCAGGTGAGCCCCGATGAATCCGTCCCGCCCCAAACCCCCGCTCATGGTGAGCTTGTCGAACCGCCATTCGGCAAGGCCGACCGACCCGCATCCCATTCCACCCATCACCGAAAAGCAGCTGGCCCACTTGTGGCAACGCCGCGCTGCCCGCCATCGCGCTTTTCACACTGAAACCGGCGCCCGGGTCCGGGTCCTGTATCCTGGCCGTCCCGGCGTAACCGCCGGCCCCGATTTCCGCAACGCCCTGTTGATGGTCGAAGGCCAGGGGCTGGTGCAGGGCGACGTCGAAGTACACCTCCGTCAACAGGATTGGCAGTCCCACGGACACCACCGCGACCCCAACTACAACGGCGTCGTGCTCCACGTCGCCCTGGAATCCCACCCGCAGCCGTCCCGAACCGACGGCGGCGGGTCTCCTCCGTTGGTCAACCTCACGGACCTCCTCACCGACCCGCCGGCGGGCGATGACCACGGCGATGCTGTCCGCAGCCAACTCTGGCAATCCCTGGCTCAACACGGTTATCGCCGGCCGGAACGGGCCGAGCAGATGGCCGCGCTGCTCAACCGAGCCGGCGATGCGCGCTTTCTGTCCCACAGTTCAAGGCTCGGTATGCTCATGTCCGCGCAGCCGCCCGAGCAGACCCTGTGGGAATCGATCTGCGACGCTCTGGGCTACCGGCACAACCGGCATCCTTTTCTCATGCTGGCCACCGCCGCGCCTTGCGCCGTTTTGTCCGCCGCTGCCCGCCAACTGCCCGAAAGCCAACGCGAAACCGCGTTGACCCTATGGCTGCTCCGGCTGGCCGGCTTTGAACGCGGCCCCGTGCCCGCCGGACTCGGCCCGCCGCTGGATTCAACAGCATGGCGTTTGTTCCGGGTACGGCCGCCCAACCATCCACGCCGGCGCATCCCGGGAGCTGCTGCCCTGATCGCCCGATTTTGCCAATCCGGTTTGGCCGCCGGACTGTCGGCAGAGGCCTCCGCCGGCGATACGAAAGCCCTGACCAGGATGCTGACCGTGCCTGCCGGCGGCAGCAAGCCCGCTCCCAGTAAGCCTCTTTCCAGCGAGCCCCTTTCCAGCGAGCCCCTTTCCATCGGTACGGCGCGCGCGCAGGACATCGCCGTCAACGCCGTGCTCCCGTTCCTCCACGCCCACCGGACGCTGGCCGGCGACTATTCCGGCGCAGAGCGAATGCTGGAGTTGTACCGGCGTTACGGCCCCCTGTCCGACAACGAAATCACCCGCGAACTCGCCGCGGCCTTGCAGGAGCCCGCCTGGGGCCGCGTTGCCAACAACGCCCGCCGACAGCAGGGCCTGATCCACCTGCAACGCCTGCTGGCCGGCGCAACGCCTCCCACTATCTCAGAGGCACCGCCAGCGAAACCCGCGGCTCCTCCCCCACGTTCCGGATGATGTGCCCGTGCCCGGTCAGGTCCTCGGCCACCAGCACGTCCCCTGGGCCGAACTGCCGCTTGTCGCCGCTGGCAACCTCGATCTCCGCGCCGCCCGACATGAACACCACGTACTGGTGCCGCGGCGCAGTGTGGTAGTCCTGCCACCAGCCGGCCGGCCGTTGCCCCACCGTGATGTCTCCCTCGCCCACGTTATTGGCGATGTCGGCAAATTCGTCCGCCGTCAATTCATGGAAATGGGACTCGCCGTCATCCCCGGTGTGAATCCGTACTATCATTCGTACCGTCCTTGATTTCACTCCCGTCATTCCCGCGCAAGCGGGAATCCAGGTGTCGCAACAGGTAGGGGCGAATAATTATTCGCCCCTACGAGTCAAACGAATGCCTAGCCGTCAGCCAACGGCACGGCCAGCGACACCCGGAACTCGTCGCCGATGCTCCGCGCGATGTGCCCGTGCCCGGTCAGGTCCTCGGCCACCAGCACGTCGCCGGGGAACATTCGGACGACGGTGCCGTCGGCAACCTCAAACTCGGCGATGCCGCTCATGTTCACCACGTACTGCCGGCGCGGCGCGTTGTGGTAGTCCGAAAAGCTCGGCGATTCCCGGCGGCCAACCGTGATGTCGCCCGGGCCGACGTTGTTGGCGATGTCGGCGAACTGGTCCGGCGTCAGGTGCTCAAAGTGGCTCTCCCCGTCGCTCCCGGTATAAACCCGTACTATCTGTCCCATCGAATTGCCTCCTGTGTGTTTCTGTTTCTGTACTTCTCAAATTCAAATCCGTCATTCCGGCCCAAATTAGATCCGTCATTCCGGCCTTGAGCCGGAATCCAGGAAATCCCAATCGGGTCATCCTGTCTATCCTGTGCATCCATGCAAAAACGGAACGCTGTATTGCGATTCAATTCGCCAGCGGAATCACCGCCGTCAGGCTCGGCGCGTTACCCACCACCCGCGTGGTATGTCCCTGCCCCGTCGTGTCCTCAACCAGCCGGGCATCGCCGGGGCCGTAGCGGAACGTTGTCCCGTCGCCCAGCCCGATCTCAATCTCGCCCCGCAGCGAGATGATGTACTGCCGCCGGGGCGCCGGATGCCAGTCGATAAAATGGCCCGGCGGCCATTCCCGGAACATGATCGACTGCGCCGCCTGCGCCTCGCCCAGCTCCGGGTGTTCTGCCAGGCTCGTCTCCTCAATGTGCGACTGCCCGTCGTCTCCCGTGTAAAGTCGATAGATAGCCATGCCTCACCTGCCCCAATGGACCCGCGTCAAACTGCCGCCATCTTACCCAGTGAGTGTGGCGCTAGCAACCATGAATCCAAAGCGCCTTTCGGTCATCCCCGTAAATCCCGCCGCCTCCGGCTGGTGACACTTCCCCCTTGCTCTAACCCTCCATCCATCCGTACCATTTAACTAAGCCATCCAACCGCCCAACTCCATCACGATTCCCTGGTGCCCGCTCATGCAGCCCACAGCCCGCTCATGGTGAGCCTGTCGAACCATCAACCCCAAATCCTCCCAAACACCCGCCAAAAACACCAATATCACCCCCAAAACCCGCCCATTACGCCCCCATCACCCGCTCACCGCCCTACTCAAACGAACCGAAATGAGCGGAATTGAGCGGATAATCCTGAAAAACCCATAATCCCGTCCATCCTGTTCATCCATGCCAATAACTCCCTGTAGGAGGTACTCCCATGACCATCTCCGAAATCCGCCGCCGCATCGACGCCCTCAAGCGCAGGCTCGCCCCCGCGCACTAGCCATGCCATCAACTAACCCGCCTGGGCTATACTATGACCATCCCAAGCCTTCCGATGGTGCACAGATGACTATCCCATCACCGGAGACACCGCACAACCCGTCGCCGGTCGAGCGCGCCCGCCGGTTGCGCGACGAGTTGTGGTTCCACAACGAACGCTACTACAACGACGACGCTCCCGTCATCAGCGACGGCCAGTACGACGCTTTGATGCGGGAATTGCGCGACCTTGAAGCCGCCTACCCCGAATGTCGCACCGCCAACTCGCCCACCCAGATGGTCGGCGGCAGCGCGTCCGACCGGTTCCCCCAGGTCGAACATCCCATACCCATGCTCAGCCTGGCCAATGCTTTCAGTCGCGAGGACCTGGAGGCGTGGCATCGCCGCGTTACCGACCTGCTGGACGGCCAGCCGTTTCGCATGGTCGCCGAGCTGAAAATCGATGGCCTCGCCGTTCGCCTGGTGTACCGCAACGGCGAGTTCGTGCTCGGCGCGACCCGCGGCAACGGCCAGACCGGAGAGGACGTCACCCACAACCTGCGCCAGGTGCGGAGCATCCCCCGCACCCTGACCGGCGACTACCCGCCGGTTGTGGAGGCTCGCGGCGAGGTCTATCTCCCCTTGGACAGTTTCCGGCGCATGAACGAGGAACGGGAACGCAACGGCGAACCCCTCTACGCCAACCCCCGCAACACCGGCGCCGGCACCATCCGCCAGCTCGACCCGGAAGTGGTCCGCGACCGCAACATGGAGATCTGGACCTACAGCCTGAACGACGCCGGCGACACTCCTCTGCCGGGCAATCATTGGGACGCTCTCGCGTCGCTGGAGTCCTGGGGCTTTCGCGTCAACGACCGCAACCGCGTCTTTGACTCTGTGGATGAGATTTGCGCCTACTACGACGAGATGCTGGCCCTGCGTCACGACTGGAACTACGAGGCCGACGGACTGGTGGTGAAAGTGAACGGCATCACCCAGCAGAACGCCCTGGGCTTCGCCGGCCGCGAACCCCGCTGGGCCATCGCCTACAAATTCCCCGCCGAACGCGCCAACACCCGCCTGCTGGACATCGTCATCAACGTAGGACGCACCGGCAGCCTCAACCCCCAGGCCATCCTG
This sequence comes from Chloroflexota bacterium, assembly GCA_028875655.1. GTDB lineage: Bacteria > Chloroflexota > Dehalococcoidia > Lucifugimonadales > UBA3495 > Bin87. Next base: position 49,638 of record JAPPCX010000112.1, on the reverse strand, counting down.
GACCCCGTCGTCGTCAGCGGCGCCACCGTGCAGCACGCCTCATTGCACAACGAGGAGGACATCCACCGCAAGGACGTCCGCATCGGCGACCTGGTCGAGATCGAGCGCGCCGGCGACGTCATTCCCCACGTCATCGGCCACGTGCCGGTCCCCGGCGAGGAGCGCGGCCCGGAGTTCCGAATGCCCGAGCGTTGCCCGGAGTGCGAGACCGCCGTGGTCAAAGAACTTGGCGACGCCATGCACCGCTGCCCCAACTCCGCCTGCCCGGCCCAGTTCTTCGAGTCCCTCAAGCACTTCGTCAGCCGGGGCGCGATGGACATGGACGGCTTGGGCGAGCGCTGGTGCCGCATCCTCATTGACCGCGGCCTGGTGTCCGACGTGTCCCACGTCTATAGCCTCACCGCTGAGCAACTGGTTGAACTGGACCGCATGGGCGACAAGCTCGCCACCCGCATCCTTACCAACATCGAGTCCAGCAAGCAGCGCCCCTTGGCCCGCATCCTCTTCGCCCTCGGCATCCTGCACGTCGGCGCGGAGGTGGCCGAACTGCTCGCCGGCCGCTACGCCAGCATTGACGACATCGCCGCCGCCAGCGTTGACGACCTCACCGAGATCGACGGCATCGGCCCCCGCATCGCCGAAAGCATCGTCAGCTACTTCGCTGCCCAGCGCAACCGGCAGACCATCGCCGGCCTGCGCGACGCCGGGGTGCAACTCTGGCAGGAACTCGCGCCGGTGGACGAAACCGCCCAGCCCTGGAAGGGTCAGACCTTCGTGATCACCGGCACTCTTTCGTCCATGACCCGCCGCGAAGCCGAGGGCAAGGTCAAGGCCCTGGGCGCAACCACCACCTCGTCGGTCAGCCGCAAAACCAACTGGTTGGTGGCGGGCGCGTCGGCCGGCAGCAAACTGGCCACCGCCGAGCGCCTGGGCGTGCCGGTGCTGGACGAGGAACACCTGTTAGCGCTTTTGTCGAGCCCGGATTCTATCTTCATTGAGGATGCCGCTGGCCGTGGACCGGAAACGGCATCCCCAACACTGATTTAGCGAATCAGGCCGTACACCCGCTCCGGCGTCAGCCTTACGATCACCGCGTCCTGCTGCACCATGGCCCGGTCGTATTCCTCCCAGTCGGGATGCTCGTGGTCGCCGCAGGCCATGAACGCCGTCCGCAGCATCTGGCGCATCTCTTCGGGGTCGGTGTTCTGGTAGTCGTTCAGTGTCACCGTGCCCTCCACCACGGCGAACTGCCGCCAGTCTTCCGCCACCGCCATCACGTTGCAGCGGTTGTTCCGCCGCAGGTTGCGCACCTTGTAGGACGTGCCTCGCACCGTAACGAAGATGGGTCCGTCATCACCCTCAAAGGGCGACACGCCGCACACCACGATGCTGGTCTGCGCCGACCCATCCCTGCGGAACGTGTTGATGACGCCCCGGTGGTTGCTGGCAAAAAACTGCTTCACGTCGCTGAATTCCATGCTGTCCTCCTTGACAGTAACGAGAGCCTGTTGAAATTTCCTGTCGTTCCCGCGAACCCTGTCATTCCCGCTTTCGCGGGAATCCAGTGTCTATAAGCGTATCCGATTCCAAGTCGTTCCCGCTCCTGAGCTTGTCGGTCGTTCCCGCTCATCCTGAGCTTGTCGAAGGATGCTTGTGCCGGCTAACGATTCGGTGGGTTCACCTCGTAAATCACGACCTCACCCGACTCAAACGCCGGCGCAAGCCAGCCTTCGCCGGCCCACTTTACCATCCGTTCGCTCACGTCGTTGCCGTATGCCGACCTTTCCCGCGGTCCTGCCACCAGCCACCGGATGCCGTAGTGTCGCAGCAACCCCAGCGATATTGCGCTCTGATCGGACGTGTAGATGGTTTCCACGTCGGTCCGGCGACGCGCCAGTTCCGGGTTGATGTCGTCGCCCCGCCATTGCCGTTCATGGCCCTCCCAGGACAGCGGCGTTGGCCGTCCGGTGGCCGCCGAGATGCCGCCGTGAGCGTCGTAGTCGTCTCCCACGGCCTCCACGATCCGCCCCGGCTCCGCCGAATCCCACAACCAGACTATCGCCGCATATTCGCCCGGGGATATTTTGCGCAGGTAATCCAACCCTGCCAGGGTGTTGTCCTCCCGGGTCTCGCCCGGCGACATCCAGCCGGTTCGCTCCAGGACGGCCCCCACCGGATAATAGGCGGACACGACGATCAGAACCGCCACTACCCCCACCCACAGGATTCTCAACCCGGCCAGCACCAGCGCCCATTCGTCCACCCAGGAGTGGCGCAGCGGCGCCGCCAGTATGTAATACATGCCGATGGCGCCCGCGATGCCAAGCAGCAGCCACGCTTGGTAGTAGAACTTGAAGACCGTGTTCATCCGGTTCCCGAACTGGTCCGCGATGTGGAACAGCTCGGCGCCGCCCAGCAGGAAGAATCCCGCCGCCGCCAGGGCCAGCGCGAACACCACCCATTGCGCCCGCCGCCGCCATGGCGCCAGCGTCAACGCGCAGTAGGAGGCCAGGCATCCCATGAACAGCAGTGGGGCTGCCAGCATCAAGCGTCCAAGGACCAGATTGTCGGCCAGTTCCTGGCCATCGGGCGAAATCGAGACCCGCACCGCCAGCGCAATCAGCCACAGCATGAACACGCCGACGCCGAACGACCCGGCCAGCAACGCGTTGGCGCGCCTCTCTCCTGTAGGCCAGCCGGCATCCAGCGCGGCCCGCGCCACAAAGCCGCCAGCCAGGATTGCCGGCGCTCCCATCACGATAATGAAAAGCAGCGGACGCGTCGCCGGCCCCGAGACGGGCAGTATGCCCGACGTCTGGCTGTCAAAGGACGTATAGAAGGGCAGGTAGAGGAGGATTCCCGTAGCCGCCAGCGCGGTAATCAGCAGCGCCCCGTAGCCGATGGATCCGGCCAGGGCCGCTGTGCCTCCCCCGGAACCGGCGCGGCCGGCTTCCGATGGCCGCGTGCCGTGCAGCGATAACGCCGGCGGCGAGCCGTGCCAGGCCATCCAACGGGCTATCGCGGCCATCCCAACGATGCAAAGGTACACCGGGAAGTCCCAGGCGTTGATGAACGCCAGTGCGCCCAACGTCAAGGCCAGCGCTCCGGCCTCTCCGGGGCGTTTCCTCAGCCACTGCCAGCCCGGCGGGTCCGGGGTGACCAGCAGCGCCAACGCCAGGGCCAGGGCCAGTGTCAGGTACGGCAGGGCGGACACGTGCGCGTGCAGGTCTCCCAGCAGGAAGCTGAAAAACGGAAACTCCGTGATCGTGTAGTCCAGCGACGCGCCCCCCGCTCCCAGCGTGTCGATGATCCTGGTGCCGCGCCACCACCACCAGAAGCCGTCGGGGAACCAGCCGCCCCCACCCGCCGGCGGTTCCAACCCCTTTACGGCGATCCACTCCCAGAGGCCATCCCAACCCAGGCCGCGCAAGTAGGCGAACTCCAGCGCGCCGGACAGGTTCCCCAGCAGCCCAATAAACAACGCCGCCACGGCTCCCACCGCCAACGACCGGGAAGCGGACGCTCCGGCGTGCCGCAGCAGGTTGTAGATCAACCCCAGCAGTCCCACGCTGAAGATCGCCGGAATGGTGACCATCGCCAGGTTGTACCCAACGTCCGACGGTGTCCGGGTCAGGGTGGTCATCATGGCCGCGACGTAGTGGCCGCCGTAGTAGTACGCTATGTCGTGGCCGGAAAGCCACTGGTCTTCCGGCGGAAATTGCGCCGAATTGATTACGGCGTTCAGGATGCCGAAATCCATGGGCTTTTCGGTGTGGTTGATGGCCGGAACCTCGCTGACCACCAGCGCCCAGAACGCGAACGTGGCGATGAACAACAGCTCGGTAGTTGCCACCACGATCCAGCGCCGGCGGATAAAGTCCCTGATCTCCACCCGCTTCACCCAACCCAGCCACGCCGCCGGAACCGCCAAACAGATCAAAGTTGCGGCAATACCGCCTTGTGAGTTGGGGATAACACCCAGTGTGCCGCCGATCCAAGTCAGCCACGCCAGTATCAGCAGGGCCAATGGTCGGGCAACCGTCCATCCCCGGTCCGCCAGCCGGCCCAACCCGGTGGCGGCGCAGGCCACCGGAAAACCGACCAGGGACAGCGCCCAGAGGGCGATCAGCCAGGCGATGATGTCCGGCACGGCTTATCGATAGCGCGACGGGTCAGGCCGCCGGGGTGAGCATCGCGTCCACGAACTCGTCCGGGTCGAAGGGCGCGATGTCGCCCAACCCTTCGCCGGTGCCGATGAACAGGATCGGCACGCCCAGCTCCCGGCGTATGGACAGCACGATGCCGCCGCGCGCGGTGCCGTCCAGCTTGGCCAGGAAGATACCGGTGCATCCCACGGCCTCGGTGAACGCCCGGGCCTGGGTCAGCCCGTTGTGCCCGGTGGTGGCGTCCAGCGTCAGCAGCACCTGGTGCGGGGCCGCGTCGTCCAGCCTGTTGATGACCCGGCGAACCTTGCGCAGTTCGTCCATCAGGTTGTTTCGCGTGTGCAGTCGGCCGGCAGTATCGACGATCAGGATATCCGCGCCCCGGGCCCGCGCGGCCTGCCACGAGTCATAGGCCACCGCTCCGGGATCGGCGCCGTGCTGGTGGCTGATAACATCGACGCCGACCCGTTCGCCCAAAATTTCCAGTTGCTCTTCGGCGGCGGCGCGGAAGGTGTCGGCCGCGCCCAGCATTACCTTCTTGCCCGCGCCGGTGAAATGGTGAGCCAGCTTGGCGATGCTGGTGGTTTTCCCGACGCCGTTCACGCCGCACACGAGTATCACGTAGGGAGCGGCTATCCCGTCGTCATCCAGCCACACGTCGGGGTCGTCGTCCGCGGCCAGCTCGGCGGCCAGAAGGTTCTTCAGCCGGGAGAACGCGCCTTCGCCGTCGGTGATGCGTCCGGCGCGAACGTCGTCGCGCAAGTCATCCAGCACGGTCATGGTGGTCTCTACGCTCACGTCGGCTGAGATCAGGATTTCCTCAATCTCGTCCCATACGGAATCGTCGAGCTCACGGGAAGCAAACAGGTTGCGGATGCGCCCGAACCAGCTGTCGCGGCTGCGCTTCACGCCGGCGTCGGTCTGTTCGCGGTTCACCTTTTCTCGGTTGCGTTTGAATATGGAAAACATAATCGGATGGGTCGCCGTTGGCGTTTGGAAGAAGGGTTGTCGAGTGGGTGTAACGATTAGTTTGCGCGGGTTCGGAAGAGGACGTGAACGGCGAAGGCTCGGCGACGGTGACACCGCTTTCGGTTTCATTATAGCCCTACTCAGCCAGTGCAGGCACGGAGCTTGGAGAGAGCCGCCCGCGCCGCTTCGGTTTCGGCGGCGCTTTTGCTGCCTCCCGAACCCGACCCCAGGGTTTCCTCATCTACCATGACTTCAACCGTGAAAAGCGGCTGGTGCGCCGGGCCGGATGAGTCAACGACTTGATAAGCGGGCGTGGGCTTGCCATGTCCCTGGAGCAGCTCCTGCAGCTCGGCCTTGGGGTTGTCCGGCCTCCAGTCGGTTCGGCAAGCCGTTTCGATCTCAGCGGACATCGCTGACAGTACGAATCGCCTGGTTGCTTCATAGCCGGCGTCCAGATAGATGGCGGCGATCAAGGATTCCATGACGTCGCCGAGCACCGCCTCGCTGTGGCGGCCGCCCGTGGATTCGAACCCTCGCCCCAGCAGCAGGTATGGCGCGACGCCCAGGCGTTCGGCGACGGTTGCCAAAGCCCGCTGGCTCAGGAGCGCCGTCCAGCGGCGCGTTAGGCCGCCCTCGTCGCAGCCGGGCAGGCGGTGGTACAGCTCCTCGCTGACGATGAGGCGAACGACGACATCTCCCAGGAACTCCAGCCGCTCGTAGGAATCGGCGTCGTTGCCGCTGGTCTCGTTGACGTAGGAGCGGTGCGTGAGCGCCTGACGCAACAAGCCCCGGTCCCGGAAGTCCAGGCCCAGGGCTTGTTCGAGTTCTGCGGCGGGACGGCTCCCGCCGGCGGCGCTCATTGTTGGAGGTTCCGCTGATTTAGCCGCGGACACCCTCATACGGCCACGGCGGGGACGGGCGCTTGACCTCGCCCACGTGCCGGTGGTCGGCCATCATCTCGACCAGGTTGTCGTAGATGGGCCCGGCTTCTTCGTCGGTGGGTATGAACATCTTGACGAAGGCGGCGTTGTTGTTGGGGAAGACGTACAGCGGCACCCCGAACGCGCCGTGAATTTCCACGGCTTCGGTGTGGCTCTCGCCGATTTCCCGGAGGATGTCGGGGTCGGCCAGGTCTTCCGCGAACCGGCCCATGTCAACGCCCGAAGCCTCGGCCACAGCGTTGATGGCGTCGGCGTCGGTGAGGTCGATACGGTCTTCGTGGCGGGCCTTCAGCAGGTTGATGAAGAACCGGTCGAAGATTTCTTCGCCCTGGCGTTCGGCGGCGAGGCCGGCGCGCAACTCGAGCAGGGTGTTGTCCGAGTCGTCCTGTTCCCAATACTTGAACCCGTCGTCGTTGTTGTTGTCGTGATTTACCTGGACCAGCGAGAACGGCTTGAGTTCCACGTTGATTTCGTGGTCAGTGTTCTCGCGTACTTTCGCCCACCACATGGCAGCGTTGTACACGAAGGGTCAACGAAAGTCGTAATATACCTTGAAATCGGTGTCGGCCATGGTGCCACCTCCGTAATCTGGTCGCGCGGTAGTTCGGCTACCTGCGCACGGTCTGCCGATTCTAGCATAGACGGGCCGCGTCGTCATCATGGGCGCGGTTCTCGCCAGGGGCTTTCGACTGGCGGTCTAAACCGGGGTAGGGAGTTATTTGCATGGATGAACAGGATGGGCAGGATCAGGGATTTCATTGGGATGGCGGGGGTTTTTGCGGAAACCCGCTCATTTCCGCTCACTTCCGGTTATTTGAGTAGGGGCAGGGGGTGGGACGTGGGGGTGAATGGGGGAGAATTGAGCCGGTTTTGGAAGTGATATTGGGGCTTTTGGCGGGCATTTGAGAGGGTTTGGGGGAGCGGTGTTTGGGGATGGTTCGTGATTGTCAGAATCAGGATTTCGGGGTTGCGGCCCATTTGGATTCGGGCGGAGGGATGGAGTTGGGCGGTTGGGTAGTTAAATGGTACTGATGGATGGTGAGTAGGGGCAAGGTGGAAGTGTCATTGGTTCGTCGTCCGCCGGCATGACCCTTACCGGTTCGTTGCCCGCGCTGTTGCCATTGACCTTCGTCAATGGCATCGCCTTCGGATTTTGGCCCGTCCTCTGTTCAACGCCGTTCCACTTGCCGGGCGTCCATCCCCGGGAAATCGCGGTCAGCCTGTCGTTCATTCAGATGTCCAGCTCGGCGGGCATCACCATCGGGCCGTTGGTCTGCGGCGCGTTGCAGCAGGCAACCGGAGACCTGCGCCTGTCCCTGGCCGTGGTCAGCTTCACGTCGCTGTCGCTGTGCGTAGCCGGCCTGTTGATGCGGCACGGGCTGTCGAGCCGGGGAATGTCGGCAACCGAACCGGCCGCGCCGGACGTCCGTTCCTGAAGAGACGGACGGCTACGTACTGGTAAGAATACGGAAATCCGACCAGACCAAACGTGTTCTACCCCAGAACAAAAATCGTTTTCCGAAAAGGTCTTTTCTTATCTCCAATATGAACTCGCCCAGCGCATGTTCCTTTTTGAGTTCATAAGCTTCGTTGTGATCGGCATTTTGGTAAAAGCCTTTCGTACTGGCCAGAAGGGCAGTATAACGTTCTTCTTTTCTTTGGCGCTCCTCGGAGTTTCTCTTCGAGAAGTCATTCCATATCCATCCCCCGACTGCGATCAGCAACGAGACTGCGATCGTCAAAACTTGCAAAAAAGTTCCCCACGCCATTTTACGCTCTCCAACCTGCATTGCTAAATCAGTTTGAATCCCACATGGTTATACGCTGGTTGTGTGAACATGTTCGTGGGGAGTCTATATCGCTCTTCGATCTGATGTCCAATTTTTGATGTTGCATTCTGCCCCCACGTTATGCCTCCCGCAGCCGCCGCGACAGCAGGCATAGGAACACGGCGACGGAGCCGGCAATGCCCAGGGATAGGGCGGTCAGCGGCGCGCCGATCTGCGTTACCATCCAGCCGTTCAGGGCGCTGGCCGGGAAGTGGGCCTGGATGGCCAGCACGCGCATTCCGCCCATGCGTCCGCGATACTCCGGGTCGGAGTTGCCCATCAGCAGCGTCATCACCAGCACCAGCGACACGGAGCGGCCGATGCCGGTGAGCACCTTGATGGCCATGGCGATGGCCAGGACCAGGCCATAGGGCAGCAGTACCGGCAGGGTCATCACGGCGACGGCGAACAGGATCATGGAGCCGTGCCAGCCGCCGTTGACCGCCCAGACCAGCCACCAGCCCTGCCGTCGCACGTTGCCCAGGCCGGCCACCACCAGCGCGCCCAGCACCGCGCCCGCGCCCATGGCTCCGTTGAGCAGCCCCAACGCCTCGACGCCGCCCATGAGGGTGTCGTGGGCGAAGATGGGCATCAGCGCAGTGGTGAAGGGGAAGCCGGTGACGTTGTACATGGCGGCGATGAGCAGGGCCATGAACAGTTCCTTGCGCTGCCAAACGTGGCGCAGTCCGGCGGCGACGCCGATAATCACCTGGCGCGGCGTGGTGCCGCCCACGGTGAGATTGCGCGTCCGCACCATGAGGGCCATCACGCCGCCGACTACGTAAAAGACGCCGATGAAGCCGAACAAGCCGGCCGGCGTGAGCGGCGTGTAGAGAAAGCCGCCGACGATGGGCCCCACGAACTGGGTGAGGTTCTGCCCCAGGCCCAACATGGCCACCGCGTTGGTGAGCCGCTCCCGGGGCACGGTATCAATCAGCAGCGCATTGGTGACCGGCAACTCGATGGTGCGGAACGCTCCCCCGCCGAGGATGATGACGAAGATCATCCAGACCTTCAGGCCGTCGGTCAGCAGCAACGCCATCAGGACAAACGCCAGCACCGCCGCAATGAATTGCCCGGCCGCCATGAGCAGCCGCCGGGGGAGACGGTCCACCACCGCGCCGGCAAACACGGATAGGAACGCCAGGCCCAACGCGGAGCCACCGGCCAGTCCGACCAACAGGGGGTCGCCGGTCAGCTCCAGCACCAGCCACAGTACGGCGATAACCTCCATCTGCCGGCCGGCCATGGCGATGTTCGCCGATACCCAGACCAACGAGAAATCGCGGGTCCGGAACGAGCCGAAAGTCTCGCTCGCCCGCCCGCCCAGCCCCGTACTCTTGACCAATCTGGCCAACTGCTCAAATCCTCCCTGGCAAAGCGGCGGTGATTATAGCACCGGGGGTTTCGTCATGGGCTGCGTGGTAAAATCCTGCCAATCCTTATGAGTTTCCTGATTCCGGCTTTCGCCGGAATGACGATGTAGAAGCCGGGATGACGATTCAAAACAGCCGAAATGACGACACAGCTGGAATGACAACTTAAATGGCAGACAGGAGGAACCTTATGGAAATCGGCGTCGGACTGGACCACACCCTGGGCATGAACTGGGACGACCAAGCGAACCTGGCCCGCGAGGCGGCGGAGCTGGGTTACGAGAGCATCTGGACTCCCGAGAATATCGGCACCGATTCCTTCCAGGTATGCGCACGGCGCTGGGAGGCCAGCTGCGACGTTGTTGACGGGGGCCTGACGACCGGCATCGGCGTTTCGCCCGTCATGTACCGCACGCCCATCGGGTTCGCCATGTCCGGCGGGACGTTGAGCCAGCAGACGGGCGGCAAGTTCATCATGGGCATCGGAGCCGGCAGCGCGTACCGGCCGGCCAACCGCCGCGATTTAGGCTTCCCCCGGGTGTCCGCCCTGAACCTCATGCGCGACTACCTGACCACCATCAAGGGACTGGTCAACGGCGAGCGGGTGTCCCACCAGGGCGAGTACATCAACTACAACAACATCCGCATGGCCATCCGGCCCGCGCCCAACACGCCGGTGTATCTGGGTACGCTGGGCCCCGAGATGCTGCGGCTGGCCGGCGAAATCGCCGACGGCGTGTGCCTCAACTGGTGTACGCCGGAGCAGATCGCGTGGAGCCGCGACCGCATCGCTGAGGGGGCGGAGCGCGTGGGCCGCGATCCGTCCGAGGTCAAAGTGGTGGAGTACATCCGCATCTGCGTGGATGAGGACGAGAACGTTGCCCGCCGGTCATTCGCCAAGAACTGCCTGGGCTACCCGCTGGGCGCCGCCGTGCCCACCGACCGCGAGCGGCAGTTCGGCTACCGCGCCCACTTCGAGCGCATGGGCTACACCGAAGAGCTGGCCGGCGCCGACGCCATCCGGCGCGAGGGCGGCGACATGGACGCCGTGGCCGACGCCTATCCCTCCGAGGCGCTGCTGGCAGTAGGCTACTACGGCAAGCCCGACGGAGCCGCCGCCGCTTTCGCCAAGCTGGCCGAGGGCCTCGACGTGGCGCTGGTGCGCGTCATCGCCGCCCGCCCGGAGATCGCGTCCACCCAGGCGGTGATGCACGCCTGCGCGCCGGAGAAGGTGCGGGCGGCGATGTAGCGCCGCGATCGTGGCAATTGCGAGGTCAAATTACTTCCGGAAAACGAGGCCATCATGCACGTAGGCGCCGCCACTATCTTCCAGAACCCCGCCAAATTCACCAGCGACTACCAGGTGTACCGTGAAGAACTGCGCCTCGCCGACCTGGCCGAGCCGTTGGGGTTCCAGTCCATCTGGGGCGTGGAGCACCACTTCACTGACTACACGATGTGCCCCGACGTGTTGCAATTCCTGACCTACATGGCCGGCCGGACGACGGCCATGAAACTCGGCAGCATGGTGTGTGTTTTGCCGTGGCACGACCCGATGCGCGTTGCCGAGCAGGTATCCATGCTGGACAACCTGAGCGACGGGCGGTTCATCCTGGGTGTGGGCCGCGGGTTGGCCAAGGTGGAGTACGACGGCTTCCGCGTGGATATGAACGAGTCGCGCACCCGGTTCATCGAGTCCGCCGAGTGCCTGCTGGCCGGCCTGGAAACGGGATTCTGCGAGTTCGACGGCGAGTACATCAAGCAGCCGCGCCGGGAGATCCGGCCCAATCCGTTCCGCAGCTTCAAGGATCGTACCTACGCCGCCGCAATCTCGCCGGAGAGCAGCCGCATCATGGCCCAGCTGGGCGTCGGGATGCTGGTGATCCCGCAAAAGCCGTGGGACGAGGTGGAGCGCGACTTGAGCAACTACCGCAACTCGTGGGACGAGAGCCACCGGGGAACCTATGATTCCGGCGGGCCGCCGGCTCCCGTCGTCGCCTGCTGGACGTTCTGCCACGAGGACGCCGACTACGCTCGCGACATGGCCCGCCGCTACATCGGCGGCTACTGGCATACCGTCATGGACCACTACCAGTTCAAGGCCGACCTCCACAAGGACATCAAGGGCTACGAATACTACGGCAAGGTGGCTGAGAAGATGATTGACTACGGCGACGACGAGGTGGTGGACTTCTTCGTGGACCTACAGGTGTGGGGCACTCCGCAACAGTGCTACGAAAAGATATTGCAGATCCGCGAGCGCACCGGCCACGACACCTACGTCGGCGCGTTCAGCTACGCCGCAATGCCCTACGACATGGCCGAGTCCAGCATGCGACTGTTTGCGGCGGAGGTGATGCCGGAGCTGAAGGCGCTGGATTAGCGATTAACGATGTTCCAGCTCCGCCCCTACCAGCAGGCTCTGCTCAAACGGACGCAGGAGGCGCTGGCCGCCGACCTCAAAGCGCGGGTGATGCTGCAACTGCCCACCGGCGGCGGCAAGACCGTCATCGCCGGCGCGCTGCTGGCCGACTGGTTGCGTAATGGACGCAAGGCGGTCTGGCTCACCCACCGCAAGGAACTGGCCGAGCAGACGCGGGGGATGCTCACCGACGCCGGCGTGTCCGCCATCACCAACGTCAACTGGACGCCGGGCGAGGACGCTCCCGCCATGGCCGGCGGCGCGGTCATCCTGATGGCGCAAACCGTGGGCCGGCGCACTGCCCGCCGGGAAGTGTGGAACCGCTACGGCCCCAACGACCTGCTGGTTATCGACGAAGCGCACCACGCCGCCGCGCCCGGCTGGGAACGCGCCATGCAGCAGTGGCCCGGCCCCATCGTCGGCATGACGGCCACGCCCTGGCGGCTGTCGGAGAAAGAGGGTTTCGACCATCTCTTTGGCGATCTGCTCTGCGGACCGCAGACTGCCGACTTGCAAAGCCTCGGTTCGCTATGCGACGCGCAGGTATTCATCCCGCCGCCCGAATAGCGCATCGCCGGCGGCGCAGTTGACCGCACCGGCGACTACACCGAGTCCGGCATCGAGCAGGCCAACCGGGATCGGCCGGACATAATGACCGCCGGCGCGCTGGCCTTCTGGCAAAGGCACACCGAGAACCGTCCAACCATCGCCTACGCCGTGTCCGTTGACCACGCGCACAACCTGGCCGCCGTGTTCAACGATGCCGGCATCCAGGCGGCAGTCATCCTCGGCGACACCAACCGGGAAGAACGAGACAAGGCCATCGCCGGGTTCCGCGATGGTAGCATCAGGGTGCTGGTCAACGTAATCGTCGCCACCGAGGGGTTCGACCTGCCCGACGCATCCTGCGTCATCATCGCCCGCCCGACCATGAGCCTCGCGCTGTATCTGCAAATGGTAGGCCGCGGCCTGCGCCCCAAACCCGACGGCGGCGACTGCATCTTGCTGGACCTGGCCGCCAACGCCGTAACCCACGGCCTGCCCGAAGACTACCGCGAATGGTCGCTGGAACCACGCGGGGCGCAGAAGTCAGGCGCTGAGGCTCCGGTAGTGGTATGTCCTGAGTGCGGCGTAGCCTCGCCTGCTGCCAGCCACAACTGCCGTGGATGCGGCTATGCTTTCGGCAAAGTATGTAACCGTTGTGGTCGGTGGCGTTCCTACCGAAGGCGCTGGCTTTACGAAACGGAGTGCGGCGACGCGCATCAGCGTGTCTGCGACCTGTGCCACATCGACGCCCATATACAGGCGCATTTGCCCGTAATGCCACCGCTGAACCAGCTGGTTGACCAATACGACCCGGAGGACGAAATGACGTTCCCAAGCGATGTTGAGATTGATGACGGCCTCGCTAACCGGCTGTCTGCTCTATTCCGAGAGCTGCTGGAATCTGAGCGACAAAGTATCGCCGGGGCCGACGTTGAGCGGCGCAACGAATTGCGTAGCCTTATCGACGAGTGGAAGTCAGCACTAAACGATGAGGAGAACGTGGATGCGTTATTTGATCAATATGTTTCTACCTTGCCGCAGCGTCCAAGCCGGGCAGAGGAACGTCGAATATTCCGCGATTGGGAAGAATATCTGTGGCTTCAAGTGGACGGCTGGGAAGATGAGCTTGCTGGACTGGAAAGTAATCAAGTTGATGAGCGGGTAATTTTTAACAGCGCGTGGAATAAGGTGTTGCACTTGTTGCGGCGAGAAGCGCGAAATGCCGAGTTGTTGCCGGATGACTGGATCACGCCCCAGGCATCAGGTGTCTTCTCACCTTTTGACGAAGATGATGATATTGAACCATTCCCTAACAAGCGAGACACTTGGAACGATACTGCGCAGACAGGCCAAATCCCCAGCGGAACACCCAAGCGTTTTTGCATTGGCCCGAATCGTGACGGCATATTCGCGAAGTGCGACGTGTATAGCAGGAACCAGATTATCGTTTTGGCAGGTTCCACTGCTACCAAACGTGAACTCACTCAGAGCTACTGGCGATACCAAAGGAGGAAAGATCGACTGATTGCAGATGGCGTGTTAGTTGAGGAGAGGGCACTGTACAGATTTGCAGAAGATTATAAATTCCAATCTCCTCACGCCGTTTCGACTATCGTATTGGGAAACACTGGCTATGGGAAGGGATTGGATCTCTTGAAAGACGCCGAAGGCATTCCTTTCAGGCATTACTTTCCGTAATGGGCGATACGCCGTATGCGCTACAATGGCAATGCCGCTATCCATACAGCCTCAAACCCATGAGAGGCCCACCACGCTCAAAACCATAAAAGCCCGTTGCGTGAACGGCGCGCTGGTGCCGTTGGAGCCGGTTGAGCTGCGCGAGGGCGACGAATACCTGATCACCTTCGATGCTCCGCTTCCGCTATCCGATGAGGAACGCCAGCGGCTGTTGCGTTCCACTGCCGGGGCTTGGCGGAAAAACGATGCGTATTGGGAAGAAACTCAGCGAATGCTTTATGAGGCTCGCAGCATTGGCTCCCGAATCCCGCTCCCGCCTGAGAGCTAGCAGTATGACCGACCAGCAAAAGGCCGAACTCGCCGCCCTGGCTGCAATGTCCGAAGACGAGATCGACACCAGCGACATCCCCGAAGTTACGGACTGGTCCAACGCTAAGCGCGGCGTCATTTACCGGCTGACTAAGCAGCGGATTACCCTGGACCTCGATGCCGACGTAATCGCCTGGTTCAAGTCCAATACCAAAACCGATATAGACTGCCAGACGCACATCAATCTGGTTTTGCGCGAACACGTGCGGCGCGAAAAGGCCGGAGAGTCCATGCCGGCGCCGGCTGCCAGAAACTTGTGAAATCAGTCAGTCCGCCCCTGACACCGGGGCCGCTGCGCTGAGCATCATGCCAATTTCGCGGCGGACGTCCCCCTGGCCCCCTGCAATGTCATAGTAATCGGCCGCCTGCGTCATGGCACGGTCAATCAGTTGCTCGCTGGTATATTCCAAGTCGTCGGAGTCGTATGCCCGGCCGTCCAGATTGCAGTAAATCTGTTCCAGCATCAGGGTATTCATACGTTGGTCTTGCGCCAGTTGGCGGCGCATAAAAACGTTGTAGTCCATGATCTGATGACAGTTTGCTGCCCTATAAATCCCCGCCCCAGCCCAGCGAGAGCCATTCGGCGGGCAACAGGCGTTCCCCGGCCGGGTCAACCACCAGGTTGAAAATCTCCAGGGTGGACGCGCCCAGCAGTTGGTTGCTCTCCGGCCCGAAGATGACCGGGCAGGGACATTCCTCTCCGTCAATATTGAGCCGAGCGAACCCGAAACCGTAGATTGCCGGGCTGCCGTCGGCCAGGATGAAGCTGAGAGTACGGCGGGGCGCAATGCCCAGCCGGGTCAGCAGCGACTCGGGCAACATGGAATGTGCCGCGCCGGTGTCCACTATGGGTCGAACCGGAGCCAGGTCGCCGCCGTCCAGGTTGCCGACGCCGATGTCCACCTTGAACATTGACATATCTGGAATCTCCAGTAGGTTTATGCTGCCGCTATTTTAGCACGGCATCGCGTGGCATAATGACGGCGTTTATCGGGATGAAACAGGAGGCCCCACCCATGCCCGACTGGTTTGAAAAGCAGACCCTGGGCGACCTGCTGAACCAGGCCGCCGACCGTTTTGGCCCACGTGAGGCTTTGATGTACGAGGGGCAGCGGTGGACCTTTGACGAGTTCCGCGACGAAGTGGACCGCGTCGCTCGCGCCCTCATCAACCTGGGGATCCAGCCCGGCGATAAGGTGTCCATCTGGATGCCGAACCGGGCCGAGTGGCTGTTCCTGTTCGGGGCCGTCGCCAAGATCGGCGCCATCCTGGTGCCCATCAACACGCGGTTCCGCACCGGCGATATGGAGTACCTGGTCAACCACTCCGATTCCGCCGCGCTCATCCTGATGGACCAGTCCGGCCCGGTGAACTACCTGGACATGCTCCGCGAGGTCGCTCCGGAGGTGAACGACGGCGACGCCGCCAATCTGCGGCCCGCGGCCTTTCCGGCGTTGCGCAATGTCATCGTCGTGGGTGAAGAGCGGCCGGCCGGCGCCATCGCATGGGACGCATTGGTCGCCGGCGCTGACGAGGTTCCCGCCAGCGAACTGGCGCAGCGTGAGGCCGGCGTTAGCCCCGACGACACCTTCCTCTTGATGTACACCTCCGGCACGACAGGCTTCCCCAAGGGGGTGATGCACTGCCACAACCCTATCCGCACCATCACCGACGCCGCCAACCGCATGGGCATGTCCTCCCGCGACGTCATCCTGATGTACCTGCCCCTGTTCCACTGCTTCGGCCTCTACGAGGGGCCGCTGATGTCGTGGGTTACGGGCGCGCGCGTCGTGCTGACGACCATGTTTGAGGCAGGTGAGACGCTGAGGCTCATCGAGTCCGAAAAGGCCACGGTCATGGACGGCTTTGACGCCCATTTCTACGACCTGTGCCATCACCCCGACGTTGACAGCACTGACCGCAGCAGCCTTCGCACCATCCTGCTGGCCGTCGGCATGGCGAGCAGCGAACCCGTGGCGCGGCTGGCCCAGGAGAAGTTCTGCCCCACCCTCTCCGCCTGGGGCATGACCGAGGTGGGCGTCGGCGCGACCCGCACCATCTTGGACGCGCCTACCGACGACCGCTGCGTGGAGAGCGGACACCCCTTGCCCGGCTACGAGTTCAAAGTGATAGATCCGGACACCGGCGACATCCTGCCGCCGTCCACCATGGGCGAATTGTGCGTGCGCGGCTACGCCACCATGCAGGGCTACTACAAGCGTCCCGAGGCCACTGCGGAGGCGATTGACGGCGACGGCTGGTTCCACACCGGCGACGTGGCTACCATCCGCGACGACGGCAGCGTGCGCTTCTTGGGCCGCTACAAGGATATGCTCAAGGTGGGCGGCGAGAACGTTGACCCCACCGAGGTTGAGGCGTTCTTGCTGGAGCATCCGGCCATCAGCAAGGCCCAGGTCATCGGCGTACCCGACCCGCGCCTGTCCGAAGTCGCGTGCGCCTGCGTCGTCGTGGAGCCGGGCCAAGCCATCACCGACGCCGACCTGGACGCCCACTGCCGGGGCAAGATGGCCAGCTTCAAAATACCCCGCCACCTGCTGGTGGTCGATGACTACCCCATGACCTCCAGCGGCAAGGTTCAAAAATACCTGCTGCGCCAGATGGCCGCCGAGCGGCTGGGGTTGGCCGGCTAGCATTGCGTTAACTGCGCCGTCATTCTTGAACTGCGCCGTCGTTCCCGCCTCCTTACCCGTCATTCCCGCGAAAGCGGGAATCCAGATGCCGCAAGATGACAGGATGGTTGATAACTGATGACACCATATATCGGCATCACCGGATTTACTTCTCCCGCCGAAGTCGCCGCCGTCCTCGCGTCGCTGCCGGATGCGCCGGACCGCCTGCTCATGTGCGGCGTGCTGCTCAGCAACGCGCGGCTGTCCGGCGAGTCCAGCGACGCGCCCAACCGCTGCCCAGCAACCGAGTTTATCGCCGGCATCTTCTCCGACGACCCGCGTTGCCTGAATCTGATCCACTACCGGCCTCGGCCCGGCGTGAACCTTGCGGACGCTTTAACCCGTGCAACGCAGGTCGGCGGCCCCGACTGCCACGGCGTCCAGATCAACGCCACCCGCGGCGTCCCCTGGCCCGACCCGGCGGCGCTGGTCGAATACCGCGAACGCAGCCAACCCCAACGCATCGTCCTGCAAGCCGGCCGGGAAGCGATGGCGTCCGTGGACGGCGACCCCGCCAGGCTCGCCCAACGGTGCGCCGAGTACGTCGGCATCGTAACCGACGTGCTGGTGGACGCCTCGGAGGGCTTGGGGCTGCCGCTGGACGCTGACCGCTCTGCCAGATACCTCGATGCTCTTGCGGACGCTGCGCCGGAGTTGGGGTTGGTCGTTGCCGGCGGGTTGTGCGCCGACAACATCCAGGAGTTGCTGTCGCCGCTGCTGCCTCGTTGGAGCAATGTCAGCATCGACGCGGAGGGACGGCTACGGGATGGGGATGACGTGCTGGACGTTGGGGCGGCGGTGGATTACCTGAGAGCGGCTTTGAATCTGCTAAACTGATTTGCAAGGAGCTAACCATGTCGATCTCGGAAGACCAAACCCGTCAAGTCGAGGCCATGATCTCAGACAACCTTCAAATCCATCACAGGAACAAGGTTGCCTTCCAGAGTGTCAGAGCAAAACCGGCACTCGACTTGGACAACGAGGAGTATCTCAGCGTCTGGGTAATCTACGACGGGGATCCCCATTCGCTAGATCCCAGACTGCTCAACTCGTTCCACCGCGTTATCGTGGAGCCACTACGTAACCTCGGCATCCATGCAAGGCCATCAATCTCATACATCCACAAAAGCGAAGCACACGAACTGAGCATCTAGTGGACTGGCAAAACCTCATCGTAGCCAGCCGTTCACTCGCGGCCGGGCAGCCTAGCCAAGAAGCGTTGCGCCGCGCCGTCAGCACAGCGTACTACGCCATATTCCATGCCCTCGCCACGTCCATAGCCGACTGTATGCATGGGCCCAGAACCGCGGCTAACCAGACCGACTGGGCCAGAACGTATCGCTCTCTACAACATCGCAGAGCAGCTAATCCTCTCAATAGATGGCACAACCTCTTTTGCCAACCAGTACAGGACTTCGCCAATGTCATCGGAGACCTTAAATACCAGCGCGAAGAAGCTGATTACAACCCTATGCAGTCCTTTACACAATCGCAGGTAAATGCTTGGATAGACCAGGCCGAAGCCGCCATAGTCGACTTCTACCAAGCCATTCAACAAGAACGGACTATGGTTGCAATATCATGTCTTGCCGGCAACAGATGAAACTATGACTGCTCCCACCGTCAAGCGCATCGTCTGCCTTGCCAACTCCCGTAAGCGCGGCGGCCGTTGCGTCGCCGGCAAGAATTTGCTGCTGGATGGCCGCGCCGGGGGTTGGGTTCGTCCGGTAAGCTTTCGGAAAGATGAAGAAGTGTCGGAGCGGGAACGCTTCTACATCGATGGTGGCGACCCGCAGGTGCTGGACATTATCGACGTGCCGCTGCTCCGACCACATCCGAAAACCTATCAGCGGGAAAACTGGCTGCTGGATCCCAATCACCAATGGGCCAAGGCTGGGCAAGCGACTTGGGACGACCTGTACACCATGATCGATCAGGAAGGGCCGCTCTGGATAAACGGGCACAGCACCCAGGCAGGACGAAACGACCGGGTTCCCCTCGCGGAGACTTTATCCATCGAAAACTCCCTGCGCTTGATTAGGGTTGATGCGCTAACCGTAACCGTGTCCGAACCGCTGCGGCCCAGCGCCGATTACCCCATACTGCGCGGCAGTTTCGGCTACCATGGGGAGGAGTACTGCTTTCGCATTACCGACCCTGAAAGCGAGGGCGGCTCGGTGGAACTACAGTATGGCGAGTACACTGTCGGTGAAAGATACCTTACCGTAAGCCTCGGCGAACCTTTCGAGGGTCACGCCTACAAACTTATCGCCACCATCATCAGACCTTGACGGAGAGTCCCGTATTGAGCGAGTCCTTTTACCCGGTCTTCACCGTAGGCCATTCCAACCACCCTCCCGAAACGTTCATCAACCTGCTGCTCCGCCACGGCATCGACGAAGTTGCCGACGTTCGTTCCGCTCCGTACAGCCGTTACACGCCGCACTTCAACTATGAACCTCTGCAACAGGCGCTTGACGACATCGGCATCGCCTACGCTTATCTGGGCGGCGAACTGGGCGGCCGACCGGCCGACCGTTCCTGCTACGACTCCGACGGCCGCGTACTCTACGACCGAGTCGCCGAAACCACCCAGTTTGACGACGGCATTCGAAGCGTCATCCGCGCCGCCGACGAACGCCGCGTCGCACTGCTCTGCACGGAAAAGGAACCGCTGGAGTGTCACCGCACCCTGCTGGTGGCGCGCGCCCTGGCCGAGCGCGGCGTGCCCGTCGCACACATCCTGGCTAGTGGTGGCCTGGAGTCGCACGGTGACGCAATGGCGCGGCTGGTGAAAGCTCACAAACTGCCCCCCAACGGGGATATGTTCCGCACCCGCGATGACGTGATCGTTGAGGCTTTGGAACGTCAGGCCCGCAAGTTCGCCTACGTGGCTGAGAAGCCAACCGCCACCCCTGACGAATGGGACGCCGCGTGATGAAGTTCTACACCATCGGCTTCACGCGCAAGTCGGCGGAGCGATTCTTTGGGCTGCTGCGCGAGTCGGGAGCCAAGCGCGTGGTGGACATACGCCGCCGCAACACCTCCGGCTTGGCCGGGTTCGCGAAGAAGGACGATCTGGCGTGGTTCCTGCGCGAACTGTGCGGTATGGACTACATACACCTGCCCCGGCTGTCTCCCACCGACGAATTGCTGGACGCCTACCGCAAGAAGCAGATCACCTGGGATGAGTACGTTCCCATATTCAACAACCTGATCGAACGCCGGCTCATCCGCGCCGCCATCCCTCGGGAAATAATCGCCGACAGTTGCCTGCTGTGCAGTGAACCCACCGCCGACCGCTGCCATCGCCGGCTCGTCGCCGAACACCTGCAAAGGCATTGGGGCGACGTGGAAATCGTCCATTTAGTTTGACAACAAATGACAAGTCCCCCTTGTCCTAACCCTCCATCCATCCGTACCATTTAACCTAGCCGTCCAATCGCCCCATTCCAAATACCCGGAAGCTCCCAATCCTGAAAATCCTCTAATCTCGATAATCCTGATTCAGACAATCACGCGCCACCCTCAAACACCGCCCCCAAATCCTCCCGCCAGCCCGCCAAAACCATCATTTTGGCCCCCAAAACCGACCTCGCCGCCCCCATTTACCTCCAACGTCACGTCCTATCGCCCTACTCAAATGGACCGAAACGAGCGGAAATGAGCGGGATTTCCAAAAAATCGCCACCGCCGGGGCTGCTTGCGTTGCCCGGCGTCTGCCGCTATCCTTGCTGCCGACCATCGCTAGCTATTCGTTGACCACCAACGACGGGAGATTCGCAAAATGACCCAGGCCGCCCCCCAGATTCCCCTGCCCGTTCCGCAACCGGAATCCGATTTCTACTGGGAGAAATGCAAGGCCCACGAGTTGTGGCTGCGCCGCTGCATCAAAGGCGACCATGCCTACTTTTACCCCCGGGACATCTGCCCGTTCCCCGGGTGCTTCTGCCGCGACACCGATTGGATACAGGCCAGCGGCCGCGGCACCTTGCACACCTTCGCCATCGTGCACCGGGGCCCCACGCCAGCCTTTCGGGACAAGGTTCCCTACATCGTGGCGGTGGTGGAACTGGAGGAAGGCCCACGCATTCCCACCTGGCTGGTGGGCATCGAGTTCGGCGAGGGCGAGATTCGTCCCGATTCTGTGCAGTGCGGCATGGCGGTGGAGGTCGTCTTTGAGGACATCGACGAAAACATCTCCCTGCCCATGTTCCGGCCCGCGTAAGGATACGCGCTTGTTATAATTGGGTCGTATGGCCCAATCAAATTCCGATACGCTCATCATCCCCGTGTCGGGGATGACCTGTGCCGCCTGCGTGCATCACGTCGGCGAGGCGATCCGCACCGTGCCCGGCGTGGCCGACGTATCCATCAACCTGGCCACAGCGCGGGCGACGGTAAGCCTGAACGACCTAGCAGTTGCCGAACCTCCGCTGGACGAGTTGGCGCGGGCAGTGGCCGATGCCGGCTACCGGCTGGATACCGACGCCACCAACGCCGAGGCGGACACGGGCCGCTCCGACGAGGAACGCGATCTGCTCCGGCGGATGCTGGTAGCGATGGCCGGCGGCATCCTGCTGCTGCTGGGCGGATTTCCGGCGCTACCTTGGACGGACGGGCTGTTCGCCGCCGGCGGATGGTGGTATCCGATGCTGCTGTGGGCCGTGGCGACGCCGGTGCAGCTGTGGGCGGGCTGGCCGTTCTACGTGGCCGGATTCGCTGGATTGCGTCGGATTCAGCCCAACATGCACACTCTGATTGCGTTGGGCACGTCGGTGGCCTACGGGTACAGCGTGGCGGTGGTTGTGCTGGGGCTGGCGAGCGTTGGACAACCACAAGGATCGCCCCTACATAGTGGCGGCCATCAACTGCATTTTGACATGGCGGCCATCATCGTGGCGCTGATCCTGCTGGGCAGGTGGCTGGAGGCGCGGGCGCTGTCTCGCGCGTCGGATGCCATCGGCCGGCTGATGGACCTGCGGCCGCAGGTGGCGCACCTGATGTCGGACGACGGCAGCATCGAGGACGTTGCCGTAGATCAGGTTGCCGTGGGCGACACGCTGGCCGTGCGACCCGGCGAGCAGATTCCGGTGGATGGCGAGGTTGTCAGCGGCAGCACCGAGGTGGACGAATCCGCGTTGACGGGTGAAAGTATGCCGGCCGAGAAGTCCCCCGGCGACGCGGTTCTCACCGGCGCGCTGAACGGGACCGGCGGTTTCATCATGCGGGCGACGCGGGTCGGCGCGGACACCGCCCTGGCCCGGGTCATCCGGCTGGTCGAGGAGGCGCAGGGTTCCGCCGCCCCGGTGCAACGGCTGGCCGACCGTGTCTCGGCGTGGTTCGTCCCTGCGGTCGGACTGATCGCGCTGACGGCGGCAGTGGTCTGGCTGTTCGTGGGGCCGTCGCCGTCGTTGTCGGGAGCGGCGTGGCAGTACGCGATGCTGACGCTGGTGGCGGTGTTCATCATCGCGTGCCCGTGCGCGCTGGGGCTGGCGACGCCCACGGCAATCATCGTGGGCGTGGGCAAGGCCGCCGAGCGAGGCATTCTGATCCGCAGCGCGGCAGTGCTGGAAACGGCGCACCGGGTGCGCGTGGTCGCGGTGGACAAGACGGGTACGCTGACCGTTGGCCGGCCACAGGTTACGGACGTGATTGCCGGCGAAGGCATGGATCAGGCAACGGTACTGACTATCGCGGCGTCTGCTGAGCAGCTATCCGAACACCTGATAGGCCGCGCGGTAGTCGAACGCGCATGGGATGAGGGGCTGTCGGTGGTCACTCCGACCGATTTTGCCGCGCATCGCGGGGCCGGCGTAACTGCCCGCGTGGACGGTAAGTCCGTGGCAGTAGGCAACGCATCGCTGATGGACGACCGGGAGATCCCGGTGGACGCCGGCTGGATGGAGGCGGCGGGGAAACTCGCCACCGAAGGCAAGACGCCCATGCTGGTGGCGCGGGACGGCAGAATGGCAGGGGTTATCGCGGTGGCCGACGGTATCAAGCCCGAGACTCCCGGAGCCGTCGCTGCGTTGCAGTCCTTGGGGGTGCGCGTGGTGATGCTGACCGGCGACCGCCCCGAAGTCGCCGAGTCGGTGGCGTCACAGTGCGGGATAGTCGAATACCACGCCGGTATGCTGCCCGTCGACAAGGCCGACGCGGTGGCGTTGTTGCAGTCGGACGGCAGCGTGGTGGCGATGGCCGGCGACGGCATCAACGACGCGCCGGCGCTGGCGCGGGCCGACGTGGGCATCGCCATGGGCGGCGGCACGGACATCGCGCGAGAAACGGCGGACATCATCCTGATGCGCGACGACCTGGCGGGCATCGTCACGGCGCTCAAGCTCTCCCGCGAGACGATGCGGACGATACGGCAGAATCTCTTCTGGGCGTTCTTCTACAACTCGCTGCTGATTCCGGTGGCGGCGGGCGCGCTGTATCCGGTATTCGCTGCGCTGGGCGGCGTGCCGGGCGGGCTAACTTTCTTCTTCGGCGACGCGGGGTTCCTGAACCCGATACTGGCGGCGCTGGCCATGGCGTTCAGCTCGGTCAGCGTGGTCGGCAATTCGCTCCGGCTGCGGCAGGCCGGCTTCAGGCAACGGATGTTGCAACTGCCGTAATGCTGATACAATCGGCTTGCAGGAAAGCATCATAGCGCGGTGAGTAGATTATGGAATCAGCAGGGACAATCAGCGTTACGCCGATAATCGTTGCGCTTATCAGCAGCCACGGCATCATAGCGGTGGCTTTGATTGCAATCGCTTTCCGCATTGGCCGGCTGCCAACGCGTGAGGAACACGCGGCCCTGCAAAAGGAAGTGACGTCGAACAAGGAGGAGCTGAAAGCGGACATCGCCAACTCCGAGATGAGATTGAGAGCAGATATCGAGAAGACTAGAAACGAAGTGCTTCAGGAAATCCGCCGTAGCCACCAACAGATAATGCTGGTGCTGGCCAACCACACGCACGATGATAACGGCCGAGCAGTTTTCACGTTGCCGCCGGACGTTGAGTTGGTGCCGGCTCCCGCAGACAACTAGGTCCAGGACACTATCACCATGCCAACCGCAACCGATCCCATCTGCCTGATGCAGGTGGATACCGAGCATCCCAACGGCGGGACCAGCGAGTTCGAGGGGCAGACCTACTACTTCTGCGCGCCCGGCTGCCGCATCGCGTTCGAGCGGGACCCGGAGGGCTGGGCTTCGGGCCGCAACAAGCCCGTCACGATGGAAGAACCACAGCCGCAACCGGTGACGTTCGTGCGGCGCTTGTTCAGACGCGGCCAGTAAAGGGCATCAACGCTTACTCACGTAGGGGCGAATAATTATTCGCCCCTACACGATTGTGCTTAGCGCAGATCAGGCGTTGGCGCCGCAGCAGCGCTTGTATTTGCGGCCGCTGCCGCAAGGACACCTGGCGTTGCGGCCAATCTTGCGGCCGGCGCGCGGCGCGACGGCGGTGCGACCAGGGGCGACGGCAGCCATGGGGCTGACCGGAGCGCGCTCAGCGGATCGCCGGCCCGTTTGGGTTTGGGCGGATGATTCGGCGGCGGCCCGCTGCGTCGGCGCTTCGGGGGCTAACGTGACGTGAAACAGGGTGTGGGTGACATCCCGCTGCATCTGGCGCGTGAGTTCCGCGAACGCTTTCTGGCCTTCGGTGCGGTACACGGTCAAGGGGTCGCGCTGACCGACGGCCTGCAAGCCGACGCCGGTGCGCAGGTTCTCCATGTTGGTCAGGTGATTAACCCAGTGGGTATCAATGGAACGGAGCAGCAGCAGGCGCACCAGGACGTTCATATCGTCCGGCCCGAGGGCGCGTTCCTTGGCTTCGTAGAGCGCGTCGGCGTGCCGGTCCAGGATTTCGGCGATGGCTTCGCGACGGTGTTGGAGTACCTTCTCGGGGGTGTCGATGTCCGCCGGCGGCGGGCAGATTTGACGCAACCCGGCGAGGAAGGGGTCAACGTTCCAGTCGTCGGCGTGGCGCGCGCCGAGGTGGGTTGACATCAGGTCGCTGAACTCGGCGCGGAGCATTTCCAGCACGCGCTCGCGGAGGCCTTGGCCGGCCAGGATGCGAGACCGCTGGTCGTAGATGACGGTACGCTGCTGGTTGAGCACGTCGTCGAAGTTGAGCAGGTGTTTGCGGATGTCGAAGTGGTGCCCCTCGACCTTGACCTGGGCGCTGGTGATGGACTTGGTGATGAGCTTGTTTTCCAGCGGCTCGTCGTCGTTGAGCCCGGTCCAGTTCATGACGCTCTTGACGCGGTCGCCGCCGAAGCGCTGCATCAGCTCATCTTCCAACGCGACGAAGAACTGGCTGCTGCCCGGGTCGCCCTGGCGTCCGGCGCGGCCTCGAAGCTGGTTGTCCACGCGACGGGCCTCGTGATGCTCGGTGCCGATGACGTGCAGGCCGCCCAGGGCGATGACCCGGTCGTGCTCGGCCTGCCAGTCCTCGCGGTCGGTGTCGGCGCCGCCGAGGACGATGTCGGTGCCGCGGCCCGCCATGTTGGTGGACACGGTAACGGCGCCGGCCCGGCCGGCCTGGGCGATGATGTTTGCCTCCTGTTCATGGTTGCGGGCGTTGAGCACCTGGTGCTGGATGCCGCTCTTGCGGAGGCGATCGCTGAGCCATTCCGACGTTTCAATTGACGTGGTGCCCACCAGCACCGGCTGACCTGCCTCAGACCGCGACGCGATGCTGTTGATGACGGCGCCCCATTTGCCCTCGTCAGTGGGGAAGATGAGGTCTCCGCCGTCATCCCTGATCATCGGCATGTTGGTGGGAACGGCAGCAACCTCCAGGCCGTAGATCTTGTAGAACTCGTCGGCTTCGGTGACCGCGGTACCGGTCATGCCGGCCAGCTTGCGGTACATGCGGAAGTAGTTTTGCAGGGTGATGGTGGCGTAGGTGACGCTTTCGCGCTGGATGCGGACGCCTTCCTTGGCCTCAACCGCCTGGTGCAACCCGTCGGACCAGCGCCGGCCATACTGCAAGCGGCCGGTGAACTCGTCAACGATGATCACCTCGCCGTTCTGCACCACGTATTCCTTGTCCCTGATCTTTTGCACCTGGGCGACAACGGCGTTTTCGACGTACTGCACCAGGTGGAAGTTTTCGGGGTCGTAGAGGTTATCGACGCGCATGTGGCGCTCGGCCTTGGCAATGCCCTCTTCAGTGAGGGAGATGGCCTGGGTGCGCTCGTCAATGGTGTAGTCTTCGTACTCCCGCAAGCGAGGGGCCAGCCGGGCGCAGTTGGAATAGTGCTCGACGGGCTGCTGGGCGGGGCCGCTGATAATCAGCGGCGTGCGGGCCTCGTCAATGAGGATGTTGTCCACCTCGTCCACGATGGCGAAGTGGCGGCGTCCGCCCTGTACCTGGTATTCGACGCCCATGGCCATGTTGTCGCGGAGGTAGTCGAAGCCGAACTCGTTGTTGGTGCCGTACAGTATGTCGGCTTTATAGGCATCCTCGCGGGGAACGGGATTCAGGTACTGGAACCCACCTCGACCCGCGTCGGTTAGTTCGGGATCGTAGCGGTAGGCGGCGTCGTGCTGGAGGCAGCCGACGGTCAGGCCGAGTTTGTCATAGATCGGCCCCATCCACACCGGGTCGCGGCGGGCCAGGTAGTCGTTGACGGTGACGACGTGGACTCCATCGCCGGAGAGGGCATTGAGGTAGGCGGGCAGAGTAGCGACCAGGGTCTTGCCCTCACCGGTTTTCATCTCGGCAATCTTGCCCTGGTGCAGCACTGCGCCGCCGATGAGCTGCACGTCGTAGTGTCGCTGGCCCAGGGTGCGGCGGGCGGCTTCGCGGACTACCGCGAAGGCTTCGGGCAGGAGGCTGTCAAGCGACTCGCCGTCGTCGATGCGCCGGCGAAACTCGTCGGTTTTGGCGCGCAGGCCATTGTCGTCCAGAACTTGAACGGAATCTTCCAGGCGGTTTACCTGGGGAACCAATTGGCCGCGCAGTTTTTCGGCGGCGCGTTCGGGCGTATCGCCGACAATTTTCTTGAGAAATGAGACCATAAGAGAACCCTCCCCCGGGTCGTCCTCAACTGGGGAACGATCCGGCGGTATGCTCACAGTATAGCAAGGTTGCCGGGGTTACGCAGGCCGCGGGCGAACGGATTGGGTGATAAGACGGTACGGCGCCCGAAAGGGTAGGGGCGGGTTTGAAACCCGCCCCTAGGGATGTGCTGATCTGCTGATGCGGTCAGTCTGCCGCAGCGGCAGCGACTTCGGCGTACCACTCCGGGCCCTCCTGGCCGGGTTCGGGCAGGACGAAACCGCCTTCCATGGTCCAGGAGGCCGGGTTTTCCCTGATACGGCCGGGAATCTGCTCGGCCGGCACGCCGGCGATGTCGGAGAAGGCGTTGGTCAGGTCGGCGAGAAGCTGTTGCTTGACTTCCTCGGAGCGGCCGGCGCGGTTGCCGCCGTCCAGGTAGTACTCGGAGCCAAATTCGGGTTGCTCCCCGTCGGAAGTCTCAAAGAAAGCGACGGACACGAAGCTGCGAGGCGCGCCGGTGCTGTCGCAGTGGATGTCGGTGAAGGCGCGGGCGATGTCCTGGCGCTGTTCGAAAGAGAGGGCGTCCTTGGGGATGATGCAGCGGTAGTACGGCATGGTGTTTGCTCCTGTCGGTTTGGTTAGTTTTCTCTACGGTCGCGGGCAGACACGACCAGTTCAGCGGTAGTGCAGCCGGTCAGTTCCATCCAGCGGTCCTGTATGGTCTGCATCAGCCGGACCCGGGTTTCCTGGTCGCAGCCGGGCGGGATTTCGCCGCGCACGGCGGAGGTGGTGGAGAGTTCGCCACCACGGAAACCGAAACCGTGGGGGACCTCGATCCACTGGACGGATACGTCGTTGGGGTCACCGCCAAGGATGCCGGTACTGATGCGAGCCAGCTCGGAAGCCAGAGCAGGCCGCAAGTCGCCGGGAATTATTCCTTCCTGGATGGTGCAGTTGAAGGTGATCATCAACGCTTCCCCGGATTCGCCGGTGGTGGTTCGGGCCAAAGGGTAACATAGCGCGGCAAGCGGGGCAACGAAAACATCCTTATAACGACCGCAGAATGACCGTCAGAATCAGGACTTGCGCGGAGGGGGCGAGGCATTATTATTCACAAATTTTTTACTCTGGGGGAAAAAAGGCATGGCCGACACACAGGAACGGGTCACTCAGTTGCTGGCGCGACATTTCAATAAGAGCGGGAGCGACATCAGTCCCGAAACTCTGTTCCTCGACCTGACCGACTCTTTCGGGATCGCCGAGCTGGCCGTGGCCGTGGAAACGGAATTCCAGTGCGAGATAAGGAACGACGAGGAAGCTCATGCCATTGAGACCGTTGGAGAACTGGTCAATTACCTGAACGCCCACCTTGGGTAGATCACACCTGAAATGACCAGCGAGTGGAAAGTGCCCGCTCCGTCATTGGCGTTTGGGACGCCAACGGATGACGGAGCGGTTCTCAGTGTACGGCGGTACGGGAACCCTGAAGGCCCAAGGATCATCCTGAGCCACGGCAACGGACTGGCCGCGGAAGCTTACTACCCATTCTGGTCGCTATTGACCGAGCGGTTCGACCTGTTCATCTATGACTACCGAAGCCATGGGCTGAGTTCCGCAGGCGACCGGCGGATACACCATGTGCCCACTTTCATACTGGATTTAGATAGCATACTACGGACTATCGCGGAACGATTCGGATACAAACCTCCCATCGGCATCTTTCATTCCCTGTCGGCCGGGGTGGCCCTGCTGCATGCGCAGGAACGGGGCGGTTTTGAGGCCTTGGTGCTTTTTGACCCGCCAATATGCCCGCCGGGCGGGCTGCCCCCGGACATGGAGGGGGTGAGTACCCGGTTGGCGCTGCACGCCAGCCGCCGGAGGCCGCGCTTCAAATCCCGGATCGAATTAGCCGACCTCATGCGCGACATCCCATATTACCGACGGTTCAAACCGGGCGCGGTTGACCTCCTGGTGGCTGCCATAACCCGCCCGGTTGAGGGTGGGGACTTTGAACTTCGTTGCCCTAGAGAATACGAGGCACAGGCCTTTGCTTACTACTTCGGTTGGGCGATGGAAATCGACCTGGGGCGGACCGGCTGCCCGATAAAGGTCATCGGCGCCGACCCCACCCAAAGGTTCTCCTTTATGCCAAGCATAGACCTTTCAGTGTTGGACGATCTCGACTACGATTTCCTCCCCGAGACCACACACTTTCTACAGATGGAAGAACCCGAACAGTGCGCGGCGCTGACTGTGGAATTCCTGCAAAGGCTCGGATTGGCTTAGGGAAACCTCGATCTATCCGCTCACGCCGTTTCGATCCGGCTGGCTGCTTGCAGGCCCAGTTCTTCTACCGCCATTTCGCGCATCCGAAACTTCTGGATCTTACCGGTGACGGTCATGGGGAACTCGGTGGTCATTTTGACGTAGCGCGGGACCTTGTGGTCGGCTATTTTGCCGCGTAAGAACCGCCGGATCTCTACTTCCGTCGCGGTCTCGCCCGGTTTCAATATCACCCAGGCCATGACTTCTTCGCCGAACCGCTCGTCCGGGACGCCGATGACCTGCACGTCCAGCACTTTGGGGTGGACATAGAGAAGCTCCTCGATCTCCGTAGGGTAGATATTCTCGCCACCGCGGATGATCATGTCCTTCAGTCGGCCGGTTATCCTGTAGTAGCCCTCCGCATCGACCGTCGCGAGATCTCCGGAGTGCAGCCAGCCCTCGGAGTCGATGGCGGCGGCGGTGGCGTCGGGCATGTTGTAGTAGCCCATCATCACCATTACGCTGCGGGTACACAGCTCGCCCTGTTCCCCTACGCCCACCTCCAGGTCGGTCTCCGGGTCCACCAGTTTCACCTCCACTTCCGGCAGCGCCACCCCCACGGTGGACACCTGGCGCTCGACAGGATCGCCGATCCGGGTCTGGGTAATTATCGGCGAGGCCTCGGTCAGCCCGTAGGAGACGGTCAACTCGCTGGCGCCCATCCGGTTGACGACCTGGCGTATGACTTCTATGGGGCAAGGAGAGCCGCCCATGACGCCGGTGCGCAGCGACGAAAGGTCGAATTTATCGAACTCAGGATGCCCGAGCTGTGCGATAAACATCGTGGGAACGCCGTAGAGAGCGGTGCACCTCTCCTGGGCGACTGCGGTCAGCGTCTTGAGGGGATCAAAGTACTCGGCCGGCACCACCATAGTTGACCCGTGGGTGATGCAGCCCAGGTTGCCCAAAACGCAGCCGAAACAATGGTAAAAGGGCACCGGGATGCACAGTCGATCGTACTCGGTCATTTTCATTCCGTCCCCAACGTATAGTGCGTTGGCAACCAGATTATGGTGAGTGAGCATGGCTCCCTTCGGGTTGCCCGTGGTCCCGGAGGTGTACTGGATATTGACCACGTCGTCCGGGTTACAGCCGGCTTGCCGCCGGGACAATTCGGATTCGCCGGTTGCCCGGCCCCGCTCTACGACCTCGCTCCAGGCCCACATCCCGGCCGGCGGCCTGGCCATCGGTTCCGTAGGGGGAGGAATGTAGATTACGTTCCGCAGGTTGGGAAACCGGGAGGACGACAATTCGCCCGGATGGGAGTCTTTTAACTCAGGGACCACCTCGTTCACCATTGCCACGAAGTCGGAGGAGCGGCCGGTCAGGACCGGAGCGCGGAACTGGCCAATCATGACCAGGGCGGCGACCTCCGACTGCTCCAACAAGTAGGCCAGCTCACGGGTGCGGTAGGCGGGATTGACATTCACCAGCACCGCGCCGATCTTGGCAGCGGCAAACTGGCAGAGGGCCCATTCGGTGTAGTTGGTTGCCCAAATAGCCACGTGCTGGCCCCTCTGGATACCCAGGGCCAGGAACCCGCGAGCGACCCGATCCACCTCGGCACGGAACTGAGAGTAGGTGTATCGCGCCCCGGCTTCGACGTGCACGAAGGCATCGCGGTCGCCGAAGCGCTCGGCCTGCTGATCCAGAACGTCGCCTATGGTGCTGTAAGGATCGATCGAACCGGTCATGGCGTACCTCCGCATATTGTAACCCGATCCGCCGAAGGTAGGCGTGGTATCAGCGCATGTTACCACCTTATTTTACGGGGCGAAGCTGGAGCGGGCCTGGGCGCCCCATTGCCCGTCATCCTCGGTCATGATCCACAGGGAGCGATAGGTGGCGATGGGAGCGCCCTGGGCATCGCAGCGGGTGAACTGGATCAGGACGTGTACCTTGCGCTCGGAACTGTGCAGCACGTCCGTGGAATCCAGGATGGTGTGATGCCATTCGGGGCCGGCGCGCTGGTAGAAATCGCGCAGGTAGGTGGCTTCCAACTCGGCGAGGTCGTGCCAGATGGCGACACCGGCGCCGGAGATGCGGACGTGGGGCAGGTGCAGCAGGCCGAGGAGCGCGGCATCGTCGTGGGCATTCAGCGCGGCCATGAAACCTTCGATTGCCGCCACCGCGTTCGCCGCGCTTTCAGGCCATTGATTCGTGGTCATTTTTCAGCCTTTTGCTGGTCGCAGTCACCGGGATTTAGCCCCGCATTCAGGAGTCATTATAACGCCTGCCGAATCACCAGCCGATCCCGGCCGGCGTGGCATTCCATCCGTGCTAGAATCGGCGCAAATATCAACCCACATTGCCCGAACATTCGAGGTGTCCCAGTGAGCAGCGTGAAAGTCAACGGGATTGATCTGCATTACCAATGCTACGGCGAGGGCGACGCCATCGTGTTCGCCCACGGCGCCGGCGGAAATCTGCTGAGCTGGTGGCAGCAGATACCATTCTTCTCCCAGCGGTACCGGTGCGTAACATTTGACCATCGTGGGTTCGGCCACTCGCTGGACGTGCCGGAGGGTCCGGGGGCCGCGTCGTTTGTGGACGACCTGCGCGGGCTGCTGGACCACCTGGACATTGAATCGGCGCACCTGGTGGCGCAGTCCATGGGCGGGCGTACCATGCTCGGGTTCGCCGTCAAGTGCCCGCACCGTGTCAAAAGCCTGGTGATGGCGGACACCGTGGGCGGCATGGAGGTGCCCGAAGTTGTGGCCGAGCAACGCAACTGGGCGGCGACGCATACGGCGTCGGGAGAGATCGGTTTCCGCGCCGTGTCGCCGCTGTTCGTGCAGCGCAACCCAAACCTGGCGAACCTGTACCTCCAGATTTCGCGCACCAACCCGCCGCGCCACGTACCGCCCAACGGATTGCCGGCCGGCCCGGGTCCTGATGAGTTGAAGAATCTGAACATCCCCGCCCTATTCTTCGTGGGCGAGGATGACCAGATTTCACCACCGCAGGTGATCGCGGCCGGCGCGAAGGCGATTCCCGGCTCCAAGCTGCTGCGGGTTCCAGAGGCGGGACACTCGGTGTATTTCGAGAAGCCGGGCATCTTCAACTTTGAGGTGCTGCGATTCATCGAAAGCGCGGAGAAATCAGCATGACCGCCGGCGTGAACCTGAAACGGCGGGACGCCATCGCAACGCTGGAACTGGACGGGCGGACAGACCTGAACCTGCTGGGACCTGATGTATTCCGGGAGTTGAAAGAGCGCATTGAGGATTGCGGGCAGGACGAGTCCCTGCGGGCAATCATCCTGCGCGGCGCGGGCGACCGGGCGTTTTCAGCCGGCGTTGACCTGCACGAGATGAAAGACCTGGAACCGCTGTCGGCTGAAAAATTCATCCGCTCGCTGCACGCCGCCGCGCGCGGGGTGCTCGATTGCCCGCTGCCCGTGGTGGCCGCGATCCACGGGCCGTGCCTGGGCGGGGCCTTTGAGCTGGCGCTGGCCTGCGACATACGCATCGCCGCCGAGGACGCATCATTTGGGTTGCCGGAGGTGCGGGTCGGCCTGCCGTCGGTGATCGAGGCGTCGCTGCTGCCGCCCACGGTAGGGCTGGGACGGGCGAGGCGGATGCTGCTGACCGGCGAGACGGTTGATGCCCAGGAAGCCTTGAGCATGGGGCTGGTGGACCGGGTGGCACCCAAAGCCGAACTGGAGGCTGCTGCCTTGGAAACGGCGGAGACGTTCCTCGGTATGGGTCGCTACATCCTCGCCGCGCAGAAGCAGATCGTGTCGGCGTGGCTGGAGATGGGCCAGGAGGCCGCCGCCGAGTACAGCATCAAGACGTTTGCCCTGTGTTTCAACACGCCGTACCCCAACGAGGCCATGACGGCGTTCCTGGAAAAGCGGCCGCCAAGATTTTAGCTATATGCCAGCAGACCCCGACCCGCTTGCGCCGGGTTGTCATTGCGAGGAGCGAAGCGACGTGGCAATCTCGGTAGGGCACGTTCGTTGCTACGACGAGATTGCCACGCTGCGCTCGCAATGACAAGTTAACAGAACATAGGAGGCCCTGATGCCCGAGAATACCGAACTGTTTCACATCATGCGCACCACGCGGGCGATGCGCCGGCTGAAGCCGGACCCGGTGCCGGATGAGTTAATTCTTCAAATCTTACAGGCGGGCCAGTGGGCGGCCAACGGCGGGGCCAACCAGCGCTGGCGTTTCCTGGTGATCAAGGATCGCAGCATCAAGGAACGGGTGCAGGTGTGGTACCAGAAGGCGTTTGACGAGGTGGTCGGGCCGCGCTACCGGGGCAGCGAGCCGCCGCCGGGTTCCAGCCCCGGGCGGTACCGCCGGCAGCACGACGCCGTGGAGTATCTGACCGAGCACTACCACGAGGCGCCGGTATGGATCGTGGCCTGCCAGGACGACGGCGAGGAAACTCCAACCCGCGGCTCCGGCGCGTCCATCTACCCGGCGGTGCAGAATATGCTGCTGGCGACCCGGGCGCTGGGCCTGGGCGCGACGCTCACCAGCCGGCACCTGCGCCACGCCAGGGAAGTGGACGAGATTCTCGGGTTGCCGTCCGGCGTCCACTCCTACGCCATACTGCCCATCGGCTACCCCATGGGGAACTTCGGACCGGTGCGTCGCGGGCCGCTGGCCGACGTGGTGTACCAGGACCGCTGGGGCGAGCCGTACATCACCGATTAGGGAATCGTCAGAATCAGGATTTATCGGATTCGGGGATTCACAGGATTGAAGTTGCTTATGCTTGCATGGCGACAATCCTGAAAATCAGGTAATCCTGTGAATCCTGATTCAGACGAATAATCGTAAGACTGCACCACCGGAGGTTTTGACATGGAAGTATTTGAAAACATCAGGCGGCGACGCACCATCCGGGACTTCAAGCCAGACCCGGTGCCGGACGACGTGGTTCATCGTATCTTGCAGGCCGCGCGGTGGGCGCCGAGCTCCAGCAACACGCAGCCGTGGCACTTCATCGTAGTGCGGAATCCCGACACCATCGCCGAGTTGGGGAGCATCTGCACGCAGGGGACGTTCATCGGCAACGCGCCGCTGGCCATCGCCGTGGTGATGGGCGAAACGCGCCGGCCGCAGCTGGACGCTGGCCGAGCGTTGCAGCAGATGGAACTGGTGGCGTGGTCGGAGGGCCTGGGCACCTGCTTCGTGGGCATCCGCGGCGAGCAGCAGGATCAGGTCAAGGCGCTGCTGGGCATCCCGGAGGACATGGAACTGATCACGGTGCTGCCGTTTGGCTACCGCATCATGCGGCCGGCGGGCACCGGAACGCCGCGGAAGCCGATGTCGGAGATAACCCACGGCGAGCGGTTCGGCCAGGAGCTGACGTTCGGGTAAGGCGACTACCGCCCCTTGAACTCCGGCGCCCGCTTCTCCAGGAACGCCCGCCGCGCCTCCTGGGCATCCTCGGAGCCGTTCAGGATGCCGCCGGCGTTGGACGTTAGCGTCATGGTGGTTTCCAGGGTGCTGTCGAGGGCGGCGCGCATGATGCGCTTGCTGATCCATTGCACCATGGGCGGCGTCCGGATGATGCGGTCGCAGAGGTCGCGGGTGGTCTGCTCCAAATCTTCGGAGGGCACCAGGTAGTTGAGCATCCCCCACGCATAGGCGCGCTCGGCGTCCAGGTGGCCGGTGTAGGCGAACTCCAGGGCGCGGCCCAGGCCGACCATCTTGGGCAGGTAATAGCTGCCGCCGTTCTCGATGATCTGGCCGAGTTGCTGGTATCCGATGAAGCGGGTGTTTTCGCAGCCCAGGCGGATGTCGCAGTGCAGAGCCATGTCCATGCCGGAACCCACGGCGGGGCCGTTGATCATGGCGATGGTGGGCTTGCGGACCTGCGAGATGTCCCGGTGCAGCTTGGTGAAACCGTGATAGAAGTGCTCGCGGGCGGCGTCGGGCCCCGGCTGGGTGCCGCGGTTGCCGACGAAGTTCTCGCCGGTCACGGATGGGTCGTTATCCCGTCGCATATCGGCGCCGGAGCAGAAGCCGCGCCCGACGCCGGTCAGGACGATGACGCGGACGTTGGGATCGTCGTCGCCGGCGCGCATATACTCCCCCACCTTGGCCACGGTGCCGTTCTCCTCGGACGAGCCGATGAGAGCGTTCATGCGCTCGGGTCGGTTGAACTTGATCCAGAGGATGCCCGATTCCTCGGGTTCGTAGAGCAGGTAGGGCACGAGATTGGGCGGCATGGAGAATCTCCTTTCCAAACGTCGTCACTCCGGCGAAAGCCGGAGTCCAGGAATTTTAAGGTGCATGAATGGGTAACGTTGGCAGCGATTTCGAGCACTGGATTCCCGCGAAGGCGGGAATGACGGCGATGCCGCTTACTGCGCCGTTCGTCCGCCGTCGATGACGACCTCGGAGCCGGTGACGAATGAGGACTCGTCGCTGGCGAGATACAAGACGCCGTAGGCGATTTCCTCGGGGCGTCCGACGCGGCCCAGCGGCACGCGGCCTACTTGCGCGGCGACACGTACCTCGTCATCCGGCGTAGTGCCCAGCATCGGCGTCTGCACCGGGCCGGGATGCACGGAGTTGCAGCGGATGCCCTCGCGGGCGTACTGGATGGCGGTGGACTTGGTGAACAGGCGCACGGCCCCCTTGCTGGCGGCGTAGGCGGCGGACGTGCCGGGAGCGGGAGCGATGCCGGCGCCGGACGAGATGTTGATGATGGAGCCACCGCCGGCTTCGCGCATGGCCGGAATCGTAGCGCGGGTGCCCAGGAACACGCCCTTGACGTTGATGTCCATGGTGCGTTCCCACTGCGCTTCGGTAAGGTCCTCAATACCTTCACGCACGGAGATGCCGGCGTTGTTGACCAGTATGTCGAGCTTGCCGAACCGGGAGACGGCGGTGGCGACGGCGTTCTGCCAATCAGACTCGCTGGTGACGTCCAGTTCCACAAAGACACACTGACCGCCGGTTTCGTTGATCTGCGCTTCGGTAGCGCGGCCTTCCTCGGCCAGCACGTCGCCGATGACGACCATCGCGCCCTCGCGGGCGAACAGCCTGGCCTCCTCCGCGCCCATGCCCCGGGCGCCGCCGCTAATCAGTGCTACCTTGTTCTCCAGCCGCATCTTGCATCTCCTGATGTTCTATATCCGTGAAAAGGTCAAAAATCCGCTCCCGCACCGCGAACCGGAAGCCGGGCAGCACGTCATCGTCGCCGTCGATGTACTCCGGGTCGTGCAAAACTTCCGGTTCGTGGTTCGGCCGATACTTAATCGCCGTGCGGGTTTCGGCGTCGATGAACCACGCCAGCCGGGCGCCATGTTCCAGGAACAGGTTTATCTTGTTGACCAACTCGGCGTTGCTGTTGGATGGGGATTTTATCTCGGCAATGAAGTCCGGCACGATGTGCGTGAAGGGCTTATTCTCCGGCAGTGTCAACTCACCCAGGCGTTCCGCGCGCAGCCAGGAAGCGTCAGGGCCGAAGCGGGAACCATCGGGCAAAACGAATCTGCTGGTGGGTCCGAATGATATACCGCCGTATTCGCCGGTCCAGTTGCCCAAAGCAATAGCCAATTGGTTCTCGTACAGGTCGCCGGGGTTACCGGTAGGCTCCCGGATCATCAGGTGGCCCGTGCCGGAAATTTCGTACTCATACATATCGGAGTTCCGCTCCGCGAAAGCTTCAAACCACTCATCAAGGTCTTTATCATCCAGCGACTTGCCGAACTCGGCCAGGGGGATTGCGATCGTGCCGGGCCAACAGGGCGCCGGCCGGCCTCGAACCTTCGTGGGTTGCAGTGCAGTAG
This sequence comes from Chloroflexota bacterium, assembly GCA_028875655.1. Classification (GTDB taxonomy): domain Bacteria; phylum Chloroflexota; class Dehalococcoidia; order Lucifugimonadales; family UBA3495; genus Bin87. Next base: position 12,547 of record JAPPCX010000112.1, on the reverse strand, counting down.
TAGTCATGGCACGTCAGCCTCTGGTTACCCGACGTCCTGGGAGTAGTCCCACGAGCGGATTTTGTGCGGCGACACCTTGATGTAGGCTGCGCCGGGGCGCGGTTCGGTGGGGAGGTCAGTCTCAGCGACTCCGCGCAGCCTGGCAGCCTCGCGGGCGTAGCGCAGGAACTCGTCGGGGTCGTCAATCACGGTGGCGTTGCCCTGGATCATGACGCCCTTGATGTCCTGGCGGGTGCTGCCGCTCTCGATCATCAGGCTGACCTGGGGGTTGTAGCGGATGTTTTTGATCTTGAGGGTATTGTTGCGGACGCCCAGCAAGACGTCGTCGCCCAGCCGGAAGTAGCCCGTGGGCACGGTGTGAGGGAAACCGTCGGGGCCGACGGTGGTGAGGGCGATCCAGCCGGGCTTGCTATCCAGGAAGTCGTGGGCTTCCTGACGGGTCATTTGGCGTGGCATGAGATAGTCTCCAGATGTTGCGGTTTCTGGATTTCCGCTTTCGCGGGAATGGCGGGAACCCGGTCAGAAGGCGCGGGGCGGCAGGATGCGGCGGTACACGCCGGGGGAGCCGTGGGCATGTCCGTAGCTGCCGCCGATGTACTCGTGCATGCGGTCCTGCTTGCGCTGGTTCTCCCAGGCCAGGGTTTCCGGCACCTTCTCGTGCTCGAACTCGTACATGGTGAGGTACTTGGGCCAGCCCTCGACGACGTGGTAGCGGCGCACGTGCAGGCAGCCGGGGATTTGCAGGTTGGCCGGGGTGCGCTCGTTGTCGTAGTACCAGTTGTATTTCTCTTCTATGTCCGCCGGCACGTCCATACGGCCGATCTGGAGGGCCGGGGCCATGCCGCGCCCCAGGGTGTGCGAGTCGATCTCCGCCGGGTAGATCTGGGTGCAGACCAGGCGCTGGGTGCCGCGCCCCACCACGTTGGGGGACATGCGCTTGGTCCAGTCGGTGGGGTTCTCGCTCATGTGCCGGTATTCGGGAGTTTGCAAGGCGTCCACCGACTCCAGTTCGTACACGGCCAGGTATCGCGGGCCGCCCCGCAGGGCCTCGTAGCGGGCGGCGTTCAGGAAACCGGGGGCGCTCATGCGCTCAGGGACGTGTTCCTCGTTGTACCAGGCGTTGAATTCGGCGTCGTGTTCCACGTCCACATCGGCGTACACCACCAACAGGGCAGTACCTTTTCTCGTAACCATATTGCCACCTCCGCGTGCGGCGTCATTAAAGCACAAATTGCTGTACTATGGCGGCGCGAAACACACGGGCAGGGGGTGAGACGAAATGCCGAGAGTAACGATCAACATCGCGGAACCGGAGGGGCAGGCATTGATGGGGTCGGTGTGGCGGTATGCGACGGGATACGTTCCGGGAGAGGAGAACGGCGGGCTGGTTTTCGAACAGACGGGCGGCAGTCCGGCGCGGCTGCCAGACTATGACGATTCCGGCTGGGAGATCTGCGACGACTTGCCGGGGCGGGTTTCCGGCGGGTTCACCTTCGCGTGGTACCGGACCACCATCACCATCCCCGACACCGTTGACGGTCACCCCACCGCCGGGATGCGGGTGCAGTTCGAGACGTGCGTAGACGACCACGGCGAAATCTGGGTGGACGGCGAGTGCAACCGGGAGCGCGGAACGGTGCAGGGATTCAACGTGTCGCAGCGGGTGCCGGTGACGGCGGACGCGCAGCCGGGGAACCAGCACACCATCGCCATCTTGGCGATCAACGGGCCGATCGGAGATCCGTTCGGGACGGTGTTCGTGCGGTACGCGCAGTTGGGGTTTGAGTTTTAGAGCGAGATCGCTACGCTGCGCTCGCAATGACAGTTTATGAAGGGGTTACTACCGATGGCCGCTGTTGACTATTCCGCGCTGGACAACCCCCGGGCGTCGGGGATGTCGTTCTACCCACAGCGGCACTGGACGGAGACTCCGGAGGGCGCGATTGATTGCGGAATCATCGTGGACGACGACGTGCGGTTGTCCGCCCGCTTCTTCCCGGTGGGGATCGAAAGCCCGACTGTGCTGTTCTTCTACGGCAACGGCGAGACGGCGGCCGGCTACGACGGCATCGCGCCGTTCTACAACCGGATTGGCGTGAATTTCTTCGTGGCGGACTACCGTGGCTACGGCGTGTCCGACGGGTCGCCGGCCTTCACGCTGATGCTGTCGGACGCGCGCAAGGTACTGGACTGGCTGCGGGAAACGCTGGAGAAATCGGGATTCACCGGGCCGCTGTACGTGATGGGCCGCTCCATGGGTCGCCACTCGGCCTTTGAGCTGGCGGTCAAGGCGGCGGACCGTATCGCCGGCGTGATCATCGAGAGCGGCCGGCCTAACCTGGCGCGGTTCACCATAGGGCTGGATGAATCGGACGCGCAGGCGCTGGAGGACGCCTACCACGCCAAGGCGCACTCCATCAACATCCCCACTCTGGTGATCCACGGTGAGCTGGACGAACTGGCGCCGGTGCAGGACGCAGTGGCGATGCACGACGGCATCCAGACCGAGGACAAGCACCTGCTGGTAATCCCCGGCGCGGGACACAACGACCTCATGTTTATGGGAATGCGACAGTATTTCGAGGCGATCCGCCGGTTTGTGACGCAGTACAGCGGCTCGGCTCAGCCTTCGACAGGCCCGGGATGAGCGGGTACGGCACGGGGTGCAGGATGAGCGGAGTAAGGCATGGGGCCCGGGACGGCGCGGGTGGCCGGTGTGCTAGGATTGGGCGACGACACACAGGATTGGAGGCGCTGCTATGCCGTATGGAGATAACGACTGGCTGGCCCTGACCACCGAGGATACGTTGGAGCCGGAACTGCCCATCTGTGACGCCCACCATCACTTCTGGGACTACCGGATGGATCGCGTCCCATACCACCGTTACCTGCTGCACGAGCTGGCTGCGGATATCAACAGCGGACACAACGTGCGCTCCACGGTGTTCCTGGAGGCGCGGGCGATGTACCGGCAGACCGGGCCGGAGGAACTGCGTCCCGTGGGCGAGGTGGAGTTTGTGCAGGGGCTGGCGGCGGCCAGCGCCAGCGGACTCTACGGGCCGGGTCGCGCGGCAGCGGCCATCGTCGGGCACGCCAACCTGAACTTGGGGGCGGACGTGGCGCGGGTGCTGGACGCACTGCAAGCGGCGAGTCCCAACCGGTTCCGGGGCATCCGCCACAACACCAGCTGGGACCCGCATCCGGAGGTGGAGAGCCGCAGTTTCGACGGGCAGTTGGCAAGCGCCGATTTCCGGGCCGGAGCGCAGGTGCTTGCTAGCCGGGGCCTGGCCTACGACAACGTGGTCTATTTCCCGCAGTTGGGCGAGCTGGCCGACTTTGCCAGGGCCGTGCCGGACCTGACCATCGTGTCCAACCACATCGGCGGCCTGATGCGGATCGGGCCGTATGCGGGCCGGGACGACGAGGTGCTGCCGGCCTGGCGGGACGGAATCGCGAAACTGGCAGAGTGTCCCAACGTGGTGATGAAGCTGGGCGGCGTGGGCCAGCCGCGGTACGGGTTCGACTGGCACCTGCGTGACCGGCCCATCGGGTCGGAGGAACTCGCGGAGGCGATGGCGCCGCTGATGAACTACTGCATCGAGCAGTTCGGACCGGAGCGCTGCCTGTTCGAGAGCAACTTCCCGCCGGACAAGGTATCGTACTCGTACCACGTGATGTACAACGCCTTCAAGCGCATGACGGCGGGGTACTCGGCCGGCGAGCGGGCCGCGATGTTCCACGACAACGCGGCGCGGGTTTACCGGATTGAGTATTGAGGAAGCGGCGGCTATAATGGGCCTGTAGCATCCCTAACGTAGTAGAGGAGGCGCTCTCAATGGTTGCTGAAATTCTGACCGGCACTTTCACCGTCAAGTCCGGCCATGCCCAGATGCTCAAGGGCGGGGTGATTATGGACGTGGTTACCCCTGAGCAGGCCCGCATTGCGCAGGAAGCGGGGGCCGTCGCGGTGATGGCGCTGGAACGTGTCCCGGCCGACATCCGCGCGGATGGCGGCGTGGCGCGCATGAGCGATCCGTCCATGATCGCTGAAATTATCGACTCGGTTTCAATCCCGGTCATGGCCAAGTGCCGCATCGGACACTTCGTCGAGGCCCAGATACTTGAAGCGATGGGCGTGGACTATGTGGACGAGTCCGAAGTCCTCACCCCCGCCGACGAAATGCACCACGTGTGGAAGCACGATTTCACTGTCCCCTTCGTCTGTGGCTGCCGCGACTTGGGCGAAGCGCTGCGCCGCATCTCGGAAGGCGCGGCCATGATCCGCACCAAGGGCGAGGCCGGCACCGGGGACGTGGTGGAGGCGGTGCGCCACATGCGCGCCGTTCAGGACGCCATCCGCAAGCTCCGCACCATGCCGGACGACGAGCTGGTGGTGGAGGCCCGCGACCTGCGCGTCAGCCTCGACCTGCTGCAGCAGACCCGCGAGGAAGGACGCCTGCCCGTGGTCAACTTTGCGGCCGGCGGCGTGGCGACTCCGGCGGACGCGGCCCTGATGATGCAACTGGGCGCCGACGGCGTGTTCGTCGGCTCCGGAATCTTCAAGTCCGGCGACCCGGCCAGCCGCGGCCATGCCATCGTGCAGGCTGTGACTCACTACAACGATCCGCATATCCTGGCCGACGTGTCCCGTGACCTGGGCGAGCCCATGGTAGGCAGGAGCGTCCGGGAACTGACCGAAAGCGAACTTCTGGCCACCCGCAGCATATAGCCCCACACCTTGAACATCGGCGTTTTGGCAGTACAAGGGGATTTTGCGGAGCATTGTCACGTGCTGCGCAGCATCGGCGCTGACGCCACGGAGGTGCGACTGCCGGACCACTTGGCTGGGCTGGACGGCCTCATCATTCCTGGCGGCGAGAGCACCACGCTCAGCCGCCTGATGTCCCTTTACCGCCTGCGCGAGCCGGTGGCTGACATGGCTGCGTCGGGCAAGGCCGTTTGGGGAACCTGCGCCGGCATGATCATGCTGGCAGCGGAAATCACCGAGGAGGACCCGGTTCCGCTGGCGGTGATGGATGTGGGCGTGCAGCGCAACGCGTTCGGCCGGCAGGTGGATTCGTTCGAGCAGGACCTGACCATCAAGGGGCTTGGTCCCCACTCGTACCACGCCATCTTCATCAGGGCGCCCGTGATCATGCGAGTCGGCAAGGAAGTGGATGTTCTGTCGGCGTTGCCCGATGGCCGGCCGGTGGCGGTTCAGCAGAAAAACCTGCTGGCGACGGCGTTCCATCCCGAACTCACTGCCGACGCGCGGATGCACCGGTACTTTGTCGCCATGGCCGGCGGGCCGGCATACGACGAGAACGCGCCCCTGATTGAATCTCCCCGGGTGCGGGGGCGTCTGGTGCAGGATTCGTAAAGGAGGGCATAGTTGGTAACGGTCGAGCAACTGGCCCACGATGAATTGCAACAACTTCTGAGCGTGCTGCCGCCACGGGTGCTGGCCGGATTACAAGGGCAGGACGACCTTGATGACCTGCTGGAGATAGTCCTCGATCTGGGCCGGCCCCCCGAAGCGCGTTTTTCGTCCGGCGACGTGATGCTGGATGAGGAACCCGTCGGGCGGGAGGACCTGCAGCACGTGGTGTCCGGCGTGGGGGATTTCGGGGGTGACAACCGGGCGGGGATGGAGCGCACCCTGCACCGCATTTCGGCCATCCGCAACCGCAACGGCAGTGTGGTGGGCATTACCTGTCGGGTGGGGCGGGCAGTATTCGGCACCATCAAGATAATTGAGGATCTGGCCTACGGCGGCAAGAACATACTGCTGCTGGGCCGCCCCGGCGTTGGCAAGACCACCATGCTGCGGGAGGTCGCCCGTGTGCTGGCCGACGAAGCCCGCAAGCGCGTGATCATCGTCGATACCTCCAACGAAATCGCCGGCGACGGGGACATCCCCCACCCGGCCATCGGCCACGCCCGGCGAATGCAGGTGCCCGCTCCCACCGAGCAGCACGGCGTGATGATCGAGGCGGTGGAAAACCACATGCCGCAGGTCATCATCATCGACGAAATGGGAACCACTCAGGAGGCCGCCGCGGCGCGAACCATCGCCGAGCGCGGCGTTCAGCTGGTGGCCACCGCCCACGGCAATACTCTGGACAACCTGATAATGAACCCCACCCTGTCGGACCTCATCGGCGGCGTCCAAACCGTTACGCTGGGCGACCAGGAGGCCCGGTTCCGGGGCACTCAGAAAACCGTGCTGGAGCGCAAAGCCCCGCCAACCTTCGACGTGGTGGTGGAAATTCAGGACTGGAACGAGGTCGCGGTGCATGACGATGTGGCCCAAGTGGTTGACCAGTGGCTGCGGGGGTATCCGGTTGAGCCGGAAATCCGCCACATGAACGAAGACGGCAACATCACGCGAACGGCCGCAACCCGTCAGAACGAGGCGGCGCCGACGCCCTGGGCCGCCAACGAAATCCGCAATCGCCGGGGCAGGAACCGGAACGGAAGGGGGCAGGACACTTATGAGCAGTATCCGCCGGAACGTTTCCAGGACGAAGCGGACGCCAGCGGGTCGGCCGGCCCTCGCCTGGAAGCGCGTATCTTCCTCTTTGGAGTCAGTCGGGACAAGGTTGAGGCGGCCCTGGCCGAACGGGGCGCGACTGCGGAGATCGTTAGCGAACTGCGTCGGGCCAACGTCCTGCTGACCACCAAGAACCACTACCGCCGGGGCAGCCAGTTGGTGCGCGTCGCCGAAAACAACAGCGTGCCGGTGTACGTGTTGCGCAAGAATACCGTTCCCCAGGTGGGTGAATTTCTTACCTCCATGGCCCGCGATCAGGGCATCGAGTTGCCGCCGCCGTCCGGACGCCACAAGGAAGAGGCGAACGCTGAGGCGGAGGCCGCCGCCCGGGCCGAGGCGGAGGAAGCGGCCCGCCGGGTGCTGTCCGGCGAGTTCAGCGTGCAGCTGGAACCCCAGCGTCCGTACATCCGGCGCCTCCAGCACATGCTGGCCGAGGAATTCAACCTGGCCTCCGCTAGCCGGGGCCGGGACCCGCAACGCGGCGTGCTCATCTACCGTCCCTAATCCCTTCCCGTCATTCCCGCGAACGCGGGAATCCAGAGAGTGCGAATAACGCCAATGGCCGGGGTATTCATAGCCTTTGAAGGCGGTGAAGGCGCGGGCAAGTCAACGCAGGCCGCCATGCTGGAAGCAGCATTGCAGCGAGCAGGCTATCGCAGCACGCTGCTGCGCGAGCCGGGTTCCACCGTCCTGGGAGACTACCTGCGGCAGTACCTGATTGGCGGGCAGCCCGTCTCTCCGTTGGCGGAACTGCTTATGTTTGAGTCCGCCAGGGCTGAACTCATGGCCGAACGGGTGATGCCGCTGCTGGAATCCGGCGCGGTCGTCATCGCCGACCGCTTCGCCGGCTCGACGATTGCTTACCAGGGCTACGGACGGGGCATTGACTTGAGCCGGATTGAGTGGCTGAACGATTTTGCCACCGGCGGGCGCTACCCCGACCTGACGATCCTTCTGGACATCGACCCGGTGATCGGGTTGGGCCGCGTGAATGAGCGGCAACCGCAACTGGCGCTTCCCATGGGCGACGCGCCGGACCGCTTTGAAGACGAAACCATGGCCTTTCACGACCGGGTGCGCCGGGGCTTTCTCAAACAGGCCGAAGACAACCCCGAAACTTGGCGGATAATCGACGGCAACCGGTCCATCGACGCGGTTGCCGCCTCCGTGTGGAATGCGGTGTCCCAGCTCCCCTAGTTTGCCAAACCACCTGCCGGGTGTTACCGTACCCGCGATGCCCACGCTAACCAACTGCTTGCCGGCATTCACTGCCATCGGAGTTTTCGTACTGGCAATCACACTGGCGTGCGCCCCGGACGGCAAAATCGGCGCACCGCACGATCCCATGACCATCAACCGCATTGCCTACATAGCCTCGGACGGGCAGCTGGTCACCATCAACCCCGACGGCAGCGAACGCAGCACGCTCACCACCGGGGCGGTTGCCGACGCGACAGGCCGCGTCGGTGGCACGATGGCGCAGCCTATTAGCGAAAACCGACTCTACGGCTGGCCCGTCTGGTCGCCGGACGGGAGTCGAATCGCAGTGTCGCTGATCAGCGGCAGCCGGCCGTCCGAGGCGGAGATGAGCGTGCAGACGCTGGAATCCTCCAGCGGCGTGGGCGGCGCGGTGTTCGTCAACTCGGCGCCGCTGACCATCGCCGAGGGCACGCCCCACTACGTGCAGTGGTCGCCCAACGGCCGGATGCTGGGCATCACCGCCGCGACGCCGGAAGGACTGTCGCTGTACGTGATTGAGGCCAACCCGGCGGACGGCGAAGCGGTTACATCGTCCGGGATGCCGGTGGTGCGGGGAGCGCCATTGTACTTTGACTGGTCGCCGGACAGCCGTTCCGTGGCGGTGCACAGCGGCCAGGAGTTGATGGTGCTGAGCTTGAACGACGCGGGAACTGCGTTTACGGTTAAACCCATCGGCCGGTCTCGTTCGTTCCGCACCCCGGCGTGGTCGCCCGACGGAACCACGCTGGCCTGGTCGGCTCCCGGCGGCGACAGCGAAGCCGTGTGGCTGGGCAAGCCGTATGAAGCGAACTATCCGCCCATGCGGTTGGCTGAAGTAGAGGGAGCCTGCGCGTTTCTGTGGTCGTCGGATGGACGGGTGCTGGCCGTAGCCGACCGCCAGGATGAAGGCTCGCCGGCATACCGTCGCCTGCGCCTGGTGGCCGCCGACGGCAGCGCGGAACGCACCGTAAGGGAAGACGACTGGGTGCTGGGTTTTTTCTGGGAACCGAACGGTCAGCGACTGGCATGGGTGGCCCTGAACAGCGAAGAGCGAACCATGGAATGGCGGATCGCCAACGGCGACACCGGGCAGCCGGAACCTGCCGAATCGGACGACGCCGTGGGCGGGCTGAGGTTTTCACCCAGCGGGGAGACCTTTCTGATGCTGGCGTTCTTCGACCAGTACGCCCGCAGCCATTCGCCGTGGGTGCCCGACGGGTCGGCGCTGGTGGTGGCCGGCAACCAGCAGTACCTCTCGCAGCGCCGGAATGGCAGCGGCGCCGCCGGGCCGCACGTGTACGTGGCGGAAGTGGGAGAACCGGGCGGCTTGCGAGACATTGCCCCCGGCGGAATTGCGGTGTGGTCGCCCCGGTAAGACTCACGAAGCGACTTGCAAGTAATCTTGTTACTCCTGCGAAAGCAGGAGTCCAGAAGTCATACGGTACACAAGTCGGAAGCGTGATTAACGAGTTCGGACACTGGATTCCCGCTTTCGCGGGAATGACGATACTTGTCAACGGGCTTTAGGCTCGGCGCGAGCGGACGGTAGCGATTTTGAAAAGACTCTGGGCTATTGCTCTGTTACTGACTGCTCTGGCCATGGCCTGCACCGGGCCGCCCGCCCCCGCTGCTGCGCCGACACCTACGCCGGTTCCGCCGACGCCCACTCCGCCGCCTGACCCGGCGCTGCTGATTGAGGAGACGGCGGCGAACCTCCGCGCCTTCAAATCCGCCGAGTTCGTGGTGCGGCACGAAACGGGCGCGATTTTCATCCCGGGTTTCAGCGCCAAGATGACCGAGGCCAGCGGGGCGTGGGAAAGCGAGCAGGGCGCGGACCTGGCGATTGACGCCTACCTGGTGCCGGATGCCCAGACCGACCCGGAATCGGGCATTTACATCCAGATGCTGGCGGTGATCACCGGGGACGCCTACTACGCGACGGATCCGCTGTCGGGCGCGTGGATGAAACAACCCCCGGCGATGTCCCCGATACCGGTGGACCGGCTGAATCTCCTGGTAGCCGATCTGGTTGCAGGGGTTGCCGACCCGGTCCTGGCCGGCCAGGAAAGCCTGGATGGGCAGTCCGCGTACAGAATATCCGGGGAGGCTCCGGCGACACTGCTGGACTGGCTGCCGCTGAATCCGGATGCCAGCCAGACCTTGCAGATGGAGGTCTGGACCGACACGGAACGGAAGCAGCTGCGGAAGCTCCGCCTTGCCGGCCCCGTGGGCCCCTTCGACCAGCCGGACACCGTGCGCGAGATCCTGCTGACGAACATCGACGGGACGGTGACGATCCAGCCACCCGACGAGTTCGTTGATCTGACCGGCGGCTGATTCTCTTCTGTCATAGAGAAACAGCGTCAGCCCCGCTCATGGTGAGCTCGTCGAACCACGCGCCAATTTCCTCCCGCCGCCAATGGGCGCTGGTGGCCGTGGTGGCGTGCGGCGCGTTCATCACCGCCCTTGACCAGACGGTGGTGGTGACCGCCCTGCCGGCGGTGATGGCCGACCTGAAGGTGCCAATCATCCGGCTGGAGTCGGTAATCTGGGTGGTGACGGCCTACCTGCTGGGCTACACCGTAGCGATGCCGCTGCTGGGACGGCTGGCTGACGTGTACGGCTACGTCCGCATCTACTGGGCGTCGCTGGCGGTGTTCGGCATCGGGACGACGCTGGTGGCGTTGTCCGGTGAATCGGAATGGCTGAACGGTCTGCTGGAACCGTTGGACCAGATTGTCGTGGCGCGAGTCATCCAGGCCATTGGCGGCGGCGGCGCGGTCCCCATCAGCCTGGCCATCGCCGCCGGCCTGACGTCGCCCCAACAGCGCGGCCTGGCGCTGGGCATCGTGGCCGGCGCGGCGGAGGCGGGTAGTATGCTGGGGCCGGCCTACGGAGGCGCGGTCATCGAGCTCTGGGGTTGGCGGGCCATCTTCTGGCTGAACGTGCCGCAGGCGGCAGCAATCGCAGCGGCGTTGCTCTGGGTGCCGAAGCAGGCTGCGTCTGAAACGCGGATGGACTACCGGGGCGCGGCGATCCTGACCGGGGCGCTGGTGCTGCTGTCTCTGACCTTTGCCCACGAGGGACTGTTCCGGCTGTCGTCGTGGACGCCCTGCCTGCTGCTGGCGGGGTTCACGGTGTGCGTGGGCGCGCTGGTGTGGTCGCAGCGGCGGGCGGCGCAGCCGTTGCTGTCGGCGGTGCTGTTCCGAGCCTGGGCGTTCGTAACCGCCAACGCCTGCCAACTGCTGGTGGGAGTCGCGCTGATCATCGCCATGGCCACGACGGTAATCATGGCCAACACGGTGATGAACCGCCCGGAGCGCCCGGTGGATGCCACCACCGCCGCGCTGTGGCTGCTGCGGATGACGGCGACGATACCGGTGTTCGCCATCGTGGGCGGATGGCTGCTGCGCTGGGTGGATGCTCGGTGGATGGCCGTGGTCGGGCTGGCGCTCATCGCGGCGGGGATGTTCCGGCTGAGCGGCTGGCCGCTGGACATCGCGGAGCCGAGGCTGACGCTGGACATGGTGGTGGCCGGCGTCGGGTTCGGACTGGTCATCGCGCCGCTGATGCACCGGGCCATCGCCGCCGCCCCGTCGGACTACCGGGCGCTGGCGGCGTCGATGGTGGTGGTGTCGCGGATGTTGGGCATGACGCTGGGCATGGCCGCGCTGTCGGCGTGGGGGGTCAACGAGTTCCTGACCATCCTGGTGGAGACGCCGTCGCCGCTGATGACGCCGGGGCTGGATGCCGCGGCACGAGCGCAGGCGTTGGTGGAATACCGGGAGACATTGCAGACGGCCAGCCTGGGGCTGTTCCACAGCTTCTACCGGGCGGCCGGGGTGATTGCGCTGGTTGCCATTGTGCCGGCGATATTGATGCGGGCCAGCGCGAGAGAACGGGAGGAAATATCATGGAATTGAAACGGTTAGGAGCATCGGGCGTGACAGTTCCCGAGATCGGGCTGGGGACGTGGCGGTACACCGGGGGCTCGGAGCCGCTGCGCCGGGGGATTGAGCTGGGGGCGAATTTCATCGACACCGCGGAGATGTACCGCACCGAGGACCAGGTGGGCGAGGCCATCGCCGGGATGCGGGATCGGGTGTTCATCGCCACCAAGGTTCTGGGCAGCAACCTGCGCTACGACGAGGTGCTGCGGGCGGCGGATCAGAGCCTGCGCCTGTTGGGCGTGGACAAGATTGACCTGTACCAGATTCACTGGCCCAACCCCGGCGTCCCAATCGCGGAGACCATGCGGGCCATGGAGCGGTTGGTGGCGGACGGCCTGGTGGATTACATCGGGGTCAGCAACTTTTCGGTGGAGGATCTGCAGGAGGCGCAGGCAGCGATGCAGGACAACCCCATCGTGTCCAACCAGATTCTCTACAACCTGCGCCGTCGCCGCGCCGAGCGTGACGTCATCCCCTACTGCCGCCAGCACAACATCGCCGTCATCGCGTACTCCCCGCTGCATGAGGGCGCGCTGGTGGGTGACGGGGGCGGACGACTGCGTAGGGCGCTGGGGTTGAGCCGCGACCAGCAGGCATTGGCTGAGATTGCGGACGAGGCGGGCAAGACGGCGGCGCAGGTGGCGCTGAACTGGGTTGCCGACCAGGACGGGATGATCGCCATTCCCAAGTCGAACAGCGTGGCACGCACCGAGGAGAACTGCGCGGCGTCGGGCTGGCATTTGACGGCAGGGAAATAACTCTACCCGCTATTAGGCCCATCACACCCGCACGTATCAGCGGACCT
>JAPPCX010000073.1 GCA_028875655.1 Chloroflexota bacterium | reverse complement strand
CATGGGAAAGTGGCGAAGCGGCTCCTACCCTGCGCCAACTAGAAGATTTCGCCAAAGCAACCTATGTACCGGTAGGCTATTTTTTCCTCAGTGAGCCTCCGGTTGAAGAGATACCAATCCCCGACTTGCGTACAATAGACAACAAAGGCGTTGTCCGACCCAGCGCCAATCTGCTGGATACCATCTACATTTGCCAGAGGCGTCAGGACTGGTATCGCGAATACGCGATTAGTATTGGCGAAGAGCCTTTGTCGTTTATCGGCTCAGCAAACATAAATAGACCGGTCGTTGAAACCGCGATTAAAATTCGGCGTGACTTGAACTTGGATACAGACAAATGGCGGAATAACCCAAATTGGGAAGCGTCACTTCGTACATTTATTGCGCAAGTAGAAGATGTTGGCATAATGGTAATGGTGAATGGAGTGGTTGGGAACAACACCCACCGCAGGCTTGAACCGAGGGAGTTTCGCGGGTTTGCACTGTGCGACGACTTTGCCCCACTGGTGTTCATCAATAACACTGACGCCAAAGCCGCGCAAATGTTTACACTAGCCCATGAGTTGGTTCACTTGTGGCATGGCGAATCGGCGCTTTCGGACGCTAGTCCAACACCTATCTCCAGTCGTCATATTGAACAGTGGTGCAATAGTGTTGCGGCAGAGTTGCTGCTGCCGCTTGAAGAATTGGAGCAGATTTTGCCTCCCGGCAATCCTTTAGATGCGGTCTCCAATATCAGGCGCCGCTTCAAAGTCAGCTCCCCAGTAATTTTACGCCGCCTATATGATGCCAGTCTGCTATCAGATGAGGAATTTGAGCAAGCTTACGAACAGGAACAGCAACAGTGGCAATCACAGCAAGGCAACGGTGGAAATTTCTACCCAACCTTGATGACGCGCGTTGGTCGTCGGTTTGCGCAAGCGGTCGTCAGGGATGCACTCGCGGGAGAAACTTTATACCGTGATGCTTGTGGATTGCTCGGCATCAGAAAAATGGCGACTTTCAACGAACTACGAGAACGACTGCGGGAATGAGGCACCATGGCTTACGCAGTTGACAGCAACGGCTTCATACAAGCCAACAACCAGTACTATGGCATGGACTTCTGCCCAGCCTATTGGGACTGGCTACTCACCAACTATCATGCCGGATTGGTTATTAGCATTGACCGCGTTTACTCGGAGATTCAGGCCCATCAGGACAGCCTCGCCAATTGGGTATCGGGACCTGCGAGTGGCCTCTTTTTGCCGTCCGCTGATGCTGCAACCATCGCGTGTTATCAGCAAGTGCTTACCTGGGTACAGCAGCGCAGGACGCCTGAAGGTCAGCAATTTTACAAAAACGCTGTACTGAACAATTTCTTTGGCGGCGGTGCAGACCCCTACCTTATTGCTTACGCCATGGCCCACAATCACACGGTTGTAACTCTTGAAAGCAGCGACCAGCAACGTCGTAACAAGGTGCTTATCCCCGTGGTCTGCGGTGGGCTGGGTGTGCCATGCATTACGCTGTTTGATATGCTGCGTATCGAGCAAGCCAAGTTTGTGCTTGAATAGTGCGCCAGCGCTCTTCAAACCAAGAATGTTCCCACCCAAGGAGGCCATTCCATGTTCCTGATGCGTTTTACCGAACGGGCTTACGTGAACTATACCGAGGAGGACGTTCGCAACTCGCCCAACGAGGCGGTGCGCCTCACCTTCTCCAACTCCAACTTCAACCCGGAGGAGGGCCACTACCTCTACAACATGTACCTTGACGAGTATGAATACTCGGAGGAAGTTGGGTTCGACGGGCTGATGCTCAACGAGCATCACAACACGCCGACGTGTTTGGGCGCGACGATGAACCTGGAAGCCGCGATCCTGGCCCGCAACACCAAGAAGCCCAAGATTGTGTTGCTGGGCAACCCGCTGCCGATCTTTGACAACCCCATACGCCTGGCCGAGGAACTGGCCGAAATCGACATGATCTCCGGCGGCCGCCTGGTGTCCGGCTTCGTGCGCGGCACCGGCGTTGAGAGCTTGGCGACCAACACGAACCCGTTGCACAACCGCGCCCGGTTCGAGGAAGCCCACGACCTGGTCATCAAGACTTGGACCACGCCCGGCCCGTTCCGCTGGGAAGGGGATCACTACCACTTTCGTGTGGTCAATCCCTTCCAGACTCCGCTCCAGAAGCCTCACCCGCCGGTCTGGATACCCGGCACCGGCAGCCCCGAAACCCTGGTGTGGTGCGCGGAGCGGAACTACCCCTACATTTTCCTGGAAACCGACCCGCAGGGCACCCAGGATATGAAATCCATCTACACTGAGGCAGCCCGTGAGCACGGTTACGAGCCCGGCCCGGAGAACTTCGGCTACCTGGTACGCATACACGTGCAGGACACCGACGAGAAAGCCTACGACGTGGGCAAGGGCTACATGGTCGGCAACATCGGCGTCGGCCGCATCCCGCTGCCCCGGGACTACGCCTCTCCCGTCGGCTATGGCAGCCGCAGCGATGACCCGCGCTTCCTGCGCCTGCGCGAGCAGATTCGCAGCGACCCGTTCCGCGTCGGTGGCTTGGATTCGGCTCACTACGATGAGATTCTGGACTCGAAACGCTGGATCATCGGCAGCCCCGAAACCGTAGTCAGCCAGTTGCGCGAAGTTTTGAGCTACATGCGCCCCGGCATCCTCGCCGTGTGGACCAACGACGGTTCCATCAGCCACGAGGACACCATGCGCTGCCTGGAACTCATGGGCCAGGAGGTGCTGCCCGCCCTCCGCGAAATCGGCGAGGAACTGGAGTTGACCGACCCATTCCAGAAAGAGGGCGTGATGCCCGGCCTTACCGCCGTCTAGCTAACTATGTAGGGGCGAATAATTGTTCGCCCCTACCTCAATTCATCGTAACGGACGATACCAAGGAGCAACCATCCCAATGCTAAACTTCACCGAGGAAACCATCTCCGTAGCGGGCGGCAACTTGCAGGTGTACAAGGGCGGGTCCGGCGATCCGCTGCTGGTGCTGCACGGCGCCGGCGGGAACGCCGGCCCCCGGCGCTACGCCCAGGCTCTCGCCGAACAGTTCACCGTCTATCTGCCCTCCCATCCCGGCTACGGCAAAAGCGACCGGCCCGGCTGGGTGGAATCTATGCAGGATCTGGCCTGTTTTTATACCTGGTTCCAGGAACAGGAAGGTCTCGAGAACGTCCGTGCCATCGGCTTCTCAATGGGCGGCTGGTTGGCGGCGGAAATGCTTTCCATGACCGGCCACGCTTTCAGCAAGGTAATGCTGGTGGGGGCCGCCGGCATCAAGCCCAACGACGGCGAGATCACCGACATTTTCATCATCAGCCCGGCGCAGGTGCGCGATCTGGTGTATCACGACCCGTCTCAGGTTCCCGAGTGGGACGAGCTATTGGGAACCGATCCTACGCCGGAGCAGGTGCAGCAGGCTGAGGGTGATCGCGAAATGGCGATCCGCCTCACCTGGCGGCCCTACATGCACAACCCGCGCCTGCCCGCCAAGCTGGGCCGCGTCAGCGTCCCGACCCACATCCTGTGGGGCGAGAACGATAACCTGGTGCCGGTGGAGTGCGCCGGCCTCTACCAGCAGGCCATCGCCGGTTCGCAAGTCACTGTCATACCCAACTGCGGCCACTCCCCACAGATCGAAAAGCCCGATGACTTCGTGCAGGCTGCGCTGGCCTTCTTGTAGGCCGGCGCCGTTCACCAACTCGCAACAAAGGGGGTGAGCCATGACCACCGTTCCCGTCGGCGAAAAGCTGTTGACTGCTGATGAATTCCTGCGCCTGTGTGAGCAGCGCATCATCAAGGGAGAATTGGTAAGGGGGGTAGTTCAGGAAACCGTGTCAGCCGGAGGAGAACACAGTGAAATAGCAGCAATACTGTCGTC
Organism: Chloroflexota bacterium; assembly: GCA_028875655.1. Classification (GTDB taxonomy): domain Bacteria; phylum Chloroflexota; class Dehalococcoidia; order Lucifugimonadales; family UBA3495; genus Bin87. The sequence goes on along the minus strand of JAPPCX010000073.1, from coordinate 18,703 downwards.
GGCTATGATCCAGCATGTCCGACCATTGCGATTGGGGAGGATTTCCACTTCTGATGCCGGGGTCTGGCTTGAGCGAGACCCGGACACGGTCAGGGAACCCGACGTGGCGTTTTTCTCCGCCGAAAAACTGCCGCTGGATGTGAAGGTTCGCGGATTCTATGAGGTGGTCCCGGATCTGGTGGTTGAAATCCAGTCGCCCAACGATAGCCCTGGGTACATGGCTCAGCGGGTAGCGATGTGGCACGGCTTTGGTGTCCCTTTGGTCTGGGCGGTTTATCCCGTCGCCCGCACCGTCGCGGCGCATCCGCTGGAGGGACCAGCGATTATCTATACGGAGGACGATACCCTGGACGGCGGCGCGGTTTTGCCGGACTTCCGGTGCATCGTGCGCGACATTCTGGATTGGTAGTTCCCGGGAACCCACACCCGCTGTTTTAAGAGGCAACACCATGGACGTTTTCTACTTCACCGAAATGCCCTATGCCGAGTTCCCCGAATCCGAGGCGGAAAAGTTTCCGTCCATGCGGTTGACCTTCCCCAACACGTACTTTGATCCCAAAACGGCTAGCGGCCTGATGAACCGCTACTTGGACGAGTACCAGTACGCCGAGGAGATGGGATTTGACGGCCTGATGATCAATGAGCACCACAACACGCCGTCGTGCATGGACGTGGAGGTCAACATAACGGGAGGCATCCTGGCGCGCATCACCAACCGGGCCAAGATCCTGATGCTGGGCAACATGCTGCCCACGTCCGACAACCCCGTCCGCCTCGCCGAAGAGATCGCCCTGCTGGACGTAATTTCCGGCGGTCGCATTATCTCTGGTTTCGTGCGGGGCATCGGCATTGAGTCCTGGGCCAACAACACCAACCCCATCCACAACCGGGAGCGGTTCGAGGAGTGCCACGACCTGGTGGTCAAGACCTGGACCACCCCCGGCCCGTTCCGCTGGGAGGGCAACCACTATCACTACCGCGCCGTGAACCCGTGGATGCTGCCCGTCCAGAAACCGCATCCGCCGGTGTGGGTGCCCGGAACCGGCAGCCCGGAGACGGTGGAGTGGACCGCACGGCATCGCTACACCTACGCCGCCTTTTTGACTCCCCTGGAGGTCGCCAAAAACCTCTTCGCCCGCTACCGGGAGTACGCCGCCGCGGATGGTTGGGAACCCGGACCGGAGAAGTTCGCCTTTATGATCTGCGCTCACGTCAACGACACTGACGAGAAGGCGCAGGAATCCGGCAAGGCGTTCCTATGGCGTATGAACTACCCACTGCGCGGCCCGCGCGAATACTGGTCGCCGCCGGGCTACACCTCCCGCGCTGGCGCTGCGGCAGTGGCGGCGCGTCGGCCCACGCCGCTGCATGAAATGACGTACCGGGAATTGCAGGACCGCTATCACCTGGTGGTGGGCAGCCCTGAAACCGTCATCAGGAAACTGCGCCACATCCGCGACGAGTTGGGGGTCGGTTCGTTGCTCTTGGAGGCTCAGGGTGGCCAGCTGTCCCACTCCGACACTATGCGCTCCATCGAACTGTTCGGCAAAGAGGTAATCCCCGCACTGAAAGATTGACCCGCCTCTCTCCATCCTTTACCTGGCCGCTCATGGTGAGCCTATCGAACCATGAGCGGGCGGTTCCGTGCGGCCTCTTGCATTGAATATCGCAATGCCATATATTGCGATTGTCGATATTTATATCAAAGGGAGGCATAACTATGGCGGCCAACGCATACGTACTCGTCAACATTGAACCGGCGATGACGCGAGAGGTCATTGACCGGCTGAATACGATCAGCGGCGCGGCGGTGCGGGAAGTGCTTGGGCCTTACGACGCCGTTGTTGAACTGGAAGCCGGCACAGTGGAAGACCTGACCGAAATCATGCGCCACCGCATTCGACCCATCAAAGGGGTCACCAACACCGTCACCTGCCTCTGGTTCACTGACATCTAAAACGGGCAGTCTATACCCAGCTCTCCGCAGGTGTCGTGGAACCAGTCCACCACCTCCTGGTGTAGTGGGATGCCCTCGACACGGCGGATCTCTTCCATCTCCGCTTCCGGCTGCCCGGCAACCATAACGCGCTCCTCGCCGGGAGCCGGCCGGGTGGACTTCATCATTTGGAGCCACTCGTCCATCTGGTCCTTGAAGTGGTCTGGGTCGTCGAACCCCGCCACGTTGTACGCCGCGACGTAGTGCCCAAAGTTGGGCCGGCCTGGAACCGCGCCGTACCCGAACCCGGTCAGGACGCCGGCCAGGATGTCCACCATACACGACAGGCCGTAGCCCTTGTGCGACCCCAGCTCCCTGGTGCTGCCTAGCGTGAGCAGTGTGTAGTTGTCGGGAGCGTCGGCCTCCTCCATGATGGGGTTCCCCTCGGCGTCGGCCAGCCAGCCCGGTTCCAGCTTGACGCCCAAACGCCGGGCGATGCCCACCTTGTTGCCGGCCACCGTGCTAGTGGCCGCGTCGAATACAAAGGGCGCCTCATTCCGGGACGGCACCGCGATGGCGATGGGGTTAGTGCCCAGCCGCGGCTCTGCGCCGAAGGTCGGCACTACTGATGGCGGGCAACTGGTCATGCACACCCCGATCATGTCGTGCTCCAGCGCCATCATCGCGTGGTAGGACGCCATACCAAGGTGCCGCGCGTTGCCGATGGTTACCATGCCCACGCCAACCTCCGATGCTTTACGGATGGCGATGTCCATGGCCTTGGGAGTGGTGATGATGCCCAGGCCCCGGTCAGAGTCAATGCTGGCCGTGCCGGGAGTCTCGCGAACGATTCGCAGGTCCGGATTCGGGTTAATCTGCCCGCTAGTGTAGCCGCTGACGTAGCTGCGGAGCATGTTGGAAACGCCGTGGGAGTCCACGCCCCTCAGGTCGGCCAGCACCAGCACGTCGGCGCCCAGTTGCGCGTCGTCCGGTGGCACGCCCATCTTCTCGAAAACGGCCGCCACGGTGGCTTTCAGGTCATCCCCTGGAACCATCGTAGCCTCGTCCAGACTCACACGAAACTTGGGCAGCACGGCGCACCTCCTGACAGATCGAGTAAAACGAAAATTCCGGCCCGCAGTATAGCACCCAACCGCTATTCCGGTTTGCCCTGGCGCCTTGCGCAATGGCACAATAGGCGCACCTCAACATCGGGTGTCCATCGATATGACCACTAAGTCCACCATCCACGAAGACCGCGCCCTGGATTTCCTCGCCCGTTTGGGCGCACAGCCGGCCGTGGCGTTCCATGAGAACGGGGTCGCGACCGCCGTCCGGGGCGCTCTCACCGAAATCAGCGTCGGTTGGCGCACCGACAACTTCGGCAACATCATCGCCCGCATCCAGGGCTCTGACCCTGACGGAGTTCCGCCCATTGCCTTCATGGCCCACATGGACCATCCCGGCTTTGAAATCGTTGGGCGAGATGGCGATTACCTGATCGGCAAGGCCTCCGGCGGAATACCGCCGGGTGCTTTTACTCCAGGCGTCCCATTGCAGGTTATCCTCCCGGCCGGACGCCGGCTGTTGGCGGAAACCGTAGGCCCGCACGGAGCAGAGCGGGAACGTCAGGCTCAGATTCGCCTTACCGAAACTTCAACCGAGGATATTCCCATTCCGTCGCCTGCGGTCTTTGATCTGCCCGATTTCAGGATAGAGGACGACCATATTGTCATGCGCGCCGCCGACGACCTGGCCGGTGGCGGCTGCATACTTTCCGCCCTGGCATCGCTTAGTGACGATCCGCCGGCTGGCGACGTGTACGGCCTATTCACCCGCGCCGAGGAAGTTGGGCTGGTCGGCGCGCGCCTGCTCGCCGAGGCGCGCACACTGTCCATGGACACCCTCGTAGTGTCGTTGGAATCGTCCCGCACCCTGCCCGGCGCGGAGATTGGCGGCGGCCCGGTAATCCGGGTTGGCGACGCCGGCAGCACCTTTAACTCCGACGCCGAATCCGCCCTCATCCGCGCGCGCGAGGTACTATCCGCAGACGATGTCGGCTTTCGCTGCCAGCGCCAGCTGATGAGCGGTGGCGTCTGCGAGGCCAGCGCGTTCAACGCCTGGGGCTACCGATCCACCGGCGTCGCGTTTCCCCTGGGCAATTACCACAATGGCGCCGAGGACGGTTCCATCGCCGCCGAATATATCCATCGCGACGATTATCTGAACGGCGCCGCGTTAATCACGGAGGCGGCTCGGCAGGTGTCGATGCGTTGGGACACCGCCTTCAGCCGCCGGATCCGACAGGTGCCCGACGGGATGCGGGCCCGGCTGGGCGGGTGATGCCGAAGTTACTTTCGCTCACCATCCTCTCGCTGGCTGTTGCATTGGTAGCGGCGTCGGGCTTGGGATGCGACGCCGGCGACCCCATCAGTCCGGCGATTCCTGACGCAGCAACACCGTCTCCACGGCCGGCTTTTGAGCCGTCGCCTACGCCGGAACCGGCGGCTGCTTCCGCTATCCAACCGACCGCAACCCCGCGGCCAACCTATACCCCTATTCCTACGGCCGCGGCTACGCCGACACCGATACCGACGGCCACGCCGCTGCCCACCGCTACACCAACGCCTTCGCCGACACCGACTGCCGCACCCGTCCCTACACCTACCGCTGAACTCACGCCAACACCGAGCCCAACGCCTGTTCCGCCGCCTACGCCCACTCCGACGCCGTTACCTGACGTACGCGCGTCGTACAGGCTTGGTCAGACCGGCATTCACGTCGCAGCAGTAGAGGGATTCGATGACCTGATCCTCGCATTGATGGCGAAATACGAGATCCCCGGAGCTGCCATCGCTATAGCCAAAGATGGGCGCCTAGTCTTCGCCAAAGGGTACGGCCTGGCAGACGTTGAAAACAAAGAGCTGGTTCGGCCGGATTCGCTATTCCGTATCGCCAGCATATCCAAACCCGTTACGGCGGTGGCCGTCCTCAAATTGATGGAAGATGGACTGCTGGACTTGGACGAACGGGTCCTGGACATATTGGCCCACCTCGATCCTCCCGGCGGCGAGGTTCTTGACCCCAGGTTCAAGGAAGTTACGGTGCGGCAACTGCTGCACCACGCCGGTGGCTGGGACCGCGATGTCAGTTTTGATCCGACAAATATCCCGCATCGCGTTGCGGCCTCCTTGAGGTTACCCGGCCCCGTGGTCTGTGAGGACATTATCCGGTATATGCTGGGCCAACCTTTGGACTTCGACCCCGGCACACGGAAGGCCTATTCCAATTTGGGGTACTGCATCCTGGGCAGGGTCATTGAGGAAAAGAGCGGACAGCTATACGAAGAATACGTGAAAGAGAGCGTGCTTAATCCCACCGGAATTACCCGTATGCGGATTGGTGGAACGCTGTTTGACGAGAGAGCAGACGGCGAAGTTCGCTACTATGACTATCGGGTTAGTGGGCTAAGTCGTTCGGTATTCCCGGATGGGACCCAAGAAGTCCCCTACACATACGGCGGGCTTTATATTAGAGGGCGCGATTCGGTGGGAGGCTGGATTGCTTCGGCTACCGACCTGGTGAGGCTTGTATCAGGGCTGGATGGCAGCGAGCCGCCGTCGCCCCTGGAACCGGAGACGGTGGAATTGATGCTGTCCCGCCACGACCCTCCGCTGGTGGACACTGACCATTACGAAGGCATGGGCTGGAACGTATATCCCGTGGGGAGCGATGCCAGCTGGTGGCATAGTGGTGGGACAGCCGGAGCCAAGTCGTTGCTGCTGCGTAACGAAGACGGCGTGGCAGTGGCGGCGCTATTCAATGCCAGGCCCAAGGAAGATTCAGAGTTCAGTCGAGAGCGTAACCGCCTCGTGTGGCAAATTGCTAGAGAAGTGAACGACTGGCCCGAGTACGACCTGTTTCCGCTGTTCGGCTATGAGTAACGTATCATGGATTAAGCAGGTCATCGGGATGAGGGCGCGGCTGGGCGGGTGATATCCGCCGACCCTAATCGCTAATGCCCAGCTCGGCTTTCACTTCGTCGATAGACGCGACATTGCCTTCTTGCAAGTCGCGGATGCCACTCCGTAGGGATGCCATCAATTCCGGGTCGCCCATTATTTCTACAGTGTCGATAATGGACATGAACAGGTCCCACGGCATCAGGGCGAGCACCGGCTTGCCATGGCGGGTGAGTGCGAGCGCCCGGCTCTCTTCCGACAAGATCTCGGGCAGTTGCGTCAGCATTGCCCTCGCCTTAACGATAGGCATCTGCTCGGTGTCCATTTCCCATTCCGAAGCCATAACGCTCTCCTAATCCTGGGGAGGTTCAACCAAACCCAACCTGATCAACCTTTGTGCCAGTGCGTAGATGTCTCTACGATGTCCTTCCCGCCTGATCCCTACCGCAATAATGGTTACCTGCCGCCGCCCCTCGTCGATTTGGAAAACTATCCGATAACGCTGTCCCACTGCTCGAATCGAACGATAGCCGCTCAACTCGCCCTGCAACGGCGTACTCAGGGCGTGTGGCTCCCGGCCTAACTCTTCCGCACGGCTCAAGATCAATCGGCGGATTCGGCGGTCTGAAATCTCTCGCAGAGTGCCCAACGCAGATTGCGTGAATTGTACTAGCCAATCCATCTTCAAGTTCCAAGTGATGCGTACAATTCATTGTACGCCAATCGGTACTTTAAGCAAATGTTCAGTCAACACCCGGTACTCCTTCCGTTTTGCTACAATGCAACCGCGATTTGTATCGTTCACAGGAAGCACAGCCACAGGAGGCGCAGCAATATGCCAGTTCACCATCAGGCCCAGGGCGCGGGCGACGTGACCGTCCACAAGATTCCTAACATGGGCAGCCTGGGCAACAACGGCTACATCGTAATCTGCCCGGAAACCAATCAGGCAGTTTGCATCGACACTCCGGACGAGCCGGAGAAGATGATCAACGAGGTGCGCGAGAGCGGCGTCGAGGTCCAGGCCATCCTGGTGACCCACGGGCACGGCGACCACCTGGCCGGCTATACCGAGATCACCGGAACTATCGGAGCGCCGGCCGCCATCGGCGACGCGGACGCCCACCTGCCGCCCAGCCCACCCCAGCGCCGGCTCAACGACGGCGACACCGTGCAATTCGGCAACCGCACTATCCGGTGCATCCACACGCCGGGCCACACCGATGGGTCCATCTGCTACCAGGTGGGCGGTTTCCTGTTCTCCGGAGACACGCTGTTTCCCGGCGGCCCCGGGCGTTCCCGCAGCCCTGAAGCCCTCCAGCAGGAACTGAGCAGCATTAGCGAGAAGCTCCTGACCCTACCCGCCGACACCTACGTCTATCCCGGCCACGGCCCGGACAACACTACCATCGGTGAGGCCAAGCGCCGTTACGACGTATTCATGTCCAAGTCCCACCCCGCCGACTTGCAGGGAGACGTGGACTGGCTGAACACGTAGATGTACCGCCGCACTGTTCTAACCAACGGCCTGCGGGTGTTGACGGCGGAAATGCCGCACACCCGCAGCGTATCTATGTTCATCGCCGTGGGCGCCGGTTCGCGCTACGAGCCGGCCGAAAAGGCGGGCCTTTCGCACTTCCTGGAGCACCTGCCCTTCAAGGGCACCCGCAGTTGGCCCACTGCCCTGGCCATTTCAGAAGCCGTAGAAGGCGTCGGCGGCATGATGAACGCGGCCACCGACCGGGAGATGACCTCGTTCTGGTGCAAGGTAGCCAGCGTCCATGCGGACCGAGCTATACCCGTCCTGCTGGAACTCATACTCCATCCGCTGCTAGATCCTGCGGAGATGGAGAAGGAGCGCGAGGTTATCCTGGACGAGTTGCGCATGACCAACGATTATCCGGCGCAGGTATGCGATCTGCTCATTGACCGCGCCATGTGGCCCGACCAGGCCATGGGCCGCGACGTTGGCGGCACATCCGAAACCGTAACCGCCATCCGTCTGGACGATGTCCGTGACTACATGGAGCAACAGTACCGGCCAAACAATACCGTCATCGGAATTGCCGGCGCCATCACGCACCAGGAAGCCATCGCGATGGTTGACGACGCTACCCGCCATTGGCAACCTGGCATGGTCATGGGATGGGAGCCGATGGCCCCACCTTCAGCGGATGCTCCCAAGGTCCTGCTGGACCGCCGCGACACCGAAGAGACCAGCATCTGCATTGGACTGCCGGGGTTCGCCCTGGCTGATGAGGATCGTTACGTCGCCACCGTGTTCAACGGCGTGCTCGGCGACGGGATGAGCAGCCGGTTGTTTCAAGCCCTGCGTGAAGACCGCGGCCTGACCTATGACTGCCACAGCTCCATCAGCAGCTACCGGGACTGCGGCGCCCTGGTGGTGTCCTGCGGAACCGAACCGACACGAGCCGTCGAAGCCATCGCGGCGACTCGCCATGAAATAGGGACCATGCTGCGACCCGCCCCCGACACCGAAATTCACAAGGCTCGGGAATACATCAAGGGTCGGCTGCTAATGCGAATGGAAGACTCACGGTCGGTGGCATCGTGGTTGGCGTCGCAAGAACTGTTGATGGACGACATAACCACGCCTGACGAGACCGCTGCCAGGATCGACCAGGTAACGCCGGCAGACGTAGTGCGTACCGCCGAACGTCTGCTCCACGACAGTACGTTCCGTATCGCAGTAGTAGGTCCGCACGAGGACGTTACCGATTTTGAGGCAGCGCTGTAAGAAGACCGGGTGCGTTGATTATCAAAAGGAGGCCTACCTATGCCTGCCACCCGCTACAACAAGGTCATCCAGCTGCTTGAAGAAGGCAAGCCCGTTTTTGGTACCGGCCTGATCTGGAACGGGAACTTCGACGAGATGATGTACTTTGCCGATTCCGACTACGACATGGTCATGATCGAAATGGAGCACGAGGGGTTGTCGTTCAACAACTTACGCGCCTCCCTCCAGTTCTTGCTCAACCGCAAGCGCATCGCCGACGCCGGCGGACTCCAGGCCGATCCGACGCCCGTGGTACGCATCCCGCCCAACACCCGTGAGACCAACCAGTGGATTATCAAGCAGACATTGGACACCGGCGTGTACGGCTTGATTCTGCCTCATCTCGACACCGTTGAGGGCGCGATGGCCGCGGTGCAGGCGGCGCGCTACCCGCAGGTTCCAGGCGTCGCAGACTTTGAGCCCCACGGCGAGCGCGGCTGGTGGCAGCGCATCGCGCCCCGGTACTGGGGCCTGTCGGCCGCCGAGTATTATGACGCCGCCGACGTGTGGCCGCTGGATCCGGACGGCAACCTGCTGCTCATGGGGATCGTGGAGGAACCCACCGGAGTGCAAAACCTTCCCGACATCCTGCGCCAAGTTAAAGGCATCGGCGCGGTTTGGGCCGGCCCGGGCGACATGTCAGTCGCCATGGGGCACCGGGGCAACGCGGGGCACCCGGAGGTGCAGGAGATGTTGCTGCGTATCCTGGGCATCTGCAAGGAAGCCGGCGTACCCTGCGCCACCGGCTGCACCGCCGCCGAGGTGCCCATGCGGCTGGAGCAGGGCTTCAACATCATCATAACCGCGCCCACCCGCGCCGCCGACGGACTCGCCGAAGGCCGCCGCCTCGCCGGCCGGCAAGGTCATGGGGCATAGCCGGACGAATTGAAGGCCGGGTTTAGAACCCGGCCCTGCTTGCATCCAACTGCCAATGGAATGTTAATTCCCTCCGGAAGTTAGGATCTCAAGTATTCCGGTGTGCCCTCTCCAGGAAGCTTCGCTGATGGCTGTTCTTCCATCAGGGGCTGGCAACAAAGGATCCGCTCCGGCGGCCACCAGGATCCGGACGACATCGGTGTGCCCTCGCCACGTCGCTTCAATCAGAATCGGTGCGCCGTCAGCGTCCAATGAGTTAGGATCGGCTCCGGCGTCAATCAGCAACTGCACGATGTCAGCGTGATCTCGCCATACTGCTTCGTGAATCACCGGGTTGCCGTCCGAGTTGCGTGCGTTCGGGTCAGCGCCCGCTTGCAGCAAGGCTCGCACTGCATCGCTGTTGCCTCTCCAGACCGGGTCATTCAGGATAGAATCTCCGCCGGCATCCTGCGCGCTGGGTAGCCTTGTGGGGACTGTGGCAGGAGATTGCGGTGTCTGTGGAGGCGCGGCCGTCTGGTCTTGAGGAGGCTGACCGCTGGCGCTCTGCGCGCCGCTTGCCGATACCTGCTGAAGCCGTGATTCAAGGGCTGCTATAGTTGCCGCCAGATCAGGTTGGGCTATTGGCGGCGTTGGGGTCGGCTGCTGGATTTGCGCCTGCAATGCTTCGATAGTCGCGTCTTTGTCAGGCTCGGCTGCTGGCGGCGCTGGGGTCGGTTGCTGGATTTGCGCCTGCAATGCTTCGATAGTCGCGTCTTTCGCAGAAGCATCCTCCGCCCTAGCGGCTTCTACCAGACGCGCTTCGACCGTGGCGTCCACGTCGACTTCCGGCTCCGACCGGCAGGCAAGGGCTCCAACGAGGATCACCAAGACTGCCACCAATTGTAAGCCAAGCCTTATCATGTTTTCTCCGACTTTTTATTGCAGGTCAAAAATATACTGTCGCACGTCGAAGGAAAAACCTGGGAGGATGTCTTCGCCGTCCAAGGTTTCCGGGTTTTCTAAAATTTCCGGTTCCGGTTGGCCGTTCCGATAAACATAAACGCGACGGCTGCGCGGGTCGATCAGCCACCCCAGCCGCGCACCGCCGTCCATCCAAATCTGCATCTTCCGTTGCAACGGGCGCAGGTTGTCGCTGATGGATCGAATTTCCACCACGAAGTCGGGCGCCCCCACAATTACCGTTTCTTTTTCCTCGTCGGTGGCGGTATCGTAGCGTTCCTGCGGAATCCAGGCCGCGTCAGGGCCGCGGATCGCCCCCGTCGGCAGGCGGAACCGGCTGGTTCGCGATGCGCTGATTCCCCCGTTGACACGCCGCCAAATGTTCAATTCGGTCGCCATTTCAGTTTCGTGCCGGTTCCCTCTGAATCCGACCATAGGCAGAATCACCAACTCCCCGGCCTCGTTGACTTCCATTTCATAGTCGTCGTTTGCCACACAGAAGTCGATGAACCGCGTCGGGAAGTCATCGGCCCGAAAGTCAACTCCCAGAGCATCCAGGCGCAGCCTGATAGCACCGGGCGGCTCCGCGCTATCGTCGCCTGTAGTCGGCGCCTGTGTTGGCGCTGGGGGTAATTTGGGTGCGGTAGTCATTTAGCGACCGCTATTGGCTGCCTTCCGGGGCGTTCGGGCTGGCCAGGTAGTCGAAGAGCGGGGAGTCGGACGACAGGATAATCGTGTCCTGCCCCCGGATTATTCGTTGATAGGCTTCAAGGCTCCGCAGGAACGCGAACAGCTCAGGGTCCCGGTTCAGCGCGTCCGCCAGTATGCTGATCGCTTCGGCCTCGCCCTGACCCCTGATCTCGTTGGATTGCTGCTCGGCGGCAGCCAAGATTACGTCGCGCTGCCGGTCGGTGTCGGCGCGAATCCTGCGGTCCTGCTCTTCACCCTCCGCCCGGAAGCCGGCGGCGATCCGGTTACGCTCGGCCCGCATCCTGGTGTAGATGGACGCGGTTACCGCTTCCGGGAAATCGGCGCGCTTGATACGCACGTCGATCATCTCAATGCCGAACTGGTCGCGGACGGTGATATTCCGCACCTCGGCGAGCACTTCGTCCAGGATCTCGGTACGCGTTTCACGCGGTTCAACCAGGGGGACATCATCTTCCACAATCGGGGCCCCAGTATCTGGGTCACGCAGGAGCTCAGCGCCAATGATCTCTTCGCGCTCCCGCTGGGCTACGCGGTCGCGCAACGTTGACGTTACGATGTCGCCCAAACGGCTGCGGGCGTTGGTTTCGGTTTGCAGCGTTTTGCGGAACTGCACCGGGTCGGTAATCCGGTAGCGGGCGTAAATGTCGATGACCAGGTTCTGCTTGTTGGTGTCCGGCATTGACACGGGCGGCGCGTCAATCCGCAAGATCCGCTTGTCCAGGCGAACGACGGTATCTACGAACGGCACTTTCACGTCCAGGCCGGGCGCCAGCCGGGTTTTCACCACTTCGCCGAAGCGCAGGATGATGACCTGTTCAGTAACGTCAACCACGTACAATGACTGACGCAGCAGTACGAGTGCTACGATGATAACGATGGCGATGATGATTAGGTTTCGCATTGAGAATTTCTCCGAGAGAGAAGGCGGTTCTGAATCTGGAACTGCGTTCCTGAAGCCATCGCCAACTAGGGGCTGGGGCCAATGGGCGCCGGCACGATGTTGCCGTTCCCGCCCAGGATCAAAACAGGGTCGGTCTCCGGGTCAACAAGTATCTTGGAGACCCCGGGCAACACCTGCTCCAGCGCTTCCAGGTAAAGCCGTTGTCGCGTAACTTCCGGTGAGCTGTTGTACTCGTTCAACACGGCTTCAAAGCGCCGGGCTTCACCATCGGCGGTTTGAATTCGGGCCTGTTGGAAGGCTCTGGCTTCCTGAACGATGCGTTCCGCGTCACCCCTGGCCCTGGGGAGTACGTCGGCTTCGTAGGCTTCGGCCTGGTTGATGCGGGTTTCACGTTCCTGCCGGGCGCGCAGCACGTCGTCAAAGGCGTCGCGCACTTCTTCGGGAGCCTTTACGTCCTGCAACTGCACCGAAATGACCTCAATGCCGGCGGTATAGCTGTCCATGATGGCCTGCAACCGGGCGCGCGTATCGGTCTCAACTTCTTCACGGTTTCGCACCAGCACGTCGTCAATGGAGCGCTGCCCTACAACCAGGCGCAGGGCGGCTTCTGCGCCATCCTTCAGGGTGCGCCCGTCGGGACGCCCTTCCGGCACCATCCTGGCCGTTTCTCCGGGATCGTCAACGTTGAACAGGAAATTGTTGAGATTGCTGATCCGGTATTGCACCACCATCTGGACGTCAACGATGTTCAAGTCGCCTGAAATCATCAGCGCTTCTTCGAGGAACGGGGTGTTCACGGCCGCATCGTTGGAGCGGAAACCCAACTCCATGCGCCGGGTCTCGGTGACGAGCACCACGTCCCGCTGGCCCACCGGCGAGGGCCACCACCATTGCAGCCCTTCCTCGGCGATCGGGTCGCCCTGTACCGCTCCGAACAGCCGGAGCGCGGCGTTTTCGCCGGGGCTGATGGTATAGACGCCGGTGGCTGCCCAAATGATAATCAGCAGGGCAATCACGGCCACGATGATTATGCCCAGGTTGCCGCCGCCCAGGCGGCCACCTCCACCACCGAACATGCCGCGTATGCGACCGAATATCTGGTCCATGTCAAATTCGGGTTGACGAGGTGGCTGTTGTTGTCCGCCGCCGGGTGAAAACATGGATGAAAGTCCTTTTTGGATTGAGAACGTGGGTTGCGTTTGGCGTTGTTCTTACGTCGGCCACGGGTCGGGCCGCAATTTGCGCTCACGACGCGTCGGTCAACCGTAGCCGAGACAGTATAACACCATCGCCATGTTGATGGTTTATAATCACCGGGCTGCCATTCTCAGCACACTGCAACTTCCCCACATCCCGTCTATGTCAGCCCTTGACCGGTGAATGCCCATGACTACGCCCGTACAACTCTCATCCAATTCGTCCGATGTCCGCAGTCAGCCCCAGGGCGTGACTATCAAGACCGGCGAAGACATGGCGCGCGTTCAGGTCACGTGCGCTCACCAGAGCGGCCTGATCTACGTAGTGCCCGGAGATCGCAGCTGGGTGTGCAGCGACGAACTCCGCCCGGCCCACGCCTTGGCCGGCTTCTTCCGTGAACTCGTCGCCCTGAAAGATCCTCGCGTGGAGTCCCTGCTCCGGGAATGGGGACTTTACTACCGCAGCCTTCCCCTCGACTCTGATGCTGAAAACGTGTAGGGGCGGGTTTCAAACCCGCCCCTACAAGGTAGCGCTGGAGTTACGTCTCTGATCAATCGTCCGCCACGGGGTCGCTGGCGCTGGTACTGGCAAACGACGGAGCCGGGTTCGGCAGCGGATCGCCCTGATTGACCGGCGGAGCCGGGGGAGCGTAAGGAGACTGTGGCGCGGGGACCGGCTCCACGGGTTCCGGCTCCGTGCCCGGCAGGTCGTCGTTGAACAACCCCACCAAGGCGTCGCCGGAAATGGCTTCGTGCTCGATCAGATACTCGGCCACCTGCACCAGTTTGGGCTTGTAATCGATAAGGACTTCCTGGGCTTGGCGGTACGCGCTGTGAATCAGGTGCCGCACCTCAACGTCGATCTCTTCGGCTATTTTGTCGCCGTAGTCGCGCTCTTCGTTGAGCTCACGGCCCAGGAATACCAACTCCTCGCGCTTGCCGAACGTCCGAGGCCCGAGGCTGGGGGACATGCCGTACCGTTTCACCATGCCCAAGGCCGTTTTCGTCGCCCGTTCAATGTCGTTGCTGGCTCCGGTGGTCACCTCGTCGAAAATCAGCTCCTCGGCGACGCGCCCGCCCATCATCACGGCCAGCATGTCCTGGAACTGGTTCTTGGTCCAGAGATAGCGGTCTTCCTCGGGCAGGAGGGTGGTGTGACCGCCCATGTTTCCGCGCGACACGATGCTGATCTTGTGCACCCGGTCAGCGTGCGGCAGATGCCACGCTACCAAGGCGTGCCCAGCCTCGTGATAAGCGGTCATTTCCTTCTCGCGCTGGTTGATGACGCGACTCTTGCGCTCCGGCCCCGCGATCACGCGCTCGATGGCTTCCTCGAAGTCCTGCATATAGATGCTGGACTGGTTCTTGCGCGCCGCCAGCAGCGCGGCCTCGTTAACCAGGTTGGACAGGTCCGCGCCGCTGAACCCGGGGGTTTCCCGCGCCACCACGTCAATCTTGATTTCGTTGGACAAGGGCTTGCCGGCCACGTGTACTTTCAGGATCGCTTCCCGTCCCGACACGTCCGGCAGGTCCAGCGTAACCCGACGGTCGAAGCGGCCCGGGCGCAGCAGCGCCGGGTCCAGGATGTCCGGCCGGTTGGTGGCGGCGATGACGATGATGTTCGTGTTAGTCTCGAACCCGTCCATCTCGACCAGGATCTGGTTCAGCGTCTGCTCACGCTCGTCATGTCCGCCGCCCAGACCCGCGCCACGGTGCCGGCCAACGGCATCAATCTCATCAACGAACATGATGCACGGCGCGTTGCGTTTCGCCTGCTCGAACAAGTCGCGAACCCTGGCTGCGCCCACGCCCACGAACATTTCGACGAACTCGCTGCCGGAGATGTGGAAGAAAGGCACTCCGGCCTCGCCGGCCACCGCCCGGGCCAGCAGCGTCTTGCCCGTGCCCGGGGGTCCTACCAGCAGGACGCCCTTGGGAATCCTGGCGCCCAGTTGCAGGAACCGCTCCGGATACTTCAGGAAGTCAACAACCTCTTCCAGTTCCTGCTTCGCCTCGTCCACGCCGGCCACGTCGTTGAACGTAACCGATGGCCGGTTGAAGGGCATCATGCGGGCGCGGCTCCTGCCGAAGCTCATGGTCTGGTTGTTGGACCCCTGCGCCTGGCGCATCATCAGTAGGATCAGCCCGCCGAAGAAGATCAGGGGGAGGAAATTCAGCAGGATGCCGAATACGCTGCCGAAACCGCTGGACCCTTTGTACTCAACGTCCGGCGACGAGGGACCGTCCAGCGCGCCGTGATCGGCCAGCAACTGAATCAGGTCGGTGTTCTTCCCGATCCGGCTGGTGTACTTGACCATCTCCCCGCCGGCGCCGGTCTGCGGGATTACCGTGAGTTTCTCGCCATCGACGATGATCTGCTTGATCTGTCCGCCACGGGATTGATCAAGCACCTGCTTCAACGACATCTGCTCGCTGCTCCCGAAGCTGGGAATCAACGTGTAAAAGATGACGATGACGCCGATGATAATGAGAAGGTAAATCAGGCTGTTGCGAACCCAGCGATTATTGGTCATAGCGCCCCTGCACAGTGGGTGTTTCGGCCATGGCGGATATTCGGGCTACACTGGCCGCTGCGGGCCGGCCGGGAATTAGATTACTATATTAGCGGCGCATTGCCCAAATTGCAAAATTCCGTTCGCCAACCCAGGAGAACTCAACGTGACATACGAAAGACTACCGCGCGTGTATCTGTTCGGCACGGGCGGCACTATCTCGTTCGTCGGCGAGTCACGAACCGACTTCGCCAACTACAGCTACCAGGGACGCCAGCTCACCATTCGAGAGATGCTCGCCCGTGTCCCGGAAGCCGAAACTCTTGCCGAGGTCCTGGCGGAGCAGGTCATCAACGTCGGCAGCACCGAGGTGTACCCCAAGCACTGGATTACGCTGGCCAACCGGATCAACGAGCAGTTTGCCTCCGACGACTCCGCTGCCGGCATCGCAGTGACCCACGGCACTGCAACGCTGGAAGAAACGGCCTACTTCCTGAATTTGACCGTCCGCGACCGTCGGCCCGTGGCAGTTACCGGCGCCATGCGGCCGCCCTCGGCCATGGGCACGGACGCCGACAACAACCTGCTGGACGCCATTCGGGTCGCCGCCTCTCCCGACTCTGCGGGACGCGGCGCTCTGGTCGTCCTTAACAACGAAATCCAGTCCGCCCGCGACGTCACGAAGACGGATTCTTACCGGGTGGAAACCTTCCAGTCCGGCCACATGGGTTTCCTGGGTTACTCCGACTCTGACGGAGCGGTCACTTACTACCGCCGTCCGGAACGCCGGCATACCGCCGATTCCGAGTTCGAAGTGTCCAACATTTGGGAATTGCCCCAAGTTGACATCGCCTACGCTTACGCCGGCGTAAATGGGACGGTTGTGGACGCTCTGGTGGAATCCGGCGTGAAAGGGATTGTGGCCGCCGGCCTGGGCAGCGGGGGATCGCCGTCGCCCTTCATGGCTGCCCTGCGCCGCGCCGTTGCCGCCGGCGTGCCGGTGGTAATCGCCACCCATGTCGGCACCGGGCGGGTGCTGCAAACCCGCCGCTTCACCGAGGATGGCTACATCGTCGCCGACAACCTCCATCCCAAGAAGGCGCGCATCCTCCTCATGCTGGGGCTGACCGTAACTTCGGATCCCGGAGAACTGCAACGCATGATGCTGGAATACTGAGTTGCCGCGAGTTCCCCCACTCTGGACGGATGCAATGCAATACGGCGTAATCCTCCCCAACGTTGGCCCCATGGCTCGGATCGACGTGCTGGCGCAGATCGCTGGCGAAGTTGAAGCTTTGGGATACCGCGGTATCTTCCTGAGCGACCATATCGCCATCCCGGTGGATCTCCGGTCCGCCTACCCCTACCGTTCCGACGGACGCTTTCCCCTCAACTCCGAAGACCTGATCCTGGAACCCGTCACCACTCTGTCCTATCTCGCGGCGGTAACGGAATCCGTCCACCTGGGTTTCAGCGTGCTGGTGCTGCCTTACCGACACCCGGTGCTAAACGCCAAGATGCTGGCTACGTTGGACGTTATCTCTAGAGGTCGGCTCATCGTCGGCGCCGGCTTGGGATGGATGGCCGAGGAGTTCGTCGCGCTCGACGCTGATTTTGACGCTCGCGGCAGCGTTACCGACGAGCATATTGCCATCCTGCGCGCTTTGTGGAGCCAGCCCGGCCCCGTAATATCCGGGCCGCAGTATGATGTTTCCGGCGTGAGCATATCGCCGCGCCCGGTGCAGGACCCACACCCTCCCATCTGGACCGGCGGAGTCAGCGCGCCTGCCCTCCGTCGCGCCGCGAACCTGGGAGACGGCTGGCACGGTGTCCGGCAGTCACCGGATGACGTAGCCCGCGTTGCCGGACGCATAGCCGAATTGCGGGCCGGCGCCGGCCGGGTGATGGACGGTTACGAGATTTCCCTGCGCGCCGGGCTGGACATCACCGATGCGCCATTCGGTGGAGAAGGTCGAACCCCCTTGCGCGGCTCGTCCGATCAAATTTGTGCCGATTTGGTGGACTATGCCGACGCCGGCCTGACTTACCTGGTACTGGAGCCACGGGCCGAATCCCTGGAGCAATTCCTGCAACAACTGAAGAGGTTCAGCGAACTACCCAAACCTTGATCATTGGGCCGTCCAGCCGCCATCTACCACAACCTCGCTGCCGGTGACGAACGACGATTCGTCCGACGCCAGGTACAGCACGGCGTTGGCGACTTCATCCGGCTCACCGTAACGGCCCATGGGGATGCGCGCGAGCATCGTAGCCAGCCGTTCCGGATTATTGCGGCCGGCGCGGGTCATCTCCGTCGTGACTGGCCCCGGATGCACCGAGTTCACCCGAATCCCGTCGCCAGCGTACTGCAAAGCGGCCGCTTTGGTGAGTATGCGCACGCCGCCCTTGGCCGTCTGGTACGCCGCGCCGTTGTAGGGTACCGCCACGATTCCCAACTGAGACGAGATGTTGATGATGGAGCCGCCGCCGGAGCCCAGCATTGCCGGGATTGCCGCCCGCGTTCCCAGAAACACTCCCTTGAGGTTCACGTCCATCGTGGCGTCCCAGAGTTCCACCGGCTCCTCGTGAATCCGGTGGGGGCTGCTGCCAATGCCCGCGTTGTTGACCAGCACGTTCAGCTTGCCGTGGCTCGAAAGCGCGGCCTCCACCGCGGCTTGCCAGTCAGATTCGGAGGACACGTCCAGGCGATAATAGTGGCAGATTCCGCCCTCCGCCCGGATAGCGGCCGCGGTCGCCTCGCCCTCGTCATCCAGGATGTCGCCGATCACGACGGCGGCGCCCTCTGCCGCAAACATTGGGGAATTATAGCGAATTTTATCCAAAACTGCTTGACTTTGAGGCCGCCGTTGGA
>JAPPCX010000081.1 GCA_028875655.1 Chloroflexota bacterium | reverse complement strand
ATGCAATAAGCGGACGTGTTGCCACCTGAATCGTTTGCGATTTTGAACTGACGGGGTTGGCCGTCGATGCGAAGAAACTGCCTCTCTATGGATGGTGATGAAACGTACGTTTTGCCTAGACATGATTAGGATATACGTTCTGTTAGATGGTGTCAAGGGGTGATTACGTCTTGCCGGGCCGCGGGATCGTGGCCAGCTGCTAGGCTTGAATGTCGCGCAGGCGGCGGAGTTGGTCTTCCAACTCGCGGACCCGGGCTTCGGCAGTGTTGGCGCGGGCTTCGGCGGCGTTGGCGCGGGCCAGTTGGTCTGCGTAGGTGAGGATGGGCCGGCCGGTGGCCGAGTCGTAGAACGCCAGCACGCCGTCCTCCCACCGGAGGTGCAAGTTCAGGATGGGGCTGTAGCCCTGCAGGCTGCCATCGTCCAGCTCGTCAATCCGCATTGGCCGGTAGGCACCACCCACCAGCCGGTCGCCGGCCAGCCGGGTCCCGTGATGCTGTCCCGTCTGGTCAAAGCGCCAGTACTCGAGTATTCCCATCCGCTCGTAGTCGTCCCGTTTCGCCCCGGTGTCTGTGCCCCCGGTGCTCGGCGAGGCCACTTCCAGGACGAAGTCCGGCGGCTTGCCCTGCTCGGAGATGATGTAACCGTTGGTGTCCCGGTACAACTCCGGGTCCACGCCAAAGGCAATCATCAGGTCGGGATAGCGCGCAAGGTCGCGGAAAGTACCGGGTTCGACGATAATCCAGCGGTCGGCGGTTACCAGGGTGGTATCCAAGTTGCCCAGGTGCTGGATAAGGTGGTGGGCGTGGCCGGGATCGAACAGTTGGTCGTATTGGGTCACTTCGTCAGGTTCGCGTTCGGGTATGTCCGGCAGCCGGAAACGGTCCGGAGTCTGGGGGGTTTTGGAGATGGTATTGGGTTTGGCGGTGGTCATATCGTCACATCGCAGCGGGGGACTGGCAGCGGGGGACTGGCGGCGCGCTTTGGCTCCCGGAAAGACGCTATGCTGCGGGCAGTATTCTACCCCACTTTACCATTTTAGCGTCCGGCTACTCCCGTCGGCGTTCCTCGCGCATGGTGATGAGGGCCAGCGGGACCGACGAAACCGCCACCAGCAGCAGGGCGGGAGCGGCGGCGCGGGCGAAGAAAGCCTCCTCGGCAGCGGCCCAGATGGAGGATGCCAGAGTGGTGAATCCGATGGGACTGAGGATGAGAGTGGCGGGCAGTTCCTTCATGGTGAGGAGGAACACCAGCGCGGCGCCGGTCAGGATACCAGGACGGATCAGGGGCAGGGTGATGGTGAGCAGAACGGTGAGCGGCCGCTTGCCCAAGCTGCGGGCGGCGTCCTCAAACTCCGGGCGCACCTGCACCAGGGAAGCCCGCAACGCGCCCACCGCTGCGGGCAAGAACAGCGTCACGTAAGCCAGGGCCAGCATGGCCAGGGACTGGTAGAGCCAGGGCGCGTAGTTGGCGCCGAAATAGACCAGTCCTAACGCGATGACGATGCCGGGCAGCGCGAAGCCGACGAATCCCAGGCGTTCCAGCCAGCGACTGAACCGGCCCGGGTACCGCACCGCCAGCACCGCGATGGGCGCGGCGCAAATGACCGTGAGCACTGCGGCCAGGGCCGAGACGCCCACCGAGTTGGCCGCCGCCCGCCAGAGCAGCAGCAGCGGTTCGCCCGCCGCGACGCCCCGGACGGTCCAGTACAAGAGTACGGCCACCGGGAGGCCCAGCGACACCAATGCCACCACGCCGCAATAAACCAGGGCGGGCCAACGCCAGGAGCCCAGCGGCACCAGCTGGGGCAATCGAGCCGCGCCGCCGCCGCTGAGGTAGTAACGACCACCGCCCCGATTCCTGAAGCCCGCGCGGGCGGTGTGCTCGCCCCACACCACCACCAGGGCGAGGGCGATCAGCCCCAGCGACCAGGCCGCGGCCAGGGTGCGGTTGAGCGCAGCGCCGTACTGGATGAAGATGCTCCACGTGAACGTTTCATAGCGCATGATGGCCACCGCACCGAAGTCGCTGAGCGCGTACAGGGCGGTGAGCAACCCGCCGGCCAGGATGGCCGGGCGCAGCATGGGCAGGGTTACGGTTCGGAAAGTCTGCCACCGGGTCCGGCCCAGCGCGCGCGCGGACTCCTCCAGCGACGTGTCCATGTTCCACAGGGCGGCGCGGATGGGGAGCAGGACGTATGGAAAGCTGATGATGATCAGCGTGAAGGCAGCGCCGGGGAAACCGTAGATGCTGGGAATGCGGTCAATGGTGATGGAGAACGGGGCGAAAGCCGCCTCCAGCCAACCCTGGAGGATGCCGCGAGGCCCCAGGCCCAGCGCGATGGCGAACCCCACGACGTAGGACGGCAACGCCAAGGGCAGCATGGTGACCACGCGCCAGAAGCCGCGAGCGGGCAGGTCGGTGCGGACGGTGAGCCAGGCGAGGGGGGCGGCGATAGCGATGCAGCCCAGCATCACGGCGGCCATCAGCGCGACGGTGCGCCACACTACCCACAAGGTCCGGGGGCGGAAAATCAAGTCGATGGCTTCGGGGCCGGCGCCCAGGGTTCGGAGGACGAGATAAACCGGCGCCGTGAGCAGGAGGACGGCGATAACCAGTCCCGGAACCCAGATTATCGCGGGCGGGCGGGCCGTGCCTTCAAATAGCCAAGCCGACGGGAACCGGGGGATGGCTGCAGCCAGCCTGGCGACGGAGGACATTCGACGATTTCGGGCACTGGATTCCGGCTTTCGCCGGGATGACGGCGCTTATGGACACACCCTACGTGAGTTCCTCAGGGTCGGCCGGGCGCACTATGATCTGCCGCGCGACGTTGTAGCCTATGGAGATGCTGTCCACCTCAGTCTGCACCTGCATCACGCCGAGGTAAGGCATGGCTTCCAGCAGAGTCATGCGACGACCGGGCACCAGGCGGGCGCCGTCCAGGAATTGCAGGAGTTGGGAATCTTCCTCCGGCACCCGGTCAACCACGTATGAGACGCCGTCGGTGGCGTTGTCCAGGGTGACGGATCCCGGCGTGGCCCCCGGGGAGCCATTGCCCGGTATCGGCCAGCCAAAGGGCGAGTGGGTGGGATGACCCAGCCGCTCCATCAGCTTGGCTTCCAGGGCGGGAGACATGCCGTGTTCCAACTGGTGCGCCTCGATGTGGGCTTCGTGAAGTTCCATGCCGAGAAGCCGCACCACCAACCACTCCGCCAACCGGTGGCGGCGGGCGATGCTTTCGCCTTCCCTGGTTCCCCGGTCGGTAAGGCGGATACGCTTGTCGCTTCCGATGTCAACCAAGCCCTGCTTTTCCATGCGGCGCAACATCCCGGCGACGGAGGGTACGGAGGTGCCCAACCCCTCGGTGGGAGGCAGTTGGCGCAACGCTTCGGTCAGCCCGGTCAACGTGGGGACTTCGGAGTCCTCCCACATCTTGTAAAGCGAAAGGAGGTAGTTCTCCGTTACCGGCGACAGGCGTTCGGCTGCGTTGGAGGGTTCCGCCTGAGCGTTGGGGGCGGATCTGGATTTTCGAGGACGCGCCACGTCATTTCCCAGCACATTTACAGTATTGTGCTGGGATTATACCCCAACTAAACAGTAATTGCTCGACTCCAGGTCAACACTGCGCAGCGTTCAGATTCTCCATATATTCGGGGGCGTTGAAAAAAGCGCGGCCACCGATGAAAGGCAGCAATCTGTGTCCTTCCCGCGGGGAGACGGCAACCCGTGTACCGGTGTCGATGTGGGCGATGTGGGACATCATCACGCGCACGCGGCTGCCGGAGGCCAGCTGAACCCAGTAGATGTTGAAGGCTCCCAGGAACTCCTTGCCGACCACCAGGCCACCGCCGTTCTCGTCCGGCACGATGTCAACGCAGTCGGGACGCACCATCACTTGCAGTTCCCGGTCTCCGGGCCATGGCACCGGCCAGAATGAGGGCCAGGGGGTTCGTCCAACCTCGCTGACCAGATAGTCCCCTTCCTGCCAGGCGGGCAGGAAATCAGCCGCGCCAAAGAACTCCGCCGCGAACCTGGTGTCCGGGTTGTGAAAGACTTCCTCGGGGGTTCCGAACTGCTCAATACGGCCCTCGTTCATTACCGCGACCCGGTCGCCGAGTTGCATGGCCTCTTCCTGGTCGTGGGTGACGCAGACGGCGGTGGCGTTACGCTCTTTGAGGATCGCCCGCACTTCCGCGCGCAGCTGTTCCCGGAGTCCGCGGTCGAGGCTGGAGAACGGTTCGTCCATGAGAATCAGGTCGGGCGCCGGGGCCAGGGCCCGGGCCAGGGCGACACGCTGTTGCTGTCCGCCGGAAAGCTGGTGCGGGTAACGGCTGTCGTAGCCCTCGAGGTTCACCAGCCGGAGGGCATCGGCCACCTTTGCCTTGCGCTGCCGGTCTTTATCCAGCCCGAACGCAACGTTCTGCGCCACAGTAAGGTGGGGGAACAGGGCTCCATCCTGGAAAACCATGCCGACGCGACGCTGCTCGGGGCTCTCGTTCACCCCCGGCCCGGACACGAGGCGACCTGCAATCCGAATACTGCCGGAATCCGGGCTGTCGAAACCGGCGATCAGCCGCAGGGTGGTGGTTTTGCCGCATCCGCTGGGGCCGAGGAGGCACAGGATCTCGCCATGCTCCAGGCACAGGTCGAGATCGCCAACCGCAACGACATCGCGAAACGCTTTGCACAGCCCCAACAAGGTCAGGGCATAGCGCCCAGACATTAAGTCCGTGCCTGCCGACTGGCTTTGCGCGTTAGAAGAGGCTAATCGCATTTTACGTGTACATGCTGAATAGTTTTGAATGCCGATAGAAAACGCGGGTCAGTCTATCTAGCCGCGATGCGGTTGTCAACGCTTTGGGGAGGCGCTAACGCGGCTTTTCGCCGTGGTGCAGGGCGACGCCGCCGAGGCCGAGGCGGCGGTAGCCTACGTTGACGAGGCCGGCCTTCCGGTACACTTCGGCGAGGCCCTCGGCGGTGAGGAAGTAGTCCACGCTGCTGGGCAGGTAAGTGTAGGCGGTGCGGTCGCCGGCGACGATCTGGCCCATAAGCGGCACGAACCGGTGGAAGTACAGGCGGCCCAGAGCGGCGCGGATGCCCGGCGGCATGGGGGTCAGTTCCAGGGTGGTGACGCGGCCGCCGGGGGACACTACCCGGGCCATTTCCGTGATGGCGGCCGGCACGTCGGCCATGTTGCGCAGGCTGAACCCGGCGGTGGCGCAGACGAAGGTATTGTCGGGGAAGGGGAGTTGCAGGGCGTCGCCCATGATGAAAGAGACGGGAGGGCTGGATTCCTGCCTACGCGGGAATGACGGTTGTGGTTGACGGGCAGCCGGTTTGTTGGCCGCGATGGTCAGCATCTCCGATAGCAGGTCAACGCCGACGGCGTGGTCGATGCCGGAGCATCGGGCCAGCGCGAATGCCAGGTCGCCGGTGCCGGTGGCCACGTCCAGCGCGGCCCCCTGCAGCCCGGCGGCGGTGGACCGGGCCGTCTCGCGTTTCCAGCGGTGATGCAGCCCGCCGGTCATCAGCGAGTTCATCAGGTCATAGCGCGGCGAGATGCGGGCGAACATTTCCGCCACGTAGCGCCGCTTGTCGTCCCCGCGCAGGTGGGCCATCCCGTTAACCCGCACCCCCGGATTCCGGCTCAAGGCCGGAATGACGGGAATGAGTGCGACGGTAATGCAGCATTACCGCGCCGTCATTGAAGGATTGGGTCGCGATCAATTCCAGGTGGGTTGCCGGTGGATTCCCGCTTTCGCGGGAATGACGGGTATGGGAGCTGGAATGACGGGTGTGGGAGCTGGAATGACGGGTGTGGTGGTCGGAAGGACGGGTTGATGTTTGTGGAGCATCAGAGAACAGGGGGACGCCGCGCCCCAGGATGGTCGGCATCACATGAATCATATACTCGTCGATCAGGTCGGCGCGGCGGAACTGCTCGGCCAGGGCCGCGCCGCCGAGCAGCCAGACCATCCCGTCATACTGGGCCGCAACGACCCTGACGAAATCGGCAGGGTCGCCCTGCACAAACTGCACGTCATGGGGGTTGTCATCCGGCGGATGACCGGTGAAGACATAGACGGGCTTGCCGGAAAAGAGCCATTGATCGAAGCCCACCGCCTGGTCGTAGGTGCGGCGCCCCATCACCAGTGCGACCACGCCGGCGTAGAAATCTTCGTAGCCGTAGTCGTCGGTTTCGCTGTCGGGCAGCCAATCCACGCCGCCGTCAGCATCGGCGATGTAGCCGTCCATGCTGGCGGCAACCTGGTAGATGATGGTAGGCATACTGTGGCGAGCCTCGGTTCTTTGCTACCGCTCCCGGTCGCGGTACTGCACGTCGTCGGGCAGGCGGTCGGCGACGCCCAGGGACACCAGGGCACGCTGCACCACGAACCGCACCACACCGTCGATGTCCAGCGGCTTCAGGTAGAAGGGCGGTTCCGGCGGCAGGATGATTGCGCCCATGCGGGAGAGGGTCAGCATGTTTTCCAGGTGGATGGCGTGCAGCGGGGTTTCCCGGGGGATGAGCGTCAGGGGTCGGCGTTCTTTCAGGGTAACGTCGGCGGCGCGCAGCAACAGGTTGGGAGTCAGGCCGTGGGCCAGCGACGCCACGGAGTTCATGCTGGCCGGCGCGATGACCATGCCGGCCGTGGGGAAGGTGCCGCTGGCGATGGGCGCGAAAAGGTCGCTGACGGCGTACTGCGTGAAGTGGGGATGCTCAACCCAGCGGGCGACGGCGTCGTTGTATGACTCGTCCAGCTCTTCGTACCACACCATCCGGGCGGCGTTGGAGGCCACGGCAACTACCGGCGTCTCCAGTTCCAGGAGTGTGTCCACCAACTCACGGGCGATGACGGCCCCGCTGGCGCCGGTGATGCCGACAATGACGGGGTTGGCTACCACGGCAGAAACCCCTCAATGGGCAGCGCCACAGCCAGGATGGTAAAGCCCAGCAACTGCGTGGAGATGTACTTGTTGAAGGCGAAGGCCTTGCCGATTTTGGCCGGATCGCCCGATTTGACCATGTTGTTCTCGTACACCAGCAGGATCACCGCAACCGTCCAGCCGATGAAGTAAAACACGTTCAGGTCCAGCCAGATGCCCACCGCCAGCAGCGCCGCCGCCGACAGGCTGTGCAGAACCCGCGTGGCACGTATCGCGCTGCGGACACCAAAGCGGGACGCAATGGACTTGATGCTGTTGGCCCGGTCGAAGTCGTAGTCCAGGGTGCCGTAGATGGTCTCGAAGCCGCCGGCCCACATCATCACGGCGAAGGTGATGAGCACGGGCTGCCAGTCCCACTGGCCGGTGACGCCGATCCACGCGCCCGTGGGAGCGATGGACAGCGCAAAGCCCAGCATCAGGCTGCACAACCAGGTGTAATACTTGGCGAAGGAGTACGCCACCACGTAGATGGCGGCTACCGGCGACAGCATCAGCGCCAGCGGGTTGAGCTGCCATGCCGCAACGAAGAAGATGGCCGCGCCGACCGCCGCCATGCCGCCCACCTCCAGCGGTTTCAGGATGCCGGCGGGTATGTGGCGGCCGGCCGTGCGCGGGTTCCTGGCGTCCTCTTTGGCGTTGATGATGCGGTTGGCCGACATACCCAGCGTCCGCACGCCCAGGAACGCCAGCGTGATCCAGATGAAGGCGTGCCAACCGGGCCAGCCGATGCCTGTAGAGTAATAGGACGCCAGCACCATGCCGATGTACCCGAAGGGCATGGCAAACAGCGATTCCGAGATGTTGATGGCGTTCAGGTAGTGCGGCACTTTGACCGCAACCGCACGGAGGGGGCCGGAATGCGCTGGAGCGTTCTGCATGGCGTCATCATGGTAACATAGCGATGTCCGCCGATAGACGCTTACGGCAAACCGTTGCGCGTCGGTTGCGGAGAGTCTATGCCAAAAGTTAGAGAAGCTATCAGGATTGTCGAACGAGACGGCTGGCAGTTTGACCGGAGGAACGGCAGCCACCGCATTTTCACGCATCCGGTCAAACCGGGAATAGTGACCATCCCAGGGCATCCGGGGGAGGATGTACCCAAAGGCGCTTGGGGCAATATATTAAGACAGGCAGGACTACGGAGGGGAAACCAATGAAACTCACTTATGTGGCCGTCTTCGAGCAAACGCCCAATAACTACGCAGCCTACGTTCCCGATCTGCCTGGGTGCATCTCCACTCATAAAACTTGGGAAGGCATCCAAGCGATGATTAAGGAGGCTATCGAGGTCCATATCGAAGCTACCCACGAATATGGCTATCCGATACCCTCGCCGCAAATGTCGGTGGAACAGGCCCTTGAGTACCACCGTTCACAGCCCAACGACTACGGCGGATATTTTCCGGATCCTGACCCGGAGGAGGATGACGAACCCGCCGCCGTCCTGGAGGTCGAGGTGGAGGTGGATTTTGAAATCGAACTGGCGACGGAGGCTGCGGCGGAAGTCGCTCACTGACTAGCGCAGGTTCGCCGGCGGGATGATGTCGCCGAGGCCCAGCTCGTCCCACCGCTGGGAGACTTGTTCGCGTATCTCGGCGTTCATCTCGATGTCGGGCGGCCATTCCCGGTGGTAGCCTTCCTGGGGGCTTTTGCGCGTGGCGTCGATGCCCACCTTGCTGCCGAACCGGGGCGTAGGCGATGCTACGTCGAGGTCGTCGATCGGGCCGTCAACCAGCACCAGGTCGGTAGCCGGGTTGATGTTGTTGGCGACGCGCCAGGCGACTTCCGACGGGTTCTGCACGTCCACGAAGTCGTCCACTACGACGATTACCTTGGTGAGGCTGAGCAGGCCCAGGCCCCACAGGCCGTACATCACCTTGCGGGCGTGGCCGGGGTACTCCTTCTTCATGGACACCAGCACCAGGTTGTGGAAGATGCCCTCGGCCGGCATATTGACGTCCACGACCTCGGGCAGGATCAGCCTGATCAGGGGCAGAAAGACGCGCTCGGTGACCTTGCCCATCCAATAGTCCTCGGTGGGCGGCCGGCCTACGAAGGTCGTCGGGTAGATGGGATTTTGACGGCGGGTGATGGTCTCCACGTGGAACACGGGATAGGGTTCGGCCAGGGAGTAGTAGCCGGTGTGGTCGCCGAAGGGCCCTTCCGTGCGTTCTTCGCCGGGTACGACGTAGCCTTCCAGGACGATTTCGGCGTTAGCTGGCACCATGAGGTCAACGCTCACCGCCGGCGTCAGCTCGACTCCGGCGTCGCGGATGAACCCGGCCAAGGTCATCTCGTCAACCTCCGGGGGCAGCGGCGCGGAGCCGGTCCAGATGGACGCGGGATCGCCGCCCAGTGCGACGGCGACCTCCATTGGTAAAGGGTTCGGCTTGTCGCTGCTGGCCCGGTAGTGGCGGGCGCCCACCTTGTGAGTCTGCCAGTGCATCCCGGTGGTGCGGGAGTCGAACACCTGCATGCGGTAGATGCCGTAGTTCTGCGTGCCCGTCTCGGGGTCTTTGGTAATCACCAGGGGAAGGGTGATGTACGGCCCGGCGTCGTCAGGCCAGCACTTGATGATGGGCAGGCTGTGGAGGTCAACGTCCTCGCCGGTGAGCACCACTTCCTGGCAGGGGGCGTTGCGGACGGTACGGGGCTGGTACGCGCCGACGTGGGCCAGCCGTCCCAGGGTGCGCAGCTTGTTCATCAGGCCCTGGGGCGGGCCGCCCAGCGCCAGGTCGATCATGGACTCCAGCCGGGCGGCCAGGTCATTGGCGTCGTCCACTTCCAGCGCCCAGTTCATCCGCCGCTCGGCGCAGAACAGATTGACGGCGACGGGCATGTCGTAGCCTGCTACGTTTTCAAAGAGGAGCGCCGGCCCGTCGGCCCGCATCGAGCGGTAAGCGATCTCGGTGATCTCCAGCTCGGGACTGACCGGGGCAGAAATACGGCGCAAATCCCCCTTGCTTTCCAGGAAAGCGAGGAATTCGCGCAGGTCTTGGTACGGCATTCTGAATCAGCCGAGCAGCGTGGCCCGGCAACCTGATAGGGAGACGCAGGGGCGGGTCTGAGACCCGCCCCTGCAAGGCAGAGCGTCAGGAGTTGCGCATCTGCGAGAAGCAATCGCTGCAGTAAACCGGCCGGTCGCCGCGCGGTCGGAACGGCACTGTGGCGTCAACGCCGCAGTTGCTGCACACGATTGGGAAAGATTCCCGGGGGCCGCGGAAACCACCGCCACCACCGCCGCCGCCGAAATTGTCGCGGGGCTGCCCGCGCCGGGCGTTGCGGCAGGACTGACACCGCTTAGGGTAGTTGGTGAACCCGCGAGATTGATAAAACTCTTGTTCGCCAACTGTGAAAAGAAACTCTGCGCCGCAGTCGCTGCATTCCAGAGTCAAGTCTGATAGAGCCACAATTTCCCTCCGTTGGGGTCGATAATCACGATGCACACTGTATGGTCGGATTCGTCGGGCAAAGTGGGTTTCGATACCCAAGGAAGATGGACCTGCGCAACCTGTACTGCACTTACTATACTGGCAACCTCTCGTACAAGCAACGATTTTGGCGCGAGATTTGCATCGTTAATCGCCGGGGTTGCCTTAATCCTCAACCTCCACGATCATCTCGATCTCGATGGGCATGCCGCCGGGCAAGGTCGCCATGCCCACGGCGGAGCGGGCGTGCCGTCCCCTGTCCCCGTAGAGTTCGATGAGCAGGTCGGACGCGCCGTTGGCCACTCGGGGCGGGTCGGCGAAGTCGGGCGCGGAGTTGACCATGCACAGCAGCTTGACGATGTGGCTCACCTTGTCCAGGTCGCCGATGGCGCCTTTCAGGTTGGTGAGCAAGTTCAGCATGGTCTGGCGGGCGCAGTCGTAGCCCTGCTCGACGGTGAGATCAGTTCCCAGCTTGCCGGTGTGCAGCAGTCCGCCGCCGGGCAGGCCCGGCCCGGTACCCGACAGGAAGACCAGGTTCCCGGTCTTTACGAAGGGGATGATGTTGCCGGCTCCCGGCTGCCGGGGCGGGGGCAACTCGAGGCCCAGCTCTTTCAGCTTGTTTTCAATCTCAGGCATGAAACTCTCCTCATTTAAGCGTTACGCGCAAATTGAACCGATGACCGTTCCAGCGCTGCGCAGATTATAACGGTTCGGCGGGAAAGGAGTAGTATGTTGACAGCCAGGGGCCGTTACGAGATTGCCACGAATGCCGGTCGGCATTCTCGCAATGACAGGTCCAAAGATGTCGTAGAATGGCGTTGCCCGTTTTATTCGCTCAAGCGAGAGTTACGCATCCGAACCGGAGTTGCGCATTTGAACGAGAGCCAGGCACCCGACCGAGGAGTTACGCTCATGATCATCGACACTCATACCCACGTGGTCAACAGCGACAGGGTCGCACACCCGCTGCATCCCGACGCTACGGGGTGGTCGCTTGAGGTCAGCAACAACGTAGAGGACCTGATCGCCGAGATGGACGCGGCCGGCGTGGAGTGCGCCACCCTGGTACAGCCCAACGGCACCTACGGCCTGGACAACTCCTACCAGTGCGACAGCGCGCTGCAGTACGCCCCGCGCACCGTGGCCGTGGGCATCCTGGACCCGGCGGCGGCGGACGCGGCGGATTTGCTGTCCTACTGGACCAACGAGCGCGGCATGTGGGGCGTGCGGCTGCAAAGCCGGGCCGAACCCGACGACCCGCGCTGCGACGCCATTTGGGAGCGGGCCGCGTCGCTGGGCGTTCCCATATCCATCGGCGGCGGCGGCACCGCGGACCGCGTGAACCGGATGCGGAACATCGGGGCGCGGCATCCCAACGTCCTATTTGCCCCCGACCACTTTGCCGGCTGGAGCGGCTCCGACGACAAGGCCGGCATGACCGCCGCGCTGGAAGAACTAGCCACGCTGCCCAACGCTCATCTCCGCTATTCCAGCACCAGCCTGGGCCCCTACGCAGACCTGGACGAAGACGGCAAGGATATGTTCCGCCGGGTCATCGAGGCCTTCACGCCGCGCCGCATGATGTGGGGATCCAACTTCCCGTCGTCACGGGTGGGCGGTTTCGCGGGACAGGTGACGCTGGGCAAGACGGTGCTGCCGTGGCTGTCCGCGGAAGACCTGGACTGGATGATGGGCGGGGCCGCCGCCAGGTTCTGGCCCATGCTGAAAGCGCCGGAGGCCTAACGATTTTGGACGCTGGATTCCCGCTTTCGCGGGAATGACGGTATTTATCAACGCAAGAGAGGTTACCAGCATGGCTGCAGAACCCGTTAACATTTTCGAGTACGAAGAGATCGCCAGGCAGAGCATCGAGAAGGGGCACTACGACTTCATCGCCGGCGGCGCGACGGACGAGATCACCATCCGGCGCACGCGGGCGGTGTACGATTCCATCATGCTGCGTCCGCGCATGATGGTGGACGTGGACCGGCGCAGCATGGCCACCACCGTGCTGGGCCAGGAAATCTCACTGCCCCTGATGCTGGACCCGGCCGGCAACCACGGGGCGGCCCATCCCGAGGCGGAGATCGCGTCGGTCAAGGCAGCGGGTGCGGCCGGCACGCTGATGGTGCTCAGCTCCCACGCGGCGCGGACGCTGGAGGACGTGGCGGCGTCGGCCACCGGGCCCCTGTGGTTCCAGCAGTATTTCTTCAAGGACCGGGGCCTGACGCTGGAAATGGCGGCTCGCGCCGAGGAAGCCGGGTACTCGGCCATCTGCATGACGCTGGATGCCAAAATCAAGCCCAAGCGCGAACGAAACATCCGTAACGACTACGTGGGCGCGGACTCGCCCAACTACGCGCAGCTTGACCTGGGCACCCACACCTGGAAGTTTGCGGCCGACGCGCCCGCCGGGCCGAGCGACATTCGCGACGTGGCCTCGACGTGGGACGACTTGGACTGGTTCGCGTCCAGCATCAACCTGCCCGTGGTGGTCAAGGGCATCATGGCCGGTGAGGACGGCCGGCTCTCCGCCGAAAACGGCGCGAAAGGCGTCATCGTTTCCAACCACGGCGGCCGCTACCTGGACACCACGCCGGCGACCATCGAGGTGCTGCCCGAGGTGGTGCGCGCGGTGGACGGCAACGCCGAGGTGTACCTGGACGGCGGCATCCGCCGGGGCACCGACATCTTCAAGGCGGTAGCCCTGGGCGCGCGCGCGGTGCTGATGGGACGCCCGCTGTTCTGGGGCCTGGCAGTGGACGGCGAGGCCGGGGTCAGGGCCGTGCTGGAAATGCTGCGGGACGAGCTGGACGCTACCATGGGCATGTGCGGCTGCCCCGACATAGGGAGCATCGGCACGGCGACCATCGACACGGTGTCGCCGCTGCTGGCGGCGTTTCCGGCGCATGGTGATTTCCGGTAGGGCAAACGAAACCCTGGCAATGCTATAATTTTCTGGCCGGGGTTCCGAACCATGAGCACAACCATGAGTCCAGCAGAACGAACTCGCTTTCTACGGGCGTTGCAAGACGACCCGGAGTTCCGCGCTGAGGTGCGCCGGCAGCTGCTGAGCGACGAGCTGCTGGAACTTCCCGACCGCTTCGCCCGGTTTGCTGCCTATGTCGAGGGGTTCATCGAGGACCAGAAGAAGTTCAACGAGGACCAGAAGAAGTTCAACGAGGACCAGAAGATAACCAACGCCAGGGTCGATGCTGCCCTCAACCGCAT
Organism: Chloroflexota bacterium; assembly: GCA_028875655.1. Classification (GTDB taxonomy): domain Bacteria; phylum Chloroflexota; class Dehalococcoidia; order Lucifugimonadales; family UBA3495; genus Bin87. The sequence continues at coordinate 9,568 of JAPPCX010000081.1, read as the reverse complement.
CGAAACCAGCATCGGCATCCTGAAGGGGAACGTGGCGCGGCGCGTGCTCAGAGACCACCACGAAACGATCCTGGAGTTGCTACAGCTGGACTTCGCGGACATACTGCAACGCAGTGATCTTACTCGCCTCGTGCGCAATTCCGGCATGGCGAACGATATAGAATTCGGTCAAAGAAGGAGCTTCTACGCTGCGGACCTGGTGCTTGCGGGAACCGATGCGGAAGGGGATACCCACTATGTGGCCGCCGAAGCGTCGTTCACTGCGGACAGTCGAGACACTGACCGGGCCATCCGTAACGCCGAGTTTCTTACCAGGTTCACCGGTCAACCGTCGCACTCCGTAGTAGCCAGCGTGTTCAATGACCACGAAGTGCAAGAACTGGTGAACGCTGGCGCCATCCACTGGTTCCGGCTGGACGAACGGGAATTCGACGCCGATTAGCGGAGGTCCTCGCGCAGGTTGGCAGGGACGGCGGCTGCGGCTGGCCGCGTTTCCGACGACGGCCGATTTCCGGCAGTGACGAACAAAGCGCCGGGGCCGCGCCATGCCCGCCCCGGCGCTTCGCTTTCAGGTTACTCGCGGGGCAAGCCCGGCGATCCGGCTACTGGATCGGCCCCGGCGGTTTGACCTGCTCCATCAGGTCGTTGTTCCATTCGCCTTCGGCCACCAGGATGGCCTTGGCGTCGTATGCGAACGCCTCGATGAGGTTGTGGGACAGGTACACGTAGGTTCCGGGCTGGCGGATGGTGTGGATGGAGGCCCCGGCGGAACCGGCGGCGATCACCCAGGTTTCCAGGTCCAGTTCCGGCGGGTCGTTGAAGCCGCCGCGCTCCCACACGTAATCGCCGTGACCGCCGATGAGGTGGGGATACGATTGGCGGTTGGCCTGGGAGTGGACGATCAGGACGTTCTCGCCAACGTTGGCGGTCAGCTGGCCGTCGCCCTGCAATGCGCCGGTTACGCCGTTGAACACGATGTGGGTTGGGGCCAGCGTCTTCATGGCCTCCAGGTCGTCCAGCGCAGAAACGGCGGCGTTCTCGTAACGCTTGAACGTTCCGTCAGAGTTCCGGGGCAGGTAGTAGTCCTGCTCGCCGATGTAGTAAGCGCGGTCGTAGCGCAGGGGATTGCCGGCCGGATCCTTCAGACCGTCGCGGGGCAGCACCATGATGGCGCCGTTCATGCCGTGGGTTACGTGCCAGGGCACCATGGTGCCGCCGGGAGCGCAATGATAGACGAATACGCCAGGTTTCACCGCGCGAAATCGCAGCACTACTTCCTGACCCGGCCCCACCTGGGTCAGCGAGCCGCCGCCCAACGCGCCCACGGATGCGTGGAAGTCGATGTTGTGGAGCAGCCCGTTGTCGGACGGGTTGGACAGAGTCATCTCCACGTAGTCGCCTTCATGCACCACGATGATGGGACCGGGTACCGTGCCATTGAACGTGAATGCCCACATGAACGCGCCGGGGGAGACTTCTATTTCCTTCTCTTCCACCACCATCTTCACCTCAACCACCCTGGGCTCACCGCTATAGGTCTGCTCATGCTCGGGCAGGAATGGCGGAGCAACCAGTTCCTGGGTTACTCGTTCCAGGCCGCTCACGTCCTCGGGCTCTCAGGTGGTGGGGCCGTCCCAGTAATCCGAGGTTCGCGCTGCCGTGGCTTCCGCTCCGCCGCCGGCGGGAACGGCCTCCGGGCTGGGCAACGCAGTGGGAAGAGAGAATTCGGGTGTGGCGGTAGCCGCGGGATCATCGCCGCGACATGCCAGAAGGAAGATCAGCAACGTTACTGCTGCCAGCAACGTCAACGTACTCGGCCGCACTCCGGGATGCATCCGGTTTCGATAGGTCATTGCTCACTCCCTTGCCGACGCCGAACTGTGGTATGGATACTCAGCGTTGGCGCAATTTAAATCATATCATTTGATACGCATTATATCAATGTCTCTCAACCCATTGACGACTCTCCGGCGGAAAAACCCACCAAACCCCAAATGGTTATTTGGTGATAAAAACATTGACGTTTTGGGCCATTAGGGATAGCATTGCGGCACAATCGACGAATCGCTGTCATCATTCATGGCCCGCTGGAAAGGACTAGCGAATTATGTTCCTCAGGCGTGAATTCTGGACGGATTTCGTCACCGCCGGTATGTGGCCGCCGGGCCACGACAGAGACACGGATTCAGGAGGTAACAAATGGCTGAACAAGACATTGCCTTGATGGCTCACCTCATGCGCCGCGCCGGTTTTGGAGCGACGTACGAGGAGCTGGAGGCGCGGGCCGCCAAGGGCTACGAGGCCACCGTGGAAGAACTGCTCCATCCCGAGACCCAGCCGGCCATCCAGGACGACATCCTGATGCGCTACCAGCCGCAGTGGGTGTCCAAGGCCGGGCTTGAGGGCCAGCAGGAAGAGTGGACCTACCGGATGATCAACACCAAGCGACCGCTTGAAGAGAAGATCGCCCTGTTCTGGCACCACATCTTCTGCACCGGCCATGCCAAGTGCGAGTATCCCAAGCAGCAGAACATCGAGCTGGACATGTTCCGCACCCTTGGGTTCGGCAACTTTGAAGAGCTGCTTATGGGCCTGTCCACGGACCCGGCCATGGTGTTCTACCTGGACAACTGCATGAGCCACAAGGACGCCATCAACGAGAACTGGGGCCGGGAACTCCTGGAACTGTTCTCCCTGGGCGTCGGAATGGATGGCAACGCCAACTACTCCGAGGATGACGTCAAGGAAGCCGCCCGCGCCTTCACCGGCTGGACGGTCACCAACTCCATCCCCCGCTACCCCTACGGCAAGTACGAGGCCGCGTTCATCTACGACCCGTCGGACCACGACTACGGCGAAAAGACCTTCCTCGGTGAGACCGGCAACTTCAACGGCGAGGACATCGTCAAGATCGTCGCCCGGCAGCCTGCCGCCGCCCGGTTCGTTGCCCGGCACATGTACAACTTCTTCGTCGCCGACGAGCCTCAGGTTCCCGCCTGGCAGAACACGCCGCCGCGCGACCCCGAAGCCATCAAGATGCTGGAAGACGAGTACTTCCGCTCCGGCTACGACATCCGCTCCATGCTGCGGGTGCTGTTCAACTCGGACTTCTTCAAGAACGCCCAATTCGAGAAGGTGAAGAGCCCCACCGAGACCGTCGTGGGCACCATGCGCCTCGTCGGCGACTTCGACATGCCAAGGCCCGGTCTCAACGCCATGACGCTGACCATCCGGTACATGGGTCAGGACCTGCTGAACCCGCCGACGGTGGAAGGCTGGCACACCGGCCGCGAGTGGATCGACAGCGGCACCCTGGTGGAGCGCATCAACTTCACCGCCGACGCCGTGGGCAACACCTCCCATCGCGGCGTGCAGGCCATCATCAACCGTCTCGGCGCGCAGGGCGACACCATTTCGTCCGAGCAGCTGGTGGACGGCTGCCTGCAACTGCTGGGCCACTACCAGCTGGCCGACGTGACCCGCAACGAGCTGGTCGCCCTGGCGGACAGCGAGGGCGAGCTGCGGACCGGCAGCGACGAGTTCGGCACGCGCGTCGGGCAGATGCTTCAGTCCATCGTGGCCACCACCGAGTACCTGTTCGAGTAACAGAAGGGGGAAGAATATGACAGCTACCAAAAAAGATCCGGTGCTGGTGGTACTCCAGTTGTCCGGGGGCAACGATGCGCTGAACACCATCGTCCCTTACGGCGACCCCCTGTACCTGGACAACCGACCCAACGTGCGGATACCTGTTGACCAGGTTCTGCCGATCAATGACTACATCGGGTTCAACCCGGCCATGGGGCCGATGAAGCGCCTGTACGACGAGGGCAAAGTCGCCGTTATCCAGGGCGTGGGCTATCCCAACCCCAGCCGGTCCCACTTCCGCTCGATGGACATCTGGCACACCTGTGAGCCGGACAAGGTTGGCGACGAAGGCTGGCTGGGCCGCGCCGTGCGCGACCTGGACCCGGAGAAGTCCAACGTGCTGACCGGCGTCAACTTCGGCCGCGGCCTGCCCCGGTCGCTGGTGGCCCCGGGCGTTCCCGTTGCCTCCGTGGGCAACCTGGAAACCTACGGCGTGCTGACCGGCATCGAGATCGAGGAACAGCGCACCAAGGCGCTGGACGTGTTCTCCCGCGTCTATTCTCCGATGCTGGGCCAAGGCCCGGTGCTGGACTACTTTGCCCAGACCGGCCTGGACGCGCTGGAAGGCGCGGACATCCTGAGCACGGCTCCGCAGATGTATTCCTCCTCGGTGGAGTACGGCGGTGACACCGTGGGCCAGTACATGCGCAACATCGCGCAGACCCACCTGGCCGGATTCGGCACCCGGGTGCTGTACACCACCGCGCCGTACAACAGCTTCGACACCCACGCCGGCGAGCTGGCCAACCACACCCGCCTGTGGACCGAGACCTCCAACGCCGTCGCCGACTTCTACGACGACCTGAAGGAGCACAACGCCGGCGACAACGTCATCCTGCTGGTCTTCACCGAGTTCGGGCGCCGCGTGCATGACAACGGCTCCGGCACCGACCACGGCTCCGGCGGCGTTGCCTTCGTGGTGGGCGAAAACGTCAAGGGCGGCCTGTACGGCGAGTACCCGTCGCTGGAGGAGAACAAGCTGCTGGAGGGCGACCTGCACTTCAACAACGACTTCCGCGGCCTGTACTCCACCATCATGGAGAAGTGGATGGGCCTGGACGCCCAGCCCATCGTGAACGGCTCCTTCGAGCAGATGGACTTCATTTAGCCCGTAGCCGAGCACAAGGAGGCGAACATGGTATTAGCTCAGAGAATTTCCCACGTCCAGCTGCAGTACAGCCACACCATCGGGCGCGGCGAGCAGTTCGGGCCGGGTTTCACCTATCCGATCCACATGGCCCGGGGCGAGGACGACCTGATGTACGTGCTGTGCCGGTCTTCGGAGTACCGGCCGGAGGGCACGCGCGTCACCGTTTGCACCGTTGACGAGGAATACGTCAACGCCTTCGCCCGCGGCGTCCCGCAGCAGGGGCCGCACGAATACAACTTCGAGGACGGCTCCCTGGTCTGGCCCGTGAACGTGGCGATTGCCAGCAACGGCAACGTCTATGTTTCCGACGAATGGCTCCACCGCATTTCGATGTTCACCCGCGACGGCGAGTACATCGGCAAGTGGGACGAGAACGTCGGCAGCGGCGACGGCCAGCTGGACCGCCCGGCGGGAGTGGCCATCGACGCGGACGACAACGTCTGGGTTGTGGACGGCAACAACCATCGGGTCCAGAAGTTCACGCCCGACGGCCAGTTCCTGATGAAGTTCGGGAGCTACGGCAGCGGCGACGGCGAACTCGATTCGCCCTGGGGCATCGACATCGACAACCAGGGCAACATCTACATCGCCGACTGGCGCAACGACCGCATCCAGAAGTTCTCCGCCGAGGGGCGGTTCCTGATGAAGTTCGGTTCCTCAGGCTCCGGCGACGGCGAGTTCAACCGGCCGGCGGACGTGGCCGTGGACCAAGACGGCATCATCTACGTCGCCGACTGGCTCAACGACCGGCTGCAATACTTTGACCCGGACGGCAACTTCTGCGGCGAAAAGACCGGCGAAGCCACCGTCTCCAAGTGGGGCAAGGACAAGCTGGACGCCAACCCCGAGATGTGGGATGAGCGCGAGCGCGCGCCCGGCCTCGAACGCGAGCGGGACTTCTGGGCGCCCACCGGCGTCGCCGTGGATGAGCTCAACCGCGTGTTCGTCTGCGAGGGACCGCGCAACCGAATCCAGGTGTTCCAGAAGCAGGCGTTGACCTTCATGGGACCGCGCCTGTAAGTCCTGACCATACCTGAACCAAAAGGGGCCTCCGCTCCATACCCGATATGGCCGGGACGCCGGCCGAGGGTATGTACGGGGGCCTTTTCAGGTGGTACGACGGTTAGGAGAATGTACCCGAGTTTGTCATCGCGAGGAGCGCAGCGACGCGGCGAACTCGCGGGTTGAGCGGCGGTTCCTCTGATAACGAGATTGCCACGCTTCGCTCGCAATGACAAATTAAGTACAACAGGGAGTCAGTGTTTGCCATGCCCATCACAGTAGGTTATGTTCCCAACCTGGAGTGCGAAGCCTTCTACTTCGATATGGAGCGTCGTGGCATTGTCCTAGTTGGCATGGAACCCAACCAGGTGGCGGACGCTTTGGAAGAGGGCGCGATAGACGCCGGGCCGATACCGTTGCTGGACATCCCCCGCCTGGAGGCAAGCGCGTCGCCCATCCAGCGGTTCTGCGTGGCTTCGGTGAACCACGCCGTTTCGTGCGTGCTGCTCTCCAACAAGGACATTGGCGATTTGAGCGGCGGCGCGATCGCCGTCAACGAGCCGGATCCCACATCGCTACAACTGTTGCAGGTGATCCTGGAGTTGAAGCACGGCGTCAGCGGCGCGTCTTTCGTGGACGCCCAATCGGAGCATGACGCCAGGTTCCTCACGTGGAACCAGGGGTTGCGCGGGCGCCGCGCCGTTCGGGGGTTCGCCCACCGTTACGATCTGGGCGAGGAATGGCAGGAATGGACCGGTCTGCCCTTCGTGTTCAACCGCTGGATGTCCCGCAACGACATGGAGCGGCAGGACTTTCTGATCCTCCAGGATGCTCTCTTCGTCGGCCAGGAGGACTGGATGAACAACCTGTACAAGGATACCGGCCCTCGCAACGACGTGCTGATGCTGTCCAGGGAAGTGCTGGAATACGTCCAGGGGCTGCGGTTCTTCATGGGCGTGCCCGAACAGCGCGCCGTGGAGGCGTTCCAGGAAAAGCTGGCGCAGTTGGGTGATGCGGGAACGTAAAGTTTGGTAGGGGCGGCAAAATGATGGCCCGAAATACCAACGCCGGAGGTAAATCATGGTACTTGTTGGACAGGAACTTGAAACCGGGATGATTCAGTACGCCAGCCGGGACGGGACGATGATTGACGCCTTGTACAGCCGGCCGGCCGCGCCGGGATCGTACCCCGCCGTCATCGTGACCATGGAAGGCATGGGGTTGATGGACCACCACAAGGACATCGCCGTGCGCTTCGCCGGGCAGGGCTACCTGGCCATCGCGCCCGACCTGTACACCCGCGAGGGCACGCCGGAGCCGGAGAACGTGCTGGCCACGTTGTTCGCCTCGCCAGATTCCCGCGCCATGGACGACCTGGAGGGCGCGGCGGCGTTCCTCAAGTCCCAGGCCCACAGCAACGGCAAGGTGGGCATCATCGGGTTCTGCTCCGGCGGGCGCTACACGCTGATGATGGCGTGCCTGAGCAGCAACATCGACGCGGCGGTGGATTCGGCCGGCGGACACATTGTCCACGAACCCACCGAGCTGCGGCCGGTGCAGCCCATGGACATGGTGCCGGACCTGTCCTGCCCGCTGCTGGCGTTGTTCGGCGTGGAGGACGAGAACCCCACGCCGGAGCAGGCCGAGCAGATGAAAGCGCTGCTGGACCAGCACGACAAGACCTACGAGTGGGTCATGTACAACAACGCCGGTCACGCCTTCTTCGCCGACTATCGGCCCAGCTACCGCGCCGCGCCTGCCCAGGATATGTGGCACCGGGTGTTGCTGTTCTATGACCGGTACTTGAGGGGCTAGGCTCGGTAAAGCGCCAGTCGTTGACGGTTGGCGGCGGCGGGCATAGGATTCGGTCAACCAACAGCAGGAGACAATTGCAAGATGCGCGAAAACACGATGAAGACGAAGCTCGCCGCCGGCCAGCCGGTGTTCGGCTCAATGATCACGTTCCCCTCGGCGGCGGTGGTGGAGATGCTCGGGTTCCTGGGTTACGACTGGGTGCTGATTGACAACGAGCACGGCAGCATTACGGTGGACCTGGCCGAGGATATGATCCGCGCCGCCGAATACTCGGGCACGGCGCCCATCGTGCGGCCCGTGGGCAACCGACCGGAGATCATCGCGCCGTTCCTGGATCGGGGAGCCTGGGGCGTGCAGGTGCCCCACGTCAACACGGCGGATGAGGCGCGGGCGGCGGTGAAGGCGGTGAAATACTACCCCGAGGGGGATCGCGGGCTGTTCAGCGGGGGCCGGCCCGCCGAATACGGGTTCAACCAGGCCACGCCGGACTACGTAGCCGACGCCAACCGAAACACGCTGGTCTGCCTGATGCTGGAAGAGGTAGAGGCCATCGAGAACATCCCCGAGCTGGTGAAGGTTCCCGGCGTGGACGTCTATTTCATCGGAGCCGGAGACCTGTCGCAGAGCATGGGCTACCCCGGCCAGCAGACCCATCCGGAAGTGCAGGCGCTGGTGGAAAAGGGCGTGCAGCAGATCGCGGCGGCCGGCATCACGGCGGGGTGCAGTTGTCCCGACAACCTGGTGCCACACTACCTGGAGCTGGGCGTGCGCTACTTCCACAACACCGTCGGCCGGCTGATCCAGGGCACCAGCAACGAGTACCTCAAAACGATGCGGGCGGCAGCGGACGGGCTATAAACCAGTCCGGATCTCCCACCTTTCAAACCAGCGTTGCCAGGAGAGTCAAACTATGACCAGTCCAGTTGATCCAGTCCAAATACGCCTCACCGGAGAAAACTCGTTCATCCGCCTTTCACCTGAGGAGAGCGGCCCCCAGACCACCCGCACCAGCCACTGGCGCGTGCTCTGGACTCCGGCCGGCGCCGGACACGTCCTGTTCCTGAAAAGCGATGAAGTGGACGGCGGCAGGGCGCGGGTGTACTCCGACAACATCGCCATGACCCGCTACGTGCAGGAAGAGATCGAGTCCATGCTGTTCCCGGAATTTGGCGACACCAGCCTGCCGGTGATTCCCGCCGAGTTCAGCAGGTCCGGAGGAATAGAAAGCGCCTACAACGAGCACGTGGTGACATCAACGGAGACCGTGGTGTTGAGCTGGCATGACTTCCTGACGCCGTACATGCTCAACAACCCGGCCGGCGAGGCGTCGGGCCGCACCCACGGCGTGTACAGTTGCTTCTTCCCGGCGCGGCAGGCCCAGATCACCGTAGGCGACCAGGCACTGCCCGGCGTAGTGTCGCTGGAGATGCGCGGGCCGGCGCAGAGCAGCACGGCGTGTTGCGCGTGGTCGGAAACGTGGGTTAAGCCGTAGTTATCGCGCCGTCCACGTAGAGGATTTGCAGGGCCTGTCGGGCGGCGGGTTCGATCTGTCGGATGGTTGCGGCATCCATGCCGTTGCAGAAGTCTGCGATGGCATCGGTGGCGGTGCGCCGGGCGTTCAAACGAGCCAGCAGTTGCGCCACCAGCGCGCTGCATGGCAGGCCCTCCGGGTGGCCGTCGGTGATCAGGCCGACGCCCCACACAAAGCGGTCGCCGGCCAGCACCGGCTGGCGTTGCAGCAGTACGCCGTCCGCCAGACCCAGCGGAACATCCGCAGGCAGGCCACATTCCTGCCTCCGTTGGCGTTCACACTCGACGGCGGCTACGCTGTCGCCGAACGCTGCCGGGGCCAGGCCGTGGGACAGGACCACACGCTCATAGCCCCGGGCCGGTTGGCCGGCCACCGCCTGGATGAACGACTGGCGGGGCGTGAGCGACGGATCGTTGTCCAGC
>JAPPCX010000010.1 GCA_028875655.1 Chloroflexota bacterium | reverse complement strand
CAAAAGGGCATTCCTCCCAATCTCTGTACGCGGGTATGCCGTCACACCGGGCCCTGGCACGTCCCCCGGCGCGAGAAATGCAATGCAACCGGCACCATAAACCGACACGAGGCCGCGAAAAGGTCGTTTGACCCAAGCACGGTGCCAAGCGCCGCGTCCGGGTCGATCCAGCTTCGACATCCTGCCGGCGGCCTTCCGTCAAGCGGTTTGGATTACCTTACGGGGTTGCCACTGTGGATAGGGTTCCGCAGCGATTGCACTTTGTCGTGTCGGACGGGGGGCGAAACGGGCGTTTCAGTTGGAGGTAGTAGCCGTGGACGTTGCTCCCGGTGTAATCATCTACGGTCAGGGAGGAGCGACAACCGTCCGCTGAAACCGAGGCGTTGCCGCCTGCGACGCCCGCATCCCTGAATTCAGGCACCGCCTGCCGCACCCGCCGGGACGCCTGCCGACAGCCGCAGCAGACCGCCACGGTCCTTTGGTTCATGCCCAGTCTCTCGGCGGCGGGCGCCCGACCCCGTTCCTCCACTAGGGCATCCCGCAGGTCCAATAGGACAACCTCCGATAGGGAGCGTCCGGCTCAATCTCCGGATGGTGGTTCACCTCCAAGGCGGCGTCAGCATCGTTCCAGGCTTTCACCATGGGTCGAAACTACAATCTCCGCACTGCAATCCCTGCAATAAAGTGATTATGGACCCGCAGTAAATTGCTGACCCGGCAATCCCCCAAAAGCCGCCCCCAACGCTCATTTCCCGTAGGAAATACCCCCAGGATTGTATTCTGCAATCCTTTCATTTCTCCTTTCAGGGCGCCCACTGCGGAAATCAGTCCGGGCGATTGCAGTCTGATGCGTCAGGCTACCGCCGGCTCGCGGACGGGTCCGCCGGTCTGGGGGCCGCTGGCATGGCCGGTACGGTGCTGACGCTGACGCCGGGCAAGCACACGGCAATGGGAGCATCGGTCGGCTTTCGGAGTAGGGGGGCAAGTTCGGTGCCGGAGAGGTGTTGCGCGACGCGGGTTTCGGGCAATAGGATGGTGCGGCGCGGCGGGAGGCAGATTGCCATGCGCGGCAGTCCCTGGGCAACGACACGGAGCGTCGCCTCTGTCCCGTAACACGTGGGAGGTGAGCAATTGACAAAGGTAAACCACTGGGCAGGAATTGCGGCGCTGGCGAGTTGCGTGTTCGCACTGTTGGCCGCCGGGTGCGGCAACGGCGGGGTGTCCACCGACGCGGATGAAGTGATGGTGGGGCTGATCACCAAGACCGATGGGAACCCGTTCTTCGTCGCCATGGAAGAGGGAGCGCGGCAGCGGGCATATGAGCTGGACGTGGAGCTGCGCGCCTACACGGGGGAACATGACGGCGACTGGGAGAGCCAGGCGCGGGCGATGGCGGAGTTGGTGGAGGACGGCGCCGACGGCATCCTGCTCACGCCCTCGGACCCCATGGCCCTCCGCGATGCCGTGCGGGAAGCGCGGCAGGCCGGGACGCTGGTGATTGCGCTGGACACGCCCTTCGAGCAATGGGACGCGGTGGACGGGACCTTCGCCACGGACAACTTCCGGGCCGGGGAGTTGATTGGCCGGTGGGCGAGGGCCAGGCTGGAGGCGGATGGCGGGGAAGCGAACATTGCAACGCTGGACGGCTACCCTACGCCGGTGTCGGTGGACGTGCTGCGCAACCAGGGCTTTCTGAAGGGCTACGGCATCGACGTAAAGGACGCTGGGAAGATCGGCGACGAGGACGATGCCCGCATCGTGGGCCGCGGAGTGACCATGGGCACGGAGGAGGGAGGGCGCAGGGTGATGGAGGAACTCATCGGCCAGCGCCCGTCCATCAACCTGGTGTATGCCATCAACGAGCCGGCGGCGACGGGGGCCTATGCGGCGCTGGTGGAACTGGGACTGGCGGAAGACATGCTGATCGTGACCATCGACGGCGGCTGCGCCGGGGTGAGGCGGGTGGCGGCGGGAGAGTTCGGGGCCACGGTGATGCAGTACCCGCTGGAGATGGCGCGGCTGGGAGTGGAGGCGGTGGCGGAGCACGCCAGGACCGGCGATAAGCCGGAGAATGCCCCGGGGCTGGACTTTCACGACACCGGCGCGGCGCTGGTGACCGGAGAGCCGGTTGCCGGGGTCCCGTCCATCGGCGTGGAAGATGGTCTGCGGGAGTGCTGGGGGTAGTGGTCAGGGTACAGAACCCAGTGGCGACAATCGGCCTTCTGCAACTGTGCTCCATCCTGTCCGGTCCGGTAGGGGCCGGTCGATGACGTCGTAGACGCGCCGGGCCGGTGGCGGCTTCGCCAAGGGAAGCGCTGGCTGCGATGTTAGGACAGACGACCCCGGGGCCACTTTTATTTTCAAAACTTCGCCGGAACCGTCCCTTTCACCCAAGCGCTCGC
>JAPPCX010000007.1 GCA_028875655.1 Chloroflexota bacterium | reverse complement strand
GTGAACCGGCAAAACTAATCGACGGCAATCCGGCAAGTCTAGTTGACGCGGGACACCACCCATTCCGGCGCCGAAAAGCAGGGCGAAGAGGTAGAACATGGGAAGGTTTTGGGCAATCAAAAGCGCAAAAACTCCAGCGGCTTGCAGAGTGGCGAAGAGAGTGAGGGCCACCCGCTTGGAAATCCGGTCACCGACGAGTCCGCCCACCAAGTAGAAAAGCGTGGCTACACCGGCATTAATCGAAAACACCAACCCTCTGTGTTCAAGGGCAAATCCCTCGTCCGCCATCAGCAATGGCAGATGCGTCGTTATGCCCACGATGATCATGGCGATAAAGCAGTTTCCCAGGGAAATCAACCAGAAGGCCCGGGTGCGCAGAGCTTCGCGGGCGGTCAGATTCGGGTGGGGCGGCCGCCCACCGTAGGGTTCCATGCCGTAGTCCCGCGGATCATTGTGGAGTAGGCGAGTCAGCGGCCAGGTCAGGACGAGAATGCCGGCGCCAATAATCAGAGCTGTCATCGACCAACCCATGCCTCCGGGGGCGTCCACACCAACACACCAGGCGATGACAGGCAGCAGCACCACGCCCCCAAGCCCTTCGATAACCTGGAAACAGCCCAAGGCCAACCCCCGGCGCCTCACGAACCACTTGAACAACATGGTCGTCAGAGGTATCCAACCGGCAAGACCCGCGCCAAACGTGAACAGGACGTAGCATAAGTAAAGCATCCAGAGGTTTTCGATGATGGAAAAGAGCATCCAGGAGCCGCCCAGGACGGCCAGTCCGAACAGCACGGTGCGGCGGGTGCCTATCCGGTCAGTGAGGTAGCCCTCCAGGGGACCGGCAAGTCTGCCCCCGACTCTGGCGAATAAGAAAGCTAAGGCCAATTGCGCGGCACTCCAGCCAAAATGGACCTGAAAGGCCACGGTCCCGACAGCCCCGGCGTCGAATACCGGCGCGGCGGCAATGACCATAACAACGCCGGCGACAAGCACCAGCTGCCACCTGCCGGCACTGCGGGGCTTGCGGGCTCTCCGGATTGGCTCCTGTGAGGATTCGGGAATCACATTGCTACCCCCGGACGCTACTCAAGACCCCTCTGGGAGTTCCTCTTCAGGAAGTAGTTGGCCACGTCCCAGACGCCGTTCACGTCGAAGAACGGGTTGCCGACGAACCACACCGCCACAAAGACGGCCGTGCCCATCAGGTACGCGCCGAGCAGTTTCCGGAACGCTGTCTGCAACTTACTGTCCTCCCAGCGGCCCACGAAATTTGCCCGTACTATTCCACGCAATCCCGCCCCAACATTCTACGCCCTTTCCCCGTCAGCCATCCGGCTGAGGAACCATTCCGACGCGGGCGGAGACTGCATCTCGCCGCGCCGGCCCATACCACAAAATTGCTTGCAACATAGTGACGCTCCGGGCATTACTTTCAGCGCGTCTCTCCGCGACAATAGAACATTGGACCGTTACTTCCGGAGACGCTCAGCTTGAAAACCAAACGGCCGGAACCGCCGGCGCGGACCGAGCACAACACCCAGGACGAACCAACCATCGACGACGCCATCCGTGACTACGTGCGCACCTACGCCCTGTGGCACGGGAGACCCCAGGCCGTCCGGCATTTCGGCGTATCCCGCCATACCCTGTGGCGCTGCCTGGAGCGGGGACGCCTGGGCCGTGCCCTGCCCAGGGCGGTGATCAATGCCGTCGGCGCCGATCCCGACGTCATACAAGCGGCGACATGGGCCATGACCGCCGTCCGCCAGGTCCAGCGCCGGGCCGCCGCCAATCCCAGGCCCTTGGCCGAGACCCTGGTGGACACCCTGCGGCTGCTGTGCGCCGCGCCCCTGGCCACCGTGGACGAACTTTCCGCCTTCGGCAGGATTCCCGCAACCACCCTGCGCCGCCGGCTGGCAAAGCTCGCCGGTCTCGGCCTGGCGGACTCGGTGTCCCACCACCTGAACGCCCTGGGTCCAAATCCGAAGCAACGCCACTTCTCCACCGAGCGGGGTATCGAGGCCGCCGCCGGCGTCGAGCACGGCACGGAACGCTTCCTCAGCGAGTACCCGGTGTCCCGGGAGTGGTTCCGGCTGCTCACCGACCGCCTGGACGCCGTGGCCGTCCTCTACCACGTGGCCGCCATGATCGCCCACGCCGACCCCCAGGAGCAGCCGGTTCGGGTGGACCACCACCGCCAGGGACCCTACGACCTGTTGATCACGCTGTCCGGCGGCCGTTCGGTGGGCGTCGTGCGCCAGGGGCCGATGCTGTCCTCGGCCAACCTGCGCTACCGCCTGCGCACCCTGGAGCGGCTCCACGTCCGCCAGCTGCCCACGGCAACGCTGGCGCTGACCCACTCCGACCAGGCCACCCGCCGGGCCTTTCGCACCCTGGGCAACCCCGACGAGCACCGCAGCGCCTTCGTAGCCACCGAGGGGGAACTGCTGGCGGGAGACGCCCAGGCCCCGGTGTGGCAGCAGTGCGGCGGCGGCGTCAACCGCTTCCGGCCCGAGACCATCAACCCCGACCTCTCCCTGGACGACGTCCTGGACTGGCTGGGAAAGCGGACGGAGCGCATCGCCGACCGCCGCCGCAGGCTGGGCCTGGCCCCGGACGACAACCCGTCGCCCGACCCGGACCAGCTCTATCCCAGCCGGATGCGGGCGTTGATGCCCAACCCTGTTGAGCAGGTGAACAACGCCCTGTCGGTGAAACTCACCCGTGCTGAGAGGCAGGTCCTGGACCTGCTGGCCGCCTGGCCCCTTTGTACCACGGACCAACTGGCCGGGCTGATGGGCGGCGTCACCCGCCGCCGGGCCAACCAGGTGCTCCGTTCGCTGGCGGACCACGGACTCATTCGAGCCGATGGTGATTTACACCTGCTCACCGACGAAGGGTTGACCTGGCTGGCCCGCCGGGACCGGGCCTCCGTGGGGCAGGTCCTGGACCGCTGGACCGCCGAACCCGCTGTATCCAACCCCCAAGTCTACGCCGGCACCGCCCTGCGCGCTATGGCCTCCCAGCCCGACCACCACGCCGCCCTGAACACCCTGGCCGCCACTCTCACCACCGAACGCGCCCGGTCCCGCGACTACGGCGTCCTGGACCTGCTGCCCACCTCCCGCTCCGCCGTGGGCTACTGGCACCACGACACCAGCTACGTGGTCCACCCCGACCTGTCCTTCATCCTGGACCTGCCGGAGGGATACCGCCACTGCTTCCTGGAATACGAGCGCCGGGCCACCACACCCCGGCGAGTGCGCGCCAGGCTGGAGAACTACCGGCGCTACTTCCAAAGCGGCTACGCCCGCCACGACCACGGCGGGGAGTTGCCCCTGGTGCTGTTCGTGTTCGAGAACGAGGACGACGAGGACGCCTTCCAGGACGCCGCCAGCTACGTGGATCACTCCCCCTTCGCCAGCTCAAACCTAGAGACCATCGCCCGGAGGGGCATCCTGGCTGACGTATGGCTGCCGCCCGCGCCGGAACCCTGGGAAAGGCTGCCATTGCGGCGACTGGTCAAGGTGCAACTTTGCCGGTGATGCGGCTCCCGGGGTTTCCTGTAGAGGGAGGACAAACCAATAGGGATGACAGTGGTTTTTACCCTCCTCACCCTTGTCTGACCCCAAAAGCCCGTTCGATTGCATTCTGTTGCAGAAATCAAGACTCCCGGGGGAGAGAGCCAGACCATCTCCACGACGCCGGAAAGGCCGCTGACGCACATGACGCTTCAATCTTGACTCGTGATGACGCGAAGGACTGTTCCGGTAATCGGAACGCAAGCAAGGAGGACAAGCATGAGAATGTTGACCAAGGCGGAAGCCTGCCGGGAGCTGGGACTGTCCCTGTCCACGCTGGACCGGAGGATCGCCGCCGGGGACTGGAAGGCCAAGCGCGAACCCCACGGCCGGCGGCACCGGGTGTACGTGATGCTGGACGACGACCCGCCGGACAACGCCAACGCCAACGACGATGGCTCCGGCGGCGCGGCGCTGGCGGTGGCCCAGGAGCGGATACGCGGACTGGAGGCGCAGGTGGAGATCCTCCGGAAACAGTTGGAGTGCGAGCGACAGCGCAACGCCGACCTCGCCAACGAATTGCGGGCGGCGCAGGACCGGCGCTATTCCGGGTGGCGGTTCTGGCGACGGGGCGATGACCATCGGGCCTTGACCGGGCCAGCCGGACCTGGGATGATGGATAGTAAGACAATCAATTAGAATAACTGGCAATGGGGGAGACCATGCCACCACGCAGAATTTCCAGGACTATTACCTTTTCGCTGCCACCGGAGATGTACGAGCAGGTGCAGCGGGTGAAGGACGAAGAGGGCCGCGACATGAGCGAACTAGTCCGCGAGGCCCTGCGCCTGTACATGGAAGACCGGGAACTGCGCCGCGAGCAGCGCCGGGAAGGACTGCGCTCCCGGCAGGCCAATCATGAGGAAGATGGAGGAAGAAGCGATGAGTAAGAATACCGATTTGACCCCGGCGGCCCTCTACGCCCGCGTTTCCAGCGACCGTCAGGACGTGGACCTCTCCGTCGCCGCCCAACTGCGCGCCCTCCGCGACTACGCAGAACGCAACGGCTACTCCGTAGCCCGCGAGTACGTGGACGAGGCCGAGAGCGGCAGGATCGCCGACCGGCCCCAGTTCCGCAGGATGCTGGACGAAGCCAACAAGCCGGAGTCGCCCTTTAGCGAGATTTTAGTCTGGAAGTTTTCGAGGTTCACCCGCAAGCGGGAGCACGCCGTAGCCTTCAAGTCCATGCTCCGGCGCAAGGGCATCCGCGTCGTCTCCATCACCGAGCACGCCGACGACTCCCCCACCGGCAAGCTCATGGAAGCCATCATCGAGTCCGTGGACGAATTTTACAGCGAAAATCTTGCCGAAGAGGTTTATCGAGGGATGCGCGAAGCCGCCTCCCGGGGCTTCTGGGTCGCCAGCCGTGTTCCCTACGGCTACCGCAAGCTGATGGTCCAGGACGGCGCCAAGAAACGCCCCACCCTGGAACTTGACCCGGACACCGCTCCCGTGGTCCAGCGCGTCTTCAACCTGGCCGAGGCCGGCAAGGGCATCCTGGACATCACCCGCACCCTCAACGACGAGGGCATCGCCAACCCCACCGGCCGGCCCTGGTCCAAGAACGGCGTCCACATCATCCTGCGCAACGAGACTTACACCGGCACTCTGACCTGGGGTACCTCCGCGAAGCACAAGGGCGAGCCGGTGCGCGTGGACGACGCCTTCCCCGCCATCGTGTCCAAGACCCAGTTCCGCAAGGTCAACAAGCAGTTGCGTGCCCGCGCTCCGAAACAGGCCCATCCCCGGCGGGTGGCCAGTTCCTACCTGCTCAGCGGTTTGGTCAAGTGCCGCGCCTGCCGCCGGGCCATGTCCGGCCAGGACGCCAAGAGCGGACAGTTTGCCTACTACGTCTGCCAGTCGTTGATGAAGCGGGGCAGCGGCGCCTGCGACTGTCCCCGGCTCAACGCCCGCCGCTTCGAGGAGATGGTGGTGGACAGGATTAGGGACAACATCCTCACCGAGTCAAACATCCGGGAACTGGTCAGGCTGGTGGACGAGGAGATGGACGGCATCGCCCGGGAGCACCGCCAGCGGCTGGAAACCGCCGAGTCGGAACTGGCCGATGTGAAGTGCCGGCTGGACCGCCTCTACAACCTGGCCGAAACCACCGACCTGGACGTGGACGACTTCATGCCCCGCATCCGGGAACACCGGGAGCGGCAGCAGAAGCTGGAGGAAACTGCCGAGGATGCCCGGGTCATGCTATCCCAGCGGCGGGTGGTGCTGGACGACGTGGAGACCATCACCGCCTACTGCGAGGACCTGAGCGGGTATCTGCGGGAGAGCGAACTCACCGAGCGGCGGGCCTTCATCGAGTCCTTCGTCAGAGAGATCGTGGTGCAGCCCGGCGGCGCGTTGGTGCGCTACACAATCCCCATGCCTGAAGATAGCCCCATAGGGGGAAGGGACACCGAGGAGATGGCTTTGCACTCCCCGGTACTGTCTACGGTCAAGTCTGGTGGAGCTGGCGGGAATCGAACCCGCTACCTCTTCAATGCCATTGAAGCGCTCTCCCAAATGAGCTACAGCCCCACAATTGGCGCGCCACCTGTGGAATCCGGTGACGCGCTTTCATTTTAGCAAACTTGCGGCGAAATCCGCAACCGCGCCGGGTGGCCTTGCGGGGTCCGCTGGATCCCCGCTTTCGCGGGAATGACGGGTTATTGGCTAGCCCTTGCAGATTGCCGGTCAGCCCTTGCGGGTGTATTTCACCACGGTGCGGCCGGTGCTGCCCTCGTAGGGCTCCACCACGTACAAGTCCTTCTGGCTGTCCACCCAGACGCCGTGGCAGCTGCGGTGGGTCAGGTCGCCCCACTGGGCCAGCCGCTCGCCGTTGGCGTCCAGGATGCTGAGTATCCCGCCGTTGTGTTCCGCCACGTAGGCCACGCCATCGTCGTCTATGCAGATGACGGCGGGACCGATGAGCTTGCTGGGCCAGTCGGTGACGTGGGTGCCGTCCTGATTGAACACCTGCACCCGGTCATTCTCACGGTCGGCGATCAGCAGGTTGCCTTCACGGTTAATCCACGCGCCGTGGGGCAAGTTGAACTGGCCAGGGCCGGCGCCCGGCTCGCCCCAGGAGAAGATGTGCTCGCCCGTCGGCGTGAACTTGTGGACGCGGGCATTGGCGTACCCGTCGGCGATGTAGATTTCGCCGGCGTCGTTCAGCGCGATTCCCGCCGGCATGTTGAACGGGTCGGCGCCGCGCACCACCTGGTGCCAGGAGTTGGAATCGAAGCTGCTGTTGTCGGCGCCGGTATCGGAGCGGTAGCCATACTCGCCGATGGTCATCACCACTTCGCCGTCCTTGGTCAGCTTGAAAATCTGACCCTTGTTCCGATCCACCAGCCAGACGTAGCCCCACTGGTCGATGATGATGGCATGGGGGAACTCGAACATGCCGGCGCCCCAGGACTTGATGAACTTGCCGTCCCGGTCAAAGATCATGATGGGGTGGTCGGGGTTGCGGTTGAAGCAATAGACCCGATCCTCGTCGTCGCCGAACACGGCGGCGGCCGGCATTGGTATCCCGGCGGGCAGCTGTGCCCAGTTGCGGTCAAACTCGTAGGTGTGTGCGCCGTTGCCGACGACATTGGTGGCAGTAGTCATCAGATCCTCCTCGTTACTATCAACATACCCTAGTTTTACCACAAATCGGCAGGACTTACCGGCGTGCCACCGATTTCGCCAGGAAAATGTCCGGCTTCCCCAGCCCATTGGCGTCAGGCAACACCCCCGCGATGGCAAACCCCATCTTGCGGTAGAACTCGTAAGGATGTCCCTTGTAGTTGCGGATGCCCGCCAGGTGCGCCAGCGGGTCGGGATACAGGTCAACGCCGGCCAGGGAGGTCATGGCGTCCTCGTCGTCGGAACCCAGCCAGATGGTCAGGCCGCCCTGTTCGCGTACCCGCTCCTCCATGTCGGACACCAGCGCGCGCCCGATGCCCTGGCGTTGCTGCGAGGGCCGCACCACCAGCACCGTCAGCTCCCACACGTTGCCGTGGTACAGGGGTTCCGCCGCCGCCCAGCCCAGCAGCTTGCCGTCAGCGCCATCAAGGGCGGCGCGGGCGATGCGGCCTGGGGACAAGGATTCGCGCACCGTGAGCCGGGCGGCGTCCAGGTTGGGCCAAGCGTCGGGCCAATGCTCGGCAAAGCCTTCCACCAGCAACGCGGCGGCCTGCTCTTTAGCATAGGAACTTGCCGCAGCCAGCTCGGTTATCCGCATACCGGAATTTCCGATTGGTCAGAACGCTCCAATTCCAGGCGTGGTTACCCGGATGCTGTAGAGCGACGCGCCGGACGTGAGGAACAGCGTCCGCATATCGTCGCCGCCGAAGCAGATGTTGCGGGTGACTTCGGGCGTTTCTAGGACGCCCAGGCGTTCGCCCGCCGGCGATACGATCCAGACACCGCCGGAGCCGGTACACCAGACGTTGCCCACCGTGTCCACTTTCATCCCGTCGGGCACGCCCGGCGCGGTGGAACCCATCTCGATCAGGATACGGTTGCCGCTGAGCGTACCGTCGGCCGCCACGTCAAAGGCGCGGATGCGTCGGTTGGGACAGAACTCGCCGCTCTCCTCCCGGTCAAAGTCGGCCGGCTCGGCCCGGCTGATGGCGACGTACATCACTGACTCGTCCGGCGACAGCGCCAGGCCGTTGGCGTACTCGCACTCGTCCGTGGCCAGATGCACAGCCCCGCCGGTGTCGATGCGGTAGATGCCGGCGAAGGGGATCTCGCGCAGTTCCTCGGGGAAGCGCAGATGCGGGTCGGTGAAATAGATGACGCCGTCGGTGCGGCAGATCACGTCGTTGGGCTTGTTGAACCGCTTGCCGTCCCAGCGGTCGGCGACGGTGGCGACGTTGCCGTCGGCGTCCATGCTGGTCACGCAGCGGTGGTCAGCACCCTCGCACATCAGCAGGTTGCCCTGGCGGTCGAAGGTGCAGCCGTTGCCCTCGCCGGTGTTTTCCCGTACCACCGTAGTCTCGCCGGTATTCGGGTCCCACTTCAGCAGCTGTTCCCGCGCCAGGTCAACGAAGGTCAGGTAGCCGCCGGGATGCCACAACGGCCCCTCGGTGCGTTCCAATGATCCGTCCAGCAGCGTCAACTCCGTTTCCGCCAGCAGCCCGCCCAGGTTGTCAGCCATTATGATGCCTCCTATCCGATTGCCCTGGGTGCAGCCTACCGCCCCATGGCGTAACCGTCGCGGCGCAGGTCGGCGCCGCCGGACAGAGTGCCCCGTTCCCGGTCCACCTCGATGGCGCACAGGGAGCCCATGCGCGGCGTCCACTCGTTCCACACGTCCACGTCGTGGCCGCGCTTGCGCAGGACGTCCACCACCGACGGGTCGATGCGCGATTCGACGCCGACCAGGCCGGGGCGGTAGGCGTGGGGCCAGAAGGAGTTGGGGAAACTCCAGGTCGATGCCCGCGGCGCTTCGATGGCCTGCTGCACGTCCATGCCGAACTCGGCCACGTTGAGGAACAGCTGCATCATGGACTGGGGCTGCACGTCGCCGCCCGGAGTGCCGAAGGGGAGCCAGGGCTTGCCGTCCCGGAAGGCCAGGGCCGGATTGGGCGTCAGCCGGGGACGCTTGCCAGGCTCCAGGCTGCACGGGTGGTCGTCGTCCAGCCAGCTCTGGGCGCCGCGCGCCGACACCATGAAGCCCAAACCCGGCACGATGGGCGAGCCGCCGAAGCCGTCGCTGGGCGTCGCGGAGAAGGCGTTGCCCCAGCGGTCAACGGCGCAGATGTAGGACGTGTCCGCCGACAGCGGCCCGGCCACCGGCTCCGGCTGTTTGGCCCCGTAGCGTGCGCCGCCCTGCTGGTGCGCCCACGGATCGCCGGCCGCCGGCATCTCCGGGTTAGCTCGGCGCGGGTCAATCTCGCGCCGGCGAACCTCGGCGTATTCCCGGGACAGCAGGCCGGCCATGGGGACGTCCACGAAGTCGGGGTCGCCATAGTAGGAGTGGCGGTCAGCAAAGGCCAGCTTCAGGGCTTCCAGCACGGTGTGGATGTACTCGGCGGAGTTATGCCCCATGCCCGTCAGGTCGCAGCCTTCCAGGATGCGCAGCGCGTGGAGGTTCATGGGCCCCTGGCACCACGGGCCGCAGGAGTACACGTCGATGTTATCGCCTGCCGAGTTCCGGTAGTCGATCACGGGCGGCTCATCGACGCCCACGGAGAAGTCGGCCAGGTCCTGCATGGACAGCCACCCGCCCTGGCTGCGGATGAACGACACCATCTCCTCGGCGATGTCGCCCTTGTAGAAGAGGTCGCGGGCGGCGCGGAGGCCGGCCTCTCGGCCCTGTCCGTTGATGGACTGCTCGGCGCGGATCATGCGGCGGAACGTCCGGGCCAGGTCGGATTGCACCAGCAGGTCGCCGATGCCCAGCGCCTTGCCGCCGGGATAGAAGATCTGCATGGTGCTGGTCCACTGGCTGGTGTCGCCCTCGTCCAGGATGATGTTGTCGCCGCTGCTGACCAGGGCGCGGTGCAGCGTGGCCGGTATGGGGAAGCCGCCCTCGGCGATTTCCAGCGCCGGCGTCACCACCTGCTCGAAGGTCATGGTGCCGTACCGGATCAGCGAGGTGATCCATGCGTCGGGCGCGGCGGGAGTCACGGTGCGCATCACGCCGTGGGGCATGTCGCCGCCGTGTTCCCGGCGGAAGTAGTCGATGGATGCCTCGGCCGGCCAACGGCCCAAGCCGCTGATCTCGCGGGTCTCGCCGGATTCGGCGTGGTGGATGATGATGGGGGCGACGCCGGCAAAGCTGGTGTACTGGGGCAGAGTGACGTTGATCACGATGCCGGCGGCTACGCCGGCGTCGATGGCGTTGCCGCCCTGCTCCAGGATGCGATAGCCGGCCGCGGTGGCCAGGTAATGCCCGGTGCTCACCATGTGCGTGACGCCGCCCACCAGCGGGCGGTAACTCCTCAATCCAATGGCCATATCAACCTGCCTCCGCAGTCAACCTGCGTAATGAATGCTACCGTGTTTGATGTCGGCAGTATAGGGCATTGGGTTTGGGGTTGCCAGTGCGGGCGGTGGCCGCTCCGGCGTTGGCTGGGCGGTTGGTTCCGTGGGGTTTGGTTATTACATCGATGGACAGGATATTCAGGATTTTGGGTTGGCCTCCTTTAGTTGATTGGGTTGCCTGCCTGAGGTCGGTTTCCGGAATTCACTTTGGTCGTTGCCAGCCCCACGGCCGGGGGGTGTTACGCAAGGAACGATTAGCCACCGTTGAGTTCGCACGGGTCATGTAGTTAGCCGTACACGTCGCAGTGGGTAGCGCGCATAGGTTGCCCGGTGGGTCGGGGCGTGGTCTTGCGAATTGGATTTGCTGACTGGTTGTTGGCCGTTGACGAACGTAGTGATGTGACCTCGTTGGCAGACGGTGATGGATGATTGAACTTTTTGCTAGCAGCAAGGCTATGATAGAACGGTTGTTTGGGAGGCGTCAATGGGGTGGGTGTCAGTGGAGGAAATTTCGCTAATCTGAGCGGCGTCTTCTTCGGCGACGGGATTGCCACGCTGCGCTCGCAATGACAGGCGGGAATGACGGGTAGGGAGCGGGAATGGCCGGTCGAGGGCAGGTTGGACGTAGAGGGGATCAATCTATGAGAAGGCGCGCCTTGACACCGTTGCCGGTGGTGACTAGGCTTGCCGTACCTGGAAACGCGGAGGGAACGCGGCTATGGCTACCTATGATCTGATCATCAAGGGCGGCACGGTGATTGACCCGACGGAGGGTTGGCACGGCGTTCTGGACGTGGGCATTGCCGACGGGAAGATTTCCCTCGTTGCCGCCGACCTTCCGGCTGAGGAGGCGACTCGCGTCGTGGAGGTTGCCGGCAGGTACGTCACTCCCGGCCTGATTGACCTGCACACTCACGTGTACGAGGGCGTCAACGGCAACGGCGTTAATGCCGACCTGGGCGGCGTCCGCGCCGGCGTGACCACCATGGTGGATGCCGGCAGCAGTGGCTGCGATACCTACGGCGGCTTTCCCGCCCACATCATTCCCAACAACCACACCGAGATTCTCCCGCTGCTGCACATTTGCCGCACCGGGCTGGCCACTACGCCGGACATCTTCTCGCCGAGCAGCATCGACCTGGAGCGCACGGTGCAGGTGGTGGAAGAGAGCAACGGCACGATTCGCGGCATCAAGGCCCGCATGGTGTCGCCGGCCCTGGAAATCATGGGCATGGAGATGCCCCGCATGGCCAAGCGCGCGGCCCGGGAGGCCGGCGTGCCCTTGATGGTGCACATCGGCGACACCGAAAAGCGCTACCCCGCCGAGGTGATCCGCGAGTTGCTGCCCATCATGGAACCCGGCGACATCGTGACCCACTTCTTTACCGCAAACCCGGGCGGGGTGCTGGACGGCGACGGCAAGCTGGTGCCCGAGGCGCGGGAGGCCCACGAGCGGGGCGTCTGGCTGGACACCGCCCACGGCCGCGCAAACTTCAGCTTCGACATCGGCGAGCGGGTGCTGGACCAAGGCGTAGAACCCCACTGCATCAGCACCGACCTCACCTTGCCGGGTCGGCTCCGCACCGTCCACAGCATGACCGAGATGATGACCCGTTTCCTGGCCATGGGCTTCACCCTGGACCGGGTGGTGGAAATGTGCACCATCAACCCGGCACGGGCCATCGGCGAGGAGGATCGTCTGGGCAGCCTGGGGGTGGGCAAGCAGGCCGACGTGTCCGTGCTGGACATTGAGGATGGCGACTGGGTGGTGTACGACGTCCTGGGCAACGGACGGAAGTCCGAGCGCGCCGTGGTGCCGGTGATGTCGGTGAAGCGCGGCGAGGTGTTCGAGGCCGGTTGGGGGCCGCGCCCGTGGGGTTGGACTCCGGACAGCGCGTAAGCCGCCGGATGTACGCAACGAAACTACTGACACTGACCACTGGATTCCCGCCTTCGCGGGAATGACGGTAGAGACGGGCAATGACGGTAGAGACGGGCAATGACGGTAACGACGGGGAATGACGGGACGGAATTTGTCAGCAGGCACTAACAGGATTGTACTGAATGAGTTTTGAAAAGCTCACGAGCTTGAGAGGCAGCTGCGCAACCAGAGAGGATATCAACATGGTTGAAGTAATACTAAGTTCGCCTCGCGGATTTTGCGCCGGCGTGGTTCGCGCCATCGACGTGGTAGAAGAATGCCTGGAACGGTTCGGGCCTCCGGTGTATGTAAAGCACCAGATCGTGCACAACCCCTACGTGGTTGCCGAGCTGGAACGCAAGGGGGCCATCACCGTGGAGGAAGTTGACGAGGTGCCGGAAGGCTCGCTGGTCGTGTTCTCCGCCCACGGGTCGCCGCCGGAGGATTTCGAGCGGGCCAACGAGCGCAACCTGCGGGTCATCGACGCGGTCTGTCCGCTGGTTACCCGCGTACACAACGAGGCCAAGAAGTACCACCGGGAGGGGAAACGGGTGTTGCTGGTGGGGCACCAGGGGCACCAAGAAGTGCGCGGCACCATGGGGCAGGCGCCCATGACGCTGATCAACGACGCTTCGCCCCTGGCGGAGCAGGACGTCAGCGCGGATATCGAATGGCCGGCGGATACGGAGGTCGCCGTGATCACGCAGACCACCCTGTCCGTGGGTGACACCGCGAACGCCATCGGGGCGATCCAGGACCGGTTCCCCGACGCCGTGGTGCGCAACGACATCTGCTACGCCACCACCAACCGGCAGGACGCGGTAACGAAGATGGCCGGGCTGGTTGACGTCGTGCTGGTCATCGGGGCGCAGAACTCGTCGAACTGCAACCGCCTGCGCGAAGTCGCCGAAGCCAACGGAACGCCGGCCTACCTGATCAACGGCCCGGACGAGATCAACCTGGACTGGCTGGTGGGATGCCGACGCGCGGGAATCACGTCGGGCGCATCGACGCCGGAGGTGCTGGTTGAGGCGGTGATCGAAGCCCTGCGCCCGGAGCGGGTAACCTTCCTGGAAGGCGCTGAGGAGGACATCACCTTCACGCTGCCGCGGGAGTTGCGGTAGTTAGCGGGTTGTGGATTCCCGCCTACGCGGGAATGACAAGATTGTAGGCGGGATTAACGATATTCCGGGTGGGAGTGACGGTATTGGGCGTTACCACTCCGCCCGGGGCGGACGCTCCATGAGGGCGGGGATACACTCGGCGGCAGGCAGGTCCTCGAACAAGACCCGCGACATCAGCCGCGTTATCGGCATATCCACTTCCAGCTTTTCGGCCATTTCCAGGGCGGCGACCGTGGTGTTCACGCCTTCCGCCACCGCGTCCATGCCGGTCAGGATTTCGTCCAGCGTTCGCCCCCTGGCCAGTTCCTCACCCACGCGGCGATTGCGACTCAACGGGCTGCTGCACGTGGCCATCACGTCGCCCAGGCCGGCCAATCCGGCAAAGGTCATCAGCTGAGCTCCGGCCGCTATACCCAGTCGTCCGATCTCGCTCAAGCCGCGGGTCACCAGCGCGGCCTTGGCGTTGTCGCCGGCGCCCAGTCCGTCCGCCATGCCGGCAGCCAGCGCAATGATGTTCTTCAGCGAGCCGCCCAGTTCCACGCCCACCACGTCGTCGCTGGTGTACACCCGAAAGGCCGGCGACATCAGCGTGTCTTGCACGAGCCGGCGCGCCGGTTCATCCGCCGCCGCCGCCACCGTGAGCGCCGGCTTGCCGGCGATGACCTCACCGGCCAGGTTGGGGCCGGAAAGGGCCGCGATACGTTCCGGCGGATGATTCGGCAACTCCTGGGCCAACACCTCGCTCATCCGCAGTCCCGCCGGCAGTTCCAGGCCCTTGGTGACGCTGAGCGCCACTGCGTCTGCGGGTATCTGATCTGCAATACGCCTGAGATTCTCCCGAAACCGGTCGGAAGGCACCGCGATGATCACGAGCCGGGCGTCCCTCAGTGCCGTCCTGGAGTCATGCTCGGGCGACAGGCCGGCGGGAAAGGGCACGTTGGGCAAGCGGCGGGCAAGCTCGCCGGCTCGCCGCAACTCATCGGCCTCGCCCTTTGTGCGACACAACAGGCGGACAGGCACGCCGGCGCGGGCGGCCAGGATGGCCAGGGTGGCGCCCCACGTGGTGGTTCCGACGACGGCGGTGGGCAGCGGGTTGTGATCCGATGCAGAGTTCAAAACGCACACCGAGGGGCCGGCGACCTTCAGCCGCCGGCCCGAATTGCGCCGGAGATCGCGGATTAGTTGTCCGCGCCCTGCTTGGTGAAGTGGGGCATCACGTCCTGGGCGAACCACTCCAGCTGGTCCATGGACGCGCTGGTGGGCATACCCATGTTGGTGACGCCGATGTTGATCTCCTCGAGGCCCGGATAGCGTTCCTGAACCTCCATCAACTGCTCGACGATGCGCTCGGGCGGGCCGACCAGGTACTGGCCGGCGGCCACCGACTCTTCGATGGTGGGCATCTTGAGGCCCTGGGGCACCGGGCGGCCAAAGGCGTTCAGCGCGTCCAGTTGCTCCTGGGTCAGGCCCGCGATGAAGCCCAGCGGCCCGAACATCTTGACCCGCTCTTCCATCCACAGGCGGGCCTGGTCCATGGCCTCTTTCTCGGAGTTGGCAAGCTGCACCGAGTACCCGACGATCAGGCCTTCGCCCAGCTTCCAGTCCTTGCCGTGCTCGGCGTGAATGGCCTGCCAGCGCTTAATGACGTCGTCGCTGGCGCCGCCGGTGGCCGCGCCACCGCCGATGATGCCCTTGATGCCCCACTTGGCCATGAAGTTGATGGCGCGGTCGCTGGCGGAGACCACAGGCTGCCACCATTCGACATCATACTTGGGGCGCGGCACCAAGGTGATCTCTTCCAGGTCGTAACCGCGATAGGGGACGTTCGGCGGAATGTCGTAGTGCTTGCCGTGATGGGAGAAACTCCGCTCGTTGAACGCTTTCCAGATGACCTCAACCTGCTCCTCAAACAGTTCGCGGTTGGCGTTCTGGTCCATGATGGGGGCGCCGAACGCTTCGACCTCGCGGGTGTGATAGCCGCGGCCCACGCCGAAGCGCACCCGTCCGTCGGTCAGCCAGTCGGCGGTGGCGTAATCCTCCGCCAGGCGCAGCGGGTTCCACATGGGGTTGATGTTGAAGCCGCAGCCGAAGCGCAGGTTCTCGGTCAGGTGGGCCAAGTGCACCCACAGCATCAGCAGGTTGGGGATGACCTCGTAGCCTTCCCGCTGAAAGTGGTGCTCCGCCGCCCAGAAAGTATCGTAGCCCAGGCGATCCATGGCGATGGCGATCTGCTCGGCCTTTTCAATGCCGCCGCCGGCCAGTTCCTCGTCCGAGAGCCAGCGGTCGTTGGCCGGTGTGCCCTGGTACCCGGGGTTGTCCATATCGACGTTGCCGGCCCAAAGGCTGCCAAACTTGGTAATCATGTAACGGGTTCCTCCTTGTGGGGGTGTTGTCAACAGTTGGAATGGCGGTAATGTTAGCGGGTTTCGGGGAGGCTGTCAGCCCGGTCGCCGCTTACCGCAAGCTGCGGAAGAACTCCCGCATATCGGTCACCAGCTCGGCCGGCTTTTCCAACGCGGCAAAGTGTCCGCCGCTGTCCATTTCGGTCCAACGCTGTACGTTGTAGGTCCGCTCGGCCCAGGACCTGGGGGGCGTGGACAGTTCCTTGGGGAACACCGCGATGGCGCAGGGCACGTTGATCCGATCCTCCGGGCCGAAGTACCAGGGCGTCCGACCGTTTTCGTAGTACAGGCGCGTGCTGGAGTTGATGGTCTGGGTGGCCCAGTAGATCATCACCGTGGTGAGCAGGTCGTCTTTGGTGTACACGCTCTCCACGTCGCCGTTGCAGTCGCTCCAGGTACGGTACTTCTCCACGATCCAGGCGCACAGGCCCACAGGAGAGTCGTTCAGCCCGTAGGCCAATGTCTGCGGTTTGGTGCCCTGGATGTGCGCGTAGCCGCCCTCGGCTGCCGCCCAGGAGACCCGCTGGTCGATCATGGCGAGCTCTTCATCGGACAGGCCGGCGGCGAAGTCCCGGCGGTAGCCGCCCTGCGGCGTGCCAATCACCTGCTCCAGCCGCTCGCGCATGCTGAGTCCTTGCAGACTCGCGCCCTGATAAGGGATCGCCTGGGTAACCGAGGTAGTGTGGATGCCCAGCACGTGGTCGGAGTGATGGAATCCCAGCCGGGCGGTCACGCCAGCGCCCCAGTCGCCGCCCTGGGCGGCGTAACGAGAGTAGCCCAGCTCGGCGGCCATCAGCTTGTCCCACAGCTCGGCGATCCGGCGCGTGTTCATGCCACGCTCGCGGGTCTGCGCGCTGAACCCGTAGCCCGGCATAGACGGGACAATGACATCAAAAGAGTCGGCAGGGTCCCCGCCATGGCCGGCCGGGTCGGTGAGCATGGGGATGATCTTGTGCATCTCGTAGATGGAGCCGGGCCAGCCGTGGGTTACGATGATGGGCATGGGGTTGGGGCCTTTGCCCTTTTCGTGGATGAAATGGATGCCTTGGCCCTCGATGGTGGTGTAGAAGTTGGCGAAGGCGTTGAGGCTGGCCTCGGCTTTGCGCCAGTCAAAGCCGTCGCGCCAGTACGCCACCAGATCCTTGATGTAGTCCAGGTTGGAGCCGTAATCCCACTCGGCGCCAGGGATTTCATCGGGCCAGCGCACGTGGGCCAGCCGGTGCTTCAGGTCTTCAAGTACATCATCCGAAACGGATATCGTGTAGGGCTGTGACGCCATAAAAAGCCTCCGCAGGGAGTTGCATTCAGTTCAGTCGGCAGCCATCATACCAAAAAACGGGTGAACACCTGGTTGGCCACCAGGTACGCATCCTCCGTCAGGCACAGCCGGCCGTCGTTCTCCCACGCCAGCAGTCCATCGGCCGTCAGTTCGCTCAACTCTTTTTCGTAACGCGCCAGGAGGTCAATCCTGGCCCTTGCCGATGCGGCCGCAACGTCCATGCCGTCGAGCAGGCGCAGTCCCAGGAACATCGTTTCCGCTGCTGTGGTTGCTTCGTCGATAACTTCCAGCCCGTCCACCGTGGGGACACCCTCAATCCTGGCCGGCGTTACCGACTCCCACCGGCCGGCGATTTCAAACCATTCGGCTGCATTCCGGGCGTAACCTTGCGGCGACCGAATCGTCCAGAAACGGATGCCGGCGAGGGACGAATGCGCACCCGGCCCGACGCCCAGCCATTGCAAGTTGCGCCAGTAAGCCAGGTTGTGCTCCGACTGCCGCCCGGGCCGGCACCAGTTGCTGATTTCGTAGTGGTGATAGCCGGCGTCACGCAGGGATGCCCGCGCCAAGTCGTACATATCGGCCGCCAGATCCGGGTCCGGCTCCGGCAGGCGGCCCTGCTCGACCCAGCGTTTCAGCGGCGTTCCCTCCTCCAACGTCAGGGAGTACATGGAGACATGCTCGGGCGATTGCGCCAGGAGTCGATCCACCGTGTCCTGCCACTGCTCCAGAGTCTGCTGCGGCAGCCCGTACATCAGGTCCAGGTTCACGTTGTCGAAACCAGCCCGCCGGCAGGCATCCAGCGCGCCAACGGCCTCGTCCGCATCGTGGCGTCGCCCCAGCATCGCCAGCAGGCCGTTGTCCATGCTCTGCACGCCCATGCTGATGCGGTTGATGCCGGCGGCCCGAAGCTCCGTGCATTTCGCCGGCGTCAGGTCGTTGGGATTGCACTCCGCCGTTATCTCCGCGCCGCCACGCACCGGATACGTATTCGCGACGGCTTCCAGGATCCGGGCCACGTCTCCATCGGGCAGGTAGGACGGCGTGCCGCCGCCCAGGAATATGGTGTTCACCGCCGGACGGCCCAGCGCCCGGCCCCACGCCGTAATTTCGCGCGTAACCGCGGTCAGAAAATCGCCGAACTGGGATTCGATGCCCTGGTACGTGTTGAAATCGCAGTAAGGGCACTTGCTCAGGCAGAAGGGAATATGCACGTAAAGGGATATGCCCTCGCCGTGTTCGGCGCACATCAACCGCCCCTTTGATCTTCCCTATCGTCCGTGGGTCGGGCTTCGCCGTCCACCACGCTGTCGGGGTCCCGGTCCTCGGGACGAGGGGGCGGAGGATCTCCCATGTGCTCGCGGACCACCGCCGGCGGGCACAGCTTCCAGAATATGAAGAGGGCCAGACCGAAGATGATGATGTCGTCGTAGCGCCCCAGTCCGAAGGGAATGCGATCCTTGACGAAATCCCAGGGCCAGACCGCGTACACCAACGACAGTGGAACCAACAGCTTGAGCAGAATGTTCACCCGGTGGTCCTTGTGCAAACGCCAGACCGCCCGCACAAACTTGATGACGCGCGGGGCCAGCTGGGGACCGAACATCAACAGCAGGGGCCAGAGAAATCTCAACATCGCAACACCGCCTTACCCCTTGATGTTAGCACATTGACCGCGCATCCCGACCGTCGTTCCCGCCAGCGCGGGAATGCAGTGGCCGAGGCAGGCGGATTTGCCTTGACAGGCGGGAAACGTGCGTTCTATAATTCGCAAAGTATAAGAACGCACGTTTCGGAGCGCATATGTACGGAGTGAATGCGGTTGCCGCCAATAAACGCCGGAGCAGGGAACCCATCGTTGGCCATTACGAGGACACCGGATGCGAGGTCGCGCGCACCTGTCTGGACTGTCCCATGTCCCGCTGCAAGTTCGACGACATGGCCTGGTTCATCACGTATCGCAGCCTGGGCAACGACTTCCGCATCGTTGCCGCGATCCATACCGAAGGTCTGACAATAAAGGAGGCAGCCCAGCGGTTCTCGGTAACCCCGCGCACCATCTTTCGCATCCTCAATCGCAGCCGGCGCGCCATGCTTGAACTCACGCCGGAAGAGGCCGCCGTGTTCGCCTCGCTGGCCGCGTAGGGAGGAGTGGACCCGGCTCGTTACCCTCTGGGCAGACCCAGCCCGCGTCCGGCCACGATGCCTCGCTGCACTTCCGAAGTGCCTCCGGCAATCTTGTGCGAGAAGCTGATCATCCAGTTTTCCGGCAGCCGCCCTTTCAGCGGGGCCCGGGTCTCGTCCCGCGCCAGCGCGCCCGGCAGCCCGGCCACCTCCAGCGCCGCGTTGGCCGACCGGTGCAGCGTCTCGCTGCCGAAGGCCTTGCTCATCGACGCTTCCTTGTTGGGCACCAGTCCCTCACCCTGCATCCAGGCCACGTTGTAGGCCATCAGGCGGGCCACTTCGCATTCCACGTAGCGGTCCGCCAGCAGGTTGCGCACCCAGGGCATCTCCGTAACCGTCATCCCATTCCGCGACAGCTGAGCCGCATACTCCCGGGTGTCGTCCAATAGCCGGCGGGCGATGGCCGAGTAGTCGATGCCCGAACGCTCGAAGTCCAGCAGCGTCACCGCCACATACCAGCCCCGGTTTTCCTCTCCCACCACGTTGCTGGCCGGCACACGCACGTTGTCGAATATCACCTGGTTGAACTCGTGTCCGCCGGCCATATTGATAACCGGCCGCACTTCCACTCCCGGGGACTTCATGTCCACCAGGATGAAGCTGATGCCGCGATGCCTGGGCGCTTCGGGGTCCGTGCGCGCCAGGCACATGATCCAGTCGGACCGGTGCGCCAGCGTCGTCCAGATTTTCGCGCCGTTAATCACGTACTCGTCGCCGTCGCGCACGGCCCGGGTGCTCAACGACGCCAGGTCCGAACCCGACTCGGGTTCGCTGTAGCCCTGGCACCACTGGATTTCGCCCCGGGCGATGGGTGGCAGATGGGCCTGCTTCTGCTCCTCGCTGCCGTGAATCATCAGGGTAGGGCCGAGCATCCTGACGCCGAAGATGTCGCGGCCGGGCGCGCGCAGGTAAGCCAGCTCCTCGTTGTAGATTGCCGACCGGACCGGCGATGCGTCCTGCCCGCCGTATTCCTCCGGCCAGTGCATGGTCAGCCAGCCCTGCTCGGCCAGCCGGCCCCGCAGGTGCATGGTGAAATCCCAGTCGTATTCCTCCGGCCAGCGCCCGCCGCCTTCCCAGTCCGCCGGCAGTTCCGATTCGATGAACCGACGTAATTCGCCCCGAAACTGCTCGTCATCCGGGGTAAAGCGATACTCCACCGTGGTCTCCTTGCTGTAGCATCCGATGGGGTAGGTAGAGGCGAATAATTATTCGCCCCTACTGCGCTGCTGCAATTCAGGCGTGCACGTCAAGCATCCACCGCGACGCAGGTGACCGTGCGCACCACGCCCACCACCGTGTGAATCTTCTCCGTCACCAGGCCGCCCACCACCGACATGTCCTCCCCGGAGATCACCGCGATAATGTCGTAGGGGCCTGTGACAACGTCCACAGACTCGATGCCGTCCAGCCCCCTCAGTGTATTCGCCACGTCCCGGGTGCGGCCCACGGCGGTCTCAACCAGCAAAAAGGCTTTCGTTGCCATAGCCTGCTTTCTCCTTGTTTCGGTCAATATGCAAACGCCGGACAATTCTACGGCTGCCCTTCCGATAGTGTCAATTGAACGGGTGTGCCCACTTCCTACGGCTACCCCGGCCGTCTCTGCTACAATGCGTCCATCCGCCACCGCAGGAGCGTGACAGTATGGACCTCGGCCTTTTTTACCAGATCCAGGTGCCCAAGCCCTGGGACGACCGCAGCGAAACCCGCAAGTTCCAGGAAATGGTGGAACAGGTCTGCTTCGCCGAGGAAATGGGAATGACTTCGGTGTGGTTCGTGGAACACCATTTCCGTTCCGAGTGGTCGCACTCGAGCGCGCCCGACATTACCTTAGCCGCCCTGAGCCAGCGCACCACCAACATGCGCCTGGGCATTGCGGTGGTCCTGGCTCCCCTGCACCACCCGCTGCACGTGGCGTCGCGCATGGCCACGCTGGACGTGCTGTCCGGCGGTCGCGTCGACCTCGGCATCGGCCGCTCCGGATATCCCTACCAGATGATGCCCTACGGCGCGGACCTGCCCGACGTATCGGAGATGGTCGAAGAGTACCTGCAAATCATCCCCGGAGCCTGGACGGAAGAAACCTTCTCCTTCCAGGGCAAGCACTACGACATCCCGGCCCGAGAGGTCATACCCAAACCCGTGCAGAAACCCCATCCGCCAATCTGGCAGGCGGTCAGCCAGGAATTCACCGCCGAAAAGGTGGGACGCCAGGGATTGGGCTGCCTGGCCCAAACCAGCGTCGGGCTGGACCGGGCCGAGAACCTCATCCGAATCTACCGGGACGCTATCGCGGATCCCGAACCGGCCACGAAACTGGTCTATCCCCGCGTTGCCGGCAACACCGTGGGCCTTTGCATGGAAAGCCGAGAGAAAGCCTTTGAGCGGGCCGAAACCATCATCGACTGGTACCGGGAGCAGCAGCGCATCCGCGACTCCTACGTCTGGCAGGGGTACGACCCGGCCCGGGTGCCGGAAGATTACCAGTGGCACTACCAGCGGGCCGTCAACGCCGACACCGCCCGCGCCGACGAGGTGACCTCGCGTTCCCTGATCGAGGACGGCGGGCGATTCTGCATCGGCAACCCGGACGACTGCATCAAGTACATTGAGGACTACGAGCGCATGGGCGTCGATGAGATCATGCCGCTGTTCCAGGTGGGGCCGGTCAGCCACGAAGAGGTGATGGAATCCCTGCGGCTGTTCGGCAAGTACATCATCCCCCACTTCCGGGGGAAGGCGCGCAAGGAGTCCCTGGCCGCCGACAACTGATTCGGGAGATTCAGCGTAAAACGTATAGGGGCGGCCTAGTGGCCGCCCCCCATCGGTATCGGAATGAAAGGCAAGTCTAAGGCCGGAATCCGCCCACACCGTTCTCGTGGCCGTTGCCGTATTGCCGCTCCTGGGAAATGGCTGCGGCCCGGTTCTGCCGCTCTCGTTCGTTTCTGACCTGCGCGCCTCGGGACACGTAGCCGAACTGGGTTTCCGCGTTGTACCCGTTGGGGGCCATAAAGTGGCCGGTGCCGAACCCCGTTTGCTGCAGGCCGTCCGCCATGTGGGCCGGCGTGTAGGTGTCATACATGATGTCGGTGATGCTGTAGATGTTTGCCGTCTGCAACGGATACAGCAACGACACGTGCAGGTGACTGTCGCCGGAGTTCTCCTGGAAGTTAGCGGAGGCGAAGGACCAAGTGAGGTTCGGGTAAGCCAGATCGAATTCTTCCCGGTCAAGCTGGTCGCGGACGTCGTTCTCGATCTCGGCCAGGCCCTCCGGCTCGACGGGAACCGAGATGACCATTCGCATCACCGACTCGCCGTCAACGAAGTCGTGGTTGGCCAGGTTCATGTCGTGGCGGTTGGGGTCCAGGATGTCCCACATCGCTTTCTTGGTGGCCCAGGAGAGCTGCTTGGCGTCGTCGTTGACCACCACCAGTTCCGAGCGCCGCAAACGGCTGGGCATCCAGCGTGGACCTTGCTGGGGCACGTTGCTGATGTCGAGCCGCCGGCTCATCACCCGCATGCCGAACCATCCGTTGGAATAGTCGCCGAAGCTGGCCACCGTCTCGGCCAGGGAACCGCTGTCAACCCGGTCGCGCATCCCGGCTTCCATCGAAGCGAGGCCGACCGCGAGCTTGTTGTCCAAGCGCTGGTAGTCGCGCGACAGCCGGTTATCGGTAATCAGGGCGGGGTACCCCCGGATTTCGCGTTCGTTGCCGTTGGAACCGCTCAGGGTGCGGGGCCGCGCCAAGCCCATGGTCTCTTCGTAGGCGCCCCAGGTTTCCCGTCGCATGTTCTCTTCAAGGACATGCTCCCGCGGCATCAGCATGATGGGCAGGAACAGAGCATCGGGGAACCTTTCCAGCAGCATCTGGTGCAGCACGCCGCCCAGCTTGGCATGGCCTCCGAAGCCGAGCCATTCCAGGATAACCTGCGGCGGTGCGCCTACCTCTTCGGAGCGCCGGGCTACGGTGTCAACCATTCGCTCCATATCCCGGTGAATCAGCCCGAAGTAGTCTTTGTAGGCGTTGGGGTCGCGCAGGAACCCGTCCACCTTGGGCAGATAGCCGGGAACGATGACCGGCAGGCCGGCCAAGCCGCCCCTCCGGCGCATCGCCTGGGTATCGGCGTCGATGGCGTCGATGCTGCCCTGGTTGCAATCGTACATCAACAGGCTCTGCACCCGGTCCAGCACCCCGGCCTCACCCATACGCTGGGCCCATTTCCAACTGCGCTTGTAGCCGGCAGTTCCTACCGCCACCGACACGATGGGCGGCGGAACTCCGTCTCGATCGTGGTCTTGCTGTGAACCTAAACGGTGCGGGTTGTTCCGACGGACGTTGAAGGTTCGATTCTGCAATTTTGGCGGCATGGCTGTTGAAACCCCCTTGCCGTTTAGGCAGATCAGTTGCTATGTCAGTAGTTCGCGCTGCGATGCGGAACTACATCCGGTCAAGTTATTTTAGACGCGGTATAATTATGGTAATTGTCATTGGCCGTAATCCCCGCATCTGCCGCTGGGACATGGACATTATATTGCATGGAGACTCATTGCGTCAAATAAATCACCATACAATTATTTGGTGAAATTATGGAAAAACGGCTACTTGTATAAGGGGCCACTGAGAGGCTAAGAGCCTATCCTAATAACCCTGCGGCCCTGAGGGTGATGAGGGCGCAAGCGAAAT
>JAPPCX010000117.1 GCA_028875655.1 Chloroflexota bacterium | reverse complement strand
TGTGCACAAGGCCATTATGAACGTATGTTCGGCCAGATGTCAAGCGGTGGGTGTCGGGGGGTTCGGTATTTTCATGGATTGGCAGGATGGACGGGATAGGTTCGGGATTGGCGGCAGTGGGTTATTATCGTTGCGTAAAAGATTCTGAAATGGGTGTGAAATCACCCTGAAATGAAACGGCCATTATGGTATAACCTAAGTACGAATTATTGAAATGAGCCTGAAACGGTTGCGAAATGAGATCGAAATGACGGTCGCAAACATTAGCCGCTATAGGCTTCCAACACCGTGGATGCGCTACGATACGGCGGCCATTATAGCCCCTTTGGTGGAAGCTAAAACGGCAGCAGGCATCTTGCGCGAAATGCCGCATCTACCTCAGTGGATTGAGCAAGTTCACGAAGAGCAGCTACGCTTGGAAGCAGTGGGTACGTCTCGGATAGAAGGCGCCGAGTTCAGCGAACAAGAGCAGGAACAAGCCCTGGCTGGCGCACGTGAGACGGACCCAACCGTGGATGGCCCCCGTGCCCCGGCTCAAGCAGGTTCCTTGACACGCTCGCAACGCCAACTACGGGCAGCCGATGCGACCTATCGCTGGCTCCGCTCGCAACCGGCCGACCGTCCTGTTACGGGTGAGTTCATATTGGACATCCATCGTCGCATCGTGTCCGGCTGCGACGACGACCACTGCGAACCCGGGGCGCTGCGCCGGTCGGGATCCAATGTTACTTTCGGGTCGCCACGATGTCGTGGAGTCGAAGGAGGAAATGATTGTCGTCTGGCGTTCCGCAGCCTTTGCGACGCTATAGCCGGAGAATTCCAACAACACGACGCCATCGTGCAGGCACTGGCAACGCATTATCAAATCGGGGCCATGCATCCCTTTGGAGACGGCAACGGGCGCACCGCACGCGCTCTCGAAGCCTTTATGCTCCGCCGAGCCGGTGTCAATGATCTGGTCATGGTCAGCTTGTCCAATTATTACTACGAGCACCAGGATGAGTACCGGACGACTCTCCA
This sequence comes from Chloroflexota bacterium, assembly GCA_028875655.1. Classification (GTDB taxonomy): domain Bacteria; phylum Chloroflexota; class Dehalococcoidia; order Lucifugimonadales; family UBA3495; genus Bin87. The sequence goes on along the minus strand of JAPPCX010000117.1, from coordinate 23,523 downwards.
CGAATGCCGGACGCGCGGCCATGACCTGACTCCTTTTTTGCTCTTCGGGTTACAGGCAGTGACTGACCGGTGTAAGGCCGTAACGGCAGTCATCACTCTCAATCAAAGACAGATATTGTTTCGTCAGTTTGCCCGTTCTCTGTTCGGGCAGTTGCGCAGTTCACGTCGCCGTGTGATCGGCGAACGCCAGTTGTGCATCCTGGACGCTTTAATGGACCGAGGACCCACTCAACTGTTCGACCTACTAGACCGTCCTCCGTCATACTACGGCAATTTGAAGTTTCCAGAGAGAGCTGTGATGAGGGATATGATAGGTCTCCTACATCTAAAAGCCGTCTCCGTGCAAGGGGGCGAAATTGTTGTGAATTTGGATTGGCCCCAGCAATTTTCGGAATCGGTCTTGTTGGACCAGATGGAACGAATGCCAACTGCGGCTTCCGCCAATCACCCCGCTATGGTTGAGTTGTCAGAATTGCTGCGTCGAAGACGATAGTTGTTGATAGAGGACTGCTGACGGACCTGCCCGCCCGCGGTGTGATAAGGTGTCCGCCATCATCCAATAGGAGCAAATTAACCATGGCCGAGTACATACCGTCAACGAGCGACTGGGTTCGGGAGCAGGTGGAGCTTTACGAGGGCAGCGGCGGCACCGAGGGCACCACGCTGCGCGACACCGGGCTACCCGTTATCATCGTCACCAACCGGGGGAACCAGACCGGGGCCATCCGCAAGACGCCGCTAATGCGCGTCAAGGACGGCGACAACTACGTGCTGGTGGGTTCACGGGGCGGCGCGCCGCGCAATCCGGTGTGGGTGTACAACCTGCGCGCCGACAACAGCGTGGAGATCCGGGACGAGACCGAGGTGTACGCCATGCGCGTGCGCGAGGTAGAGGACGATGCGGAGCGGGCGCGGCTGTGGGACCTGTCGGTGGCGGCGTTCCCGCCCTACGCGGAATACCAGGAGCGGACGACGCGCAAGATACCCGTGTTTGTCGCGGAACCGGCGTAACCACCGCGCCGTATCCCCGCTCGTCCTGAACCTGTCGAAGGACACGCCTCCCGCATCACTGGGAGCGGTCGGCGAACTCGGTCTTGGCGGCCTCCACCAGCGTGGCGTCGCGGAGCAGGTCGGCGGCGGTGAGGCTGAGGGCCTTGGCCACCTGCAACGCGCTGAACAGGGCGTAGTCGGTAATGGCCGTCTCGCACATGTCCCGGGTGTGGGACGCCACCGGCGTCTCGCTGACGGCGTAGCGCAACTCGTAGGCGGGCATCGCCTGGCTGACGTTGCCGAAGTCGGTGGACGCGCCGCTGCCCGGCCGGCCGGGAATGGGGTCGTCGAGCCGGACGCCCAGGGCTTGCAGGTTGGCGCCCACCGCCTGGGCCAGGGTCAGGTTGGGCTGCACGTTCTCGTAGAAGGGGTAGAACTCCTCAACCTCCAGGCTTGCGCCGGTCATGGCCGCCGCGCCCTCGGCCACCTGCCGCACCTTGCCCACCACCTCGTCGCTCAGGTACTGGCCGTTGCGTGAGCGCAGCATGAAGTTGGCCGCGGCAAACTCGGGCACTACGTTGGGCGCCGTGCCCCCGTCGGTGATCACGCCGTGGATGCGCACGTCGTCCCGAAGGTGCTGGCGCAGGGCGTCGATTCCGGTGAACAGGTGGATGACGGCGTTCAGCGCGTTGACGCCGGCCTCGGGCGCGGCGGCGGCGTGGGCGGCCCGGCCGTGGTACATGTACCGGTAACCCACCATAGCCAGGCTCCAGCTCTCGCCCCTGGGGGATACGGCGGGCACGATGGTGCGGTTGGAGAATGGGTGGGATGACAGGGTGGCGTCAATGCCGTCGAAGACCCCGGCCTCCAGCAGGCGGATCTTGCCGCCGCCGCCCTCCTCGGCCGGCGTGCCGATGACCTCGATGCGTCCGGGCAAGTTCGCGGCGTTGGCCTGCAAGCCGAGGGCTGCGCCCATGGCGGCCATAGCGATGAGGTTGTGGCCGCAGCCGTGGCCGATTTCGGGCAGGGCGTCGTATTCGGCAAGGACGGCGATGGTGGGGCCGTTGCCCGCGCCGCCCGGAATGGTGGCGCGGAACGCGGTTTCCACACCGCCGATGCCGCGCTCGACGCGGAAGTCGCGCCGCTCCAGGAAGCCGGCCAGCGCGTTGGACGAGTAAAACTCCTCGTAGTTCAGCTCCGGATGGGCGTGAATGTCCTTCGACAGGTCGAACAGGTCGGTTTTCGAGGTCTCGATGGCCGAGTTGGAGGCGTTCGCCAATTCGTCCTTTGGTCCGGTAGGCAGGCTGGTCATGATGCACGTCCTCCTGTGGTACGGGAGCTTGGGAAAGATCGCATTGTAATCCCTGAGCGGCGGCCCGTGTAGTCAGCCTGTTGATGGTATGCTGGATGGTGCGAGGTGAATACCTTTGGACGAGTATCCTAACAACGACATTCGCAACCTGGCCATCATCGCCCACGTTGACCACGGCAAGACCACCCTGGTTGACGCGTTGCTGAAGCAGGGCCGGGTTTTTCGTGACCACCAACAGGTGGGCGAGCTGATTATGGACACCAACCCCCTGGAGCGGGAGCGCGGCATCACCATCCTGGCCAAGAACGCGTCGGTCACCTACCGGGGCGTCAAGATCAACATCATCGACACGCCGGGCCACGCCGATTTCAGCGGAGAGGTGGAGCGGGTGATGAACATGGCCGACGGCTGCCTGCTGCTCGTGGACGCCGTGGACGGGCCCATGCCGCAAACCACCTACGTGCTGCGCCAGGCCCTCGAACAGCACGTCAAGCCGATGGTGGTCATCAACAAGATCGATCGCCCGGAGGCCCGGGTTGCCGAGGTGGAGGGGCTGGTGCAGGACCTGTTCCTCGAACTGGCCACCGACGCCGAGCAGTTGGACTTCCCCGTGCTGTACGCATCCGCCAAGCAGGGCTATGCCACCGCCGACCCGGCCCGTCCGGGAACGGACATGCAGCCGCTGTTCGACGCCATCCTGGAATCGGTGCCGCCGCCCCAGGGCGACCCCGACGCGCCCTTGCAGATGCTGGTGGCGGCGCTGGACTACGACAACTACCTGGGCCAGGTTGCCATCGGACGCATCACCAACGGGACGCTGCGGCTGCGGGACCAGGTGGCGGTGCTGGATCGCAACGGCGAGGCCACAATGCACAGCCTGGAGCGCATCTTCGCCTTCCACGGCATGGAGCGGGTGGAGGCGCCGGAGGCGCGCGCCGGCGACATCGTGGCGGTGACGGGGCCGGAGGGAGTGTCCATCGGGGACACCATCGCCGGCGGCGAGGAACCGCAAGCCCTGCCCACCATCGACATCCAGGACCCCACGGTGCGGATGACCTTCGGCGTCAGCACTTCACCGTTTGTAGGACGCGAGGGCGGACGCTGCACCTCCCGCAATCTCTACGACCGCCTGATGCGCGAACTCCGCACCAACGTCAGTCTCCGGGTCGAAACCACGTCCAGCCCCGACGTGTTCGTGGTGGCGGGACGCGGTGAGCTGCACCTGTCCATCCTAGTGGAGACCATGCGCCGCGAGCAATACGAGTTCCAGGTGTCGCGACCCGTACCCGTCACCAGGACCGTCAACGGCAAGGAGCACGAACCTTACGAGATCCTGCACATCAGCACCCGCGACGAATACGTGGGCGCGCTGACCGAGTACCTGTCCGGCCACCTGGCGCAGATGCGCGACATGCGCTACGGCGAGGACGGCTACGTGCACCTGGAGTACCGCGTCCCGACGCGCGGCCTGATCGGGTTCAATTCGTTCTTTCTGCGCACCACCCGGGGCGACGGCGTGCATTCCAGCATTTTCGATTCCTACGAGCCGATGCAGGGCGAGATCAAGACCCAGCGAGGCGGAGCGTTGGTGGCGTCCGAGGGCGGCCCCGCCGTAACCTACGGCCTGCTCAACGCCCAGCGCCGGGGCGACACGTTCATTGATCCGGGAACGCAGGTGTACGAGGGCATGGTGGTGGGTTGCCGTCGCCAGGAAGGCGACATCGAGATCAACGTCTGCAAGGAGAAGAAGCTGACCAACATGCGCTCATCAACGGCCGACGTGGCGGAGCGCCTCAACGCCACTATGCGGATGAGCCTGGAGGAAGCGCTGGAATTCATCTCCGACGACGAATTGGTCGAGGTGACGCCTCAGAGCTTCCGCCTGCGGAAGCTGGAACTGTCCGCCCACGACCGCAAGCGCAACCGCCGCAACGGCGCGCGGAGCCGGGATTAGCGGCGCTACCCAAACGCCGGCATCACCTCTTCCGCAAACAGGCGGATGGACTGTTTGGCCGCGTCCGGTGGGATGTAGCCGAACAGGTGGCGGGCGCAGAAGATGTCGTGGCCGATGAGGTCGTGCTGCTCCCTAAGCTTTTTTGCCACAGTCTCGGGGCTGCCCACCAGCGCGATGCCGTTGTCGATCCAGAAGTCGTAGGACTGGGCGCGTTCGCGGAAGGTGCGGCGCAACTCCGCCCGCTCCGGCGTGCCGGGGTCGTCGCCGCGCATCCCGTGGGGCCCGTAGCCGATGCGGGTTTCTCCGATAATGTCGCGTCCCTTGCCAGCGGGTATTGCCGACGGGAACGCAGCAGTGGCCAGATACGGCTCCGCCTGGTCGCGGGCCTTGGCATCGGTTTCGGCGACGTGGACGTGACGGGTCAGGAAGGTCTTGGGCATGGGCTCGTCATGGCCGGCCTGCTGCCAGAGGTTGCGCCACGTGTCGAATTTGTCGGCAATCACGGGGTCAACGTCGATGTTCTGGGAGACGTGGAAGTTGTTGCGGGCGGCGTACTCGAAACTGGCCGCGCTATGGCAGCCGAACCAGACCGGCGGATGCGGTTTCTGGTACGGGTCGGGCGACGTTAGCACTTCGTCGAACTTGAAAAACTCGCCCTCATAGGTGACGCTGCCCTCCTTCCACGCCATCAGGATTATATCGATGGCCTCCTCACTCATGTCCCGGCGACGGTCGAAGTCCACGTTCCAGCGCAGGAACTCGTGGCTGGTGACGCCGGTGCCGGCCCCGAACTCCACCCGTCCGCGCGACAGGTGGTCCAGCATCGCCACGTCCTCCGCCAGCCGGATGGGGTGGTGAAAGGGCAGCTGATAGATCATCACGCCGAACCGCATGGCGCTGGTGGCGCGGGCCAGCGCGGTGAGGTACACGCTTGGCGAGCTGAGGAAACTCACGTCGGAGGTCTGGTGCTCGATGGAGAAGTAGTACTTGTATCCCATCTGCTCCGCTTCCTGCACACCGCAGATGTGCTCGTCATACACGTCGGCGGCGACTGCATGAGATTCCATCTGCGCCTGGTCCAGCACGTCGTAAAGTCCAATTTCCATTCTGCCCATGCCGTCTTACCTCCGGGAGATGTTGGAAACACCGGTTGGGTCTCTCGTCCATAGTATAATGCGCCCTACTGCCGCAGAGAGGGGACGCCATGGCCGCCGTCGATTATTCCGTGCTGGATCACCCCGACGGGTCGGGCCGCTCTTTTCACCCGCTGCGCGGCTGGAGCGACACGCCCGACGGCGCGGTGGACTACGGGATCGCCGTCGCCGACGGTACCGTACTGTCGAGCCGGTTCTTCGCGGTGGGGCGCGAGAACCCCACCGTGCTCTTTTTCTACGGCGGCGGCGAGAATGTCGCCCGCTACGACGAGATCGCGCCCCACTACAACGGGATCGGCGCAAACTTCTTCCTCGCTGACTATCGAGGACACGGCGCGTCGAGTGGGTCGCCCAGCTTCAACACCATGCTGTCCGACGCCCACGACGTGCTGAACTGGTTGATCGACACCATGGGCGCGCTGCGGTTCACCGGCCCGGTGTACGTGATGGGCCGCTCCATGGGCCGGCATGCCGCTGGCGAGCTGGCCGTCAACGCCGCTGATCGCATCAACGGCGTCATCATCGAGAGCGGGCGGGCCAATCTGGGGCGGTACGCCCAGGGGCTGGACCCCGACGTGGCACAGGCGCTGGAGGACGACTATCAGGCCAAGTTCTACTCCATCAGCATCCCCGCGCTGGTCATCCACGGCCAGTGGGACGAATCGGCGCCGCTTGCCGACGCAGTGGATATGTTCAACAGGCTGGAAACTCCCAACAAGCACCTGGAAATCATCCCCGGCGCAGGGCACAACGACCTGATGTACGTGGAAATGCGGCAGTATTTCCGAGCCGTCAGGGGTTTCATGGCGCGGTACGCTGAGAAGGGTTAGGCTCGGGATAGTTAGCGGCCCCAAAACCCGTGCGCCGACCACTGGGTGATCAACCTGTGCAAGCGGAGATCAAGAGGGAGGGCATCATGGCGACACAGGTAGCGCAGCAGATCAGGGCCGGCAGCGTTGACGAACTGAAGGCTGGCGGTTGCCGGTTGGTCACCGGCGGCGGGCACGCGATCGCCGTCATCTATCACGACGGGCAGGTGTACGCCGTGGACAACCGCTGTCCCCACATGGGGTTTCCGCTGGACCGGGGCAGCGTCAAGGACGGCATCCTGACCTGCCACTGGCACAACGCCCGGTTCGACCTGGCCAGCGGCGGCACCTTCAATCCCTTCGCCGACGACGTGCGCAGCTTCCCCGTGACAATCAAAGACGGACAGGTGTGGGTGGACCCGCAGCCCGTGCAGCGCGACGAGGAGGCGCATTGGGTTGGCCGCCTGCGGGACGGCCTGGAGCATAACATCCGCCTGGTCACCGCCAAGTCGGTGCTGGGGCTGCACGCCGCCGGCGCTGACTACCGGGCGCCCCTGCGCGTGGGCGCCGATTTCGGCACGACCTACAGCGCCGCCGGCTGGGGCGCGGCCATGACCATGCTCACCGCCGCCGCCAACATGCTGCCGCACCTGGCCGAGGAGGACCGCCCGGTGGCACTGTACCAGGGGCTGCTGCACGTGTCCCGGGAGTGCGCGGGCCGGCCGCCGCGCTTCGTGGTGGACCCGCTGCCCACCGGCGAGACACGGCCCGAAGTCTTCAAGCAGTGGTTCCGCAATTTCATCGACGTGCGCGACGAGGATGCCGCCGAGCGCAGCCTGCGCACGGCCATCGAGCTGGGCATCCCGCCCCGCGACATCGCCGACATGATCTTCGCCGCCGCCACCGACCATATCTACCTGGACGCCGGGCACACGCTGGACTTCGCCAACAAGGCATTCGAGTTGCTGGACCACATCGGATGGGAACATGCCAGCAATGTCCTCACCAGCCTGGTGCATGGCATGGCCCGCGCCCGCCGCAGCCAGGAACTCAGCGCGTGGCGGCACCCCATCGACCTGGCATCGCTACTGTGGCAGGCCCGCGACGAGTTGCCATCACTGTTTAATGAGGGTAAGCAGGCCGCCGGATGGGACGACGCGGATGCCCTGGCACAGCATCTGCTGGGCGACAACCCCGCCGACATCCTGGAAGCCATCAAGGATGCCATGCGGGCCGGCGCTACTGCCGAGCAGCTGGGTTCGGTAGTCGCCCACTCCGCCTTTCTGCGGATGGCCCACTTCCACGTGTCCAACGAGTTCAACGATTGGGACACGGTGCACAACACGCTGACCGCGGCCAACGCCCTGCACCGGGCGTTGCAGCGCGCGCCTTCGCCCGAGTTGTTGCGCGGAGTGTTCGACGTCGCCATGAACATCTACCTGGACCGCTTCCTGAACATGCCGGCCCAGCGCATCCCGGAGACGGGCCACGACCCGGTGGACGGCCCTGCTCTGTTGGCCGAGCTCCGGGAGCGGATGGACGTGCGCCAGCAGGTTGAGGAGGTGTCGCATCTGGTGTCCCGCTACCTCACCGGCGGCGCGGATCCCGACCCGCTGGTGGCGGCCCTGGGACGGGCGATGCTGTCGGAGGACTCGGGCTTCCACTCGTTCCAGATCGTTGACGCGGGGTTCAACCAGTACCGGAGCCGACAGGGAACGGAATCCGGCCGCCACGTGCTCATCGGCATGGCCCGCTACCTGGCCGCCCACGCGCCAACACCCCGCGCCGTCGGCCAGACCTACCAGATCGCGCTGCGCCTGCACCGCGGCGAAGAGATATTCCGGGAGTAGCGGTTTGGGGTAACATATACCCAGGCTCACCTGACGCGGTTTCCCCGTTTGAGCACCCACCCCAAGAGGAATGAAATATCATGACCGTACCCGACGCCACAGTACAGGCAGCCAAGGACAACATGCGCAGGCTGCTCGATGAGACTTTCCAAGGGGCAGTTACATTTGATCCGATTACGGTTGAGCCCGTCGTCGATTTCTACGGTGAGGACACTCTAAAAATCGTCGTCGTCTATGACGGCGATTACTCTCTGCTCGATCCGCACAAGCGCATCAGAATATCGTCTGAGCTGGATGACATCCTGTATGGAATGGGGTTCCGCAATTTTCCGTTGGAGTCCTACATCTCCAAAGACGAATACCCCGAGTGGCTGTGGATGTCCAACCACCCCAGGCCCTGGGAACTGGAATAGCCTTGGATTGGCGGCATCTCATCGACGCGGCAAGAATCTTGGCTGGCGTTTCTGGGCCCGCGACGGCTCCGGGCAGGCCAAGACAGGCAATGCTCAAGCGTGCAGTAAGTACGGCTTACTACGCCATGTTCCATGCCCTCTGCGTCAGCAACGCTGACGCTCTCGTAGGGACATCACCAAGCGGGACCGTTTTCGACCTTTGGGTACAGACCTTCCGCGCTTTGGACCATGGTCAAGCAAGAAATCGTTTGTTTGCATACCGGCAACAGAGTTCCGTAGCTGAAATCCACGACTTCGCTAGCGCATTCGGACGCCTGCAAGCGGACCGTCTCGACGCCGACTATAATCCGCGCAGTGTATTCACACGCTCGCAGGTCGTTAGTCTCATAGACTTGGCCGAGGCTGTAACACGGGCTTTTGATAACCTCCCGGTTCGCCAACGCCGGTTGCTGGCTACCCATTTGCTGGTAGGTCGAAGCCGGGGTTAACGGGGTTAATCCGTAAGAACGTGAGATTGGAAGGTCAACACGATTCGCTCAAGCAATGTATCATCAAGGCACTACAAATACTCGACAATCCTGGAGGTCCCGTTATGCCCGAACCGGCAGAGATGTCCATCGACGAACTGCAACAGCTTTGCGACCGTGCCGGCCTCGGCATGAGCCGCGAGGAAGTGGAAGCGCTCAAGCCCGTGTATGACCTGTACGCCGCTTACGCCCGGCAGTGCCATGAGATCGAATTCGGCGCCACCGAAATGATCGTGGAATATCACCCCGACTGGCCGGAGGAGTAACTCTGCATCACTCCCAACACTGAGCATAGGGTCAATCAAGGAGTTACTACCTCATGGCTACATCCGACACCCCATTGCACACCCCATTGCACTTCCTGACCATTCACCAGGCCGGCGAGCTGATGCGCAAAGGCGAGCTATCGCCCGTGGAACTCACCCGCGCCTGCCTGGACCGTATCGCCGACACCGACGACCGCCTGCATTCATTCATCCTGCTGCTGGCCGACGACGCCATGGAGCAAGCCCGCGTCGCCGAATCCGAAATGCTGCGCGGCGAGTTCCGCAGTCGCATGCACGGCATTCCCTTCGCCCTCAAGGACCTGTACGACACCGCCGGCGTCCGCACCACCTCCGGCTCCCGCGTGGACATCGACCGGGTGCCCGCCGAGGACGCCACCACCACGGCGCGGCTCAAGGCGGCCGGCGGCATCCTGCTGGGCAAGCTGGCGATGCACGAGTTCGCCCTCGGCGGCCCCGACTGGACCACGCCCTTCGAGCCGGCCTGCAATCCGTGGAACCTCGACCACATCACCGGCGGCTCCAGCAGCGGCTCCGGCTCGGCGGTGGCATCCGGCCAGGCCCTGGGTGCGCTGGGTTCCTGCACCGGCGGGTCGATACGCGGCCCGGCATCGCTGTGCGGCATCGTCGGCCTGAAACCCACCTACGGCCGCGTCAGCCGCGCCGGCGTGGTGACCCTCAGCTGGTCCCAGGACCACGCCGGGCCCATGACCTGGACGGTCGAGGACACCGCCTACATGCTCCAGGCCATCGCCGGCCACGACCCCAAGGATCCCACGTCCAGCGCCGCCCCTGTGCCAGACTATTCGCTGTCGCTGCGGGAGGGCATCCGCGGCGTTCGGCTCGGGCTGCCCCGGCACTACTTTTTCGACCCGGATCCCAGCGTTAACCCTGAGGTGGTTGCCACCGTGGAAAAGGCCATCGGCGAGCTGGAAAGCCTGGGCGCGATCGTGGAGGAGGTCTCCCTGCCCACGCTGGAACACGTGCGCGCCGCCAACTCGGTCATCATGGTCAGCGAAGCCTACGCCTACCACGAGCCGAACCTGAAAACTCGCCCACATGAGTTCGGCGAGATCGTGCGCGATCGATTCCGCATCGGCGCGCTGATGTCCGCCGCCGACTACCTGCAAGCCCAGCGCGTGCGCACGCTGGCCCGCCGCGAGTTTGCCGACGTGATGAAGACCGTGGACTTCCTGGTGACGCCCACCATGACGCAACCGGCCGCCGCCTTCGAGGGCTACGACCCGGTCAGCACGGCGCGGGGCCGCAGCTTCACCGCTCCGTTCAACGTCACCGGCCTGCCGGCCATCTCAGTGCCCTGCGGGTTCACGGAGAGCGGACTGCCCATCGGCATGCAGATCGCCGGCAAACCCTTCGACGAGCCGGGCGTTATCCAGGCGGCCTACACCTACCAGCAGCACGCTCGCTGGTACACAACGCGGCCGCCGATGTAGGGTAACAGCATGGAAACAATCGGCTCCAACCTGCGCACGTCTGACCCCGACTTTCGGGATAACCAGGCCCGGATGGAGGCTTTGGTGCGGGAGCTGAAAGATCGCCTGGCCCAGGCGCGGGCCGGCGGCGGGGAGCGCACGGTGGAGCTGCACCGCAGCCGAGGCAAGCTGCTGGCGCGGGAACGGATCGACGCGCTGGTGGACACCAACACGCCCTTCCTTGAGCTGAGCCCGCTGGCGGCGTGGGACATGTACGACGGAGAGGTGGCATCAGCCGGCATTGTCACCGGCGTCGGCGTGATCCGGGGAAAGGAGGTGGTGATCCTCGCCAACGACGCCACCGTCAAGGGCGGAACCTACTACCCGATCACCGTCAAGAAACACCTGCGCGCCCAGGAGATAGCCCTGGAGAACCACCTGCCCTGCATCTACCTGGTGGACTCCGGCGGCGCGTTCCTGCCGTTGCAGGCGGAGGTTTTTCCCGACCGCGAACACTTCGGGCGCATCTTCTACAACCAGGCGCAGATGTCGGCCCTGGGCATCCCCCAGGTGGCGGTGGTGATGGGTTCCTGCACTGCCGGCGGCGCGTACATCCCGGCCATGAGCGACGAGGTGGTCATGGTGCGGCAGCAGGGCACCATCTTCCTCGGCGGGCCGCCGCTGGTGCGGGCGGCCACCGGCGAGGAGGTTGACCCGGAGACGCTGGGCGGAACCGATGTCCATACCCGCATATCCGGCGTGGCCGACCACCAGGCCGCCGATGACGAGGACGCCCTGGCCATCACCCGGGACATCGTGGAGAACTTCGTGCGCCGGCGCGAACCGCCCTTCGAGGTTATCGCGCCCGAGCCGCCGGCCCACGATCCCGCCGAGCTGTACGGCATCGTGTCTCCCGACAACCGCCGGCAGTATGACGTGCGTGAGGTCATCGCCCGCATTGTGGACGGCAGCCGATTCCACGAGTTCAAGGCCGAGTACGGCGGCACGCTGGTCTGCGGGTTCGCGCGCATCTGGGGTTATCCGGTTGGCGTAGTCGCCAACAACGGCGTGCTGTTTTCCGAGAGCGCATTGAAGGGTACGCACTTCATCGAGCTGTGCAGCCAGCGCGGCATCCCCCTGCTGTTCTTGCAGAACATCACGGGTTTCATGGTGGGCAGCCAGTACGAGCAGGGCGGCATCGCCAAGGACGGCGCCAAGATGGTGATGGCCGTGTCCAACGCCGCCGTGCCCAAGTTCACCGTCATCATCGGCAGTTCCTTCGGGGCCGGCAACTACGGCATGTGCGGCCGGGCCTACCAACCGCGGTTCCTGTGGACGTGGCCCAACTCGCGCATCTCGGTGATGGGCGGACAGCAGGCGGCGGAGGTGCTGCTCACCATTCGGCTGCAACAACTGGAGCGGCAGGGCGGCGCCATGACTCAAGACGAGCGGGACGACCTGCAACGGCCCATCCTGGAAAAGTACGAGACGGAGGGCGACCCGTACTACAGCGCCGCCCGCCTGTGGGACGACGGCATCATCGACCCGGTGGACACCCGCGACGTGGTGGGCCTGGGCATCGCCGCGTCCATCAACGCCCCGTTCCCGGAGCAGAAGCGCGGCGTGTTCCGCATGTGATGACCACTAACTAATCGAGGCACAATGGTGGGAAGGGCTTCCATATGTTGATTTGGCAACGGCTTGCGGTGGGCGTTATGACGGCGCTGCTGGGTTTGACAATTCTTGCTTGCGGCGCTGGCGATGACGTTGAGCAAGCCGCTCCGTTGAGGATCGGTGTCATGGAGTCTCTCACCGGGGTTGGCGAGACCTACGGCACGGTGGCCAGTCAGGCCAAACAGATGGCGGCGGACGAGATCAATGCCACCGGCGGCGTGAACGGACGTCGGATTGAACTGGTGGTCGAAGACTCCCAATGCAGCGCTCAGGGGGCGGTAGCCGCGTACACCAAGCTGACCGACGTTGACGGCATAAAGATCATCCTGGGTACCTCGTGCAGCAGCGCCATGCTGGGGGCGGCTCCACTGGCGGAGGCGGACGGAGTAATACTGTTTTCCGGTCTGGCCAGCAACCCCGACATCGCCAACGCCGGCGACTACATCTTCAGAACCCAGATCAGCGACGTGCAGGTGGGCATAGACACCGGCAACCTGTTGTGGGCCGACGGGATACGCCGGCTCGCCACCATAACGGAATCAACCGACTACGCCGAGGGCGTCCGGCGAACCTCGGTGGCGCAGTTTGAACAGCGCGGCGGCGAGGTAGTGGCCGCGGAATACTACGGGTCCGACATTACTGACTTCCGGACCCAGCTGAGCAAGCTGTTCGACGCCGGTCCAGACGCGTTGCACCTGGCTCCCCAGTCCGAATTCTCCGCCGGCGCCATTATCAAACAGGCGCGGGAGCTGGGCTATGACGGCCCCATCTACGCCGAAACTATCTCAGTTGGCACCACCGCCCTGGAGATCGCCGGCGATGCTGCTACCGGCATGAAGGCCATCACGGCCGACCTGGACCCCGACAATCCGAAGGCGCAGGAGGTCCTGGCGAACTTCCGACAGCGCTACGATTACATCACCCTGCCGTGGCACTTGGGGTCTGCCTACGACAATGTGTATATCGCCGCCGAATGCCTCAAGCAGACCGGCGACGATCAGGATGCGGACGGTTTCCGCGACTGCATGTACGGCATCACCTGGAGCGGCGCCATCGGAAACGGTTACAGCTTTGACGCCGACGGCGAGGTGGTCGGCCTGTCGCGGCTGGTGGTGGAAGTTCTACCCGTTGCCCAACGCGAGGGCGAGCGGAAATACCGGGTGTTGGGCCCGGCGCCCAAGCCTTAGGCTTGGGGCGATTTGAATTTCGGGCTTGCTGATGTTCTCCAAAGTCCTGGTAGCCAATCGCGGCGAGATTGCCGTCCGCATCAACCAGACGCTGCGGGCGATGGGCCTCGCTCCCGTTGCAGTCTATTCAGAGCCGGACGCCGGCGCGCCCCACGTCAACACGGCGGAGCAGTCCGTGGCCCTGCCGGGCAGCACGGCTGAGGATACGTACCTGAACATCGCCAAATTGGTGCAGGCGGCGCGGGATTCCGGAGCCGACGCCATCCATCCCGGCTACGGATTCCTGTCGGAGAACCCTAAGTTCGCCCGTGCCTGCCAAGATGTGGGGATAACTTTCATCGGGCCGACGCCGGAGAGCATGGCGTTGCTTGGCGACAAGCTGCGTTCCAAGGATATCGCCATCGCCGCCGGCGTCCCCACCGTACCCAGCGCTCCCGTCTGTCAACCGGGGGATCCTGCGGCCGCGGAGTTTGCCGAGCAGTGGGGGTTCCCCCTAATGGTAAAAGCGGCGGCTGGCGGCGGTGGTCGCGGTATGCGCCTGGTCAACCGCCGGCAGGATCTGGACGGCGACATGGAGCAGGCCAGCCGGGAAGCGCAGGCGGCTTTCGGCGACGGTCGCGTGTTCCTGGAGCGGTACATCGCCAATCCGCGCCATGTGGAGTTTCAGGTGCTGGCCGACGCCCACGGACACACCATCCACCTGGGCGAGCGGGAGTGCAGCGTGCAGCGCCGCCACCAGAAGATTATCGAGGAGACGCCATCGCCGGCGTTGACGCCGGAACTGCGCCAGCGCATGGGCAATGCCGCCGTCGCATTGGCTCGACAGGCCGGCTACGTCAACGCGGGGACGGTTGAGTTTCTGCTGGACCCCCGCAGCGGCGATTTCTACTTCCTGGAAATGAACGCCCGGCTCCAGGTGGAGCATCCCGTCACCGAGGCCGTGCTGGGGCTGGACCTGGTGGAGTGGCAACTCCGCATCGCAAACGGGGAACCGCTGACGCTGCAACAGGCTGACATCGCGCCCCGGGGCCATGCCGTCGAGTGTCGCATCTACGCCGAGGACCCCTACCGGGACTTCGTGCCGTCCACGGGAACCCTGCTGCGCTGGCGGCCGCCCAGCGGCCCCGGCCTGCGGCTGGATAGCGGCGTGGGGGAGGGTCGGGGAGTGTCAATCTATTACGACCCCATGTTGGCTAAGCTCATCGCCTGGGCGCATACCCGCGAGCTCAGCCTGCGCCGGATGGAGGTGGCGCTGTCCCAGTTCCTGGCGATGGGTGTGATTACCAACATCCCGCTGCTGCGGGCGGTGATGCAGCATGCCCAGTTCCGGCGGGGCGAATACGACACGGGCTTTTTGGAATGGAATCCTGCGGTCACCAGGTCGGCGGCGTCGGATGAAACCCGCACGATGGCGCGGGCATTGGCAGCGTGGGCGGCACAGCAGCCGGTTGGCATGGATTCCCGCTTTCGCGGGAATGACGGGGTATTTCGCGGGAGTGACGGTCAGGAGAGCGTGAACCCCTGGCGGTCCGCCGGCCAGCGGAGGCTGCCGTGACCGCGAACCAAGGCGAAATGCGGGAGACGTATCCCGACGCGGGAGAAGCCTACCGCTATCGGACGGAAGCGGCGGAAGGCAGCCTGACTTTCCAACTTGACGGCGGTGTCGCGGAAGGATCACATACCGCCATCACGCTGGACATTGAGTCCCGCGAGGCCGGCGAAGGGCTGTGCCGCACCGAATCCGGCCGCACCCACCACTTCGCCTGGGCCTGGGTCGGCCCGGAGTTGCACCTGTGGCTGGACGGCGCGTTGCACGTGTTCCAGCGCGCCGAAACTCGCCGGCGAGGCCGGGCCGCCGGCGCCGAAGCCTCGGAGGACGTCCTGGCTCCCATGCCCGGCGCGGTGCTGGAGGTTCTGGTCGCCGAGGGAGACCGGGTGGAGCGCAACCAGACGGTAGTGCTCATGGAGTCCATGAAGATGGAACTGGTGATCACCGCCTCCCGCAGCGGCGTCGTGCGCCGGGTCGCGGTGGAAGCCGGCCAGCAGGTGGACCGGGGCATGCGCCTGCTGGAGCTGGCGCCGGAAAGCGACGCCGCCGATTGATGCGACGCGGCGTGTTACCGCTATGGCTTGGCGCCCACCGCACAGTGGAACGGCGTGGACATGAAGAACGTGCCGTCGGATTCGGCCTGCGCCACCGCCGCGCGCCACTGGGCGGCTTCCTCGGCGTTGAGCGTGGGCAGGATTCCGCCCTGCATGAATTGCAGGCGTGCCGGTTCGGAGAACGTGCTGATGAAAGGGTACATCCGGGTGTTGGTCAACCCCAGCCGCGCAAAACGCTGGTAGAGGGTTGAATCGTCGCAGCCCTGGGGATGCCCCGGATCTTCCACCCACGGCGGCGACTCGATCCGGGTTTTCAGCGCGGCGTCCAGTGGCAGGTTGACCCAGCGGTTCATGTCGTGGGCGTGGCCCAGCACCGCAATCCTGCCGCCGGGTTTGGCGACCCTGACCAATTCCGGCAGCATACGGTCCGCGTTGACTCGTTGGATGACCGTGCTGGAGAAGACCACGTCCATGCTGTTGTCGTCAAAGGGCAACTCCTCGGCGCTGCCCTCGTGAAACTCCACAAGGTCGCCCATGCCTTCCCGACGTGCGATTTCGGTGGCTTCCCTCAGAAAGTACCGGTTGACGTCCACGCCGGCCACCGGGTTTTGCAGTCCCATCCGGCGGGCAACCCAACGGCACAGAACCCCGGTGCCGCACCCGACTTCCAACACGCGCTCGCCGGGCTTAATGTCCGCCGCATCGATAATGCTGCCCACGGCGGACAGGTATCCGGGGGTGCGTCCCCGACCTTCCAGGCTGGCGACCATGCCCAGCGCGGGCCCGGACATGGTTACGACGCAGTATCGTTCGCTGAGCGCCGCGATAACCGGGTCCCACTGGGAAGGCGCCGCCCCCAACGGCAGCAGGACCAGCGGCGGCCCCAAACCCTGCACGCGGAAGTAGATGTCATCGGCCTCTCCATCCGAAGCGGAAACCGATACCGCCGGCAGTTTGTCCCGGGAAGCCAGGGAGTCCAGCATTCCCTCGCTGATCTGCCCGCCCCTTTCCGCCGCGAGGTCGGCGTAGTTGTTGGCGTAGGGGTAATCGTCCAGCGTTATCATCGACGCGGCCGGCAGCTCCGCCACGTTGCGGCCAATCGTCTCCGTGGAACCGCCCCGTGATCCGTTGAAGACCAGCAGGCGCTCGGCCAGCGGGGCCAGCGCCATGGCGTCAAACCCCAACGGGCAGATCAGCGTCAGGGAGGCGATGGCCTCCGGATGATTGACCGCAAGGCCGCGCCAGTCGCCCAGGTTGCGGGAAGCGAAGTGGGCGCGCTCGATGCCCAGTTGCCGCAGTATTCCGACTATTCGCTCGTCCACGGAAGTGTTCATTCCTGTTGTCATGCTTCCCTCCCGGTCTGAAGATGAACGATAGCGTAGCATGATAATGGTTATTTCTATACATTGACATGGTTAAAGTCGTCGGATAGACTACGCCACCATTCACCGGTCGGCGCAGATGCCGAGCCGCTGGCTATTAACAGACCTATTGACCCGTTACCGGTACGGTAAGCGTAAATCCGTACCGACCGTTACGTCGCGACGGCGCATTTGCCTGGAGGTGTGCGATGAAATGGTTCAGGATCAGCCGCAGCAGCCTGGTTGCCCTTGGCATCGCGGCGTTATTGTTAACGCCGATCATTGCCTGCGGCACGGCCCAGGAAGCGGAGCCACAGCAACCTGCCGCAGCCCAGCAGCAGGCCCCGGCCCAACAAGCGGCCGCGCCGCAACAGCAGGCTGCCCAGCAGCAGGCCCCGGCGCAACCCGCGGCCACGCAGCCGGCGGCTGCATCGGCCGCTTCGAGTCAGGCCGCCCAGTCGGGTTCCGGACAATCGGCTCCCGCCCAGGCTGCGCCAACCGCCGCGCCGCAGCAGGCCGCGCCATCCGATACGACCGGCCAGGCGGTTGAACCCACCGGCACGTTGAACACGGGCCTGAAGGAAATGGGCCCGTTCTTCCTGCATCCCAGCACCCTGGGCAACCCCCAGATCTTCGTGCACGGCACCGCGCCCATCGGCGAAGGGCTGTTGCAGGAAGACGTGAACCGCAACGTGCTGGGCCTGCTGGCGGAGTCGTGGGAGATTTCCGACGATTTCCTGACCTGGACGTTCAAGCTGAACCAGGGAGTCCAGTTCCACAAGGGCTACGGCGAGATGACCGCCGAGGACGTGGTGTGGTCGATGCAGCAGTGGGGGTTGAGCAAGCACCCCCGGGCCGGCCAGTTGGAAAACTTCTGGGCGCCGCGTCCGGGTTCGGAGATCATTGACGATCATACCTTCACAGTGCACACCGGCGAGCCGCTGGTTCACGTGATCGCCCAGCGCTGGCTCATGACCCCGGGCGGCGCGTCCACGTTCATCGCCAGCAAGAAGCAAACCGACGAACTGGGCGTGGAAGGCGCCAGCGAGCAGATGGCGGCCACCGGCCCCTGGGAAATCGTTGACCATCGCACCGGCGAGTTCTGGAAGATGGCGGCGGTGCGCGACCACTGGCGGCACACGCCCGAGTTCGCCGAATTCATCATGTGGGAAATCCCGGAGGAATCATCCCGGGTTGCCGGGTTCCAGACCGGCAATCTGGACACCTTCCTCATGGGCTACGACTCCATCCCCAGCGTTCTGGACGTAGAGGGCGCGCAACTGATGAAGGTTCCCAACGCCATCGTGCAGAGCCTCAGAATCTACGGCAACTGGTACCCGGTTCCGGGCGTGGAAGCGCGGGCCGGCTACGACCCTGAAAACCCCTGGGTATCCCCTACGGACGATATAACGTCGCCGGAATGGGACCGGGCGCGCAAGGTGCGGCTGGCCCTGATGACCGCCATCGACCGACAGGCCCTGGTGGACGAGATCCTGTCCGGCAACGGAAACACCAGCACTCCCATTCATTCCTACAGCGGCTTTGAGCACTACCTGGACGGACGAGATTGGGAATACGACCCGGACCGCGCCATGCAGTTGCTCGAAGAGGCCGGGTACCCGGACGGATTCAGCATCACGCTGACGCCGGCCCTGCGCGGCGCGCCCCAGGAAGTGGAAAGCTGCGAGGCCATCGCCCAGATGTGGGAGAACATCGGCCTGGACGTGGATTTCCAGCGGATTCCGTACGGAACGCTCCGTCCCACGCTGGTGGGCCGAACCTACCAGGGCGCGACCTGCCACGCCGGTGGCCCTCTGCCCACGCCGGCCAACGGTTTCGGCAGCTACCTGACGGAGAATCCGTTCAATCGCGGGCTGGAGCACGCCTATTCCGACGACTTGATGCGCCGCGCCATGTCCGAAGTTGACCCAGACGCAAGGGAGGCCATGGAGCGCGAGCTTGGGCAGTTCCTCTTTGACAACGCTCTAACCGATCTTACCTACTACAACATCGACGCCCTTTGGCCCGTTGGCCCGCGCATTGAACCGTGGACCGAACACGTCCGACGCAGCGACGTGCGCCAGATCAACGGCTACGAGTACATTCGCCACCGGCGATAGACCAGGCGCCGAAGGTCAAGATTCCCACACCCGAAGCACGAGGTATCTATGCGTTACATATCTGGAAAGCCCACCATCGTGGCCTTGCTCGCGCTGTCTTTGCTGCTGGCGCTGATCCTGGCCTGCGGCGGCGCGGCAGAGACGGATCAACCGGCCACGGGTTCGACATCAACCGGCCAGAGCGCAGCGCCGGCAACGTCATCCGGATCGTCAGCGGCTCCGGCCGCCACCGCGCCGGCGGCGTCATCATCGGGGTCGTCAATGGCTCCGGCGGCGACGGAGGTTCCGGCCGCGGCTCCGGTGGCCGCGCCAACGGCCACGCCGCAAACCGCGGCGGCCGTAGCTGAAGAAAGGCCCAGCGGCCGGCTGACCGTGGGGCAGAAGGAACTCGGCCCCTTCATGGGCCATCCCGCCCTCACCGGCAACCCCCAGATTTTCGTCCTGCAGACCGCCCCCATCGGCGAGTCCCTGCTGACCGTCAGCGCCGACCTGGAGCCGGTGCCGATGCTGGCCCAGAGCTGGGAAGTGTCGGAGGACGGCTCAACGTGGACCTTCAACCTTGCCCAGGGCGTCCAGCTCCACAAGGGCTACGGCGAAATGACCGCCGAGGACGTCATCTGGAGCATGCGGCAGTTCGGAGCAGAAGGCTCCAAGCACCCCCGGGCCTCCAACATGCGCGGCATCTGGGAAAACCCGGACGGCCACGCCATTGCCATTGACGACTACACTGTGGAAGTTAACACCGGGGAGCCCTGGTCGGAAGTTCCCGTCAACGAGATTCTGACCAGCCCGGGCGGCGGCGGCACCTGGATAGTGAGCAAGAAACAGAGCGAAGAACTGGGGGTGGAAGAGGCCAACAGCCAGATCTCCGCCACCGGTTCCTGGGACCTGGTTGACTTCCAGACCAGCGCATGGTGGCTGATGGAAGCCGTGGAAGGCCACTGGCGGAAGACCCCTCACTTCGCCGAGTTGATGTTCCAGGAAATACCCGAGGAGTCATCCCGCGTGGCGGGGTTCCAGACCGGAAACCTGGACACGTCTCTCATCGCCTTTGACTCGCTGTCGCTGATTGAAGAAGTGGAAGGCGCAGAGATCATGCGCGTCCCCGGCGGCGGTGAATCGGCGCTGACCTTCTACGGGCAGTACTACGTGGGCATCGGCACCGAGAATCAGCAGCCCGGCTACGATCCGGAACTGCCCTGGGTTTCCTCCGATCCCGACATCAACTCCGACGCCTGGAAGAACGCGGCCAAGGTTCGCACCGCGCTGTCCATCGCCATTGACCGGCAGGGCATCGTGGATACCCTCCTGCACGGCTACGGTTCTCCCGCGGTGCTTTGGGACTTCGGCCAGTACGAAGAGTCCTGGTTGCCCCAGGAACTGCGCTGGGAATTCAACCCTGAACGGGCTAAGGCACTGCTCGCCGAGGCCGGGTACCCGGACGGGTTCAGCATCACGTTGACCCCCTCGCTGCGCGGCGCGCCCGTGGAAGTGGAAGCCTGTGAGGCCATCGCCACCATGTGGGGCGACATTGGCGTGGACGTGAAGTTCCAGAGCCTGCCCTACACCACGCTGCGGCCCAGCCTCATCGCCCGCAACTACCAGGGTTCCACCTGCCACGCCGGCGGCATCCGGCTGGAGCCGGGGCAGGGCTTCTCCGGTATGCTGTCCCAGCTGAACCACCAGGCCGTCTGGAACCGGGGTGTTGAGCACCCGTGGCTGGACGAGAAAGTGTCGCAGCACATGGCCGAGGTGAACACGGAGGCGCGGCGCGAACTGGCTATCGAAATCGCCACGTTCATGTTCGAGAACGCAATCACCGGCGTCGGGCTGTACAACTTCGACTCCCTGTGGCCGGTTGGGCCCAACATCCAACCCTGGATCGAGGGCGTACGGTACCGTGACCTGCGGAACATCAACGGTTACGAGTACATCAAGCCTCGGTAATAATCCGACGAGATGACAGCGGGCAGGTAACGCCAGCATGGGGTGGCAAAAACCCTGGATATCGATTATCGCGCGAACCCTTCTGGGATTACCCCTGGCGGCAGTGCTGGGGGTAATCGGAATGGCGATAGCGTCAGCGTTGTCGGTGTTCTTCGGCGTGGCAGGCCTGCCCACGCTGCTGACCCTGCTTATGATCGGCGCCGGCATCGGCGCCGGCATCGGCGCTGGGTTGATGATGCTTCGCATCGACTCGATTCCACCGTGGCCGGTCCTGTTGGCGGCCGGGCTGGTCCTGGCCCTGGTCAGCGCGCTGGGAGCCTGGGCCGGGTTCCAGGCCGGCGACCGGATATCCGCAATCGAGGATGCCAACTGCGTTGGCGTATGCGGCTATCTGTTCAAGCCTCGAACCTACATCGCTTTGGGGGCGACGCTGGTGGCCAACGTCATTGCGCTGGTGTTCAACTTCGGTTACGAGGGAGTGTTCGGACGCTGGGCCCGCATGGAGCGACGCGAACCTGGGCGCTCCGCCGGGAATCAATCTGTGAGGTAGCGAAATATGCAGCGATACCTGTTGCGGCGCATCCTGCTGGCGCTGGTGACCCTCCTCGCCGTATCCCTGATCATCTTCGTGATGAGCCGGGCCGCGGGGGACCCCAGGCACGTTTACCTGGATGACTATTCCACGCAAGAAGACTGGGACCGGCTCACCGCCAGCCTGGGACTGGACAAGCCCTACTACCAGCAGTACGGCATATTCCTGGGCAGCGCGCTCAAGGGCGACTTCGGCGAGTCCATCAAAGAGGGCCGCCCCTCCATGGAAGTCATCATTGAGCGGATTCCCGCGACGTTGCAGTTGGGGTTGGCCGCTTTCGCCTTTTCCGTAATCGTCGGCGTACCTCTGGGCATACTTTCGGCCGTGAAACGCGGCACCTTCCTCGACATGGTGGGCAAGATCGTGGCCCTGGTGGGACAGTCCGCGCCCGTGTTCTGGCTGGGCCTGATGCTCGTGTTCCTGTTCGCGGTGCGGCTGGACTGGCTGCCGCCCTACGGACGCCAGGAAATTTCCAGCATTGTACTGCCGGCGGTAGCCCTGGGCTGGTTTTACGCGGCGGCCAACCTGCGCCTGCTGCGCTCCGCCATGCTGAACGTGCTGGATTCCGAGTATGTGAAGTTGGCCCGGGCCAAGGGCGTATCCAACAATGCCGTCATCTGGAAACATTCCCTGCGCAACGCCCTGATACCGGTGTTGACCTTCGCGGGAATCACCCTGGGCAGCCTGGTGACCGGTTCGCTGGTGGTGGAAACCGTATTCGCGTGGCCCGGGCTGGGCCAACTGGCGATCCAGGCCCTGGCCGGCAACGACTATCCGCTGCTGCAGGCCGTGGTGATCGTGTTCACGCTGATGTACGTGACGGCGGCCCTGCTGGTGGACATCATGTACGCGTACATTGATCCCAGGATCAGGTACGCATAGGGGAGGAGAGCATCGTGGCAGCAGAAGGAACTCTGGTCGTCCAGCCGGCGCCGATGCCGGCCCGCATCGCCAGGCGCGCCTGGCAGTTGCGGCGATGGCCGCTGATACCCATGTTTATCCTGGCGCTCTTTGTCGTCACCGGCGTATTCGCTCCGCTGATCGCCCCGCACGACCCGGAGCGCGGCGGCCTGCGGGACCGCAACCTCCCGCCGGCGTGGGAAGAGGGAGGCAGCTCCGAATTCCTGCTGGGAACCGACCACCTGGGCCGCGACATGCTGAGCCGGGTCATCTTCGGCGCCCGCATATCGCTGGTCGTCGCCGCCGTCACCCTGGGCGTGGGCATGGGCATCGGCGTGGCCAGTGGCCTGGCCGCCGGATGGTACGGCGGCTGGATTGACGAGGTGCTGATGCGGGTGGTGGACATCAAGCTGGCCATACCAACCATCCTGCTGGCGCTGGTGCTGGTGCTGGCGCTGGGCCAATCGTTCCTGATCATCGTGGCGGTTCTGGCCATTGCGGTCTGGCCGCGCTTCGCCAGAAACGTGCGCGGCGAGGTGTTGCAGTTAAAAACGATGGACTTCGTGGCCCTGGCCAAGGTAGCCGGGGCGTCAACGCCGCGCATACTGTTCATGCACATCTTCCCCGGCGTCATCAACACGCTGATCGTGCTGGCGACGCTGGAGGTGGGTATCGTAATCCTGCTGGAGTCCACCCTCAGCTTCCTGGGCGCGGGCGTGCCTCCGCCCACGCCGGCGTGGGGATCAATGGTGTCCGACGGCCGGGACCGCCTGGCGGTGGCGTGGTGGATTTCCACGATGCCCGGGCTGGCCATCATGGCCACCGTATTGTCGATGAACCTGTTTGGCGACTGGCTTCGGGACCGCCTGGATCCCCGGCTGCGGCAGCTGGGATAATCGAGGGCCCAAAATCC
>JAPPCX010000061.1 GCA_028875655.1 Chloroflexota bacterium | reverse complement strand
GTTGTCGTCGGAATTCGTTCCTGAATGGCGTACCTGTCGGGGGGCGGGTGGTTCATTTCCGATGAAGGCCTGACGTGTCGTCTCTGCAACACATTGCAGTGGCGGGGACGTAACGGGACAAGGTTGCGGCAAGTTGCTGCAACCTTGTCCATTCGCAGCTGTGGAAGCCCCCTTACAGGAAAGGTCCGGCGCAGAAAAGTTGTACTTTGGGAATCAGTACAATCCGGCCAGGGGCGCCCGGTGCAGCGAGTGCGGCGGCGGAAAGGTCCACGTCTCGCCCAGGATGCCGTGTTCCGCCGGGGCCTCGGCGTTGGAGGCGATCACGTCCAGGCGCTCCATTAGTCGTTCGGTGTAACAGGTTTCAGCCACCCGACACCCGGACCCACGCAATCCCGTCAACGTGCTCGAAGTGGCGGTCGGCGGATACCAGGTCGGCGCCCGTTTCCATGGCGTGGGCCGCAATCCAGACGTCGTTGGTCGGAATTGGCCGCCCCTTGGCCCGCAGCGCCGTCATTACCCGCGAGTACCGGTCCGCAGTCACCGGGCCCACGGGAACGAAGGACACGTAGGGACGTTCGAGGAAGGAACGAAGTTCCGCCAGGTTCCGCTGGAAATGCGCCCCCTGCCGAAAGCCGTACAGCTGCTCGCCTACTACAACGGCGGAGAACAGCACCTCCTCGGCTACCACTATCAGATCTCTCACCTCGTGGCTGCCCCGCATGAACGCGGAGTAGGCGTTGGAATCCAGCAGAATCCTCATGACCACGCCGCCTCGTCCACCGTGCCGAAAACCTCAAGAGCCGCATCGAAACCCTCGGCTTCATCCCGGCTCCATGCGCCGAACAGGTCGTCCAGCGCGGCGCCTATCGCATTCGGGTTTCCACGGCTCCCGTCCGACAGGCCAGCTCCTTTTCTGAGCAACCTCAGGGCAGCCTGATTCAGCGAGATACCCTCCTGCTTGGCGAGGTGGTTCAGAATAGAGCTGAGGTCGTCATCGAACCCCCTGACGGTCAACTGGTTCATTTGGCGATCCCCTCTGTGAGTCATACCATGACGCAACGTGAGGCATTATAGTGATGGCTTGTGCCCCGGTCAACAATGTCAAAATCAAGCCTGATTCTCACCGGAGCAGCAGCCACATCACCAGGATACAGATTGTCAAGAGAAACACCAACAACACAGCGGCGATGCCCAGTGCTTTGCCGAGCTTCCCGGTCCTGCGGTGGGCATTCTGCTCCCGGACCAACACCTCCTCCAACTGGCAGTGCTCTCCTCTCATTTGCCCCCACAATCGGCGGCTACTTCCTCTCGGTCCATGGTCTGTCCTGTAGCTGGAATGGCAGTTCCGGTTCAGGGCGGGAAAGCGATGTATTCTGGCGGTCGGCCAATACCTCCATGTTCTTTTCCGCGCGGTGTTGCAGGCACTTCCTCCGAACTTCGTTCACATAGGCGAGCCATGTCCCTACATAATCGTTCTCCGCTTTCTCAAAGGCCTTTTGTCTGGCCGAATTGCCGCCTATGACCGCCTCGCGCCAGAACCAGTCCGCGTTTTCCATGCTTCGGTCAGTGAAGTTCTTGACCTCTCCCCGGCTACGGATCCCATAGAACTGGGCGTGTAGGTATAGCTGCCGACTGTTGTCCTTGTGGCGGTCGTAACCATAGAGGAAATAATGCCAGTCATGTGGAGTTATCGTCCTTATCCAGTCTTGGGCATCCTGCCAGGCATACTCCGCCCAATCCGGCTCAATTTGTGGATAAGGGGCTGATTGTTCGAGGTGTTCGATAATGTCGTCCATGTCTTCATCGGTTATCTCCGTTCTGGCACGTTCCAAGGCGGTGGTGTAGGAATTTAGCGCTTCGCGGCAGATCTGGGAGATGTTGGCCTCTGGGTCAAGTTTTTTGATCAGCCTGATAGCCTTGTCTGGGACATTGATACCGATGCGCATACGGCCTCCGTATGTGTATGTTTGATGATACAGCATACAATACGCCTATAGATAAAGTCCACCCGGTTGGCAAGCGGAACAATGGACCCAGGGCATTCTCGAAATCCCCACTGCATTGGTCGGTTCCGGTCCTGGCGGTCGCGGCCGAGAGGTATCCATGGCGCGGTTGCGACAGGGCGACGGAGCTGGCCTAATTCTCCAGTTCCCGTTCCCGTGGCGGATTGAGCGATGGAACGTCTCCCCGTCGGCACCGGGGTCGCCGTCCCATCCATTCTAAATGATCACCCAGTTGCAGAAGCCGCCAACAAGGCCCGATGCGACCCGGTGTGCCTTCGGCAACGTCATCCAATCTGATGCGGCTCACTTCCAGCTTGGAGATTTTGTCATTGCCAAGTTGGAGATGATAGCTCCGGCGGCTTGGACCCGGTTCCCCATCGGCAACGACGCCGGCCACCGCCCCTATGGGCAAAAACAAGCCCGGTGTGATGCCGGACCCGTGTACAGAGATTGGCGTGACTTTTATTTCCAAAAGTCAGAGGCAGATCTGAACTTGAAAAGGGCAAAAATCAGGACTTTCGGGCCGGTTCTGCGAGCGCTTGGGTGAAAGGGACGGTTCCGGCGAAGTTTTGAAAATAAAAGTGGC
>JAPPCX010000017.1 GCA_028875655.1 Chloroflexota bacterium | reverse complement strand
CGCAGGAGTTCACGGACATATACGTTCTGGACCTTGGCTCAGACGTGCGGCGCAATCCCAAGATTTCCGGCACCACGCACAACGTCTTTGGTATCCAGACCGGCGTGGCCATCGGCTTCTTCGTGAGGGAGAAAGCCAGGCTGGGGCAGTGTGACATTCACTATGCCCGGCGGGAGGACGCGGAACTAGCGAAGGACAAGCTGGCCTACCTGGTGGACGCCGCATTGGACGGCATCGAGTTCGAGAGCATAACCCCGGACAAGCGCAACGACTGGCTCAACCAGTCCAACAGCGACTTTGAGAAACTGCTGCCGTTGGCGAACCGGGAAACCAAGTTGGCGAAGCGGGTTGAGGATGAAGGGGCGGTGTTCGGGCTGTATTCAATGGGCGTCGTTACCAACCGTGACGAATGGGTCTATGACTTCAACCATGCCCATCTTGGCAGCAAGGTTCGTGCGTTCATCAATGAATACGAGGAGAGCCGGGCCGAACACGGCGGGAAGGATGTTGACGACGGCATTCTCGGCACCAGGATCAAATGGACGCGAGACCTCAAGCGACAGTTGCGCCTGGATTTGCCCAACGTGTTCGACCGGACAATGGTTCGCCAGACGCTGTTCCGTCCCTTCGTGGGAAAGCAACTCTACTTCAGCCAGAACCTGAATGAAATGCAGTATCAACTGCCGGAGGTTTTCCCCAACGGCAATGACGATGAAAACCAAGTGATAAGTTTCTGCGTCAACGGCAAGGGTTTCTACGCGCTGGCGGCAGATAGGGTATTTGACCTGCACTTCACTGGCGACACCCAATGTCTTCCCCTCTACCGCTACACCGACGACGGGGAGCGGGTCTGCAACGTCACTGATTGGGGCATCAAGCAGTTCAACGACCACTACCGGCAGGAATGGGGCGAGGCTTTCGATGAACTGGCTGGGCCCGAAGGCATCACCGCCGAGGACATCTTCGCCTACACCTACGCCGTGCTCCACGACCCGGTGTACCGCCACGACTACCGGGTGGACCTGCTGCGGGAGTTTCCCCGCCTGCCCTTCTACCATGACTTCCACCTGTGGCGGGACATGGGGCGGGAGTTGCTTGACCTGCACATCGGATTCGAGCAGGCGGAACCCTGGCCCCTGGAACGGGTTGACCTGGAGGGCGAACTGAGGCGGGCGATCCTGCGGGCCGACAAGAAGAAAGGCGCCATCGTGCTGGACGACAGGACCACGCTGCGGGGAGTTCCGCCGGAGGCGTGGGAGTATCAACTGGGCAACCGCTCGGCCCTGGAGTGGGTGCTGGACCAGTACAGGGAACGCAAGCCCCGGGACCCCACCATCGCCGAGCGGTTCAACACCTACCGTTTCGCCGACCACAAGGAACGGGTGATAGACCTGCTGGGCCGGGTGTGCGCCGTCAGCGTGAAGACGGTGGAAATCGTGGGGCGGATGGCGTACTGGGACGGGGAGTACCTGGTGGTAGCGGGAGACCGGGATAAGCGAGAGTGGACGAACATGGCCCTGGCCTCCATGTTCAGCCGCTATGACGCATCCGATGACGACCCGGAGTACCAGGGGTGGTTGGCATCCTTGCCGGACATCCGGGAAGGCGACAATTAGCCGATGGTGGGCGATATTGCGCTGGCGCTCTTTCCGTTCACCAACTTGCAGGATGCCAAGATCAGGCCTGTGTTGGTGGTGGCAGACGTGACGTATCCCAGCGAACAGGACTGGATGGTTTGCGAGGTCACCAGCCAGCCCCGTGTCGATGTCTTGCAACTGCCGATTGGCGACGGCGATATAGCCTCTGGGCGCTTGCTGCGTTCCAGCTGGGTTCGCCCCGACCGTGTGATGACTTTGAACGAGGAGGTATTCCGGCAGACCATAGCCCGGCTGACCGATTCCAAAACCGTGGAGATTCTGGCATCGGTCAGGTCCTTGTTCTAGCCAGTTATTCCTCACGACGTTCACCGGAGACCAGTCCAGGTCCTCACTTGGTCGTCTCCGCCTTCTTCAGCATGGCGGAGCAACCCTGTTCGTCCACCAGGTGGTTGACGGACACCCGCCCGTGGCTGTCATAGCCGGTCGTGTAGGCGAACTGCACCTCGGCGCCCCAGGGAACCCTGCCGCCCACACGGATCGTCCCGTCGCCGGGCTTGCCGCCGCTCCGTGGCCCGCCGGCGCCCTTGATCACCACGCCGCTCTTCCCGTCCTTCTTCCAGCCCATGACCCTTAGCTCCACCGGGGCCACCAGTTCCGCCGGAGACGGGGCAAACAGCACTTCGTGCAGCCGTCTTAGCACGTCCCCGGAGGGCTTGCGATGGCCGTTCATTACCTGGGAGAGCATCCCGGTGCTGATGCCGGCCCGCCGCGCCGTCTCGTTCTGGGACCAACCGTGGGCGTCCATGCGCTCCCACAGGGCCGGCGGGTTGATGTCGGCAGGCTGGGCGGTCTCGACCTTCACCGGAGCGTCCAGCACCGACTCCATGCGTATCTGGGCGGACGGGCTGAGATTGCGCTGGCCCCGGCTGACCTGGACGACGTAGCCATAGGTCAGTCCGGTCCGGTCCGCCACCTGCCGCAGGGTCATACCCTGCTCCCGTGCCCGTTCCCGGAGGTAGGTGCTCTCTCCGCCTTTGACCACGCCGTCCCGTCGGTGGACGACGCCCTGGGGAGGGACCCAGCCCAGGACGGAT
>JAPPCX010000055.1 GCA_028875655.1 Chloroflexota bacterium | reverse complement strand
GTTCGCCCCCGAACTCGCCATCATCAAGATGCGCCGCATCGCCCAAGCCGTCAGCAACGACTGGGATCCCGACCAACCCCCGGAACCCCACGACGTCATCCAGCGCGTCGTCAAGGCCGGCTTCCGCCTCTCTACCTTCATGCGCCTCCGCCGTTACCTCGACGACACCATACGTCAGGGCGACGTCCCCGAGCCTGAGTGCATCGTCCTTGACCTGCTGCCCTGGGCCAGCAAAGACCGCTACCGCGCGTTCCTCCGCTGGGACCTGCCCGCCCCGGCGCGTTAGCCATGCCCCTACCCGGCTTGTGCCGACAATCGAAAGCGCCACAATGGAAGGCGATAATGTTGCCCGGCCGGTTTGGGATTCCTATAATCGCGGGCATCCCATAGTTGAACAATGCCGAACGGACGCCGTAACGACGGCTGCGGCGAAGGAGATTGAACATGGCCCGGTTGGATGGAAAGGTGGCTCTGATCACGGGCGCGACCGGCGGCATTGGTCGGGCTGCGGCGCGGCTCTTCGCCGACGAGGGCGCGCGCGTGGCGCTGGTTGACCTCGACGAGTCCGCCCTGCAAGATCTGGTTCAGTCCATCGGCGAGGACAAGGCCAGCTACGCGGTGGCGGACGTGACGGACCCTGCGCAAAGCCAGGCTTATGTCAGCGCGGCGGCGGAACGCTGGGGCGGTATCGACGTGTACTTGGCCAATGCGGGAATCGAAGGGCAACTGTCTCCCATTCCTGACTACCCCATCGACGTGTTCGACCGCGTGATGGCCGTGAACGTGCGCGGCGTATGGCTTGGCATCAAGTACGTGGTGCCGGTGATGCGGGAGCGCGGCGGGGGCAGCATTGTCATCACCTCGTCCACCGCCGGAATCGGCGCCGGCCCGGACATGTCGGCTTACACCACCAGCAAGCACGCGGTGATCGGGCTGATGCGCACGGCGGCCATGGAAGGAGCGTCGCAGGGCATACGGGTCAACACCGTGAATCCGGCGCCCATCGAAACGCGCATGATGCGTTCCATCGAAGAGCAGCGGGTGGCAGCCGCAGACGATGCTAACGTGACCGTCGAGCAAACCTACCGGGCGGCGTCGGCGCGCATCCCGTTGGGTCGATACGGCAACCCCGAAGAGGTGGCGCGCCTGATGCTGTTTCTGGCCAGCGACGACAGCAGCTTCTGCACCGGCGGCGTGTACATGGTGGACGGGGGCAGGTCGGCGGGCAATCGTTAGCGGTTACCAACAACAGCTGGCCAGGCCCGGCACTCGCGGGATGGCGCGGTCGCGGACCAGCAGGGTGCCCGCGGTAGCCACTATCGACAGGGCCAGCAACAGCGCGAATGCCCGGTCGTAGCTCCCCCAGATGTCGAACGCCAGCGCCCCCACCAGCGCGCCCAGGCCGCCGCTGACCTGGTGCACTCCCGATATTGTGCCGCTGATCCTGCCCATTCGCTCCCGCCCGAAAATGTTGCCGGAGAACATCACCGTCAACGGGGCGGTCATCAGGAACGTGAAACCGTAGAGCAGCGCAAATACGATCACCGAGGCATGAGACTGGGACGGCAAGATCAACGTGAATATGCCAATCCGCATCACGAAACACAGCAACGTCGGACGGCCCGGGCCCATGAGATCGGCCAGGTACCCCGAGGCCAGGACCCCGAGCAAACCCATCACTCCCATCAAGGCCAACAGGTTGCCGGCGATCAACGTGCCTAAACCAACGTCCAGTGCGAAGGCAACTACGTGAGTCGCCACCAGAAAATCCTGGAACCCGCAGATGGCATAGATTCCCACCAGCAGCCACAGCTGACCCGACGTTAGCAACGATGCCTGGCGGACGGTCTCAGCTGAGGCATCCTGCTGACCGCCGGGATGAGCGCCTGGCTGGGCGACGGAGCGGGCGGGAGCCGACCTAACCGCGAGCAGCACGAGCGGCGCGAGAATCACCAAGTTGGCGAACCCTAGGCCCGCGTAGGACGCGCGCCAGCCGAAACGCACCAACGACTGGGCCAACGAGCCCACGATAACTAACTGCCCGATGGCGTTGCCCGACACCGCCACGCTGTTGGCCAGGCCGCGCCGGTCGGGGAACCACCGGACGGTCATGACGCTGACCACCGGGTTGGAAATTCCCGCGTTGCCCAGCGCGAACACCAGCCCGTACACGACAAACAGTTGCCAGGGAGCGGACACCACGCTCATCAAGCCGATACCCACCGCTCCGACCGCCGCGCCCGCCCCCATGATCCAGCGCAGGTCGTAACGGTCAGCCAACCTGCCGACGAACGGCATAGCCAGAGCCGAAACCACCATGTACGCGGTGGCGCCCAGCGACAAGGTGGATCGGGTCCAATCTAGCTCATCCACCATGGGCTTGAGCATCAACCCCAGGGCGGAGCGGGACCCGCCGTTGAAAAAGAGCACCGTGAACCCGGTGGCCAGGATCATCCAGCGGTACTCTAGACGACGCATCAAAACACTGCTTGGTCAGACTACCGCATCAAGTACGGGGTGGCGCTATTTTGGGACTTACCAAAGCTCCTGCGAAGCGAGACGCGCTCCCTCGACCATGGAGGCCAGCTTGGCCCAGGCAATGTTGGTCTCGACCTTGCGGCCCCAGGCGGACGTACCGAAGCCGCAATCGCTGCCGGCCATCACGTTGTATCTTGGCATTGGCGTGTAATGATCACGTCAGCCAGTGGACAGGATGCGGC
>JAPPCX010000053.1 GCA_028875655.1 Chloroflexota bacterium | reverse complement strand
TCCCACGTAGTGTGGCTGCCTGACAGCGAGACCAACTTCCTCTACACCATGATGACAGAGGAACCTTCACTCGACCTGATCCCGGTGTGTCGCGAGGGAGAAACCATGGCGGTGGCGGCAGGCCTGTGGGTCGGTGGCGCCAATCCCGTGGTGCTGATTCAGAACACTGGCGTCTTCGAGGCGGGCGACTCCATACGCGGCCTCTGCCTTGACCTCAATCAGCCCCTGGTCATGCTGGTCGGCTATCGCGGCTGGACCCGGCGTGGGCCCACTCCCGACTCCGCCGGTCGCTTCATCGAGCACATCCTCCACGCCTGGGGCATCAACTACTACCTGGTTGAAACCGATGACGACGCCGATCGCATCAGCATCGCTTTTGAAGAGTCCCAGCGCCTGAGCCGGCCCGTGGCGGTCCTCATCGGCACCGAGTTCGGCGCGTAGCGCCCTTTGTCATCGCAAGCGCAGCGTGGCAATCTCACAACCCGAATGAATCCGTAGGGCAATCGTCCGCCAGAAGTGGATTGTCCGCACTCCCAGGAGAACACCGTCATGATCAACAACACCGATGCCGTACGCCTGATTGACAGCAAGCGCGAAGAAGCCGTCCTCATTCCGACCATGAACGCCGGCAATGTCCGGTTCGGGCTGCCGTCCGTAACTTCCAACCAGATGCTCGACCTGCCGATTTCCGGCGCGATGGGCAAGGCCAGCAACGTTGGGTTGGGCATTGCATTGGCCCAGCCTGGGCGCAAGGTAATTGTGATGGACGGCGACGGCAGCCTGCTGATGAACCTGGGCGCGCTGGTGACCACCTCCACCAAAGCCCCCAAGAACTTCTACCACTTCCTCTTCAATAATGGCGTGTACGCGGTCACAGGCGGCCAGCCCATCCCTGGCTCCGACGGCGTGACCAATTGGGAGGAAATTGCGAGGGGAGCCGGATATGCAGCCGTGTTCTCTTTCGACAACCTGGAAGACCTCACCACCGGCATAGACGAAGTGCTGGCCGCCGAGGGCCCGGTGTTCATTCATCTAGCAGTGGAGCCGGAGATTGAAAACACGCCGGTGCAGTTCCGGGTGCGCGCTTCCAGGACTGCGCAGCAGGCTTACCAAGAAGTCACTGCAACTCTGGCTGGTGACGATTAAGGCGAGCCGCATCAGATCCGACGACCAACGGGGGCGAACCAAATTCGCCCCCGTTACTTGCGTCAATCTGGTCCAGCCACCATGAGGTTCCAGCCCTTCAGCATTTTCGGCCGCCTGCTGGCCTCCGCGGTGGTGGTCGCTGGATTTTACCTGCTCTGGCTCGGTTTCGTGGAAAGCAACCTGGTCAAAGCGATACTCGGGGGTGTTCTGATTCCCGCCGGCCTCTACCTGATGGTATCCTCCCGGCGCAAAGAGATTCAACGCGAATCGGAATCCAGCAACCCCACCGAAGTCACCACGGACGAACCCGAATGATTCCATCGCGAGAAGTCGCCCGCGCCATCAACTACCACCGCCAGGATGCTTTGGTGGTGTCCACGTCGGCGGCCTTGCGGGAGTGGCACCAGGTATCCGAGCGGCGCGACCTGGACATCGATCTCTCAGATTGCATGGACCGCGCCCCCGCCGTTGGTTTGGGCCTTTCCCTGGCGCAACCCGGCCGCCGCATCCTGGTGCTGGACTGCGACGCCACCCTGCGCACCGACCTGGCTGGCTTGGCGACCATAGGCGAAGTCGGGCCAGAGAACCTGGTGCACTTCGTTCTGGAAGACGCCGATCACACTTCTACGGAAGGAATGCCGATCGCGGGCCTGGACCGGATCGATTTTGAAGGCATGGCGCGCAGCGCCGGGTATGCGCACGCCTGCCGGTACGACAACCTGGAAGAATTGCTCATCGGGATGGAGGAGCTAATGCGCCGTCCCGGTCCGGTGCTGGTGGCGGTCAAGGTAATTCCGGAACCGGAACCGTCGCCTTTCCCGCAGCGCAGTATGGCGGACGGATGGGCGCAGGTTCGCGTGGGCCTGGCCGCTCAATCCCGATAGTCAATCATGCACCATTGGACCGTCGGCGGCGACATTCACATCGGTTGGCCCGACCACGGGGCGGCGGAACGACGCTATACCATCGTTGACCTCGACCTGTTCGGCAAGGTTTTCCGGGCCAGGGTCACGGACGGGCAACGCGAGGGCGGGTTCATGGTGATATTCGACTGCCCCAACGTGATACTGGAGCAATTGGCCGAGCAGGCCACCAGCGCGCTGGGCTTCAGGGTGATTGTGTCCAGCTTGCGCACCAGCATTGAAGGCGCGATTGTGCGCAGCTTCGATTACGAATGGTATCCAACGCCCGAATACGAGGAACGCCCCCGCGCGTTGGCCACGACGCTGGCCAGCCTGTACAACGAAATTGCTCCCGGCCAGGCCGGTTAGCCCCCGCCCGAGATGTTGGGATGCCCCCAAAGGGGGTGTCGGAAAGTCGGAGCCAGCGCGGGGTTCAGGTCGCGGCGAGAGCGCGCGGCGGTAGTGCCGTCGTGTGGGGCGGGGGCGGGTTTGGAATCTTCCTCGGAGCCACTGGATAGACGCTTGGATGACGGCAGCGGCCGGCGGTTGGAAAGGCGGTTCAGGTGCCGCGCCAGTTCCTGCAAGCTGTGCAGGTTGTGCGCGGGCATGAAGTCGTCGATGTAGGGTAAAGCCGCCTGCATTCCCCTGGTTAACGGCTGGTAGGTGGGGGATCCAAGCAATGGATTGAGCCAGATCAGTCGGTGGCAACTGCGCTGGAGCCGGGCCATCTCGTGAGAAAGCAGATCAGGGTCTCCGCGGTCCCAGCCGTCAGAGATGACCATGACTACTGCTCCGCCGCGCAGGACGCGTCGTGCCCATTGGTAGTTGAAGGCCTTGACCGCCTCTCCGATGCGGGTGCCACCGGCCCAGTCGGGCACGGCGTGAGCAACCTGGGCTACTGCCTGATCCACGCCGCGAGTGTCAAGATGCCGGGTGATGCGGGTGAGCCGGGTGGCGAAGAGAAACGCTTCGAGTTGCTGGCCGCTGGCCGCGACGGTATGCACAAAATGGAGCAGCATGCGCGTGTAACGCTCCATGGAGCCGCTAACGTCGCAGATCAAAGCCAGCGGGCGGGGCTTAGTCTTGCGCTTGCGATGGGCGAGATTGAGCATTTCGCCGCCGTGGGACAGGCTCTTTCGCATTGAACGGCGCAAGTCAATGTCGCTGCCATCGCCCCAGGTCAGGCGGCGGGTGCGTCGTCGCCCAAGGTCCCAAGACAATTCGGCCATGAGGGAACGGGCCGCGGACACCTCTGTGGGGGTGAACTCGGCGAAATCGCGCTGCCGCAGCACTTCGCGGGCGCTGAACGAGCGTTGCAGGTCAACCACGGGCTGCCGGTCGTTGGCATCTTCCGATTCCAGGTCGCCTGGCGGACCGTCGGACGTATCCTCCCGGTGCGGCGCAACTCGTGGCGTCCGGTAGCGGCGTTCCTCTCCCATGGAACGGAGGTCCCGCATGCTGCGCCCGTGGGCGGGACGACGCCAGAAGACCTGAAAAGCCTCATCAAACAAGGCCAGGTCGCTTTGCTTATGCACCAGCAAGGCGCGCGCCGCCAGTCGGAAATCGTTGCGATTCCCGCCCAGTGGAACATACTCGGTGGCGCGCACCAGATCCAACATGTTGGCCGACCCAACTTCCAAACCCAGGCGGCGCAACACCTCGCCGAACATCAGGAGGTTCGGCAGGATCGCCCCCTCGCCGGCATCGGCGGGTGCGGTGTGCAGATTCATGGTCAAATTGGTGGTCATCAGCCGAATACTATCACACCAGCCGGCCCTCGAATCGGCGCGGCAGGGCCGCGGCCGCCAGCACCGCCAGCCCCGTCAACGCGCCTACGACGAGAACGCCCGCGACCAACGAATTAGCACTCTGGGCTATTGCGCCAGCGAGCACCGGGCCGCCGCCAAATCCGATTGCTCCGAAAGTTTGCACCAGCCCGGCTATAACCGACACCTCGCGGGTGCGGATGTCTCTGAACTCGAAGGGTAGTATCTCCATCGCCGGAACAAACACCCACGCCATTCCCATACCGGTAAGGGCCACTGCCGCCAGGAATTCGTTGCCGGCCAGCAACGCCCCCAAGGTGGACAACAAGTTGAGCAAGGCCGGCAGCATCACCATCACCCGCCGGTTGGTGATGTGGTTGAAAATCCAGCTGCCGAACATCCCGCCGGGAACCAGCACGTAGTACAGGAACCCGAACAATATGCTGCCGGCGGATATGGCAACGCCACGTTCGGTTTCCAATATGATGGGCAGGAAGGTTAGCACGGTGGTCCAGGACGCCGAGAGGCAGAGCATGACCACGCCCAGCAACCAGGCGTGAGGGTACCGGATCAACGCTCCCACCAGCGTCGACGTCCGTTGGTCGCGGTCTATCTGCTCATCGGTGTCGGCGCGGTCGTCGCCGGCGACGACCGCGTCCGCAGATTCCTCCAAGCTGCGGGGCGCTTTCCGGATCAGGGCCGCCCAGGCCAGCAGATGAATGCCCAGCAGGCCGGCTTGCAGGAAGTAGGCCAGTCGCCAACTGTTCAACACCACAATGATGATGGGGCTGAACGTCAACGCGGCGGCCATGAACGCGGAGTGCAGGGAAAGGCCAACGGCGGTAACCGTCGAATACTGGCGCGGCGCCGCCCACCACCGCAGCAGCAACGGCCGAGCCGGCGTCATCCCGGCCTGGGTCAGCACCATCAGGAACCGCGACGCCAGCAGGGTCCAGAAGCCCTGCGCCAGGCCCTGCGTGAACAGAAACGGGGTCATCAGCGCCAGACCCACCAGCACCCGGTAGTTGGGGTTGAAGCGGGCGAACAGCACGCTGAAAGGCACCAGGCAAACGGCCGAGGTGCCCCACGCTACGGCCTGCAACAGGCCGATTTGCAGATAGCTGAGCCCCAGGTCCGCCTGGAGAAAAGGCAGAAATAGCCCAAACCCGAAGGACGCCAGCACCACGGTGCTGTAGTGCAGGCGATTGAGCAGCAGAACCGTCCAACCGCGCGGCGACGTTCGGTTCGCGGAAGCGGCCGGCGGCTGGGCCAAAGCGTCGCTACCGGTGGCCGGCCCGTGGATGCGCCATTTCTGCGACTTGCTCCTCGGTAAGTGTTGCGAACCTCTCCGGTCGGTATGGCGCCAGCACCGCGTCGGCGCGTACGTTCTCGCAGATTTCCAGCGCCGCCAACTGACTGATTACCGGAGCGAGGGTAACTCCGCTGTGGGTAAGGGCGATGTACAGGTTGGGAGTCTCGGCCGTGTATCCCAGGGTCGGGTAGCCGTCCAGCGGCATGGGCCGCCAGCCCACCGGAACTGGAATGGCCTTCGCCTCGGCCAGACCCGGCAGATATCGGGCGGCGCGGGAGAGCAAATCGTCGGCGTGGGACTGGGTGTCGTCTTCGGCCAGGCTCTCCTGGTCACCCTCGCCGATCATAAAACGGCCGTCGGCGCACTGCCGCAGGTGAATTTCACGGCGCCCGTCCCCTAACGGCGGGGCATACACCACCGGAACGTTGTGCAGCAGCGGCGACAACGGCGTGGTGCGAATCACGACGCCCGGACTCTCGGCCTGGGGAATATACACCCCGGACATTGCCGCCAATGCGGTCGTGTCGGTGCCAGCGGCCAGCACCACGGTGTCCGCGTCAAAATCTCCGGAGTTGGTCCGGATGGCGCGAATGCCGCCGTCCGCGCCACGGTCGAAGCCGACCATCTCCGCATCGGTAAGGGTCAGCGCTTCCAGCTCGCTCATGCGGCGGATGCAGGCGTCCACAACCATCTGAGGCTCAACCTGGCCCTCGTTTTCACTGTACTCGGCAGCAACAACGGGGCCGATTTCCAGCGCCGGTTCCAACTCCGCCAGTTCCTCCGCTGAGATTCGGCGGCTTGGGTATCCCCACGACTGCAACTGGTTGACTCTGGCCGCCAACTGCTCCCCCGCAACGGGATCGGTCTCCCACGAGACCTTGCCGCCCCATCGCAGGCCCACGTCGTCACCCAGGCTGGCGGCGAAACGCGGCCACATTTCCAACGAACGCCGATTCAGGTTATGGTAACCGATGGGTTCCTTGGCGCCTGCGTTGATCCAGGCGAAACTGTGGCTGGACGCGCCGCTGCCCGGCTCCGCTTTGTCGATGAGCGTCACCCGCTGCCCGCGCGCGGCGATTCGCCAGGCAATGGAAGCCCCCACGATTCCCCCGCCAATCACGACCACGTGCCGCTCGCTGTGTTTATTCGTCATATCCGTGCTAGCCTCTGCGACCGCCGCGGCGCGGCCCCCGGTTCTGGGAGCGTTCCAGGAGGGAACGCACCGGTTCGCCGCGCACGGCCTCGATATCGTCCTGGTACTTGAGCATGATGCCCAACGTGTCGTCAATTACCTCCGGCTCCAATTGCCGCATATTCAGGGCCATCAAAGCGGAGGTCCAGTCCAGGGTCTCGGAGACGCCCGGTATCTTGTACAGCTCGGTGTCGCGCAATTCCTGGATGAACGAAGTAACCTGCTGAGCCAACTGGCGGGGCGCATCGGGCATCCGCGCCGTCACGATCTGAAGCTCTTTTTGGTAGTCGGGATAGTCCACCCAGTAGTACAGGCACCGCCGCTTGAGCGCGTCGTGCACCTCGCGGGTGCGGTTGGATGTAATGACGACCACCGGGGGATAGGCGGCGTGGAAGGAGCCGAGTTCCGGTATCGTGATTTGATAGTCGGCAAGCAGTTCCAGCAGGAAACCTTCAAATTCCTCGTCGGCCCGGTCAAGCTCGTCGATCAGCAGCACCGGGGCGCGATCTCGGGACTCGTCGATGGCCTCCAGCAAGGGCCTCTTGATCAGGAACTGTGGACTGAACAGGTCAATGTCCGCATCGGCGCTTTCATCCCCGCCGCGCCGCGCCTCCATCAGCCGGATTTCCAGCAGTTGCCGCGTGTGGTTCCACTCGTACACTGCATGGTTCACGTCCAGCCCTTCATAGCACTGCAAGCGGATCAGGTCGGTGTTGAGTCCGGCGGCCAGCGCGCGGGCGATCTCGGTCTTTCCCACACCGGCCTCGCCTTCCAGGAACAGGGGACGCTGCAATTTCAGCGCAAGAAAGATGGCGATAGCCAACCCACGATCCGTTATGTAAGCCTGGTCGCGCAGCAGAGATTGAACATCCTCTACGGAGGCGGGAACTGGAGAAGCGACGTCAATTTGAGCAGCAGTCAAGAGAAAATCCTGGTGGCCAGAATGGTGCGGAGTCATTGTAACCCATCTGACGATAATCCGGCCTTTAACCAACTTGCCGCAAACTCGCGCACCAACCCCCGCAGCGTTTCCCAGTGGTCGCCCAGGCTGGCCCGTTCCGCCTCCGTCAATTTGTCGTAAGTCCGTGCGAAGCCAGCGAAGTACCACACTGGGAAAACCCAGAAGCCGTCTCCGCCCGTAGGATCACCCGCCTCGTCCACGCTGTCCACAATGCGGCCCGTAGCCCCTTGTACCTCCCACGAGGCCAGGGTGCTCCCATGCTCGGCGATAGCCAGCCCCTCAACGAAGGCGGCGGCGCGGTCAGGCCCTGAGTAAGGTTGCATCAGCGCCAGCAACCGGCGCTGGCGCTCGCTGTCGTCGGCAGCCGGGCCGGCGAACCGGCGCGTGTAGCGGCTCTCCCAATTCGCTCCCAGCGCGGGAACCAGAAGCCCGCCGTCGCTGGCGATGGCCGCGATTCCGGCCACGCTGGACCATTCTTCGGCTTTGGCCCGCGCGATGGCCTCGTGGGTATCAGCGGATTCGTCCGGCGCGGCGGATATACCTGCCTCAACCGGCGTCACCGGATGTAGTGGCAGGCCCTCCACAAGCCACCGCAGCATTCGCTGTTTGTCGTCGTTGCCGGTGGCGAGGAGGATCGGTACCGGCTGCGTGTTGCCCATCAACCGGATCGCTGGCTGACGTTGAGCGGCAGTCGGGCCATCTCGCTCCCGTCAATCACGACGTGGAATGCGTGCGGCCCCGCCGTGTTGAACGTTACGCTGTTGACCTCGACGATGATACGCGCCTTCGCATCGACCACTCCCTCGCGCGGCGAAAAGGTAATCCCCTGTTCAATGGGTGGGATGGTGTCCCGGGCATCCGGATCCAGCAGCCGGATTGCCATGCGCTTTTCGCCGGCTTCGGCGGCGGAATACTCGACCACGCACACGATGATAAAGCGCGGGTGGGTCATCGGAAGCGAATCGCCCTGAACCGAATCGATACCGATGCCCAGGGCATGGAGTTTGCCCCGGTCGTCGGTGGCGGAATCGCACAGGAAAGCAAGCTCGGTGTTCAACGCAATTGGCTCCTTCTAGTTGCCGTCCCCGCTGGCGCCCACGTTGCCGAACGCCACCCCGGTAGCCGCCGCGGCCGGCGGAGCGGTCGCCGGGACCAGCCCCGGCGTTCTCGCCTCGGGCGGCAGGTGGTCCTCCCAATCGGGTATCAGCTCCCGCTTGGTGGTTTCCAGCGTCAGTATGATCAGCACGCCAAGTCCGCTAAAGGCCATGGACAGGATGAAGGCCGGTTCGTACCCGATGAGCTGGATAATAAAGCCGGCGGCTACCGTGGATATGCAGTGTCCCATCATCGCGCCGGAAATCTGCAACCCGTAAACGGTGGCGACCGGCCCGGTGCCGAAGTACTGCCGGTTGACCACCGGGTAGGCGGACATCTCTCCCCCGAAACCGAGGCCAAAGACCGCGCCGAACAGGTAGAAGGCCCACACGTCCTGGGCAAAGAACAGGATGACGACCGACAGCGCCTGAATCGCGAGCGCGGTGGCCATGATGGGCTTGCCGCCGATTTTTTCCGTGATGATGGGCACGGCAAAGCGGCCGGCGATGCTGAAAATCTGCACCAGCGTCAGGATAACCGCCCCGGTGGTGAAGTCGATGCCCCGCTGCACGGCGAAGTCCACCACGAATATCAGGACTATGCCATGCCCGGCGCACCCCAGGCCGTGAATCACGGGCAGGTTCCAGAATGCTCGGGTGTGGCGCATCTGCCGCTGAAATACCTTGAGGCGTACCTTGGCCGCCTCGGCGCTGAACGACGCCGTGGGCTGGTCGTTGGCGGTCGCGCCATAAGCTCGGACGCCTTTGTCTGCCGGCTGGTTGCGGTAGAACGGAGCCAGGCCCAAGGTTACTCCGCCGCCCACCACTCCAATGATGACGAAGGTGGTGGTCCAGTCGAAAGTCTCCAGCAGTATGGAATAGACCGGAGCCAGCAGCGCCGCGCCTAATCCGCCGGCCGCCCACATCAACCCGATGCCCAGGCCCAACCGCCGGCGGAACCAGGGATTGATGGCGGCCATCAAGGGAACGATGGTGATGGACGACGTCAGCGCCAGCAGCACGCTATACACCAGGAAGAACTGCCACACGTGCGTGATGAACCCGATCAGGATCATGCTGCCGCCGAAGAGCACCCCGCCCGCAATCAGCAACTTGCGCGCGCCCAGAAGGTCGCCCATCCGCCCGCTGAACGGCGAGGTCAGGGAACCCACCAGGTAATAACCGGCCAGGGCCGCGCCGATGACGCCCGTTGACCACCCGAACCGGCCACCCTCCTCCAGCGGAGCCCGCAACTCGGGGACCATGATGCCGGCCGACATCGATATGGACTGACCAAAGACCTGGACTACGGCCAAAATGCCCAGGATGACCCAGGCATAATGAAAACGGCCCTCGGGCCGGCGAATCATGGAACCGGTGGACATCTACGGGATTTCCTCCCAATGGATACGGTGGGAACCGTCTAATGCAGCGGACAAGCGCCCAGCAGGGCTTTGCCCCACCACGTGTCGGCCGGAGCGTTGCCCGCAGCGGGACCGCTGGCCAGTCGCGGGACGTTATCGGCGCCGGAGACAGCCGCGTATGCCGTCGCTCCCGGTTGGCCCGGCTGTTGCGAATCCGCCAGGGGCTGGCCACTGAACCCCACGGTGACGCTGGAAAGCGCGCCCGACAAGTCGCCCTCAGCGCTCGCCGACACGGCCCATGCGCCAAAGAAAATGATCAGCAGCACCGTAACCAGCATCGCCCCAACCGAGGTGATGACGGCGGCATTGCGCATCGCATAAGCAACCATAGCGCGGATATTGTACTACTCTGACGGGCCGGCGCGCCAATGCTTCGGAAGTCCGTGGGGTGAGGTTACTTTGGGATTTTCAGGATTTAGGGATTTCGTTGGGGGGCCTCCTATGGGTTGGTTTGGGATTTTCGGTAGGTTGGGTAGCCTGCTAGAGGTAAGGTGGTCGTTGTCAGCCCCACGGCCGGGGGTGGTACGCAAGGGGGTTTATACCCTCCGAGTGGGTGAGCCTAATGGAAGCGTCCAGTTCAGAGGTAGCCACCGTTGAGTTCGCACGGGTCATGTAGTTAGCCGTACACGTCGCAGTGGGTAGCGCGCATAGGTTGCCTCGTCGGTCGGGGCGTGGTCTTGCGATTTGGGAGTTGCTGACGGTTGTGGCCGTTGACGACCGGAACCGTGATGGTTCTGAATTACCTCGTTGCAGGCTGTGGAATGCCCCCGTATCAAGTACGGGGCAGGCTGTTTGCGCTAGCGATGGGGCTATTATGAACGGAAGTTCTGCCTATTGTCAAGGGGTGGGGTATTGCCGATTTGGCAGGGGGATGTTTTTGCATGGATGAACGGGATGAAGGGGATTGAAGATAGATGGTGGGGGCGTGGGTAGCGCCGCAGCCACATCACACCGCAATCACCGTCTCCGGATCCCCGGCTGCCAGCGCGTTCATGTAGCTGAGGATCAGCTCCTTGGTCAGGTACCTGCCGTGGTCGCGCTCGTCGTTTCGCCGGGTGATGGGGAAAGAGTCCATCACGTAGGCGGCATCGTCCCGGTCCAGGCCGTAGAGGATGAAGTAGAGGGCATCGAGCCGGGCGCGGAGGTGGCGACGTTCCTCAACGTCCCAGCCGTAGGGTTCGCCTTCGTAGCCCTGGGACTGAGCAAAGGGTTGCAAGTCCCAGGCCGTGTAGCACAACCGCAGCACGTGGTCGCGCGCCAGGTTTGCGGCGGTGGTATCACCAATCTGACGGTCATATCCTGCGCGGGTTACGATGGGGAGTTGTTGCAAGATGTACCAGTTCATGTTAGTGCCTTGCATCTTGCTCCTGGTAACGAAGTCCATAGCAAAACAGCTTAAATTCGCCATCCACAGTGGAGCGCAGTCATCAAAAGTGACGATGGCATCCTCGGAATCGCAAACCAATATGGGCAGTCCATCACCGTAGCCGGCCCAAGGAACCATGGTGGCAATCATGGTGCGCTCATCAGTTGTTCTCGTTAGCTTTCTGAATGCGACGGCATACGACGGCCAATCCGGGAATTTCCCATTGACAAAGTTATCTCGTACCCAATACTGCGGTTGCGAAAAGAAATAGGGATCTCGACGTTGTGCCTCGCTGGTTGGGTTGTTGATGTACGGGTTATAAACGTTGTCAGGATTCAACCCGATAGAGTTGTAGCGATGGTCAAAGTGGTGAATTGTCCTTCCCTGATACATCGGAAGCCATTCTTTTTTCCCCTTCCGCCAACGGTTCAACTCAACTGGGTATGCACCGTGAGCCGCTAGTTGATCACGTGTCCAGAAATGCCGGCTGTCGTTCGTCATGTGCGCCAAAGCGACATGACGAACGACAGCCGGCACGTTTTCAAATTTTTTGT
The DNA here is from genome assembly GCA_028875655.1 of Chloroflexota bacterium. GTDB lineage: Bacteria > Chloroflexota > Dehalococcoidia > Lucifugimonadales > UBA3495 > Bin87. The sequence goes on along the minus strand of JAPPCX010000053.1, from coordinate 14,989 downwards.
TTTCGGCATCCAGTACCGGGTGATTGCGGTAAACGTCCAGCACGATGTCGGCGTCTCTTTTGGTAAGGAAGATGGGCGAAGTTCCGGTTTTTGGGTTGACTAGGGCAAAATCGGATTGTTGCAATGTGATGAGCCGTTCCGGTACGGTATCGCTGGGCGGGTCATGCAGAAGAAAACCGGCCGGCAATTCTTCAACTGTACGGCCAGGGCCGCCCGTCAGCATAGTGCAGAATTTTAGTCGGCTATCAATGTCAGGGAAAAATTGTCCAGCGTCTGGCCCGCGTCGATTTTCAAAATCGTACAGAGCCAGCAGGCGCTTTTTTGCGGTTATCTTTCCAAAGAAACCAGCGGTGGATCGGTCAGCGTAGATTCCCGACGGAGTAAGCAAACCGGCGATGCCATTAGATTCAATTAACTCTGTTGTACGCTCCACGAACAGGCGATACAGGTTGGTATCACCGCCACCCAGCAAGGGGAAATCGCCGCTAGCACGTGCGTACCGTAGCATGGTGTTAGCTTGGGAGAGTGCGTCGGTGTAATCCCCGAAAATCGGGGCGTCGTCGGCCTCCAATTGAGCAATCATCTCCCTCCGTCGGGCCGCCGGCGTAGCTTTAGCGATGTCGGGCCGTCGGGATTGCGGTGCGAACCACTCCACTTCTTGCAATTTAATTACTTCCCACGGCGGATTGCCGATTACGGCGTCGAAGCCGCCGCCGCGGGGGCTCCAACCCTCGAACACGCCGGGGAAGGCCAGTTCCCAATGGAGCATCCGCCGCTCTGCCGACAGTTCCTCGACGGCTCGCCACAGGGTTATGAACCGGGCGAATCCCGCGAAGTCGAAACCGTCCACCGCTCGCTGGGCGTCGGTGAGGGCGTCGGGGCCGTATTGCAGCAGGTTCAGCTGGGTCTCGTAGTCCTGCCCAAGCCACCATTCGACGGCGGCGGCGTGCTCGTCACCTATCTGCCGGCGCAGCTGCCGGGGTTGGTGGAGAGCCAACGGGCGATTGCTGACGCCGGCCGCTATCCAGCGCAGTCCGGTAAAGAAGTTGAGCATACGACGGGCCGGGGCAACGCTTTCCTCCATGTTGCGGAACAGGGCCGCCGACTCCTTGACCTCAGTGATGTCGGCGTCGCTGATCCGCTCGATGGCGCGAGCGCCCTCGGCCGCGGCGGTAGTACGGGCAAATACGTAGTTGGCGAACCCGCCGCCGGCCTCGCGTATGTCCTCGGCAGTCTGCGCCAGCCATCCCCCCACCAGCGAATCGCCGCAACGGAGGTGGTGGTCCAGGAAGGACAGAGGCGCGCCCATGGTGAAGCTGTGCAGCCACAGGGACATCTTGGCGAGTTCGACGGTCATGGGGTTGAGGTCAACGCCGTAGATGCAGCTTTTCAGGGCCATGCGGCGGATGATGGCGTGGTCGGAAAGGTTGTCCGGGTTCACCTGCCAGCCGTTTTCATCCGCCTCCCGCAGTATGCCGGCCCGCACGCTCTCAATTCGCCCCGCCAGCGGCGACACGTAGGGGTCATCGTCGGGCAGCCAATCGGCGGTTTCCGAGGCGTAGCCAATGAGGCGGTCGATTTCCCGGGTCAGATAATCCAGCGCGGCCACCAGGAAATGGCCACTGCCCATGGCCGGGTCCAGGACTTTGAGATCGAGCGTAGCCGACGCCGGGTCCGCTTCCTCCAGATCACGGCGCCGCGCGTCCACCGGCCGCGTATCCGATGCCAGTGCCTCGGAGAGTTCGCGGAAGCTGTCTTCGCGCTCCTGCACCAGGCGGCCCAGCGTCTCCTCAACGATCAAGCGGGTCAGTTCCGGAGGAGTGTAGTAGCTGCCGGAGTCTTTACGCGCGTAAGGCTGAAGCTGCAGCTCGACCACGCCGTCGCGCACGGCCGGGCGGTGTTCCAGCAAGGACTCGTACAGGGCGCCCAACTGCGCGACACTGAGGTCGCGGAAATTGACGAGGACATCGTCGTTGGAGCCGTTCACCGCTGCCGCGCCCAGGCTGTTGACGATGCTGGCCAGGCTGGCGTCGGGCAACTGGACCTGCGCCAGCAATTCGGAGCTTTGCCGGCTGAACAGGCCGCCGTTGTATGCGGGAAGGCGCACGCTGCTCTCGCCCTGGTCAATCCAGCCGAACAGTTCCTGAAGGCGCAGCCAATAGACGGGCACGCGAGAGGTGAAAGGTTGATTAGTCGCCAACTCCTCCAGCATGGAACGGCGCAGGGAGCGCAGGCTTACGCGGTCATAGTTGGCCTCCCCGACGGGAAGCAGGCGGCGGTCTTCGGCGTACATCAGGAACAGCAGCCGGTACAGCAGCGTCAGCGACGCTTCCTGCACGTCATCGGGGCTGGCGTCGGGAGATTCCTGGTAAAAGGCGCGAATCAGCCGGGGATAGACCTGCTCAAAAACGGCCTCGGTGAGCGTGTTCACCACGTTCTGCACGTAGTCGGCGGCCTGACTCAGGGCGCGGTCAAGGAAGCAATAGCCGTCGTCGCCGACGTAAAAGGCATCGCGGTGAAAGAACATCAGAAACAGCCGACGCTGCTCTTTGCCCGAGTCGGAGACGCACTCGCTCAGATTGAACTCCAGCCAGGCGTCCTGGGTCTGGTGAAACTTGCCGTCCGGCCCCGGCCCGGTGGCCCGGTACAGCCGCCAAATTTCGCCGTTGGTTAGGATGCCCCACTTCACGCGGCCACCGGTGGACTGCCAGAACTGGCGCAGGTAGTCCTGGATCTGGGCGCTGGGACTGAATGCGCCGGCGCGCCGGTCCAGGTCGGTGTCCCAGGCTTTCGCTTCCGCCGGCGCCAGGGGATATACCGATATATCACCATCGCCGGCGGTAAAGGCCGCCAGGCTGTCTTCATCGCCGAACAGCATATAGTCGGGCGTCCGGCCGCTGATTGGAATGGGCTGTTGCGGCAGGTAGCTCCAGCCCAGCGCGTTCAACGCGGGCCGGATCAGCGCGTCCTCAATCTGCGCCTCGTTGGAGGTCTGGTAAGCGCGAACGAAGGCGCTGTAGGGCGCGCGCAAGTCCTGGCCGAAGTACGACAACTGCTGCGGACTGATCTGCCGGTATTCGTCGGTCTCCTTCAGCCCGGCTTCCAGGTACGATTGGCTGAACAGCGTGTTGGACATCGCACCGTCTTCCCCAAATCACGGCGACCGTAAATCGCTAGGTAGTGTTGACATTTCACCGTCATTCCCGCTCTTTCTCGTCATTCCCGCGAAAGCGGGAATCCAGATTCCGCACTTTTGACAACGCGCCCCAGACCAATCCTCACTCCGCCAGACTCTGCTGGAAAACCTGGTCCCACGCCAGCGCCCAGGGCGGCCGCAAGTATCCCAATGCCCGCACGTCGTCGTACCACACCGACAACGGCGAGTATCGCGTGTAGGCGCTGCCGCCGGTCAGCTTGCAGAGGCGTCCCATGCAGTCCTCGGCCAGGCGGGCCACGCTTTCCTTGGCCAGCAGCAGTTCTCGCCTTCCGGTATTGGTTTCCAGGCACCGGATCGCGCCTTCCCAAGCCTGCCCGATGAGCCAGGCCTCCTGCTCGGCGTGCGCCCATTCCACCTGCTGAAAAGCGCGCAGGCCCGGTTCCGACGCCATGCCGTTTTTCATGCGGGGCCGCACGTAATCCATGGCAGCATCCACGACCCCGACGACGACGGACAGGAACGCCGCCGCGCCCAGGCCGCCGTTGGCTCCCATCAACTCGGCCTGGTGGTTGGGCCAGGCCACCCGCGTCGCCGGGAAGTTGGCAAACTCAAAGGCGTGGCTGTTGGTGGATTTCATGCCGTGGCCGCGCCACTCGGCGGTCAGCGTCAGGCCGGTGGACCCATCCCAGGGATGGTTGCGCACTTCCATGAAGAACAGGTCGGGGGCAGCTTCGCCGGAAGCGAGGGCCCGGGTGGTCATGAAGGAGGTCAGGCCGGAGCCGCTGCCGAAGTGCTTTTGCCCCGAGATGCGATACCCGAACTCGCTGACGCCGTCGGGTTCGCAAACGCTGGCGGTGCGGGCGGTGTCGCCGCCGGAACCGGGCTCGCTGACGATGGTGCCCCACCAGCATCCGCTGTGAACGCTGTCAAACACTTCGCTGCGTTGTTTGATCCAACCCGCGGTGTAGGGCTCGGGCACGGAAGGCAACCGCCATGATGACAGCACCAGGTGGTGCATCGCGCTGGCCAGCGTGATCGACGGGTCTCCGGTGGCCAGGACGCGCAACATGGAACAGATAGGCCGCGCCGATTGTTCCAGAGTCTCCCAGGTTCCCCCCAAATCCGTGGGCACGGCCATCAGGGGCACTCCGATTTGCGCCAGTCGCGCGTAGTCAGCAGGATCGGCTTTGGTGCGCTGCTGGCGGTCTGGGCGCCCTTCGGCCCATTCAGCGGCCACTATCGGGGCCTGTTCCAATATGGATGCGATGGTGGTCATACTGCTAGTCTCCATCGTCGCTCAACTCGGCGTAGCGGGCGAACACCAGCCGGCGCACTTCCAGCACGAAACCCGTCAGCACGTCCTCGCCGGACAGGGTCTCCGGGTCGTCCAGGATCTCGGCATCTTGTCCGGCGCGAAAAACGTGGACTCGCCGTTCGTAGGGGTCAATATACCAACCCAGCCGGGACCCCCCGTCCATCCACTCCTGCATCTTGGCCAGGCCGGCCGCCACACGGTCGGTCCGAGAGCGGACCTCGACTACGAAATCGGGCGCGCCGGGGATGGTGCTGGCGTACTCTCCGGTGCGGAGAGCGTCGTAGCGCTCCTGGGTAATCCAGGCAGCATCGGGGATGTAGATGGCCCCGCCGGGCAACTGAAACTGGACGTTTTGGGAGCAAGCGTAACCGCCGTTTTCTCGACGCCAAATTGCCAGGTCTGTGTTGGTTTCGTTTTCGCCGATGTTGCTCTCCCAACCCGCAGGTGGCATTACAATCAGTTCTCCGTTCCCCGAATACTCGAAAGTGTACGGTTCGTTGTCGTTCGCCATCTCGAAGAACCGCTCGGCGAAGTCCGGCGCGCCGGCATCAATGCCCAGCGCCGACAGGTTGATACGCAACTCCCCGGCCAGGGGAGGCTGGGGTAGCTGCTCAGCCGTCGGCTCGGCGGCGACAGGTTCGGGTTTGGCAACCGTGGTCATGGCAACACCTGCTGGTGAACTCCGGCGGGATTGTTGATTACTCCACCTTTATATCGTAACCGACGATGGCGCTGAAGTTTTTGCGCATGTTGTTGTACCGAGGTTCGTGGGACTGGACCTGCCCAACGCTGTCGGTGGCCCGGGACATGACGGTGTACTCACCCGGCGCCGCGTCCCAGACCCAGGACCAACGCCGCCACATCCAGCGCTCGGCCGGCTCTTCCAGACGGGCCGGCTGCCACGACTTTCCACCGTCCACGCTGACGTCCACCTGCGTGATGGCCCCGCTGCCGCTCCAGGCGTATCCGCGCACCACGTGCTGCCCGGCCGGCAGGTCGTGCGTGTCGTCATTCGGCTGTGAGACCAGGGACTTAACGCCGATGGTGGTGATCAGTTCTTTGTTGGGATCGTCTGGCGAATCGCCGTAGTAGTAGAAGTTGTAGTGATACCAGCAGTCCGGCTCGTGATCCAGCACTTCCAGACGGCGCAGCCACTTGACCGACCAGTTGCCGGACCAGCCGGGGACCAGCAGGCGAATGGGCGCGCCGTGAAGATGCTCCAGGACCTGCCCGTTTTGCGCGTAGGCCAGGATGGTGTCGGGATGCAGGGCTTTCTGCATCGGCAAACCCTTGTCGTAGAAGAAGGGTTCCGTGCCCTCGGCCGCGGTGGCCGGCACACCTTCGTCCCAGCCCTCCGCCCGCACGTGCGTGGCGCGACCGGTCAGTCCGGCCTCGTTCAGGATCGCGGCCAGCGGTACGCCGGTCCACTCACTCCCGGACAGGATCATGCGCTCCTGCGTGCGCGACGGACGTGGCCCTTCGTCTTTGAAGTATTCAAAGTAAGTGGCATCGCTGCCGGAACACTCCATGACCGTCCGAACCGAACGCGAAGGGAACCGCCGCACGTCGTCGTAGGACAGGCGCAGCGGCTTCTTCACCTCGCCGTCCACGGACAAAGACCAGTCGCCGGCGGACACGGTTTCGGGCACGCCGAAGTGCTGAACGACGTAGTGCAGTTCGGTCGGAGTGATCAATCCCTCCAACTCCATCACAGGCGTTCGCACGCGCTCCGTTTTGCCGTCCGGGCGCAGGAGCGTTACCGGCTCCACTTTCCGGTGAGGCCACCCGTACCAGGTATCGGCGTCGTCTTGCGAATCAGCTGTCTCAGCGCCGTCCATCTGAAGAAAATCGGGGCGCGCCGCGTCGCTTTCCTGAGCCTGAGACTGATTTTGTTGGGTGGTCATGAGTTGCCGTCTCCTGATGTGAAACTGGCCGGCTTGTTGCCGACGCCTTGCAAGTTTCCCACGCCGGCGTCCCGTCGGCAATACCTGTGCGCGCGCAGAGCCATCGGCATTTGACACCACGGAGCGCAGCGGCAACAATCATTCCCCGCCGGCAGCATAGCAAGGAGACGCCAGATGACGACTTTGCACATCATTGTGGAGATCGCTGAGCAGGTACCCACCGGGCGTACCGAATGGCGCGTGGACTGCGCGGAATGCGGGTGGTACGACATATTCGACGACCGCCGGCGGGCGGAAGACGCCGCCACGCGCCACATGGGAGACTCCCACGGCGACCAGCGGGTATTCAATCGCATCGTGCAAACGCTGCGAATAGAACCCAACCCCGAAGAAGGCGACCTGGTAGAGGTCCCCTGAAAAGTCGAAGCTCCCTGAACATCAGGTGGCGTACTTGAAGCCCAGTTCGGTCTCCCAGCGCAGGTAGTGCTGCATGTCGGCGTAGGAACGGTCTGGCCCACTGAACACGATGTCGCCGGGCGTTCGCATCACGCCGGACAGCCCTTCCTCGACCGGCAAGCCGGCCGCCGACCAGGCGATCATGCCCCCCTCCAGGGCGGCCACGTCGGTATAGCCCAGCTCCGTCAGCGTCGCGGCGGCCAGCAGCGACTGGCGACCGTCGCCGCAGGTCACCACCACCCGCGTGTCGGTTGACGGCACAAAGTCTCCAACCTGCCATTCCAGCCAGCCGCGCGGTACCCAGCGCGCGCCGGGCACGTGTCCACGAGCGAAATCCCGGCTGGTGTCCAGGAACAGCGTCACGGCGGACCCGTCGTTGTGCAGATTATTGGGAGACACGGTCCGGACGGTATCTCGCGCCTCTACCAGCAGTTCCGCTTCTCCGGCGCCTCCGATAGACCCGTCAAACGCCGCGCCCACGCTGAGGCCGGACTCCAGCGGCCGGCCGGCGGCGGCCCACGCGCCCGTTCCGCCATCCAGCGCGTACACTTCCCCGTATCCCAGCTGCCGATACCAGGAAGCCACCAGGCCGGCGCGGGCCTTTCCGTCGCAGCAGAACACAATCGGCGCGTTCTTTACCACTGCCACGTCGTCGCTGCGCTGGACGCACTGGCCCCCTGGGAACCACCGGAACCCCGGCAACCGCCCCGTCTCGTACTCGTCACTGGTGCGAACGTCGATAAAGTACACACTCTCGCTGTTGCTGCGGTTAACTAATTCGTCCAGCGCCGCAACGTCTATGAAGCGAACCCCGTCTTCCTGGGCGCACCTTTCGGCGTAGGCTTCGGCGGCGGCGCGCCCGGTCTCGGAAACGTCCGGCAGCCGGTCGCGGTCGGCTCCCGATTCCAACTCATAGCCGGCCAGCACCCATCCGGAAGTGCCGTTTTTCAACCCGACAACCTCCCGGTCCAAGCCCATCCGCTGCAGCACTCGGGTGCCGATGATGCTTCGGGTGCGACCCGCGCAGTTGATTACCACGGTAGTATCCGGGTCGAGGTCTGCGGTGACGTCCGTGATCCGCAACGCCAACTCGCCGCCCGGCAGACTGCGGCCCCCCGGTAAGCAGAAGCGTCGGTATTCCTCCGGCGTCCGTGTGTCCAGGATCACCATCTTGTCCCCGCGTTCCATGCGAGCGTGCAGCTCCATGGCATCTATTTCGGGGACGTGATGCACCACTTCCATCTTCTCGCCGAAATCCTTGCTGGGAACGTTGACGCCCCACTCCGTAGGATGGTCCAGGCTCATCCAGCGGTTCACCCCGCCTTCCAGCCAGGCCACGTTGGAATAGCCCATACGCTCGACGGTATGCACCGCCCTGGCCACGCGGCGGCCGTCATCGTCGCAGAGCGCCACCAGCGTGTTCGGGTGAGGCACGGCGGCCGGCAGATCGAATTCCAGCATTCGGCGGGGGATCAGGCTGCTCCCGGGAATATGGCTGGCGTTGTATTCGCCGGGTTCCCGGACGTCGATGAGCGCAAAAGGCCTGTCGCCGTCAAAAAGTTCCAACAGTTGAGCGGTGGTTATTGGTGCGGACATGGGAACATCTCCGTGAGAATCAGTTAGGGCCTGACCCTAGCAGTTGTCGTACTTTTCCGTCATCATCTGCTTGATGGCGCCGGTTTCCAGGTCGTACCGTACTCGCTCCAGGCCCCGCAGGTCGTTGCCATACACGTGGATCTCCACGGTGGGACGATCGGTGAAGTTGTCCATCTGGTGTATCTCATCCACCTCTGGAATCAACAGGCTGATTTCCCCCGGCTTGACCACCGAGGAACGATCACGCTCCAGTTGCGCCCAGTCGTCGCGCTCCCGGTCGTCCACGCGACGGAAGCGGGTCTCGGTGAGGGCATTGTCCATCACGCCGATCATGCCCCAGGTGCGGTGGTCGTGCGGCGCGGCATGATCGCCCGGCCCCCAGACGACGGCGGTGACCAGCAGCCCGCTGTCGGGACTGTGGTGCAACAGCCATGATCCGTGGTTGGCCCGGTTTCCTGAGCCGACCGGTTGGCGGAACCGTTCCGGAATCGCGTCCGGGTTGGCGATCAGTCGGGAAAGATGGTCCGAACCTCGGTCGAAGATCTTTTCGTTGCTGGGTTGGCCGGCCAGCAACTCCTCCATTTCCTGCACAAAATCGTCCAACGTGTACTTGACGGCTACCATGAAACGCCTCCCCTCGAGTTAGTGGCGGCAGTGTAACCGTCAAAGCCGCGCAGTGGCAAGACAGACTCTTTCAGAACCCTTGCCGTCGTTCCCCGACCTCGCTTGGATTCCCGCTTTCGCGGGAATAACGGTAGGGGTGTGGGAAGGCGGTCAACGGCCCGTCTGTGGAGATTAACGTCAACTATCGCGGAATATAATGTCGTAAACCGTTAGTATTCGGCAATAGTGCGTTGACATACGCAATCTTATCTCTTAGTTTTGCATGCACGGCGAATCACGCTGAGTTACGGTCTGGATGTAACGGATACGGGTATTACGACATTAGTCGTTGGAGGAGGTCGGAATGACAACGAAATTTGCTGCACGAATGTTGCCATTGCCTCTGCTGGCTGCCGCAGCCGCGTTGCTGCTGCTGGTAGGGACAGCCTGCGGAGGCGCCGGCGAGCCGGCCGCGCCCAGCGCAGAAAACACAGCCCCGGCCACCACCGCGCCGCAAATGGCCGGCGGGGCGGCCGCCACCGCCGTGCCTTCCCCTACCGAAGCCCCGGCGATGCAAATGGAATCCGGTGACATCGAAAAGTTCACGGTGATGGTGACCACCCAGGGCAACGAGCTGTTCAACTCGAAGTACGCTGCCGGTGAGAACAACCTGTGGCACCGGATGGCGCAAGTCTGGCTGGTGGGCGGCAGCTTGCAAGACGGCAGCCTGGTGCTGGATCCCGCCACCGGAATCGCCAGCAAGTGGGAGATTGTGGACGATGGCCTGGCGTGGGAATTCACCATACGGCCCGGCATACAGTTCCACAATGGCGAGGAGCTTGACGTCAATGACGTGGCCTTTATGGCGAATTGGTCCATTACCGAGGAAGCCGCTGGCGTGTCCACCGTGCGGATCGCCCGAGAAATCACCAGCCGAGAGATTACCGGTCCCGACACGTTCAAGTACACGTTCAGGGAACCGCTGGCCTTCTTCGGGGCAGCAGTCTCCGAAGTGGACAACACCGCCATCGGCACCGTCATTTCGAAGGACTACTGGGCTAGCCTCCCACTGGGCCAGACCATAGAAAACTGCACGCCCATCGAAGTGTGCCAGCAGGCAGAAGCCTTTGAAGAGAACCCTGACCCCGGCTTGCCAGGACCCTTCAAAGTGATGAGCCACCGCTACGAGGAAGAAATTCTCTACGAGCGCTTTGAGGACTACTTCCTCCGCCAGGAACGGCCATTCCCGTTCCAGTCCCTCTCTCTCCGCGTAGTGCCTGAATTGTCCACCCGCGTGGCCGCTTTGCAGGCCGGTGAGGTGGACATCATCGAGGCCGACAACACGGTGGTCGGCCAGATTCAGGACGCCGGCGGGCGCATCGTCTATGCGCCCGAATCGGTACACATCTGGATCAACGCCAACGGATGCGACCGCGAAACCGACAACGATGGCCTGCCCATCATGTGCCACGACCTTCGCGTGCGCCAGGCCCTGGACTACGCCATCGACAAGACCAAGATTCAGGCCCTCTAGGCGGGTCCGACGCTTTCGAGATTGACGGCATGCACGGCATCGGAAGCCCCTCCGGATTGGGCTTCGAAGCCGACCTCGGCCCGCTGCCCTACGATCCTGACAAGGCGCAGCAGCTGATGGCGGACGCGGGTTACCCGGGTGGCGCAGGCTTCAATGAGGGTAGGGTCTTCCCCATCCACACATGGACCGGCGCCGGCGCGCCCCTCACCGTCGAACTGTCCACCTTGATCTGCCAGAACTGGAAGGAAGTGCTCGGCATCGATTGCGAAGTCAACGTCGGCGAGGAAGTGAGCTTGAAGGAAGTCCAGTACGCCGGTGAAATCGCCGGCCAGTACCTGGTGCGCACCAACGAGAACACTTACGACGGCGGGCGCCGGATGCTCGGCCGCTACGCTCGCGAAGGCGCCTACATCGCTTTCGACCAGGACATCGCCGCCAAGGTGCTCGCCGCCGGCGCGATGATCGGCACCCAGGCAGAGCGCCATCAAGCGTACTACGAAGCCCTGCGTACCATCCACGACAAGCACTATGACTTCACGCCCGGCTTCCTCAACCAGCCCTACGGCGTCAGCGACCGGGTTGCGAGCTGGACGCCGTGGCCCCTTGCGCCCTACATGAGCGCGCTGTGGACGGTTGAAGTCAACCAGTAATCCTAAACGACCAATAAGAAAGGGGTGGGTTGCAACCCACCCCGACTCGCCTGCAACACCCCTGAGGACGTGACCCGATGCTCCGCTTCGCCACAGCCCGCATCGCCCAGTCGATCATAACGCTGCTCGTGCTCAGCATGGTGGTGTTCTTCGGGTCGGAACTAACCGGCGACATCGCCCTGGCCATGGCGACTGCGGACACCACTGAGGCGGAGTTAGAGGAAATCCGGCGCAAGTTCGGGCTGGACCGGCCCGCCTACGAGCGCTACGGACGCTACCTGTTCAACCTGGTCCAGGGCGACTTGGGCGTGTCGGGCACCAGCCGGCGGCAGGTCAGCGAGATGATGGCCGAGCGCATCCCGCCCACGCTGCAGCTTGCCGCGGTGGGGTTGTTCATCGCCATGATTCTCGGCATACCGTTAGGCGTGCTCGCGGCGGTCAAACGAAACACCATATTCGACCAGTTGAGCAAGCTGCTGGCCATCATCGGCATGTCGGCCCCCCAGTTCTGGGTTGCCATCATGCTGATTATGTTCTTCGGCGCGCAACTGAAATGGCTGCCCACCTACGGACGCGGCGGCATCGACCATTACATCCTGCCCGGCATCGCCATCTCGCTGTTCGTGATGGCCGGGTTCATGCGGCTCACCCGCTCCAGCATGCTGGAAGTGCTGGACAGCGAATTTGTGAAGTTCGCCCGCATCAAGGGTTTGCAGGAACGCCTGGTCATCTTCAAGCACGCGCTGAAGAACGCGATCATACCGGTGCTGACTTTCGGCGGCGTGAGCTTCGCCGGACTGCTCAACGGCGCCATCGTGGTCGAGGTGGTCTTCGCGTGGCCGGGCCTCGGTCGCCTGATGCTGGACGCCATACGAGAGCGGGACACCGCGGTCATCATGGCGACGATTCTGACCTCCGGGTTCCTCTACGTTTTCTTGTCTACGGTAGTGGACATCCTCTACGCCTACGTGGACCCGCGCATCCGGTACCAGTAACGGAGCCTGACCATGGCAGTACAAACCGCAACGACGAGAGCGGCGCTGGGCAGCACCTGGAATGGTGTCGGCCGGCTGCGAGCGGCGCGAATCCCGTGGATACCCACCATCGTGCTGTTGGTGCTCTTGGTATGCGCGTTGTTCGCTCCCTGGCTCGCGCCCTACGACCCGCAGGAGCCGGACGTGCTCAAGGGCGTGCAGCGCATCGCCCCGTTCACCACTTCGGAGAATCCGCTGGGCGTTGACCTGCTGGGCCGGGACATACTCAGCCGGCTCATCTACGGCGCGCGGATTTCGGCCTTCATCAGCCTGATTTCGCTGGGCTTCGGCGCGCTGGTGGGTACGGCCCTGGGCGTCGCGTCGGGCTACATCGGCGGCAAGGTGGACGCGCTACTCATGCGGGTCTGCGACGGCGTCATGGGTTTCCCCACCATCCTGCTGGCGCTCATCATCGTGGCGATCCAGGGTGGTGCCGGCATCCAGAACGTGGTCATCGCCATCATGGCTACGGTGTGGGCTCGGTTCGCCAGGCAGGTGCGCGGCGAGGTGCTGAGCATCAAGGAACGCGACTTCGTTACCCTAGCCGTCGTGGCGGGAGTGCCCAGCCACGTCATCATGTGGCGGCACATCTTCCCCAACGTGGTGAACACGGTGCTGGTAATTATCAGCCTGCTGGTCGGTCAGACCATCCTGTTGGAAGCGTCGCTGAGCTTCCTCGGCGTTGGCGTGCCTCCGGGAGAACCGGCGTGGGGCATTATGGTGTCCGAGGGCCGCAACAACCTGCTGGACCTCTGGTGGCTATCTCTGATGCCCGGCCTCGCAATCACCATCGTGGTGATGGCCCTCAATCTCTTCGGCGACTGGCTGCGCGACACTCTGGACCCCCGGTTGCGGCGGCTGCGTTAGCCCGCACACGGGGCCCCGGCAGCAAATCGACGGCGACGGCTCCGCTGTGAGCCGTCGCCGATTTCTTTGCCCCACGGTCACTGTGACCATGGATTGCTATACTGATACCCCGCAATCAATGCTCACAGACCAGTTTTGTACCAAGCGAGGCGAAACCTATGTCGGACGGAATTAAGATTTCAATGCGCGTGCCGGGCACGTCGCCCATGCCGGAACTCCTGGAACTAATCGGGAAGATTGAGGACGCCGGGTTCGACGGCGCGGGCATCCTGGACAGCCAGATGATCTGCCGGGACACCTTCGTCACCATGGGCCTGGCGGCCAGCGCCACCAGCCGGCTGCGCTTGTTCCCGGCGGTGACCAATCCCTTCGGCCGCATCCCTTCGGTGCTGGCCGGCGCGGCGCAGACGGTCGCGGAAATCGCGCCCGGCCGCACCAAGTTCATCATCGGTACCGGCTACACCTCGGCCAGCACCATCGGCCGGCGTCCGGCGACGCTGCGGCAGATGCGCCGGTGCGTCATGGAAGTGAAGGCGTTGCTGACCGGTGACTCAGTGGACTACGGCGGGACGACCAACCGCCTGGACTTCGCCGGCAGCGACGGGGGCGCCGGCGTGCCGGTGCTGATGGCCGCATCAGGGCCGCGTTCGCTGGAACTGGCCGGCGAGGTAGCCGACGGCGCGCTGGTGCTGGTCGGCTACACGCCCGGCATCGTTGGCAAGGCGCTGGAGCACCTGGAGACGGGAGCGAAACGCAGCGGCAGGACGCTGGACGACCTGGACGTAGTGTTCGCGGTACGCACGTGTGTAGCGGACTCCAACGACGAGGCGCGGCGGTTGGCCCGTCCGGTGTCGGTGCATTGGGGACTGCTATGGGGAGGACCGAACTGGATACCCTACTCGGACATCGAAGTGCCCGACTACGAGATTCCGCAGGCGGTGCGGGGCGTCTATCCCGACCTGGGCCACGCCCCCAACTGGGATGAGGCCATCGAGCTTACCCAGTTCGTCAGCGACGACGTGAACACCCAGCTGTGCGACGCCATGGGACTGGTCGGAACGCCGGAGCACTGCACCCAGCGCATCCGGGAGATGGCGCAGCACGGCGTGAACCAGATCTACCTGATGCCCTGCCTCACGTTCGCGCCGCCGGAGACCGAAGTGCGGGCCTTTGGGGAGCACATTATTCCGGCCCTGGCGCAAGGGTAGCCCCGGGCGGAACAGCTTTGGCAAAGCTGTCATTGCGAGCGAAGCGCGGCAATACCGTTGCGAGGATGGTTGTTGCTACGGCTGTGAGATTGCCACGGCGCTTTGCGTCTCGGAATGACAACTGGCGGCGCGCGTCAACCAGTCATCAGTTCGGTCGGCTGCTGGAACGCAGCAGGGCGATGCCCTCCCAGGCGAGGATGACGACGGCAGCCGGGTCCAGGTATGTCCACAGGCCGGGATTATCCTCAGCGTGTGGAACTGTGAAGAGCAGGTAGTTGTGCACAAACATGATCAGGATAAAAGCGGCGGCGACGGTGATGGCGTCCCGCGGCAGTTGTCGCAAGTGCACTGAAGAATCGCGGCGAAGGCGCAGAGAGTCCGCAACGTTGACCAGGATGGCCAGGGTAAGGGGCACGATGACGAGGATGGCGACGGCATGCCAGAGCGCAGCGGGGAGCGAGTAAGCGACGGCAACATAATGGGCGCTTAGCATCGCCAGCCCGGCGAGCAGAGCGAGGACGCCGAGGGGTTTGCGCAAGGTGTCAATCATGGCGTGGCCTCCGGGTGAGGAAAAGGGCGTTTTCCCGCTCAATTCTGCTCATTTCCTCTTAGAGCCTATCCTAATAACCCTGCGGCCCTGAGGGTGATGAGGGCGCAAGCGAAAT